>CAVRQQ010000028.1:0-34299 GCA_963723355.1 uncultured delta proteobacterium
CGTGGCATGATGCCCGCCGCTTCAGACTTCTACAGGATGTGTTGATGGTTAAAGAGAACGACTTCGTCGCAATATTCCATTCGATTCACCGGGTCCTCAAGGCAGAGAAAATCCTCAAGTTGGCGAAGGTGGATTTCCTGCTGATCCCGGTTCCCCGGCAGTTGACCTCGGACTGCGGCCTTGCCTTGCGTTTCTCTCCCGAAGTCAAAGACGAACTTCTGACGGTTCTTGCCGATGAAAACCTTTCGCCGGTTGAATTGCACCAGCGCAGGGAAGGGGCCTACCTGGCGGTTGAAACCGGCTGAAATGTGTGGCGGAGAAGCCGGAAGACGCCCTGTTTTAGCTTGACAAAGTCCTTATGGGTTCACTAAAGTGCATCATTTGTCCACATTGGCATCCGGGCAATAAAGTGACTGACAGATGTTTGATACCTTAACCGAGAAATTTGACAGCGTTTTCAAACAGTTGCGTGGTCGTGGGCGCCTGTCCGAAGAGAACATCCAGCAGGCCCTGCGTGAAGTGCGATTGGCACTGCTGGAAGCGGATGTCAATTTCAAGGTCGTCAAGGATTTCGTGGCCGCGGTTCGTGAACGTGCGGTCGGTCACGATGTCCTGGAGAGCTTGACCCCCGGTCAACAGGTTATCCAGATCGTCCGTGACGAACTGGGCCAGCTGATGGGCGGCTCGGAAGATAACCAGCTTGACCTGGATGCCCGTCCACCGGTACCGATCATGCTCTGCGGACTTCAGGGCGCGGGCAAGACCACGACCTGCGGCAAGCTGGCGCTCAAGCTGCGCCGGGAAAAGCGTAACCCGCTGCTGGTCCCGGCCGATGTTTATCGGCCCGCTGCGATTGAACAGCTGAAAACCCTCGGCCGCCAGATCGATATCCCGGTGTATGACAGCCGTGCCGATCAGGACCCGGTTGAGATATGTCGCCAGGCCCTCGAGTTTGCCGACCGGCAGGGTTACGATACACTGATACTCGATACCGCCGGTCGCCTGCATATCGATGATACACTGATGCAGGAGCTGGAGAGGATTCGCTCCAGCGTGGAGCCGCGTGAAATCCTGCTGGTGGCGGATGCCATGACCGGTCAGGATGCAGTCAACGTGGCCAGCTCTTTCAATGAGCGCCTTGACCTGACCGGGGTCATATTGACCAAGCTGGACGGCGATGCCCGAGGTGGTGCTGCGCTGTCGATACGGGCGGTGACGGGCAAGCCGATCAAGCTGGTCGGTATGGGTGAAAAGCTGGAGGCCCTGGAGACCTTCCATCCCGAAAGGATGGCGCAGCGGATTCTGGGCATGGGAGATGTCCTCTCCCTGATCGAGAAGGCTGAAGCCGCTTTCGACGAGAAGGAAGCCGCCAGCATGGAGCAGCGTCTCCGTGATGATGGCTTCACCCTGGAGACCTTCAAGGAGCAGCTCAAATCGATCAAGAAGATGGGGTCGATGGAGTCGATGCTCTCGCTGATTCCGGGGGCGGGCAAGGCACTCAAGAAGATGAAGGGGATGCAGCTCCCCGATGATGAGCTGAAAAAGATCGAGGCGATCATCAACTCGATGACGCGCAAGGAACGGCGTAACCATAAAATTATCAACGGCTCCAGGCGATTGCGTATCGCCAACGGCAGCGGGACAAGGGTGCAGGACGTCAACCAGCTGCTCAAACGGTTCACCGAAGCCCAGAAGATGATGAAAAAAATGCAGAAGATGGGTCCCAAAGGTATGCGTGACATGATGGGCCCTGGCGATTTTCCGATGTAAGCCGCTGCCCGACCCGGCGTCGGGCGGCATGATAGCATAACAATCAATAACACTGGGGTTTACCCTATAAATTACCAAGAGTCGCAAGCTCAGGAGGAAAGAAGTCAATGGCAGTAAAAATCAGGCTGGCCCGTGGTGGCGCCAAGAAAAAAGCTTTTTACCAGGTTGTTGTTGCGGACGAGCGGTTCCCCCGTGACGGCCGTTTTATTGAAAAACTGGGGCAATACGATCCGAGGCAGGACCCCCCGATGTTCAACGTTGTTGAAGAGCGGACCCTTGAGTGGCTGAACAAAGGTGCTCAGCCGACCGACACGGTTCGTCAGCTGCTGCGCAAGCAGGGGATCTGGGCCAAATTCAAGCAGGCTTAAATCCCTGAGCTTTTGCGGCGCCCGTGGACGTTGACTTTTGTCAACATAAGGAAGGACGCCATGAAAGAGCTCATCGAATTCATCGCCAAAGCTCTGGTGGACAATCCGGACGCGATCACCGTCAGTGAAGAGGTGGACGCCGACGGTACGATTCTCGTCAAGCTGGCTGCCGCCCAGGAAGACATGGGACGCATCATCGGCAAGCAGGGACGAACGGCCAAGGCCATGCGCACCCTGCTGAATGCCAAGGCGACCCGCGAGAACAAGAGAGCCGTGCTGCAGATCCTGGAATGATGAAAGACAAGTCGAAAGATCTGCTGGAAGTGGGCGTCGTTGTCGGCACTCACGGTCTCAAAGGGGACCTGAAAATTCGACCATTGCCGACCGGAGACCTGGCCTTGCCGGGTGCCCGAACGGTTTATCTGAGAAACAGCGAGGGCCTCCCGGTCCGACACGAAGCTGTCCGATCCTCTCCCCACAAGCAGAACATCCTGTTGAGACTCTCCGGGCTGGAGACCCTCGCTGCAGTGGAAGGCCTGATAGGGGCTTCCGTACTGATGGACAACGCCGACCTCCCGGAGCTCGACGATGACCAGTTTTACTGGTCCGACCTGGAAGGGCTGACCGTGGTTGATCGCCAGCACGGCGAGATCGGCCGGGTCGTGGGCATGTTCAGTACTCCGGCGCACGACATCCTGGAAATCGAGGGCCCGGCAGGGGAAATCCTGGTTCCGGCTGTCGAACCTTTCCTGGTAGAGCTTGATCGCGACAGAGATTGTCTGCACGTTGATCTGCCGGAAGGACTGATCCCGAATTCTGATGACAGCCCTGATAGCCAGGTCGATGAATCGAAATATGGCCACCAAGTCACAAAGACACGAAAACAACAGCATTGAGTGGCCGAGCCATAAAAATCGAAGACAATAAACCTTCTCAGTCCAACGGGCTTTCTTGGAGTCTTCGTGCCTTGGTGGCCCAGTCAATTATTAACCTTGTTGTGTGATGAACTTATGCGTTTCGATATCCTGACTCTATTCCCGGGCATGCTTGAAGGTCCTCTTCAGGCGAGCATCCTTGGCAAAGCGGTTGACAAGGGGCTGATCACCGTCAACCTGCACAACCTGCGTGACTGGGCTGAAGGCCGGCACCAGGTGACGGATGATACCCCGTACGGCGGCGGTGACGGTATGGTCATGAAGGTCGACCCGGTTGCCTTTGCCCTGGCCGATCTGAAGAAGCAGAGTCCGCAATCCCGCGTCCTGCTCATGTCGCCGCAGGGCAAACCTTTTCGCCAGGTCGATGCCGAACGCTATAGTCGCGATTCCGGGCTGATTCTGGTCTGTGGCCGTTATGAGGGCTACGACGAGCGGATCCGATCACTGGTCGACGAAGAGGTCTCGCTGGGCGATTTTGTCCTGACCGGCGGCGAACTGGCGGCAGCGGTGGTGCTCGATGCGACGGCACGCATGGTGCCGGGCGTTCTCGGCGCCGCGGGCAGCGCCCTGACAGACAGCTTCAGCGACGGCCTGCTCGAATACCCGCAATATACGCGCCCTGCTGAATTCAACGGAAACCGCGTCCCCGAAATTCTGCTTTCCGGCAACCACCAGGCCATCGCCCGCTGGCGACGCCGCGAGCAGTTGCGGCGCACCCTGGAACGTCGTCCGGAACTTCTCGATGCGGCGCCCTTGACCGATGAAGATATGACGTTTCCTCGAAGAATTGCAGGCCGCGACAGAAAAGCAGGACACGTAATGTTCAAGCCGATGGCGATTGCCCTGGTGCACCACCCGGTGCTTGACCGGCGCGGCGACGTGGTGACGTCTGCAGTGACCAACCTTGATATCCACGACCTTGCCCGCCTGGCGACGACTTACGGTCTGTGTCGCTACTACATCGTAACCCCCGCAGCAGAACAGCAACTGCTTACCGCCCGGATTGTCAAGCATTGGCAGGAGGGTTTTGGCGCCAGCTATAATCCTGACCGGTGCAGGGCTCTCGACTGTCTGCAGGTGGTCGACAGTTTTGATGATGCCCTTGCCGATTGGCGCTCCCTGAACAAACAGGGCGGTGTCGCAGTCCTGACCGGTGCCCGTCACGAAGACGGCATCGACTACACAGATGCGAGAAAGCTGGCGACGCAACAGCCGGTGTTACTGGTTTTCGGTACCGGACATGGTTTGGCCCCCGAGCTGTACACGGCGGAACGCCCCTGCCTGGACCCGATTCGCGCCGGCCACTACAATCACCTCTCTGTGCGTACTGCCGCGGCAGTTGTCCTCGACCGGTTGCTCGGCGAAGATGGCTCGGTTTTGCCTCTGGCATAGATCAAGATTTTTTCGATGCGTCGTGCATTGCCCTTTGCATAAGTTACAATTTATCAGTCCATGAAGCTGGAGCTTGAAAATGCCGAGGAATCTGTTGCTTGCCTGTCTGCTGTTGTGCCTGTCTACATTCCCCTCGGGTGCGGCCGATTTGACCGTTGCCGAGCACCTGGTTTTTACCATCGACCCTGTCAGCGGCTGGACGGTGCATCCGGCAGGTCCGCCTGAGGCGCTGGTGAAGGAAACGGCCCGTCATGTCGCCCATGAACCTGCCGCGGCCAAGGCGACCCCCGAACAGATTGAAATAGTCGCCCGCAACAGACTGGCGGCGAATGAAGTCATTGTCTTCCATGCCTCCAGTGGTGCACACCTCGACATCGATTTCAGTCCGTTCGATGAGGGGGCTTCGGTCCCCGGGCCAGGGGCGCTGAAAAGTTCTGCGGAGCACGCCGCCCGTAGCCTGGCTAAAGAGAAGGATGTGACGGATGCTACATGGGATGTCAGGGCGACCGAAATTGCCGGTGCCAGGAACACATACCTGCTCTTGGCAAAATTTCTCAAACATGGTCGTCCGATGGTTTTCCGGGGCTACGTCGGTACTGTTGAACGCCACTGGTTCTTTCTCTATTTTACGGCTCCTGGAGATGATCCGCAGCTCCTCAGGGAGATGGAATCGATGCTCGCCAATGCATCGATCCGTATTGTCGAAAAATGAGATGATGTGAGCTGCAAGGGGCTGGCCCGGAGAAGGGACCTTGACTATGCTCTACGACCCCATATTGAAAGATAAAAATCATTTTTTTATCTTGACACTTTTCGCCATAATACGGTAAATAAGCGGTTCGCTTATCTGAGGAGGCTAAAACGATGAACGTTGTCAATTACATCGGCATGGAAAATATGAGGAAAGACATCCCCCAGTTCAAGGCGGGGGATACTCTGCGTGTGCACGTCAAAATCACCGAGGGCGACAAACAGCGTATCCAGGTTTTTCAGGGTGTCTGCATCAAGCGTCGTAACAATGGTGTCGGTTCGACTTTTACCGTACGTAAAGTCTCCAACGGCATGGGCGTTGAGAGGGTTTTCCCTTTGCATGGTCCGGTCCTCGACAAGGTCGAAGTGATGATGGTCGGCAGGGTCCGCCGCGCCAAACTGTACTACCTGCGCAACCTGCAGGGCAAGGCCGCTCGTATCAAGGAAGTGCGCCAGCGCTAGAGCTTCACACAGGAATAAATTGCCAAAGCCCCGGCTGACCAGTCGGGGCTTTTTTGTGTCTGATCTCCCTTGAGAGGACTCTCCGTTGTCTCCTTTGAGCCACGATTATTTGTCTTTATCGGATAGTGCGCCGTTTTTTAATCCATCCTTTCTGTTGACCTGAGACTGTACTGGTGTAAACTGTTAAAATATTAATTTATCGAGGTTTTTTAGGTCTGCGCAGTATGGAGCACGTTTCATGTCCATGAAAGTCAATGTAGAGTTGAAAGATGGTGCTGTCTGCCAGATGGCCAAGCAGGCGTTTAATGTTTTTCTGTCTTTGGACAGGGTGGTCAGGTTCAGGCGTTCCGAGGGCTGGATCGTTGTCGGCACGGATCCATTGAGAGATTTGGAGAAAGACAACAATTATCCTGCGCTTGCTGATCGCAGGGCTGCCGTTTGAAAACCTGACTTGCCGGGCGTCCCGTTCTTGGGAGGCCAGCTGCTTGTTTTTGTTGAATTGCCCTGTCAATTCATGAATACTGTTGGCCAATCCTGCAAGGTTTGGGTCAATGGAGCTCTTCCCGGAAAATTCACAATCACAACTCTTCTTCGAGGACTATGGCACGGCGTCGTGGCTATCGTGCTGTCGCTGGCATTGATGAAGCCGGCCGCGGCCCTCTGGCCGGCCCGGTTGTCGCTGCCGCGGTGATTCTGCCGGAAGATTTTGACCTGCCCGGGCTGAATGATTCCAAGCAGATTTCCGAAAGGAAGCGCAATCAACTCTTCCCGATGATTTACGAACAGGCCATGGCGGTCGGCATCGGTGTCAGCCGGGCCGATGAAATTGACCGGATCAATATCCTCCAGGCGACCCTGCTGGGGATGTCTCGCGCCGTGATGCGCCTGCCGGTCGCTCCCGATTTCCTCCTGGTCGACGGCATTACTCCCGTTCCCCTGGGTATCGAGCAGAAGACCCTGAAGAAGGGTGATTCCCGTTCCCTTTCGATTGCTGCGGCATCGGTGATCGCCAAGGTCGTGCGGGATCGCATCATGCTCGCCTACGACCGGCTTTTCCCTGAGTACGGCTTCTGCCGGCCACAAGGGTTATGGCAGCGAGAAACACCGCAATGCCGTGGCCCTGCATGGCCCGTGTGTCTGTCACCGGCGTACCTTTGCCGGTGTCAAAGAGCACTGTGAAGCTCATGACTGAAGCAAGGCTGAGCCTGGGGCGCATGGGTGAAGATGCTGCCGCGCGGTACTTGCAGCGCCTCGGCATGAAGATCCTGCAGCGCAATGTTCAAACTCCGCTCGGAGAGATCGATCTGGTCGCGCGTCAACGGCGCACCCTGGTTTTCGTCGAGGTCAAGACCCGACGCAGTTCAGCTTTCGGCTCTCCAGCCGAAGCTGTCGGCCCGCGCAAACAGCGGCAGATCATCCGGGCGGCCAAGTGGTACCTGAATGACAACCCGGGAAAGGGCTTACAGCCCCGTTTTGACGTGGTTTCGATCCTGGTCAACGGCAGCGACCTGGAGATCGAACATATCCCGGGAGCATTCGAGGCCTGATCCCGCCGGTCGCCGAACTGCCCCTAAATGGGCCCGCTCGCTGGTTCTGTTTGCTTTTCCCCCTTTAGCCAATTAAAATAATAATTCTTTCAATTAGTTCCATTACCTGACGTGTCGATTCAAGGAGTTGCCAGTGTCAATGTTGCTGCGGGAAATGGGTATGATCCGGGTTGCGGCGGTCTCACCGTCGTTGCAAGTTGCCGACGTTGCCTTCAACCTCGCGGCGATCGAGGAGGCAACCCTGCAGGCCGCTGACCAGGGGGCGCAGCTGGTGGTCTTCCCCGAGCTGTCCATGACCGGTTATTCATGCGGCGACCTGTTTTACCAGCAGAGCCTGCTGGAGCAGGTCCGCGAGGGGCTTAGCACCCTGACCACCCTGAGTGAGCAGACCGGGATGATCCTGATTGTCGGTGCGCCGGTCCGTCAGTCCGGCCGATTGTTCAACGCGGCGGTTGTCATGAGCCATGGGCGGATCTGCGGCGTGGTGCCGAAAACCTACCTGCCGAATACCCAGGAATTCTACGAAGAACGCTGGTTCTCGAGCGCCCTTGACCTGGTTGACGACCAGCTGGCCTGGCTCGAAGAGGCCCCGCCGTTCGGCACCGATCTGCTGTTTGATATCGACGGTATGCCGGACTGCCTGTTCGGCGTCGAAATCTGTGAAGATGCCTGGGTGGCCAGCCCGCCGAGCGGGGCCATGGCCGCCGCCGGAGCGACCCTGTTGATCAACCTGTCCGCGAGCCCCGAGATTCTCGGCAAATGCGAATATCGCCGGGCCCTGGTCCAGGCGCAGTCGGCCCGCTGCCTGGCCGCGTATATCTATGCCTCGGCAGGGCCGGGCGAATCGAGTACCGACCTGGTCTTCTCCGGACATTCATTGATCGCGGAATACGGTCAGATCCTTGACGAAACCGAGCGCTTCCAGTTTGCCAGCCAGATCGCCATTGCCGATATTGATATCCAGCGGCTGGTCCACGAGCGCCTGCGCAACAACAGTTTCGCTGCCTGCCATGCGGAGCAGGACTTTCTCCTGGTGCCGGTCGAGGTTACGGTGCGTGATGCGGACAAGCTGCTCCGGCCAATGACCAGGACCCCTTTCGTTCCGATCGGCGTCGCCGAGCGGCAGGCCCGCTGCGAAGAGATCTTTGCCATCCAGACCACCGGCCTGATGAAACGCCTGATGCACACCGGCAGCCAGAAGGCCGTGGTGGGAATTTCCGGTGGCCTCGACTCAACCCTGGCCCTGCTGGTGACGGTCAGGGCGTTCGACCGCCTGGGCTGGTCCCGGGACGATATCCTGGCCATAACCATGCCCGGCTTCGGCACCACCGACAGGACCCGGGGGAACGCAGAAACCCTTGCCGATGAGCTTGGCGTCAGTCTCCGCACGATCAGCATAGATGCCGCAGTCCATCAACACTTTGCCGATATCGGCCAGGACCCCGGAACCCATGACGTCACTTATGAGAACTCCCAGGCCCGCGAGCGGACCCAGATTCTCATGGACCTGGCGAACCAGGTCGGCGGCCTGGTCATCGGCACCGGAGACCTGTCGGAGCTGGCGCTCGGCTGGGCGACCTACAACGGCGATCACATGTCGATGTACGGGGTCAATGCGTCGATTCCGAAAACGCTCGTGCGGTATCTGATCGAATGGTGTGCCGAGGCCGAGTTCAGCGGCAGAGCCGCAGACGTCCTGCGCGATATCTGCGCGACCCCGGTTTCACCCGAATTGCTGCCACCGGATGAATCCGGAGAAATCAGCCAGAAGACCGAGGACCATGTCGGCCCCTATGAACTGCACGACTTCTTCCTGTTCCACGTGGTCCGCAACCAGTTTGCCCCGCGCAAGATCCTGGACATGGCTGCACGGGTGTTTGCGGAAGATTACTCACACGACGAGATCCTGAAATGGCTGCGGATTTTCTATAGCCGGTTCTTCTCCCAGCAGTTCAAGAGATCCTGCCTGCCGGACGGCCCCAAGGTCGGCACGGTGTCCCTTTCGCCCCGAGGAGACTGGCGCATGCCGAGTGACGCCAGCGCTGCATTGTGGCTTGCTGATCTGGAACAGGTTGCCGCAGGGAAGAAAAAGAAGGGTTCCTGACAACTATGCAGGAAGGGCAGGACAAACAGACATCGGGAACGCTTTATGTGGTGGCAACACCGATCGGCAACCTTGAGGACATCACCTATCGGGCGGTTAAGGTTCTCGGTGAGGTTGACCTGGTGGCGGCAGAGGACACCCGTCACAGCCGCAAGCTTCTCGATCGCTTCGGTATCCGTAAACCACTCCTGTCGTACCACGATCATAACGAGCGACAGCGGTACGGAGAAATCCTGGAGCGTCTGCGGTCTGGAGAAAATGTTGCCCTGATCAGCGACGCCGGAACGCCCTGCATAGCGGATCCCGGTTATCGCCTGATCGCCTCCTGCCGGACCGCCGGTGTGCCGGTCGTGCCAATCCCCGGTGCGTCGGCCATGGTTGCGGCGCTCAGCGCCTCCGGAGTGGCGACCGATCGCTTTACCTTTGAAGGGTACCTGCCGTCGCGCGCCAAGGCGCGGACCGATCTGCTTAAACGTCTGACTGGTGAACAGCGCACATTGGTGTTCTACGAAACCCCACACCGCTTGATCGCCGCCCTGAACGACCTGATGCAGGTGTTTGGTAAAGAACGTTCTCTGGTCGTCGCCCGGGAACTGACCAAGATGCACGAGGAGTTTTTTCACGGTACGGTCGATGACGCCATTGCACATTTTTCACGTAAACCGGTGAAAGGCGAAATCGTGCTGATCCTGCCACCTGGCTCCGAGGGCCCGCAGATGAATGCGCGGGATGCCTTGCGAAACCTGCTTGAAGAAAGCAGCCTGTCGCGCCGCGATGCGGTCAAAATGGTCGCCAGGGAGTATGGTCTGCCGGTCAGCGATGTTTACCGGCAAAGCCTCAGCCTGACAGAACAAGACAGAGAAGTCTGATAGAAGAGTGATGATGCCGCATAACGATTCCCGAGGGGCTCCCGACCGTGGACTCTCTGCCACGGGATAAGCCGTAGATCGTCATTTCACATAAGCTTCTGCCGAGGATTGTCAGCATATCAGCCCCCGATTGTTGACACGCGAATTCCCGCCCCAAAATACGCCTCTACAACTCGCTGGAATTTAATCATTTTTGCATGACTTATTACCCGTTCCGGTGAATTGGAACACCCCTTGCTCCTAATCTTCATACAACAACAAATCACAGAGCTGCAGGCCTGAGGGCCGGCCAATTAAGGAGATGTCTTATGTTTTTCGCCAAACGGGTCATGATCATCGCTGCACTTATGGGTTTCCTGGCATCTCCGTGCACTGGCCGATGAAATTATCTCGCTGAAAGGCGGCTATTACAAACTGGAACCCTCCGGAGATGTTGGTGTCGGGGGAGACGTTGTTGATATCGAAGATGACCTGGGGATTGACGACGACGACGGTTTTTTCGCCGAGGTTGCGCTGCAATTGGGAGATTTTCGGCTCTTTACCAGCTATCTGCCGATCAGTTTCAGCGGCTCAAGCGTCTTGTCCAGAGACATCGATTTCAATGGTGAGACTTTTTCCGGGGGGCGCCGCATCGACAGCGATTTGGATATCGATATCTACGAAGCCGGTCTGGCCTGGTTCCTGATCAACCTGGACGATCTGCCGCTGCGGATTCAGGTCGGTCCGGAAGTGGCGGTAAAGTACATCGACACCAGGATTGAAATGCAGGACAAGGCTTTCGGCATCGATGAGTCGGAGAGCGTCGGGGTGCCGATCCCTTCTCTGGGAGCGAGAGCTCGCATCGGAATCGCCGATTATCTCAGTGTGGTCGGTCGGGTCGGCTACCTGGAATACAAAGGCAACAGTTTAACCGATATAGACGCCCAGGTTGAATATTCGCCGATCCCCTTGGTAGGCATTTTTGCCGGTTACCGGTATCTGGATATGGACATTGATGAAGATGATCTTCTGCTTGATGCAAAATTCTCCGGTCCGCACGCCGGAGCTCTGATCCGCTTCTGATTGATTGCCTCCTTCAGTCATGGGTCGAGAAAAGGGCAGCCAAACGGCTGCCCTTTTCTTTAGGTATCGGAGGAGGTCTGTTCAATAGCCTATCTTGAAACAGTCGAACTCACCACGATAGTCCTGCCAGTCCACTTCGACATTACTGACCCGGGCCGCCGGCGGGCCATGATGGCACCATTCCACGGCCTCTCTTACCCTGTCTCCTTCACCTTCGAAAATCGCGGCAACCGTACCATCCGGGCAGTTCCTGACCCGCCCGGTCAACTCAAGAGCCCTTGCCGTCTCCAGGGTTGACTGGCGGAAAAACACGCCCTGGACACGACCATGGACAATGACTTCTGCCCTGATTTTGCTCATCACACACCTCCGGTCAGTTTTGCGAAGGCCTCTTCATCAAGAATCTCAACGCCCAGTTTTTGCGCCTTGGCCAGCTTGCTGCCGGCATTTTCCCCGGCAACGACGTAATCGGTTTTTTTGCTGACAGAGCCTGACGCCCGTCCGCCGAGTTGTTCAACCAGTTCTTCGGCTTCCTTGCGTGACCATTTTGACAGGGTGCCGGTGATGACGAAGGTTTTGCCGGTCAGGGGGCCATCCTGCTGGATGACAACTTCACCCTGCGGTTCAACCCCTGCCTGCTGCAGTTTCTCCAACAGGAGTTTCTTCTCCGGGTTGTTGAAGTAGTCGACGATTGATTCGGCGACCTTGTCACCGATTTCGTGGATGGCGATCAGTTGCCCTGCCGTGCACCTGGCAAGTTCATCCAATGACGCAAAACGCTTGGCCAGGATCCTGGCAGTGTTCCTGCCGACGTGGCGGATGCCGAGACCGAAGAGGAGCCTTGAGAGCGGCTGGTTCTTGCTCGCTTCGATGGAGCGCAAGAGTTTCTCTGCCAGGGTGTCGCCCATGCGCTCCATGGTGAACAGGTCTTCTTTGCTCAGCAGGTACAGGTCTGCGACATCCCTGATCCTGCCGGTGTCCAGCAGTTGAGTGAGCTGCTTTACGCCAAGGCTTTCGATATCCATCGCATCGCGTGAAACAAAATGCTTGAAGCTCTCTATAATCTGGGCGGGGCATTGCGGGTTGTTGCAGCGCGGCACGACTTCGCCCGGGTTCTTCTGCACTGGCGTACCGCACTCGGGGCATTCCGTGGGCAGCGGAATCTGCCGCTCTTTGCCGGTACGTTTATCCGTCAGTACCTTGACAACGTCGGGGATGACGTCCCCGGCGCGCTCGACGATGACGTGATCACCGACACGTATATCGAGACGCTCGATCTCGTCCCAGTTGTGCAGGCTGGCCCGGGAGACGGTGACGCCGCTGACGGTCACCGGCTTGAGATGGGCGACCGGGGTGATGGCGCCGGTACGCCCGACCTGCAGGCCGATATCTTCGACGATCGTCTGCTCCTGGCGCGGCGGGAACTTGAGGGCAATCGCCCAGCGCGGTGAACGGCTGACCATGCCGAGTTCTTCCTGGAGAGCCCTGTCGTTGACCTTGACGACCACGCCATCGATCTCGAAGGGGAGGGTCTCACGGCGTTCCTGGAGGTCGTTGAAGGTGTTAATGACCGCATCTGCACCCAGGGCGACAGTCGTGTCTTTCAGGTTGACGCGCAGGCCGAGTTTTTCAAGGTGCTGCAAGGTTTCGATCTGGGTGTTGGTCGCAGCGCCCTGCATGCGGCCGACACCGTAGCAGAAGATTCGCAACGGGCGCTGTGCCGTGATATTGGCATCCAGCTGGCGCAGGCTGCCGGCGGCGGCGTTGCGCGGGTTGGCAAAGGTCTTCTCGCCATTCTCTTCCTGAGTGCGGTTGAGTGTCTGGAAGTCGGCCAAATCGATATAGATTTCACCACGGACATCGAGAATCTCGGGGCAGGGGGCCGTCAAGGTTTGCGGTATATCGGCAATCGTTCTGACGTTTTCAGTAATGTCCTCCCCGACAAGTCCATCGCCTCGCGTGCTGGCTCTGGTCAACTGACCCTTTTCATAAGTCAACTCAATCGCGACGCCATCCATTTTCATTTCACAGGCGTATTCAAGCTCCTCGGAACGGGCCAGGAAGGTCTTGCGCAGGCTGGCGTCAAAATCGTGGAAATCTTCGGCATTCTTGGCATTTTTCAATGAGAGCATCGGTACGACGTGTTCTACCGGAGCGAACTTTTCCGAGGCCCGAGAGCCAACCCTCTGGCTCGGCGAATCGGCAGTCACCAGTTCCGGAAACTGCTCTTCGATCTCCAACAGTTCACGGAACAGGGCATCGTACTCGGCATCGGTGATTTCCGGCTGGTCCAGCTCATGGTAGAGCCGGTTGTGGCGGGTGATCTCCTTGCAGAGTTCGGTGTGGCGTTGTTGGGTGAAGAGGTCGATCATCGGGGGCTGCTCCAACAGGTTGAAATAGCTGTATCCGTTCAGAATTTATGGGTTCAGGTAATATAGCAGATTTTTGTTTGTTTCGGGGAGAGAAGAGGGTTTGTTGGTTGTTTTCATGCTTTTCTCTTGTAAATCACACTGAAATGGGAGGCCCCCCTGTAACGGGCCGGCTTATTCAGCTCTGTGGTTGTTGGATTTCTCAGAAATCCGGCAAAGGAGATGCCCTCCGCAAGGAGAAAGGCGTTTTTGCTTACTTTTGTCGCCGCATGGACAAAAGTAAGGCGTCTGGCGGGGACGCAACCCGCCGGTTTTGTCTTAGTCGCAGGCTTGAGTCTCAAGGCTCAGAAAGCGGTTCTCGGGTTACCAGAAAGTCACAGTGCAAAATACTCACGTACATTCCTCTCTCTACTTAACAAATTGTTTTTCCAACCATTGTCAGTTATATTCTCTCAAAGCCACAAACAATCAGCCCCAGCCTGAAACGGATAATCGTATACCATGACCCAAGACCAGTGGCTGCACATCGTCGGCCTGTTCTTTCTCTTCATCTTTTCGGCGTTCTTCTCCGGTTCGGAAACCGCATTGATGTCGATGGACACCTTGCGGGTCAAATACCTCGCCGAGAAGGATCGCCCGGGAGCGCGCCAGCTTGCCAAGCTTCTCGATCGACCCGACAGCCTGCTCAGTGCAATCCTGGTCGGCAACAACCTCGTCAATATCATGGTGTCGGTGTTTGCCACGACGCTTTTTATCGATTTCTTCGGCCAGCGCGGCGAACTGCTGACGATCATCATACTGACCCCTCTGCTGCTGATCTTTGCCGAAGTTTGCCCAAAAACCTACGCTGCACAATATCCTGAAAAGATATCATTCACGGTCCTTCATCCGATTCGTTTCTTCATGTGGCTGCTACGCCCCGTGACGTGGCTGGTAAGTGGCACTTCAAAGCTGCTGACCCATTTTTTACATGGCGAAGTTGATCGGCCCCTGATCTCCGAAGACGAGATCCGTTCGATTATCGAATACGGTGAACATGCCGGGGCCGTCGGCAAGGAGAAACGTCGCATGCTGCACGGTGTGATAGACCTCTCCGAAATCAGGGTCCGCGATGTCATGGTGCCGCGCACCGAGGTGGTGGGCATCGAAGTCAATACGAGTTTTGCCGAAGTTGTCAAACTGGCAGCACAGGCACACCATTCCCGTTTCCCGGTTTACGCGAAAGATCTGGACAATGTCGTCGGGATTATCCACTCCAAGGAGATCCTCAGCTACCTGGATCGGCCGGATGAATTCTCTCTGTCCGAACTGGCGCGTCCTCCGTATTTCGTCCCGGAAGCCAAGCCTATCGAGGCATTGATGCAGGCGTTTCGCACCAAACACCTGCATCTCGCAGTCGTCGTTGACGAGTATGGCGGAGTCGAAGGAATCTGCACGCTGGAAGATATCGTCGAGGAAATTGTCGGCGAGATCCAGGACGAGTATGACGAAGAGGAAATTCTCATCACCAAACTTGGCCCAGGCCTGTTCCTGGTCGACGGCAGCGTGGCCATCCGCTACATCAACCGGCGCTATGGTCTGGCCCTTTCAGAAGAGCATGTCAATACCCTGGCGGGTTTCCTGTTGGATAAAATTGGCAGTATCCCGGAAGAAGGTGACCTGTGTGAAGTGGAAGGTGCGCGCTTTACGGTGCGTGAGGTTGTCGACCGTCGAATCGAGAAGATTGAAATGCAGGTTTCGGAGGAAGAGAAAAAATAGCTTTCATACCCGAGGCTTTGATGCCCTGCTGCTTTTCAATTTAATGCAATTTGTTAGCTTTTTCGTCTATCTCCCTGAAAAATAGGCTGTTGTCTTTGTTGCCCTTTTTGAGGGCTCCGCGCCTTCATCCAGACTGAAGTGCCCAGAAGTTGTTTTTTGACCTCCACAAAACGACCTAACCCCCTAGAAAATTGAAATATTTCTTGACAGTTGAGAGCTCTGCGACTATATTTGCCCAGAAAGTGGTGAAAAGTGTATTTTTAGGCCAAAGAGGGCCAAATGGGATTCCAGGGCGTCTATTTCAATTCGATCGATGCAAAAGGGCGGGCAAGCATTCCGGCCAGGTTTCGTGAGCAGCTGAAAGAGCTGTTCGAAGATGAAACGCTGGTCGTGACGCAGGATCGCTGCGGTATTGTTGCATACCCGGTCTCCGAGTGGGATCTTTTCCTCGAAAAATTCGCACAGCTCCCGAACGATCAGTTCCGGGAGGACCTCTATTTTACAACAGTAACCCCGGCAACCCAGTGTGCCTTCGACAAGCAGGGTCGAATCCAGCTGCCGCAATCTCTGCGCGAGTATTGCCAGCTCGATACGGACGGCGTGCGCGATGTCGTCATCGTCGGCGGGGCGAAGAAAATCCAGATCTGGAACAAGACAAGATATCTCGAGATGCTTGCCGAAGCGGAACAGCGCCTGGCAGACGATCGGCAAAAGCGTTTCGATCTGGGATTATAGCTCTTTGACTTCGGATGGGTTCAGGCATGTTTCGGTGATGGCGGAGGAGGTTCTGCACTACCTCGAGCCCCGTCGCGGAGGAATCTATCTGGACGGAACGCTGGGTGGCGGTGGTCATGCCCGCCTGATCCTCGAAGCGACATCCCCCGATGGAGACCCTGATCGGTCTTGATCATGACGCAGAGGCGTTACAGGCTGCGGGAAGCAACCTGGCGGAGTTCGGCGACAGGGTGATGCTCCGGCAGGGCAACTTTGCCGGGATGGAGTCTCATCTCGATGCGCTGGGGGTTGCGATGCTCGACGGGGTCGTGCTGGACCTTGGGGTCTCCTCGTACCAGCTCGACAGCCCGGACCGCGGGTTCTCGTTTCGGGAAGAAGGCCCGCTGGACATGCGGATGAATCCTTCGGCAGGAATCTCCGCCGCCAGCGTGATTGCCGAGGCTGAGGCAGATCATTTGAAGCGCATCTTCCGTGAGTACGGTGAGGAGCGCTGGGCGGGAAGGATCGCCCGGGAAATCGTGGCGGCTCCGTGAACGGCAGCCGATCACGACCACCTTGCAGCTGGCCGAACTGGTCAGCCGGGTCGTGCCGCGCGGCAAGGGCCCTCAGCGGATTCACCCGGCGACACGGGTCTTTCAGTCGCTGAGAATTTATGTCAATGGCGAGCTTGACAGTCTGCAGGCGGGACTTGACGCTGCCAGGCAAAGGCTGAAAGTCGGTGGGCGGCTGGTGGTCATCAGCTTCCACTCGCTTGAGGACAGGATCGTCAAGCAGGCTTTCCGTGCACTATCCACCGGCTGTATCTGTCCTCCCCGCCTGGCCGTCTGCGCCTGTGGGCAGAAACCGGCTGCCAGGCTTGTAACCCGAAAAGGGGTGAGGGCAACGGACGCTGAAGTTGAAAACAATCCACGCGCCAGGAGCGCCGTGTTAAGAGCAATGGAGAAGCTTTCCGCAGAGGAGAAACACGATGGCTGACACAACCATCAAGGCGTTACCGAAAATCAATGGCTTTGCCCTGCGTCGCCCGAACCTGCTGCCGGTGCTCGGTTTTATTGCCCTGCTCCTTTCGGTGTCGCTCTTTTTCGTTTGGTCACGGGTCCAGGTTACCAGCCTGGAATACGAGATGTCCCAGCTGCAAAGTACGCTGCGCGATCTGCGCCAGGAGACATCAAACCTGCGTCTTGAGGCGGCCAGCCTCAGAAGCCCTGAACGGATTGAACGAGTGGCGCGGCAGGAACTGCGCTTGCGTTTACCTTCCGCTGATCAGGTGATTACGGTGGATTGATGAAAGAACTGGAGAAAGGCGTCCGCTTTCGCATCAGGCTGATAGGGGTGGTCTTTACCCTCTGTTTTGCTTTGGTGGCGATGCGTGCCTTCGATCTCCAGGTCCTGCAGGAGCAGCAGTGGGAAGAACGTGCCGAGCGACAGCATCAGAAGGTCATCCCCCTAACGCCTCAGCGCGGCACAATTTTCGACAGGAACGGAGAGGAGCTTGCCGTCAGTGTTGATGTCGATTCGGTTTATGCCGAGCCGGGCAAACTCAAGGCCACTGCAGGTGCAACAAAATCCCTGGCGAAAGTTCTGGGCGTTTCAACAAGAACACTCAAGGCCAAGTTGAAGGGCAACAGAAACTTTGTCTGGCTGAAACGCCAGATCACACCGGGCCAGAGCAATCAGATCAAGCAGATGAAGCTCGATGGTGTCGGCATGATCAAGGAGCACCGGCGCTTCTATCCCAACTCCACTATCGCCGGGCATCTGCTCGGCTTCACCGGCCTCGATCCGAAGGGGTTGGAAGGACTGGAGCTGCAGTACGACAAGATGATCCTCGGGCGTGGCGGATACCTGGTGATGGAGCGGGACGCAATGGGCCGCGGTCTGGGCGCCGGTTCGCCACAGGTTCAGGGGGCAACGCGCGGCCATGACCTTTACCTGACGCTCGATAAGAACCTGCAGTACCTTGCCGAGCGTGAACTTGCCGAAGGGCTGCGCACGACCCAGGCCAAGGCAGGAACCGTGGTCATGATGGAGCCGTCAACCGGCAAGGTACTGGCCCTGGCGAGTTCCCCGGAGTACAACCCGAACGCATTCTCCCGTTACAAGCCTCACCAGTGGAGGAATCGGGCAGTCTGTGATTCCTTTGAGCCCGGTTCGACATTCAAGATTTTTCTCATGGCGGCCGCCCTGAATGAGGCGGTCGTCGGCACCAGGCAGAAAATTGATTGTGAAAACGGTGTGTTCCGGGTTGGCGGCAAGGATATCCACGACCACAAGAAGTACCAGAAACTGACCCCGGCGGAGATTATCAAGTACAGCTCGAACATAGGTTCGGCGAAAATAGGCAAAATGCTGGAGCGAAAAGCCTTCCATCGTTACCTCACCGATTTCGGTTTTGGCCAGCCAACCGGGATAGATTTGCCCGGTGAGGTGAATGGCCTGTTGAGGCCGCCGGACAAATGGTTCGAAGTCGACCTGGCGGCGATTTCATTCGGTCAAGGGGTCAGTGTGACGTCGGTCCAGCTGACCGCGGCCACGGCGGCGATCGCCAATGGCGGCTACCTGATGGAGCCTTATGTCGTCGAACGGGTTGTTGACAGCCAGGGCCAGGTCACACGTAAGAGCCAGCCACGCGTTGTGCGCAAGGTGATTGCCCAGGATGTGGCCCAACGGGTGAGCCGGATGATGGAGTTGACCACCGAAGACGGCGGAACGGCGACCAATGCCCGGGTGCCGGGCTTCAGGGTCGCCGGCAAAACCGGTACGGCACAAAAGGTTGATCCGGTGACGGGAGGCTATTCGGCAGACAAGCGGGTCGCCTCGTTTGTCGGTTTCCTCCCGGCCGAGGCGCCGCGGATCGTGATGCTGGTAACGATTGACGAACCGAAAAAAGGTATTTACGGGGGATTGACTGCGGCGCCGGTATTTTCGCGGATTGCTGCACAGGCGATGCAATACCTCAAGGTTGCACCCAACCAGGAGATGCCATCCGGCGAAAGCCTGCCGTCGCTGGAGCAGATATTTGTTGATGCGGTCACACCGAAACAGGCCAGTCTCCAGTACCTGATGGTTGCCGCGCCATCCGGCGGACCGCAGATGCCGGATTTTTCCGGATTGAGTTTTCGCCAGGTCCTCGAGCTTATGGAAGAAAAACAGCTGAATATCGATTTTCGTGGACGTGGACGGGTTGTTGAACAGTCACCGAGCCCCGGGGCATCGATTCCCTATGGCGCCCCGGTGTGGGTGCGCATGGCACCACCATCCTGAGAAAGCCTGAAGAAGCGGCGGATGACGATGAAGTTAATGGAACTACTGAAAAATTGCCCGGTCAAAAAGATTCATGGCAACCCGGATATTGATCTGAACGGTCTGCATTACGATTCGCGGCAGGTCAGTCGTGATGATGCCTTCTTCGCCCTGCGCGGCGTAGTCAGTGACGGACATGATTATATCGACAGTGCGATTGCCAACGGTGCCAGGGTGGTTTTCTGTGAGGAGATGCCGATGCATGTCGAAGCCGTGACTACCGTGCTGGTTGACAATGCGCGCCGAGCCATGGCGTTGGCCTCGTCAGAGTTCTACGGCAACCCGACACACGGTATGCAGACTGTAGGCGTTACCGGGACCAATGGAAAAACCACTATCACCTACCTGCTTGAGGCGATCCTCAGCGAGGCCGGTTTGAATCCGGCGGTGATCGGTACGATCAACTACCGTTTCGGCTCGGATCTACGCCAGGCGCCGCACACCACTCCCGAGGCGCTGGAACTGATGAAGCAGGTGAGTGATTTCCGGCGCATCGGGGCACGTTCACTGGTCATGGAAGTCTCTTCCCATGCGTTGGACCAGTACCGGGTCGATGGTGTGCACTTCCAGGTTGGCGTCTTTACCAACCTGACTCCGGAGCACCTCGACTATCACCAGGATATGGAAAGTTACTTCGCCAGCAAATACCACCTCTTCAAGGAGCTGTTGCCGCGCGACAAGGGCCGCGCCGTGATCAATGTCGATGATGATTACGGCCAGCGCCTTGCGGCGATGCTGCCAGGTGCCCTGACTTGCGGTCGCAGTGATCATTCAGATATCCATCCGGAGAGCTTCGAGATCTCTTTAAAAGGCATCCGTGCCAGCGTGGCAACACCGCTCGGTACGGTGGCCATCAACTCCCCCTTGCTTGGCGACTACAACATGGAAAACCTGCTTTGTGCGATCGGTGCGGCCGTTGCGTTGAAGCTGTCGCCCGAGGTGATTGCGACCGGGCTGGCTACAGCCAAAGGGGTGCCGGGTCGCCTCGAACAGGTTGAGAACGATCGTGGTGCAGTGATCCTGGTCGATTATGCCCACACCGGTGATGCCTTGCATCGGGTCATCGAGGCGATGCAGCAACTTTCGCCAAACAGGATTCTGACCGTTTTCGGGTGCGGTGGCGACAGGGATCGCAGCAAGCGGCCGATCATGGCTGAAGTTGCGGCGCGCGGTTCCGATATCGCGATTGCAACCTCCGATAATCCGCGCACAGAGAATCCCCGGCAGATCCTCGACGATGTCCGTGTCGGTCTCGCCAGGGTCCACAAGCAGGAGTGGAGCAGGGCGGATGCCATGGCTGGTGCGGGGCGGGGCTACGTTGTCATTGAGGACCGCCGTGAGGCGCTGGAGTTTGCAGTCAGCCTGCTGCAGCCCGGTGATCTCCTGCTGGTCGCCGGAAAAGGGCATGAGGATTACCAGATCCTTGCCAGCGGGCGGATTCATTTCGACGATCGTGAAGAGCTGCGCAGGGCCCTGCAGCGGGGAGGCCTGCAATGATCCGCATGGACGTTCGTACCGTTGCCGAAATCACCGGAGGTCACCTGATGCAGAATGGTGCGTCGGTTGAGTTCCAGGGGATTTCCACCGACAGCCGGACGCTCCAGCCGGGAGAGCTGTTCATCCCGTTGCGCGGCGAGAATTTCGACGGTCATGACTACCTGACCCAGGCGATCAAGAGAGGCGCGGCGGCCTGTCTCAGCGAGGAGATGATCGGCGGTCTTCTGGTGCCAGTGGTCAAGGTGAAAGACACGCTCAAGGCCCTGGGTGACCTGGCCGCCGCATCCCGGCGCCAGTTCTCGGGCCCGGTGATCGGAATTACCGGCACATCAGGGAAGACCACCTGCAAGGAAATGCTCGCATCGATCCTGGCAAGCCTCGGCCCCGGTCTCAAGTCAGCGGGCAATTACAATAACCTGATCGGCGTCCCGCTGACGCTGTTCGGCCTGCAGCCGGAGCATCAATGGGCGGTCGTCGAGATGGGCATGAGCGCCCGTGGTGAAATTGCCAGACTGGCGGAGATTGCCCGGCCGAATATCGGCCTGATCACCAATATCGGTGCCGGTCATCTGGAAAACTTTGACGGTCTCTCGGGTGTGGCCCGGGCCAAGGGGGAGCTATTTATCAGTCTCCCCGCCGATGGCATTGCTCTGATCAATGCAGATGATCCGGAGGTGAGTGTCCTGCCGGTTGCCAACGGCGTTCGCAGGGTTTTCTTCGGCAACAACCGGGATGCCGACGTCAGGGCAGATAAAATCGTGGTCCAAAACGGCTCGGTGAGCTTTCAGCTGGTTATCGCCGGGTCCGCACAAAAGGTCGTTCTGCCGTTGCCGGGACGGCACAACGTTGCCAACGCCCTCGCTGCTGCTGCGGCGGCAACGGTAATCGGTGTCGGATTGCAGGCAATTGCCGCGGGGCTTGAAGCGTTCCAGCCTTGCCCGGGACGGATGGAGTTGCTCGAGTTTCCGGGAGATGTGGTGGTGCTTGAAGACAGCTATAACGCCAACCCGCTATCGGTGCATGCTGCTCTGGACGCACTGCATGACCTGGGGGCCCCCGGCCGGCGGATTGCGGTCCTGGCCGACATGCTCGAGCTCGGGCCGTCAGCGCCGGAGTTGCACAAGCAGATCGGGGCGATCGTCCCGGAGCGGGCGGACTGGCTCTTTACTTATGGCACCCTGGCCGAAGATATTGCACGCGGCGCCCGCGAAGCGGGGCTGGATGATGACAGGATTTTCAGCGCGACGAGCCACGATCAACTGGTGGCGCGCCTGCTTGAACTGTTGCAAGCCGGTGACCGGGTGCTGATCAAGGGCTCGCGCGGCATGCGCATGGAAAAAGTGACAGATGCTCTGCGGAATTCGACGCAGAGGCCGGCTGCGAACGGGGACTGAGGGAGAGATATAAGTGCTTTATCACCTGCTCTACCCATTGCACACGGAATTCTCGGTATTCTACGTCTTCCGGTTTATCACCTTCCGGACGATCTATGCCGCGATTACCGCGTTGATCATCAGCTTTCTGCTCGGACCCTGGTTGATCGAAAAGCTCTCTGCACTGCAGGTCGGGCAAAACATCCGTCGCCTCGGCCCCGAATCGCACTTCAAGAAAGAAGGCACGCCGACCATGGGCGGCGCCCTGATCCTGTTCGCGATTGTCCTGCCGACCCTGCTCTGGGCTGACCTGAGTAACATTTACGTCTGGCTGGTGCTCCTGGTTACCTGTGGTTATGGTGTGATCGGCTTCGTTGATGATTACCTGAAAGTGCGTCTCAAGAACAGCGACGGACTGTCACCGCGCAAGAAGATGTTCTGGCAGTTGCTGATCGCTTTCGGCGTCGGCGTGGTCCTGATGACATACCCGGGATTCCAGTCAACCCTGGCGTTTCCGTTCTTCAAAGGCGTCAACCCGGACCTCGGCTGGTTCTACGTCCCCTTCGCCATGCTGGTAATTATCGGCGCCAGTAACGCCGTCAACCTGACCGACGGGCTCGACGGCCTGGCGATCGGACCGGTGATCATTGCCGCAGGCACTTACCTGCTGTTTGCCTACCTGGCCGGACACGCAACCCTGTCGGGTTATCTGCAGATCAATAATGTCAAGGGTGCAGGAGAGCTTGCGGTTCTGTGCGGGGCGATGGTCGGAGCCGGACTCGGCTTCCTCTGGTTCAATACTTACCCGGCCCAGGTTTTCATGGGGGACATCGGCAGCTTGTCGCTCGGCGGCGCGATCGGCACGATTGCCGTGATTACCAAGCAGGAGATCGTGCTGGTGATCGTCGGCGGCATCTTTGTCATGGAAGCGCTTTCGGTGATCGTGCAGGTGACCTCGTTCCGGCTCTACGGTAAACGTATCTTCCGCATGGCACCAATCCATCATCACTTTGAACTGAAGGGGTGGCCGGAACCGAAAATCATCGTCAGGTTCTGGATCATCAGCATCATCCTGGCACTGATCGGCCTGTCGACGCTGAAGTTGAGATAAGGATTTATGGAGTATCGGGACAAAAAGATCGTGATTATCGGTGCCGGTTCAACCGGTCGCAGCCTGGCGCGCTTTTTCCTGGCACGTGGGGCGCAGGTTGTCCTGTCTGATCGCCGTCCTGCCGAGTGTTTCGATGATCTCGAGGAACTGCTCAGTCAAGGGATCCAACTTGATCTCGGCGGTCATACGCTTGAGCAGTTCATGGCGGCTGACCTGATCGCTGTCAGCCCCGGGGTGCCGCTCGATATCCCGGTACTGGACGCCTGCCAGAATAACAAGATCGCGATGCTCGGCGAAGTGGAAATCGCCTGGCACGAACTGTCCGGCACCATGATTGCCATCACCGGGACCAACGGCAAGTCAACCGTGACCAGCCTGATCGGCGAGATGCTCAAAGCATGGGGGCAGAACGCCTTCGTCGGCGGGAATCTCGGGATCCCCCTGATTGACGCGGTCGGTAAAGATTACGATTGGCAGGTGGTTGAGCTTTCATCCTTCCAGCTTGAAACGATCGAGACGTTCCGACCGCGCTATGCCATGCTGCTGAATATCAGTGAGGATCACCTCGACCGTTATCCGGACATGGCCAGTTATATTACAGCAAAAGTAAGGATTTTTGAAAACCAGCAGGAAGACGATATTGCGATTCTGAACCGTGACGATCCACTGGTCATGCAGGCTGCAAGCGATGTTTGTTCACGCAAGATTTATTTCAGCGGGCAGTCCGTCCTGGAAGAAGGGATGAGCCTGGTTGACGACCGGATTATCTGGCGTTGGAACGGACAGGAGACACTCTTTCCGGTTGCGGAGCTGCAGATTCGCGGCCGGCACAACCAGGAGAACGTCATGGCTGCACTGATCCCGCTCCTCGTGGAAGGCTGTCCGGCGGAGATCGCCTGGGGGGCAGCGACAAAGTTCACTGGCCTTAAGCATCGCATGGAATACCTCGGCGACCTGCACGGGGCCGGCTGGTACAACGACTCAAAGGGAACCAACATAGGCAGCGTCGTCAAGAGCCTTGCCGGGCTCGACAGGCCGGTCATCCTGATCGCCGGCGGCAAGGACAAGCAGGGCGATCTCTCGGCACTGATCGAACCGATCCGAGAGAAGGTCGAGCAGCTGATTCTGATCGGCGCTGCTGCCGAACGCATGGCCGGGACCTTTGCAGGTCTGACCAGAATCCATCGTGTCGACAGCATGCATGCTGCAGTCGGGCTGGCCGCGCACTACAGCTGCCCCGGCGCAACCGTGATCCTGTCGCCGGGTTGTTCCAGCTTTGACATGTTCGAAAATTTTGTCGCGCGCGGCGAAATCTTTACCCGTGAGTTTCGAGCCTTGAGCGGGCATCGGGAGAGCGTCAATGGAAATTAGGCAGGGCACAGATCATTCGATTCTCCTGCTGGCGGTCTGTCTGACCTGCCTGGGCGTGGTCATGGTGTTCTCCTCGTCATCGATCATGGCTGTACGCGATTACAACGACAGCCTTTACTTCCTCAAGCGGCAGAGTGTGTTTGCCGTGGTCGGGTTTGCTGCCATGGCTCTGTTGATGCGGATAGATCTCAACCTGCTGCGCAAGGCCGCATGGCCGGTTCTGGGCGTATGCGCCCTGTTGCTGATAGCCGTTCTGGTCCCCGGTGTCGGCAAGAAGGTCAGCGGCGCCGCCCGCTGGCTCAATGTTGGCGGAATTACTTTCCAGCCGGCAGAGTTCGTCAAGGTTGGGCTGGTCATGTTTCTGGCCCATTCGCTGGCGCGCAAGCAGGACAAGGTCAAGAGTTTCCGCTTCGGTTTTTTGCCTTACATGCTGATCCTCGCCGTGTTGCTGGGACTTCTGCTGGCGCAGCCGGATATGGGCAGCGCCCTGACCCTTGCCGCGGTGGCGGTTGCCATGCTGCTGGTCGCCGGAACCCGGTTGAGTTACCTGGCCAGTATCGGCCTGATAGCCCTGCCGTTCCTCTACTTCATGGTGATGAGCGTTGATTACCGCAGGCGCCGGATCCTGGCATTTCTCAACCCGTGGGAGGATCCGAGCAATTCCGGTTTCCAGATCATCCAGAGCTGGATCGCCTTCGGCTCCGGCGGGGCCTTCGGCCAGGGTCTGGGTGAGAGCAAGCAGAAGCTCTTCTACCTGCCCGAAGCGCATACTGATTTTATCTTTTCAGTGGTAGGCGAGGAACTCGGTTTTATCGGTGTGATAGTAATCGCCGCAATGTTCATGCTGCTGATCATGCGCGGCATGCGTACGGCGCTGAATGCGCCGAACGAATTCGGCTGCCTGTTGGCATTCGGCATCACCATGCTGATCGGGCTGCAGGCATTTGTCAATATGGCCGTGGTGATGGGGATGGTCCCCACCAAGGGGCTGGCCTTGCCGTTCATTTCCTACGGCGGAACGAGCCTGGTGACAACTTTGGCCGCAATTGGCCTGCTGTTGAACGTATCACGCCATCTTCCTGGAGAGGTGCGATGAAGCTGCTGCTGGCCGGTGGCGGAACCGGCGGACACCTTTTCCCGGCGATCGCCCTGGCCGAGCAGTTCAAATCGGAAGAGCCGCAAGGTGAAGTGCTTTTTGTCGGTACCGAGCGCGGGCTGGAAGCGCGGATGCTGCCGGAACTCGGCTGGGCACTGGAGACGATAGAGATGAGCGGTTGGGCGGGGCGCGGGTTTATTGGCAGGTTCAGGGTCCTGGGGCAGCTGCTCAAGAGCCTCGGCCAGTCGAGGAAGATCCTGCGGAATTTCGATCCGGATGTTGTGGTCGGAGTCGGTGGCTACGCCTCTGTGCCAGTTCTGCTGGCGGCAAAAACCCAGGGAATACCGTTCGTGGTTCACGAGCAGAATGCATGGCCAGGGCTGGCCAACCGTCTGCTGGGGCGTTGGGCGAAGAGGGTCTGTCTTTCCTTCGACGAAGCCGATCGCGCGTTCCACTGCAGCGCCACGGTCCTGACCGGCAACCCGGTCCGGGCTGCCATGGAGACATGCCCGGGTATAGATGATGAAAAAACCTGCCTGCTGGTGTTTGGCGGCAGCCAGGGCGCGCGGGCGATCAACCGGGCGATTGTTGCAGCCTTGCCTATGCTGGAGGAATGGCGCGGCAAGCTGCAGATCATTCACCAGTCGGGAGAGCAGGATTACGAGGAGACCGTGCAGGGGTATCGCGACAATAACTGGCAGGATGTGGAGGTGACCCCCTTCATCAAGGATATGGTCGGGGCCTACGCAAAATCGACCTTGATCGTCTGCCGGGCCGGTGCGACGACCCTCGCAGAACTGACCGCCTGCGGCCGGCCGGCAATCCTGGTGCCGTACCCGTACGCTGCGGCAGGTCATCAGTCGACCAATGCCATGGCTATGGCCGCCAGGGGTGCTGCGATGACAATGGAAGAAGCAGACCTGACCCCGGAACGCCTGGCCACGTTGATCAGCGGCTTGCTGCATGATCGAACCAGTATCAAGACGATGGCGTCTGCGGCAAGGGGGCTGGCACGGCGCGGAGCCGCGGCCCGGCTACTGCAGGAATGTCGAGCTGTTCTCGACGAAGCCATCTGACAGGGATAGTTATGTACGGCAAGATCCAGAAAATCCATTTTGTTGGCATCGGCGGGATCGGCATGAGCGGCATTGCCGAAGTGCTGCTCAACCTGGGCTATCAGGTCACAGGCTCCGATCTCAAGGAAAGCGATATCACCAGGCGACTGCACAAGCTCGGCGGCTCGATTTCTTACGGCCATCGCAGCGAGAACCTCGCCGAGGTGGATGTCGTGGTGACTTCAACCGCCGTGAAACAGGACAACCCGGAAGTCGAGGAAGCCCACAGGCGCAAGATTCCCGTGATCCCCCGCGCTGAAATGCTGGCCGAGTTGATGCGCATGAAGTACGGCATCGCGATAGCCGGGACCCACGGCAAGACGACGACCACCAGCATGGTGGCGACGGTCCTGTCGCACGGTGGGATCGATCCGACTGTGGTTATCGGCGGCCGGCTTGATTCGATCGGTTCCAACGCGAAGCTTGGGCAAGGTGAGTTCCTGGTTGCAGAGGCCGACGAGTCGGACGGCTCGTTCCTGAAGCTGTCACCGACCATCGCCGTGGTCACCAATGTCGACGAGGATCATCTCGACTACTACGAGGATATCGATGAGATTCGCGCAACCTTTATCGATTTTATCAACAAGGTGCCGTTCTACGGGCTGGTCGTACTCTGTCTCGATGATCAGAACCTGCAAGGGATGATCCCCCAGGTGAAGAAACGCCTGGTGACTTACGGCCTGACCAGCCAGGCCGATTTCCAGGCCTCCGAAATCGTCCACGATGGTGACCGCACCAGATTCAAAGTGCACTACCGGGGAGATGAGCTCGGCCAACTGAGCATCCGCATGCCCGGCAGGCACAACGTTCTGAATGCCCTGGCTGCGGTTGCTGTCGGCATGGAGCTGGATATGCAGTTCTCGGCGATCGCCGAGGGCTTCCAGGACTTCGGCGGTGTCGGGCGCAGGTTTGAGATCAAGGGCGAGCCGCAAGGGATCATGATTGTTGATGACTACGGCCATCATCCTGTCGAAATCAAGGCGACCCTGGCGGCGGCCTGCTCCGGTTGGAACCGGCGCATCGTCGCGGTGTTCCAGCCGCATCGCTACAGCAGGACCGAGGCGCTGTTTGATGACTTCGTGACTGCTTTCTACCAGGCTGATCACATTGCCGTCATGGATGTCTATGCCGCCGGTGAGCAACCGATTGCGGAGGTTAATGCTCAGAAGCTGGTAGATGGAATCAGCGGCCATGGCCACAAGTCATGCTGCTACACCGGGGACATAGAGGCCACGGTTAAACATCTGCAAGGCGTATTGCAGCCCGGCGATATCGTCATCACACTAGGTGCCGGCAATGTCTGGCAGGTCGGTGAAGAGCTGAATCGACTTCTGAGCGGATCAGACTAACAGCGAGGGTCACAGGATCGGGAACGGGAACATGTCGAATCGCGATGTAATGAAACAAAAGAGAACGGCCGTACTGATGGGAGGACTCTCCGCAGAGCGTGAGGTCTCCCTGAAGACCGGTAATGCCGTGCTCAAGGCGCTGCTCGAGAATGGCTGTAATGCCGTCGCCGTCGATGTCGGGCACGACCTGCCGGCTGCAGCTGCGGAACGCGCAAGCAGAACAGGCTTTTATCTGCCTGCACGGCCGCTACGGTGAGGACGGCACGGTCCAGGGTCTGCTGGAGATGATGCAGATCCCGTACACCGGCAGCGGTGTCATGTCTTCAAGCATGGCGATGGACAAGGTGGTGAGCAAGCAGATCCTGCTCTACCACGAGATCTCAACTCCCGGTTTCGTTTCATATCGTGCCGGGGACGATCGGGCCGCGCTGCTGAAGCGCTGTCGCCACTTCCCGCTGGTCGTCAAACCGGCCAGGGAAGGCTCGACGATCGGCATTACCATCGCCCATGACCGGGATCAGCTCGAGGCCGGCCTGGATGAGGCCCTGGAGCACGACCAACTGGTCCTGATCGAGGATTTCATCAAGGGTGACGAAGTGACCGTCAGCGTGCTGAACGGCGAACCGTTGCCGATTATCAAGATCGTGCCGAAAAGCGGTTTTTACGACTACCAGTCGAAGTACACGCCGGGACAGACCGAGTATATCCTGCCGGCACCGCTGGATGCGGTCCTGTACAACCGTCTGCAGGAGACGTCCGTGGCAGCGTGCCAGGCACTGTCGTGCCGCGGAGCCGCCCGCGTCGACTTCATGGTCAGGGAGAAGGAGTTCTTCTGTCTCGAGATCAACACCATCCCGGGGATGACCGAAACCAGCCTGTTGCCAAAGGCTGCCGCAGAGGCCGGCGTCTCTTTCACTGAGCTGACAATGCGGATTCTCGATGATGCAGGTTTGAACAAATAGCGGATGACTGACAAGCGATGAAAGACCTGAAACTCAACAAGCGGAAGAAGCTCAAGTCGAACCGGCGCAAGCAGGAGAAGCAGCCGCGCGACTGGAAGCAATTATTTCACCGCCTGTTGCGAATCGGCATCGCTTCCGGAAGCGGTTTTCTGCTGGCCAGCGGTGCTCTCCTGACTGTACAGATGCTACTCGAGTCGGGCTATTTCGGCGTGAAACTGGTTCGCGTGGAGCAGCAGGTGAGAGTCAGTGAAGGCGACATCCTTGATGCCTCTGACATCAAGATCGGCGACAGCCTGTTTGATCTGGAACTGCACATGATTGGTCGCAAGATCGAAGAACATCCGTGGATCGCCAGGGCCGAAGTGGAACGATCGTTCCCCGACCAGGTGGTCATCCGGGTGGTGGAACGGCAGGCGCGGGCGATTATTGACCTCGATTACCTGTACTACGTGGACCGGGAAGGCGTTGCCTTTAAAATGCTCGAATCGGGAGATGAACTTGATTACCCGGTGATCACAGGTATCGACCGGCAGTACCTGCTTGATCATCCGGACCAGACCCAGAACAGCCTGGACCTGGCCCTGAGCCTGATGGACCAGCTGGAGCAACGAAAACTTTTCAACCTCGATGATGTGTCGGAGATCCATTTCGACCAGCAGGAGGGCTTGATCATATACACCCGCATCGGCGGGGTGCCGGTGCGGATGGGCAAAGAGAACTTTTATGCCAAGCTCGACCGGTTTGAAGCCATTTACGAAGACCTTGAGCCGAGACTGCTGGCTCTCAAGTATATCGACCTTAACGTGACCGATCGTGTGATTGTCAAAGTGGACGTCAAGCGCACGACCGGCAGAAGCTAGATTTATGGGGAAGGGGAGACACATGAACAGTAAACGGGAAAATCTGATCGTCGGACTCGATATCGGCACGACGAAGATTTGTGCCATCGTCGGGGCAATGACCGACGAGGGGCTCGACGTCGTCGGGATCGGGACCAGCCCATCGCGGGGTTTGCGCAAAGGAGTGGTGATTAATATCGAAAGCACGGTCAACGCAATCCGCAAGGCGATCCAGGAAGCGGAGTTGATGGCCGGTTGCGAGATCAAGTCGGTTTTCGCCGGTATCGCCGGCGGTCACATCAAGGGAATCAACTCCCAGGGTGTGATCGCGATCAAGAACCGCGAGGTTACCACCGAAGATGTGCGCCGCGTGATCGATGCCGCCAAAGCCCTGGCGATTCCGATGGACCGTGAGGTGATCCATATTCTGCCCCAGGAATTCATCATCGATGACCAGGACGGCATCAAGGAGCCGCTCGGTATGAGCGGTGTGCGCCTGGAAGCGCGGGTGCATATCGTTACCGGTGCCGTGGCCAGTGCGCAGAATATCATCAAGAGCTGCAACAAGGCCGGCGTCGATGTCGGTGATATCGTCCTCGAACAGCTGGCTTCCTCGGAGGCCGTGTTGACCCCGGATGAAAAAGACCTCGGCGTGGCTCTGGTCGATGTCGGCGGCGGTACAACGGATATAGCGATTTTCGTCGACGGTGCGATCAAGCATACCTCGGTCCTGTCGCTGGGCGGCAATCACCTGACTAACGATATTGCCGTCGGTCTGCGCACTCCGACCGCCGAGGCGGAAAAGATCAAGCAGGTCTCGGGCTGCTGCCTGGCTTCGATGGTCGGTAAGGACGAGACGATCGAGGTGCCGTCGGTCGGCGGCCGTGAACCGCGGATTCTGTCGCGTCAACTGCTCGCAGAGATTCTCGAGCCGCGGGTCGAGGAGATTTTCACCCTGGTCAACCGGGAGATCGTCAAAAGCGGTTTCGAGGACCTGATCGCATCCGGGGTGGTGTTGACCGGTGGCTCGGCGATCCTGCCGGGGATGCCGGAACTGGCCGAGCAGATTTTTGACCTGCCGGTTCGCCGTGGCAAGCCGACCGATATCGGCGGCCTGACCGATGTGGTCAACTCACCGATCTACGCCACCGGCGTAGGCCTGGTGAAATACGGCAGTCGCAACATGCAGACGCGCAACTTCGTGATCGGCCAGGAGAACCTGTTCGATCGCGTTACGCGCCGCATGAAGGAATGGTTCGGAGAATTTTTCTAAAAAGGCAAATCAAGGCATTGTGCCAGAAACTTAAACTGACGGGGCCATGGAGAGGCTCCGGACACAACAATGGCGGAGGGAGTCATTATGTTTGAATTTGACGAGAATATTGACCAGGTAGCAAAGATCAAGGTTGTTGGAGTTGGTGGCGGCGGCAGCAACGCAGTCAATACGATGATTGCCGGTCGTATTGACGGGGTGGAGTTCATGGTGGCGAACACCGATGCCCAGGCTTTGCGCGCCAACCTGGCGTCGTTGCGGGTGCAGCTCGGGACGAAGCTGACCAAGGGCCTCGGCGCCGGCGCTAACCCTGAGGTCGGACGGGAAGCGGCCGAAGAAGACCGGGCCCGTCTCAAGGAGCTGCTGCAGGGTGCTGACATGGTTTTTATCGCTGCCGGCCTTGGCGGAGGGACCGGGACCGGTGCAGCACCGGTGATTGCCGAAGTTGCACGGGAAATCGGTGCGTTGACCGTTGCTGTCGTGACCAAGCCGTTCGCTTTCGAGGGCAAGCAGCGCATGATCAAGGCAGATGAGGGTGTTGATGAACTCAAGCAGGTTGTCGATTCGCTGATTCTGATCCCGAATGATCGTCTCAGCGGTCTTGCCGACAAGAAGATGGGCATCCTCGATGCGTTCAAACCTGCTGACGATGTGTTGCGTCAGGCCGTACAGGGGATCTCGGATTTGATCACGACCCACGGCATGATCAATGTCGACTTTGCCGATGTCAAGGCCGCGATGAGTGAACGCGGTATGGCGATGATGGGCATAGGTCTCGCTGAAGGTGAAGGTCGTGCGATAAAAGCCGCCCAGCAGGCGATCTGCAGTCCGCTTCTGGAAGAGATCGACATCTCCGGTGCCAAGGGTGTGCTGGTCAACGTCACCGGTTCTTCGAGCATGACCATGAATGACTACCAGGAAGTCGCCAACATCATCCATGAGAAAGTTCACGAGGACGCGAATATCTTTATCGGCCTGGTGATTAACGAGGAGATGGGTGAGAAGATCCAGGTGACCGCGATCGCGACGGGCTTTGGTTGCTCATTTGACACCGGCAAGCGTGGCGCGAGCAAGGAACTCGGCTATCCGACTCCGGCTGCGCCAAACAAGATTGATCGTGACATACCGGCTTTTATCCGCAACCAGAACATGGACAAGCCTCGCGCCAGTATGCGCATCGGCAGCTACAGCGAGGACGAGGAATACGATATCCCGACGTTTTTACGTAAGCGGGTCGACTGAACCAGATATTTTCCCGAAGGGCTGATTTTCAAGGCCCCGACGGCCAACTGCTGAACTACAATTCCGTGGCTTGTCAAGGGGTGAGCAGCCGTGCCGGTTCTCCGCCCGGCGTCTCACGGTTTGTTCAATGCTCTGCGCCTGCCTGTAATGTGACTCCCTCAACTACATTGGGCCGCCTCGTGCGGCCCCATTTTTTTGTCCGGGATCCTTGCCGCATTGATCCACTTCGAAGATGCCTTCGTTTGGTTGCGATCTCTTCACACAGGCGTCCATAGCCAGTGAGCAACTTGCGTCATTACCGCAGTGCCGTTTCGGTCATTCCGGCCAGGGCCTTGCCAAGTTTTCCGGCGACCGGGCAATCAGCAACATTGTGGCGTTTCGCCAGAAATTCCGGATCGTTGTAACCGAGCCAGACCTGGGAGGAGGCGTCCTGCCAGACCAGGGCTTTCAGCGGCAGGTCGATGCCGACCGTCTGCGCACACTCCATAAACGGCGTCCCGCCTTGCGGGTTGCCGAATATGATCACTTCAGTCGGGCGCAGCGATTTGCCAACCTTCGATGCGCCGGCGGCGTGGTTGATGCGCGCGAAAACGTTCAGACCGCGCTCTTTCACCACGGCTTCAAACCGGTCCATCGTATCTTTGGCGTTGTAGGGACTCTTGACGGCAATCAGGCCATCGGCGGCGCCGACTGCCGAGACCATCAATGCGAGGCTGAGAATCAGAAACAATTGCAGGACTTTCATACGAACTCCTTCTCTGTTGTGTATGGATTTCTGGTCATTCGTAGTCATCCCTCCGATTATAACTCTTCTCGGGGAAAGTACTCGAAAACAGAAGGTTAATCTATTCGTGTGCCGACCTGGAGTCTTTCGGCACCTGCGCTCTTGCTGTCATCGAATAATCACGAGTTATGTTGCCTACGCGAATCCGGTAATCCTTGAACAGGCTGCCGCGTCCTTTCGCCTGGGCCATACGGTGTTGCTCCAGGTTTCGCCATCGGGTCACCGAGGCCTCGTCTTGCCAGAAGGAAAGTGACAGGACTTTGTCCGGATCTGTCAGGCTCTGGAAGCGCTCGATCGATATGAATCCAGGTATGTCGGCGAGATGCTCACGCAGCTTTGCGGCGATTGCCAGGTATTCAGCTTTTCCTGCTTGTTTCGGGATGACCTCGAAGATGACTGCGATCATGTGGCGTCTCCGGCTGATTGGCAAAAATGAACTGGCTGTGTCTCAACTATTTGTCGTCCTGTTGATCCACCATTGACTCGACTACTTTGCCTGTCTGTGTGTCCAGTATATAGTACCCTGACCAGCCGCGCACATCGCTCGTCCCGGATGCAGCAGAAAATGCTGCGATCTGGTACCTGCCGGAGGTGGTCACAACATTTGCAGCGCCCATTAGCAGGGCGATCCCTGCGCAGGCGATGAATCCCAGGATAAACATTCTCAGTTGGCTCTTTTCTTTCATATGGCACCTCCGATTACGTTGCAGCAAGATAACGAATCAACCGCTTTTTCTTTGCATCCTGAACTAAATTTCAGTTCGCACTCCATCTTGTGCATTATTCAAGTCTTGAAGATGCGTAGTTAGTCAGGTGCCACCGTTTTTATATGAGAAACAAAAAACATTTTTGGCTGGCCCAAT
>CAVRQQ010000029.1:0-27016 GCA_963723355.1 uncultured delta proteobacterium
CTATTTTTTCGGCGGCCGACTCGCATAGACCAGAACTTTGCGGTCCGTGTAAGCTTCGACTTCACCGGCAAAAGTTTCGATGTGGTAGTAATCCTGAACCTTGTCCGGAGCCTCGACAAAGAACTTGTTGAGCTCGGCGATCCCCTTGCGATTCAGTCCGGCCCGTTTGGCCCAGGTCGGAAAATCGTGGGTTTTCGGGACGGTTGCGGTTTCGTGCAGGATGAAGCCGGCATCCTGGACCATCTCCTTCCAGGCTTCTTCCGTGTAGGCCTGGATGTGGGTCGGGTCACGCATCATCTCCATTTCCTGGTACCAGGCTGCAATTTCGGGATCGTCCGGCAGAACCGTGTCGACAATCGCAATCCTTCCGCCACGCCGAAGGACGCGATGGAATTCACTCAACGCCCGCCTGACATCGGGAAAATGATGCGGGGCGATGCGGCAGGTCAGGAGGGTGAACGCACCAGCAGGGAAGGGCAGGTCTTCGGCATCAGCTTCGCGAAAAGTGACATTGTCGACGCCACCTTCCTCGCTGATGAATTCCTGGGCCTTTTTCAACATAACCATGGTCAGGTCCGAGGCCACTACGCTGCGGACCAGGGGAGAGAAGCGCAATGCCGTATGTCCGCCGCCACAGGCGACGTCAAGCATGTTGTCGTCAGGCATCGGTTGCAGCAGCTGGACCATCAGCTCAAGATCATCGCCGGTGGCAAAGCCCTTGTCGTGGATATAGCCGTCCGCCGCGCGACCGAACTGTTCCCTGACTTTATTTTTGAATTCACGTGACATTCGAATCTCCTCCTTGCCTGACAACCGATTATAACACCAGTTTTGGAAAATGCTTGCCAGGAAAAGCGCCATCTGAGAATAAAGGCGATTCCCAATGGGGCTTTTTAATGCATTGAAACCGACTTGGCAAGGTGAAACCGCAGATCGAGCTGTGAAACATCACTTTGCGCCTTTTTCGGTAGGTTCTCATGCCCGGCCCAGAGCGGGAATTATCAGCCGCACTCCACTTCACCGGCTTGCTCGAGGAAGCCGATCAGTTGTTCGACGGCCCGGGATAAATCATGCGGGACATCGGGGATTTCATGCAGGCTGGTCGACAGGCGTTTTGCCGCCATCAGGGCGTTGCGGTACTGGTGGGAGGTTTTTTTCTCCGGCTGGTGGCGATGGTCCATATCGCGGAACTGTCTGGCGACCGTCGGGTGGCTGCGCTCTTCCTCGACAACCGACTGTCGCAGTTCAGCATACTCCGCCATGCTGAACGGTCTCTCCTCGTCAGCCTGTCGCAGCAGGTCCACCGAACGATAATCAGGCAATGGGTGTCCTGCTTTGCGCTCGATGAGCCCCGGCTCCTTCCTTTCGAGAAAACGATAGGCCAGCAGCAGCTTCTCCGCAGTCTTTCTCCGGATGCGCACCTCCCTGGTACAGTAATCCTCGAATGTTGTATAGCCCCAATCGGAGAACTGGTTGCTGTTGCTGACCCGCGCCAGCCATTCCCCCAGCTCGACCCAGGATGACTTGAACTGCCTGGCTGATGCGAGGACCCTGTAGCGCTCAGAATTCGGCGGCAGTTGCTGCATGAGCTGTTCGATATGTCGTGCGCCGCTGGTTTTGGTTGTTTCTGTCATGGTCGTCTCCTGACTGGAATGGGGCGGCATCATAACACATGAAATCTTTGTTCGGAATGGTCAAGCCGTAATATCAAACTCTTTTTAACGCCAAGGCGCAAAGACGCGAAGAAAAGCATAAGATTTTTGATCTTGATGTGTTTTCAAATGGTATTGTAATCTTTGCGCCTTGGCGTCTTTGCGTTAGAAAGTGTGGAAGGTCTTTTGTATGTCTCGGACTAAATATCCAACATGCCCTGTCGGCCCGGAAACCGAACGCATGCTCAACCTTGGCCACCCATGGGTGATCGCTGACCGCTACACCGCACGTTGGCCCCAGGTCCAGTCCGGCAGCCTGGTCGAACTGGTAACGGATAAGGGCCACTCTCTCGGTACAGCTCTTTGTGATCCGGGGGCCCGCATCGTCGCGCGGCGACTGTCCACAGCTGTTGTCGAAATCGACCGGAGCTGGTTTGTCGCCTGTCTGGAGAGAGCCGTTCGCAGCCGCAGCTGGATCGATTTCGGCGATACCAACGTTGCCCGTCTGGTCAACGCCGAAGGTGACGGCCTGCCCGGCCTGACGGTCGATCAATATGGTGATTACCTGATGGTGCAATACTATACCCCGGCCTGGGAAAGACACCTGCCTACGGTTGCGATGGCCCTGCAGGAGGTTTATGCGCCATTGGGTGTTTATGCAAAGCTCCGGGCCCAGGAGACCCGCAAATTGGCTGCCGGTAAAAAGCAGATGCCTGCGCAGGGACGCTTGCTGTCGGGAGTAGCTGCTCCAATCGATTTTACTGTGGTTGAAAATGGTCTCCGCTACCGGGTCGACCTGGTTAAAGACCTGAACACCGGCCTGTTCCATGACCAACGGCGGAACCGCCTGGAGTTCCGTCGTCTCTCTGCTGGCTGCCGAGTGCTGAACCTGTTTGCATATACTGGCGCATTTTCTGTTGCCGCTGCCGCAGGCGGCGCAATTCAGGTGACCAGCGTGGATGTTTCGGGGCGCTATCTTGAGTGGGCGCGCAAGAACTTTTGTCTCAACGAGATTGCCGCTGAAGATCATGAGTTTGTCACCGGGGACTGTTTTACGGAACTCGATCGTTTGCAGAAGGCCGGTCGTTATTTCGACCTCGTGCTGATGGACCCGCCCAGTTTCTCGACAACCCGGAAGAGTCGGTTCACGACCAGTGGCGGCACTGCGGAACTGGTGCAGAAGGCCCTCGGGACGCTCACCACGGGCGGCCTGCTGGTGACTTCCTCCAATTTACAGAAAATGCCTCTGGATGCTTACCTGAAAGAACTGCGCAAGGGCAGTCTGGCGGCCGGATATCAGCTGCAGGTCATCAAGGTGGCCGGACAGGCGGAGGATTTCCCCTTCCCGGCGGGCTTTCCCGAAGGGAACTATCTCAAGTACGTGGTGTCAGTCGTGCAGGAAAAACTTTGAGCCGGCCAGAGGCTTGTTCAAAGTGTCCATGGGGTCACTGACCGGAGGCCCTTCAGGTTCCGGAGGGTCCTCACCTACCTGGGCCCGGAAGATCTCGTGATAGAGGAATTCATAGCCTCGCAGGCGGTCTTTTGCCAGAACCGGGTGACCGAGTGGCAGAATCAGAAAGGGTCGTGACTGTTCGCCGCCGACCGAACCATGCCCTCCAACCTGGTCGTCGAAGCAGGCGATCCCCTCGTCGTCGATTGCCCCGAACAGAACCAGATCGCCACAGAGGCGACCGAGCCCGAAGCGATAGAGCGAATCGAGCGTGTCGTAAGGGGCCCCGTAGGGCCTCAGAAAGGCCAGTTCGTGTTGCTGGAAGCGTGGGTTCTCGGACACACAGATATGGCCGTCACGATGAAAAATCATCAGTTCCCCGGCGTTCGCACCACGGGCCAGAACGAAACCGATCCCTTTATGCTTCTGCAGAAAACGCAGCAGCATCGGTTGTGCTTGTTCAACTTCCTGGTAGCTGAGCGGCCGGTTTGAACCGGTGATGTAAAGATGGGCCAGGCTGCTTGAATAAGTAATCACCACACTTTCTTCCGGATCGACCTTCAAGGTCTCCGAGACCAGGTCATGAATCTTGTTCTGGAAATATTTTTTGGTATATCGATAGACCCGGTGACGCCAACTCTTTTGTCTGACTTCCAGTTCGTCCTGCAGATAACCGAACTTTGCCCGGGCTAATTCCAGCGATCCAGCTGAAACTGAAGCGGTCTGGTTCTCTTGCAGAAAGGCACTGACCGCATCTCCGAGAGTTGCTCCGAAGCGATTCTGGAACGGATAGCCCGGGGTCTGGCCGTGGTCGGAGAGGATGACCAGCAGGTAGTCGGCGCCGGGCATATAGTCAACCGCGCGGATGATCTCACCGATCCGTCGGTCGATATAGACCAGGTTCTTCAACGCAGGCCAGGATTCCGGGCCGAAATGGTGAGCGATTTCATCGTAGCCGCTGTAGGTGGTGTAGATGCGTGGCGTTCCTGCATAGACTTCGGAAATTACGCCGAAGGTCTGCATCTCGCGCAGGATCACGTTGCAGAAAATACGGATTAACGGGAACAGGCCCTCCTGGGTTCGCCAGCGCTGCTTGCGCTGGTGGTGCCATTCATCCTTGCGGTTGGCCCAGTACTCGATAAACGTGGCGAAAAACATGCGACATGTGCGCAATGGGTTGACCAGCATCAGCAGAATAATTCGCAGACCGCCAAGTCTCCCGAACAGTGTCTGGGGGTGTGGTGACGAGACGGTGAAGATGCTGCGATCGGCGTCGCCGTCGAGAATGTTTGAATAGGACGCCCCTCCGGCCAGCAAGCCTCGTTGTCCACCGAAAAACTCTTCCCGGAAGCTCTGTACATGGTCCGGGTCGTTGCATGAGATGACCTGTCCGGTCTCCTTGTTAAACCAGCGAAAGGCCGGGATAGCATGGTCGCTGCCATAGAAATAAACCGATTGCGCTGCGGGAGTCGTACTCGGCAGGCCGGCCTGGTACTCGACCAGCTTGTGGCCGCGCCGCAGGTAGCGTTCGAGATGTGGGAGGTAGCCGCGGTCCAGGGCCTGTTGAAGATACGGGAACGCCAGGCCGTCGATCTGAATGCCGACGAAACCCTTTGTGCGGCCGCGTGCGAGACGTTCCTTACGTTCCTTCCGGAACGGGAACAGTTTGAGGCCGTAGTAAAAGCCGGACAACCATCTGGTCAGAGCGCGAGGGGCCATGGGCTGAATCTCCTCGGCGGCCATTATAGCAGATCAATTAAAAATATTAGAAATTATTGGGAAAGAGGGAACAGGAAGGGGGAAAGGGTGGCGTGATCAGTGATCTGTGACCGATTCCGGTTACCGATCACTGTCAGCTATCAGAAAAGGAGAGGCCAGGACACTCCAGAGTGTCCTGGCCTTTTTTAGTTTGTTCGCGCTTCGCACCTCGCGCCTCGGATTTTACCCTCCGACGGTGACCTTCTGTATGGTGATCGCTTCGACGGGGACATCCTGGTGCATGCCGCTGTTCCCGGTTTTGACTTTGCGGATCGCATCGACCGTATCCATCCCGTCGGTGACTTTGCCGAACACGGCGTAACCGAAGCCCTGCGGCGTTGGTGCGGTATGGTTGAGGAAATCGTTATCGTCGATATTGATGAAAAACTGGCTGGTGGCGCTGTCCACGACTTGGGTGCGGGCCATGGCAACCGTCCCGCGGTCATTTTTCAAGCCGTTGCCGGCTTCGTTTTTGATCGGGGCCTTCTTGTTAGCCTTGTCACGCATATCAGCGGTGAGGCCGCCGCCCTGGACCATGAAGCCATCGATAACACGGTGAAAGACGGTCCCTTCATAGAAGCCGTCGTTGGCGTAATCGATAAAGTTGGCCACGGTGATCGGCGCATTGGTCGCATCAAGCTCAAGGACGATCTCGCCCAAGCTGGTTTCGATCCGTACAATCGGGTTGGTCGTTTCTGACATTCGCAAATCTCCTTCGTTATATGATTGGGTAGGCAGGTATAGCACGTGATGCCTGCGGGGGCAAGACGGGTTGTAAGCAGAACCTCGAGGTGTTAAACAGGATGTTACTCTTCGAACGCAGCCGGTTCGGGATGTTCTCCTGTGCCATCCTCGTCCACCCAGGCTTTCATCAGCGTGTAGCAGACCGCCAGCAAAACCGGGCCGATAAAGAGCCCGATAATGCCGAATGCGATCAGGCCGCCGATGACCCCGGCAAAGATCAGCAGGAGCGGCAGGTTGGCGTTGCGACGGATGAGGATCGGGCGCATGAAACCATCCATGCTCATCACGAAAATCGCCCAGACCGAGAAGGCGATTCCCCAGCCGGTGCTGTCTTTCCAGAATAACCAGATGGCCGTGGGAATCAGGATTGGCCCGCCGCCAATCTGGGCGATGGTCAGCATGAAGATCACTGCCGTCAGCAGCGATGCATAGGGGACCCCGACAACCGCAAGACCAAGCCCGGCCAGGATCGACTGGGCAAGGGCCGTGACCACAACGCCCTGGGCCACGGCACGGACCGACTTGGCCGCAAGGATCGCGGAATTCTCGCCGCGCTCATCGGCAATCCGTCGGGCCATTCGGCAGGCCGCCTCAGCTGCCATTTCTCCATTCATGTAAAGCAGCGCCGAGAAGATCAAGGTCAGGATAAAATGGATCAGCATCATGCCGAAGCCACCGGCCTGGGCCACAAGCCATCCGGCAACATTCTTGATGTAAGGTGTAAGGCGTTTGGCAAATTCTCCAGGTTCGGCATTGGCGGCCTTTTGCCAGGCCTCAGTGGTCGAGTCGCCAACCAGCGGTATGCGTTCAACCCAGTCCGGAGGGGCCGGGATCTTGAATGTCGCGAGCTGTTTGCCCAGAGCACTTATCTGGGGGGCATTCTCAACGATGGTGCCGACGGCCAGGGAGAAGGGGATCACGAAGACCAGGATCAAAAGTCCGATTATTACAATCACCGCGGCGCGGCGACTGCGGACCTTGTCCTGTATCATCAGCAATAGCGGCCAGGTGGCAATCACGATCATGCTGGCCCAGATCAGTGCCGGCAAAAATGGCCTCAGGATCCAGAAACTGGCCGCCAGCAGAGCGCCGATCAGGGCAATGACCAGGATGTTCCTGACCAGGTCTTTTTCATGTGAGTCATTCATGTCTGCTCCCCTAAGCAGTTCTGAAGAAGGATCGTCTGCCGGGATTGTGGCATAAAACAGGCTGGAATGCACCCGTGATTTGAAGATCTTAGAGGGGCTTTGGCTGGCAGACGGCCTCCGGCAGGTCCGCCTTTGCCCCGCATTTGGCACAGGAGACGGTCGGCTTTTGGGATTGTTGATCGTACTCCATCATCATGCCGTTCTTGTATAGCTTGCACATGTGCTTGGGATGTTTCTCCGGTTTCCAGCAGTCATTGTTTTGCTTTCCCATATAGGCTCTCCCGCGGCTCGCGTCGACCAGGCGTCAATTGCATGGGCCGATGCGCTTGCCAGTCATTTTCTGGGTCATTGCGGAGGGTATCTGGCTGCCATTTGTGACCACCGTGCCCTCGAAGCGGTCTCCATGGTAGGTAATTTCACCATGACTGTCCATCGATCCTCCGCCGGACTCGCACTGCACCTGCCATGTAACGACATTGCCATGCATCGATTGATCGATGATCCGGCATTTACTGTTTTCCTGCTGCGCCTGCGGAATGATCTGTTCAGCAGTGATGCATTGGACGTGTTTGGACGCAGGCATGCTGAAGGCCATTCCCGGCATTTCCAGGGTCGAAGTGATTTCCCAACGGCCGGGCTGCATGTCGGGAGCAGCGAAGCAGAGGGTCGGGAACATTGCCAGGGTGATGCAGGTTGTCAGGTAACCGAGTGGATTGGGCATGGGGTGCCTCCTGGATGGGCCAACGGATAACAACTGCAGACTATCCTATCAGGAATAAAGAGATATTCAACGGCATTGATGTCGTCTGGAACGGGTAAAAAGAGGATAAAACAGTTTAAAGGGCTGAAGACAAAAGATTACAGACCATCAGAAGCCTCCCGTTGATTCTGTGGCGGTTGTTGAACATATTTTCATCCTGTGGGGCCCCACGTGCGACAGCGGTAATGAGCAAAAAGTCCAACAGCCAAAGGAAACCTTGTAAAACAAACAATTTTTCGTCATTATTAACGGTTGGAGCGGATTAATACGTTTGTCACTCCTGCTTGACTGAATGGACCGGCTTGAATGGATATTAAACAACTGCAAATAGAACTCGCTGGCTGTAAAAGTTATCAAGAAGTTATGGTCGTGATGAGGCGTGAATTCAGTGCAATCGGATACGACTATTTTTTTTACGCGGTGCAGATACTTGAGTCTTTCAAGACCCCTCCGGTGATTGCATATTCGACCTTGAAGGAAGAATGGTTGGCAGAAGTCGTGGCTAATAATTACCATTTGAGCGACCCCATCTCGTATCACTACATGCACCATACGACCCCTTTGTTCTGGCATGTCAATGATAATTGGTTAAAACATCCGTACGGTGAGAATGCTGTCGCGTTTATGGCGGCGGTCAGAGATGCGGGCTATTCGGCAGGAGTTTGCATCCCGGTCTTTTCACGGGAATGCACCCGTGGCTTTATTAACCTGATTGTTGATGATCATTCGGAGCTGGGACTGGTCAACGTGGCGTTAGGCTCACTGTTGATAAAGTATTTCCACGAGGCAACCTTGCGGATATGGCTTGAACAAGAGGACCGGAATTCACCACTGAACGCAAAATTAACCCGGCGAGAATCAGACGTTATTCGATATATCGCCGACGGGTTGACCTCACGGCAATTAGCCGAAAAACTGAGGATTTCTAAACGAACTGTCGATGCGCATATTGCTTCGGCACAACTCAAGTTAGGCTGTGAAAATCGCCAGCAATTAATTTGCATGGCAACGAATTTGGGTCTTATCTATCCGAGTCAGGATTACAGCACAGCTCTTAGCCGTATAAAATGGGTTCTGCCTGATGACTACGGAATTGAACTCTGAATGTGTGATGTGATTCTCATAGAGGACAATGGCGACAATTCGGTCAGTAGGTCTAACCCGTTTCTGCTGTGGCCATTCAACCCCCTCTTCGATAATAGCGGTAAATTCGACCTGGGGGGATATCTCCAAGAGCGGCAACACCCGACGATAGACTCCGGTCTGGCCAGATGTCATGTTTTGCAGACGTTAATGGCTCTGGATAATTCCGGCCCGATCTGCCGTGGGGAAACGAACAACTTAGTGCACTGTCAAATAAAAAATGCCGGTTGTTTTTGAGGACGAGGCAAGACCTGGAAAGGTTGCAAGTGGCTAGCCGGTTTGAGAAAAAAATAGTTTTCGAGATTTTTACCGCAGTTTTTTGTCCGATTAACTAATTGTTTGACATGGATGTACAAGTTCTAGATATACATTTGAAATCGATCAGGGCAGCAACGACAAGCGGGTGTCTCCGGCGGGTTATGATTAACGCGTTGCAGACCTTGGGTTTTGAGATGTGGGTCTATGTCTCTGAGAACCCCTATTCACCTCTGGCAATGCCTGCAACCCTTGCCAGTGGACAAACTGCCGGTTGGCTGATGAAATACCTGATAAAAGGATATCAGGAAATCGATCCGATCGTTATTCACTGTCGCAACGGAAATGAGCCATTTTTTTGGGATTCCAAAGTTGGTTGGGAAGATGCTGATCCCAAAGTGCAAAAATTCATGATGGATGTTAGTAAGCATGGTTTCGGCAGTGGCTTAGCTTTGCCGCTGAAGCAACAGGGCGCGCCGAATGGCATGCTGAGTTTGACAAGTAAGCAAAGTATGGACGTGGAATACAAGCGATACGAAGAACTGTTGCCCTGTCTAACGAGAATCGGCGCAACGGCTCATGAAGTGATGCATCAGATCCTGAAAAAGAACAAGCTAAGTCAATAACTTATGGGAGGATTAACAGTGAATATTTTGATTAAGACCGCTATGTTGATTTTCGTCTGCCTCATCATGCCGGTTCAAGCCGCAGCCTCCGGTTACGGTGTCTTTACCCAGGGGGCTTCCGGGTTGGGCCAGGCCAACGCCGTCGTTGCGCATACGACCGGACCCTCGTCACTCTATTTCAACCCGGCCCTGATCAACGATGTTCCCGGCCGGCAGATTGAAGTCGGGACAACGGCAGTCTATTCGGACCGGGAGATCGATTACACCGGGGGCGGCAGCGAAAACGGCGATAGCGCCTGGAATTTCCCCTCGACCTTTTATTACACCCACCAGGCCAACGATAAATTCACCTCCGGTCTCGGTATCTTTTTCCCGTTTGGCCTCTCCAACGAGTGGGATGACAATTACGAAGGCCGTTACATCGGCACCTCGGGCGAAATGTTTACCATGAACATCAACCCGGCGGTTTCCTATCGTGTGACAGATCGTTTGTCCCTCGCCGTCGGCCTCGACTTCGTCTATCTGGATACTGAAATAAAAGCCAATGTTAACCAGACCGTTGCCGGGGGGCTCTTGCCGCCGATTCTAGGTGGCCCCCTTGCCGAACTTCTTCCGGATGTCAGACAAAAATTTTCCGGCGACGGCTGGGGGGCTGGTTATAACCTCGGCATTCTTTTTAATGCAACAGACCGTGTCTCGATCGGCGCCGCTTACCGCAGTAAGGTCAAGATCGATGTCGAAGGCGACTTGTCGCTTTATGGTGTCGATCCACGTATGCAGCTATTGTTTCAGGAAGGCAACGCCGAATCGGACATTGAGTTGCCGGCCCAGTTTACGGTTGGTGTCGCGACCCAGGTCACCGATGCATTGCTGATCGAAGTCGGCGCCCGCTGGGAAGAATGGGATGTTAATGACAAACAGATACTTGATTTACAGAACCCGATCCTAGGGGAAAAGAGCATCCCCCAAAATCGTAACTGGCATTCGACCTGGAGCTACAATATCGGTGCGAACTACAAGCTCAACGACAACCTTGCCCTGAATTGCGGCTACCTTTACGGCGAGAATGCGGTCCCCAATGAAACCTTTGAGCCGATTATCCCGGATAGCGACGCGCACCTGTTTACCATCGGTACGGACTTGAAAAAAGACGCCTGGACGTTCTCGGCCGCCTTTGGTTACGAATACCACGAAGAACGTACCAAAAATAATGATGTCGGTGATCCTCTCGGTTCTCTGGCGGCCGGATTCCCTGTCGGCACTGCCAACGGAGATTACAATACCGATATTTACCTGTTCGCGTTGAGCATGGGTTATGCCTTTTAAAAAGTCAGCTTTCTTAAAACCCGGCACGTCAGAGGAGAGGCTATTACGGCCTCTCCTCTTTTTTCTCGGCGTTTTTGCGCCTTAATATGCTTTACACCCTGAAAATCAACACTTTATGGTTTCCTAATACATATAATTACTTGACAATTACATTTAAAATATACATAATTTCACCTAATTTAATTTAATTAACCTCAATTAGAGGAAATCTACCTTTACCTGGTGTCGGGCCAGGTGCTTCGGGGTGCTTTGAGCACAGAGACCCAAAAAGTTTTTTCTCTTCCCAATGCTTCTGCCCAGAAGAGGGTCTCGCTTTCCCAATTGATCAACAAATTGAACCACTCCAACTTCCAGGATGAGCCGGTTCTGGTCAATCTGAAACATAGGACATACGGTCATTCGCTGGCTCTGTATGCAACCCCGCAACCCTGTATTGATGAGCTGCTGGAGTGTCGATGGCTTGAACAGGAGCACGATGACCAGCGCTTTAAAAACTACGACCTGGTCAACCTGGTGATGACCGATGGCCGCCGTTCGGTGCAGATTGAACCGAACGTCGTGAGTATCGATGCCCGACAGGTGACCTGCCGCCTCCCCGAGGAGTCCAAAGAGTCTGCAGCGCGTGCCATCCGTCGTTATCGTGGCAGGGATATTCAGGTAAAATTAACCTCTAGCGGCGCGACGTTCCCCGGCGTGCTGGTCGATTACAACGGTTTTTTCTTCCGGGTCAGCCTACGGGCAGAGGCCCCAAGCTTATTTGAATGGATCAACCGGACCATACCTGTCAACGTCACTTTGCTGCGCGACGGCGAGCCGGTCTATATTGGTGATTGCAAGGTTCTTCGTCGCGGCGAAGGCTACGACGAGTGCGATTTTGTCCTGCAGCCGACTCGAGACATGGTGCAGCGTTTCAAAGCCAAGGAGTTCAGACCGGAGCGTCGTGAGCTTATCCCCAACCCAAGCCTGGTCTTCAAGCACCCGATGACCGGAAAAACCGTCACACTCAAAGTCAACGATCTGTCCGGGACCGGGTTCGGTGTCGTCGAACATTACACTGAGGCGGTTTTGCTCCCCGGCATGATCTTGCCCGAAATCGGGATTCATTTCACCAACCGCATTCACCTGACGTGTAGAGCGCAAGTGATTCATCGTAAATCCGAGGGCGAACTGGTATATTCCGGCCTGGGGATTCTGGATATCGATATTCAGGATCACCTCGACCTGGTCGGAATCCTGTACCAGGCCAAGGACCCTGATACGATGGTGGCCAATCGCCTCGATCTCGATGCGTTGTGGGACTTCTTCTTTGAGACGGGTTTTATCTATCCAAGCAAATACCAGCGTGTCTCTGAAAACAAGGAGTTGTTCAAGGAGACCTATCGAAAGCTTTATCAAGGCAACCCGACCATTTCAAGACACTTTACCCACATGGACCATGGCCAGATTCAAGGCCATTTCGCTATACTCAGACTGTATGAAAAAACCTGGATAAGCCATCACCATGCCGCGCTGCCAAACAGTAACAAGGCCGGCCTGATCGTTATGGGGCGGATGACCGAATTCATCAACGAGGTATCCTCCCTACGCACCAATAACTTCCTTTACAGTTCAGGGTACTACCGTGCCGATAATAAATTCCCGGTGCGTTTCTTCGGCGGTTTCGCCAAAAAGATGAACAATCCGAAAATTTGCAGTATAGATCCATATGCGTTTATAAATTTCGACGTCAACCCCGTTGACCCAGATTGGCAGGCCGACGGCCGCTGGGAGATCGCCAAAACCACGGTGGCGGACCTGGAAGAGCTGAATGGCTTCTACAACCAGACCTCCGGCGGCGGGATGTCCCTGGCAGCGACCGATATGCTGCCATCCAGCCTGCAGGCTGGCACTCTCTCGGCAGAATATGAGAAACTGGGGTTCAGGCGTGAAATCCACCGGATGTCGGTGCGTAAAAACGGCGAGCTTAAAGCGATTGCGGCCGTCAATATCACCGATCTGGGTCTCAACCTGTCCGAGCTGAGTAATGCCGTGCATATTTACATCGTCGATGGCACCGGCTTTACCAGGCAGGATTTTCGACTTATGATGTCGCTACTGGCGTTCAAGTTCAACCTGGAACGTTATCCGGCAATGGTCTACCCGGTAGAGTTCCTGGATAAGGTTGGCGAGTCAGCAGACAGGATCTATACCCTTATCACGGTCAATCTGAAGCATACGGATGACTATATGCGCTACACAACGGATTTTCTGAAAAGAGCAAAATTAAACTAAATGACTTTCGACAAGGCTAAACAAAAACTGATTTACAGCTCGCGCTTGATCGAACCTTATATCAAACTGATCAGGGATCGCTATCAGTTTGTCGACATCGACGAGGTTCTGAGTTACGCGGAAATCGAGCCATGGGAAGCGGCAGACCAGTCGCACTGGTTTAATCAGGAGCAGATTAATCGGTTTTACAAGCGAGCCGTCGAATTGACGGGCAACAGCAATTTAGCCCAAGAGGCCGGCAAATATGTCATATCGCCGGAAACCTTCGGTTTTGTCCGTACCTACGCGATGAGTTTTATCAATCCTCATACCATGTTTGAAAAGATTGGTGATGTGGTTCATCAGTTGTCACGTTCCTCGATTTACACTTCGCATAAGATCAACGATACCGGGGTCGAAATTTCAGTCAATCCCCTGCCAGGGATTCAGGAAGAACCTTTCCAATGTGAAAACCGTATGGGTGTATTCGAGGCCACGATCGCAAACTTCAATTATATACCTGAGGCGATCGAGCACCCGGAGTGCATGTTCAAGGGGGGCAAGGTCTGTCGCTACGTGTTGCGGTGGAGATTGACGAAGTCCGTACGGATCAAGCGAGCGCGCAACGTGTCGATGCTGACACTGCCGCTGTTGAATATCCCTGCATTAGTTTTTGACCCTCTTTCCCTTCTGGCGACTGTGCCACTCAGTCTGGCGACCTATGCGATCCTTGACAGAGAGACGACCAAAGCCGAAGTGGCCGAAGTCACAAACAGCATTGAGCATTTGACGGCATCGCGTGATCAGCTCATGGAACAATTGGAACAAAACTACAACAATGCGATGCTGACGAGCGAAATAGGCTATGCGATCAGTTCCCTGGACTCGATTGACCGGGTGTTGAAATCGGTCGTCAAGGTGCTTGGCAAACGCCTTGACTTTGACCGCGGCATGATCTTGCTTGCCAATGAAAACCGGACTCGGCTGACCTATCGCGCCGGGTTCGGTCACATCGACGAGCATCGCTTTATCCTTGAACGAGCCAGCTTCCGCCTGGACAACCCCGACTCTCGGGGCATCTTTGTCGAAGCCTTTAAACAGCAGAAACCCTTTCTAGTGGATGATTTTGAAGCATTTGAGCGTCGTCACACTACACACAGCATCAATGTCGCCAAAGCCCTCGGCGTTAAATCGTTCGTCTGCTGCCCGATTGTCTGTGAAGGAGAGACCGTTGGAGTCTTGGCAGTCGATAACCTGAAAACCAGTCGCTCGCTCATGCAGCGAGACAAGTCACTACTTATGGGGATTGCGCCTGTGATAGGAGTTGCGATTAGAAACGCCGAGCATTTGTTGGCCAAGGACCGTGAATTCAGATCCACCCTGCAGGTCCTTGCCGCCAGTATCGACGCCCGTGATCCATTGACCGCCGGCCATTCGGAAAAAGTCACTGAATTTTCGGTTGGCATATGCAATAAAATGGAGCTCGACGTGGAGTTTCGCGAGTGTGTCCGGGTTGCCTCGCTGCTCCATGATTATGGCAAGATCGGTGTCCCGGACGCGATTCTTAAAAAGGATGGCCGGCTCAACTACGAAGAGTACGAGATCATCAAGACCCACTCCAACAAGACCCGTGACATCCTGTCCCAGATCAATTTCGAAGGAAAGTACAAGGACGTTCCCGAGATCGCCGGTTCACATCACGAGAAGTGGGACGGACAGGGCTACCCAGATGGCCTGGTCGGTGAGGATATCCACCTGGGCGCGCGAATTGTCGCCGTGGCGGATTTTTACGAGGCGGTCACCTCGAAACGACACTACCGTGATCCTATGCCGACCGATGTAGCCGTCAAACTGATCCTGGAGCAGAGCGGCACAGCCTTTGACCCAGTCGTCGTCGATGCCTTTCTCCGCTATCTGGATGAAGTAGAGGAGAGTGGACCGCAGAACCGCGAGGGTGATGGTGGTGGGGGAGAGAAAGTGTGTGTGCTGCGCAAGCCCCGCGTGCCGGTCAAGGCACCAGCTGAAATAAAAACCGAAAAAGGCGCCATCCAGGGGCAGGCCCATGATGTCAGTGTATCCGGGGCGTACCTGTCGGTTCCGGAAGACATGGCCGAAGGGCTGATGATTCGTGTCACGCTTAAACTCCCGGGTTACGACCGACCCCTGGAGGCTGCCGGGCGGATTGCATGGATCAACAGTGGAGACCGTCGTCCCAAGCCGCATTTCCCCGAAGGGATTGGTGTAGAATTTACTGATTTTAACGAGAGTTGTGAGGACGACCTGCAGGACTATATCCAACTGAACCATCCTGAGTATAAACACCAGGGCTCGCTCCATTAGAGCGAGCCCTGGCAATAAAGCTTTGTGAATGACGGGATTTCGGCCAGCATTTATAGTTCGTCGGTCTTAACCACTGGGTTCAAGCCGCGGCTGATTATGATCGGTGTGTAGGTGAAACGCTTCGGGTTGGTAAAGAATGCTTTGAACTCCTCGACAAACTCCTCGTACCCCCCGGCGTAGTCATCGAAAGTCCAGCCTGAACGCTTTCCTGCCAGTTCGATTTTTTGCCACCAATGCCAGCGGTCCAGTTCGGAAAGCTCCCCGTAGATCAGGTGATGCGGCCGCATGTCTGATTCTATCTCGACCATCCCGGCCTCATACAGGTATTGATGGAGCTTACGCCCGGCATAAGGGTCGAAATTATTGTTTTGCATCTGGCACTCCACTATCTTCTGGATGGTTTTTTCCAGTCGCTCGGAGAGGCTGTAATGGTTCAGGCAGTTATGGTCCAGATCGGCCAGACACAGAATACCTCCTTTTTTAAGTGATTTGGTCAGATGCTTTACGAGCAGTGCCCCTTCTTTCAAATAGAATTCAAGGACAAAGCGTACCCAGATAAAATCAAACTCTCCGAGATCGGACAAATCGCTAAAAAAGTCACGGTGTTCGAATTCAACAAAATCGCTACCGTATTTATTCTTCGCATATTCAACCCGCTTTGCCGAGCCGTCAATCCCGATTGCTTTTCCGCCCGGTTGTGCAGCCTTGGCGAGGGAGGTTGTTGTAATGCCGGGCCCGCAACCGACATCGAGAATTCGCATGCCGGCCTTTAAGCCCGCCCATAGCGCCTGATCGATAACTGCTTGTTTATCGGTCTTGACTTCCAGTCTTTCTGTTTCTTTATCCCCTTCGGGGAAGTAAGGTACCTCAAACATTAGTGACTCCTGCGTCCCCTCGCTTTCATAAGCACTATACATTAACAGAGTAGACATTTGTGTTAAATGTAAATTTGCTGAATAAGTTGTCAGGGCGTTAAAGAGGTTGTGCCGTGCAATTGCACAGAATTTTAGGTTGTGTTTCCTCAAAGAGGGGGCTTGGAACGCACCCTTTTCTGTTTAAAGAATAACATGCTATGGTCTGAACGAATTAAGCCAAGCTGGATTCCGCATCGTGACCTGGATCAAAAATACTGGGCGGGAATGGTATTGTACGACAGAACAGATTCTGTTAGTTTCAACAAGGTTTTAATGCAGAGCGAGTCACCGGCAAAGTAGCTTCCTGAAGGCAATCTAAGCATATTCCCATGCGGTGAAAGATGACCGAAACGACTGCCATAAACACTCTGTTTATTTTGTAAAGTTCACAAATTGACGAACACAGTCGCGTCTTCATTGTAGCATGGCGTTTCGAGATCTACTGTTACAAATTACATATAAAACGAAGATTTGCATTTTGTAAACATGCAATCTCTAGATTGGCAGAATCAGATAGGGGGCCGGACGTGAAACCGGAAGAATATTTCTCAAGTGAATATCTGAGAGCGCGCAGCCGTTTTGTGGATGTCGTTGAACAAAGCGGGGGAAGTTTGTCTCATCTGTCATGCCAAGCTGAGGAAACGGCGCGCGAACTGTTTACCGATGTTGCCTGGTTCGGTAATAAAAACCCCCGCAGTGCCTTGTTATTGATCTCCGGAGTGCACGGTGTAGAGGGCTTCGCTGGCTCAGCTATTCAGCTGGCAGCTTTGAACAAACTACCTCCCCTGGGTGATGATATGGCACTGGTGGTGATTCATGCGCTAAACCCCTACGGTATGGCCAATCTTCGCCGTTTCAACGGCAACAATGTTGACCTGAACCGGAACTTTCACTTTTCGAGCGATGGCTGGCGGGGGGAACAGTTAAAATATGCCGCGCTTGATAAATTCTTCAACCCGCCCAGACCGCCGTTTTTTGATTTCTTTTATTTCAGAGCTCTCCTCATTTGCGTCCGTTTCGGCAATGCTTGCGTCAGACAGACTTTAACGGGTGGGCAGTATCATTATCCGAAAGGGCTCTATTTCGGCGGCAACGGTCTGGAACCTGAGGCTGCCGGTTACATCTCCTGGCTTAAGGATTCGCCCCTGCTGAATCTGGATAAACTGATGGTGATAGATTTTCATACCGGTCTCGGGCGGTTTGGCCAGCAGTCGCTGTTTATGCGCTCCGGCCCGGACCGGCGTGAGGAGCTCTCACGTAAACTCGGTGTTACCGTCACGCCGAGCAGGACCGAATTGAAAACCATGGGCTACCATCATGGCGGCGGGAGCAGTGGCGTGTATCGTCGACTGTTCACCGGAGGGGAGCTGACTTGTCTGACGGTTGAGTATGGCACTTACTCGGGCTTAAGGATGCTGCATGCGTTACGTGCCGAAAATCAACATCACCACTATGGGGACAGGAACCTGGCCCATTGGGCAAAGCAGAATCTGAAAGAGGCTTTTTGTCCGGAATCAAAAGATTGGCGGCGACGTGTGGTTACCCAGGGGAGTGAATTGATCGAACGATCGGTAAATTATCTTTCCATGCCGGACTGAAGACTTGTCATATAATTCCTCCAACGCTCTTTTCAGCAACAGGCTCGGGGACACTTAAAAACAAGTGTCCCTTTTAAGTATCCCCAGTCGATTTGTTAAACATATATTCTATGGACATTAATGGGCGAGAATAGACGAGGAAAAAGTCCCCTGTTGTCAGAAAGCCATTTCTTGTAAATATTCGAAGGCAGAAATCGAACCGGCACGGGCAAAATCCATTGGTTTTTGAGACCGACGTGTCTACCAATTCCACCACTTCGGTAAGAGGTGTGCTTTATATGGATTGGCCGTGATCCGGTCAAGAGTTAACAAAACGAAAAAGGGTTACGCAATCTTGCGTAACCCCTTGATCTTGGTGGAGCTAGGCGGGATCGAACCGCCGACCTCTTGAATGCCATTCAAGCGCTCTCCCAGCTGAGCTATAGCCCCGAACAGGAGCAGATTTATAACAGAGCGCCAACGGAGTGTCAACAGCTTTTTTGGCGCTCGGCTGTGCTTTAGCTGTCCTTGAATTCGCTGTTGCTGCCGGAAGTGCTGCGGAACAGGGTGAGCAGCATCTTGAAGCGTTTGATGGCCTTGACTTCGTGTGAAATGCCACCGGGCATGAGGATGATCTCGCCGGCAGAGACAGTGTGCGGAGTTCCGCCAATGATGATTTGCGCTTCGCCGTCGAGCACCTGGACGAAAGCATGAAAGGGCACGGTGTGTTCCGACAGGGCCTGTCCGGCGTCAAAGCTGAAAACGGTCAGGGTACCGGTATCACGCTGCAGCAGGGTGCGGCTGACCACGGCGCCGTCCTGGTAAGGAGTCATTTCACCAAGAGTATAGGCCTTGGCGGGTTCGACATGGATCTTTGCAGGTTGATCTGACATAGCGTTCCTCCAATTATCTAGGTGAGTTTGGAGTCGAGCTTATCGTCATTTATGCAGGCCGGCATTGATCGACGTCAAGAATTGCATAAATTGCCGTATCGCCTAAAGCCTGATGCCCGTCAGCTGGAACAGGGCCTCCTGGTACTTCTCCGAGGTCTTGGCGACGATCTCGGCAGGCAGGGGCGGGGGCGGTGCCTGCTTGTTCCAGTCGAGGGTCTCGAGATAGTCACGCACAAACTGCTTGTCGAAACTCGGTTGGGGGCCACCGGGATGATAGGACGCTTTCGGCCAGAATCGCGATGAATCGGGTGACAGGGCTTCGTCAATCCAGAGCAGGCTGCCGTCATCCATAATGCCGAATTCGAACTTGGTGTCGGCGATGATGATGCCTTTGTCCCAGGCGAAGTCACGGGCGCGACTGTAGATCTCGATCGATGTTTCGCTGACCTGCTCGGCGATCTCTCTGCCGCACAGCTTGACCGCCTCGTCAAAGGAGATGTTCTCATCGTGTGCACCGAGTTCCGCTTTGGTTGACGGGGTGAAAATCGGTTTTTCCAGGCGACCGCTCTCGAGAAGATTCTCCGGCAGAGTGATGCCGCAGATGCTCCCTTTCTGCTGGTATTCCTTCCAGCCGGAACCGGACACATAGCCGCGCACGATGCATTCGATCGGCAGCGGCCGGGCTTTTTTGACCAGCATGCTGCGGCCTTCCAGCTGATCACGGTAGACGTGGGTCTCTGCCGGGAAGTCACTGACCTCAGTCGCGATAATATGATTCGGGATGATATCTGTCATCCGGTTGAACCAGAAGATCGAGATCTGGTTGAGCACCTGGCCTTTCTTGGGGATTCCTTCGTTCATGATAACGTCGAAGGCGGAAAGCCGATCGGAGGTCACGAGCAGCAAGTGCTCACCCAGGTCGTAGATGTCGCGGACCTTGCCACGGTTAACCATCTTCAGTGTCGGCATCTTGGTTTCGAGAACGGTCGCACTCACGATTATTTCTCCTTGTTGATCAGGTCCTGGACACGGGGAGCGATGGAAATGGTCGCGGTGCTGCGCAGTTCGGCCAGTCTTGCTTCAATCGCTTCAGTCTCCTTGCGGGCAAACAGCGAGTTGTACAGCTCTTCTCGTTTGGCTTGATCCAGGGCCGTCATGTCGGCAGCGATGCGCTGCTTGACTTCGACGACCACGAAACGGTTCTGGATTTCGAAGAAGCGGTCAATCGCCTTCTGTTCATCGGTCAGCTCGAAAGCCGCATCAAACAGCTCCCCGGAGCTGCCGAGACGCGGCACAAAGGGACTGTAGGTCCTTGTGAATTCACCGGTTTCCTCGATCTCGTACTTGGCTTTTTTTGCTAGCTTGGCGAGGCTGCCGCCGGCCTTCAGGTCGGCGACCAGCTGCTCAGCCGCAGCCCTGGCAAGCTGGTTAGCTTCAACCGCCCGGTAGGCTGCAGTGACCAGGTCTCTGACTTCGGCAAGCTCGGGAAGATGGCTGGCAACCCTCTGCTTGACAGTGAACAGGATCACGCCGTCCTCGGTAAGGACCGGTTTGGCCAATGCCTTGTCTTCGAGCAGGTGGGCCGTGTTGATAATCTCCTCGTTGCGGCCGATGCCATCGATATAACCGTCGCGGGCGAAAAGTCCGGTCTCCTTGACGCCAAGTTCATTTGCCTTGGCTGCCGCATCGAGGTCGCCGGTCTTGCGGTTGATATTGTAGGCGTCCATGGCCTTTTCGAAGGCCAGCTGCCTTGCCTTGTCGCTGCGCAGCCCCTCCTTGACCTCGTCGATGGCGTCTTCCAGGCTGCGAACTCCCGGTTCTGTGTATTCCTCGACCCGGATGATATGATAGCCGAAGGTGGTTTCGACAAGGCCGCTGGTGTCACCGGGGTTCATGCTGAATGCGGCGTCTTCAAAAGGCTTGACCATAGAGCCGCGGGTGAAATAACCGAGGCGGCCGCCCTTAACTGCGCTGGCCTTGTCATCCGACTTGGCCCGTGCCAGCTCGGCAAAGTCCTTGCCGGCCCTGACTTCTTCGAGGATGGTCTCGGCGTATGCGCGGCGCTCTTCGCGAGTCTTCTGGTCGGCTTCCGCATCGACCTTGATGAGGATATGGGAGGCTTTGACTTTTTCGAGAATTTCGAACTGGTCGAGATGGCGGCGGTAATATCTTTGCAGCTCATCCTCTTCAAACGTCACCTGATCGAGATAACGCTCCGGTTCGAACTGCAGGTAACGCAGTGAGACCATTTCCGGGATACGGAAGGTCTCCTGGTTCTCGGCAAAATAGGCGTCCAGTCCCGGCTCCGTGATCTTGACCTGCTTTTCAAATTTCGCCGGGGTGAGGCTGACGAAGTTCAGGTTGATCTTTTCGTTGATGTTGCGAAACTCCTCTTCAATGTCTGCATCGCTGACTTTGACCATCGCCTTGAAATGTTCCTGCACCTTGTCGAGCAGCAATTCGTTGTGCTTGACGGCCTCGTACTGATCGCTGTTCATGCGCTGGTAGGCGAGGACCTGGAGGTAGCGCTCTTTGTTAAAGACACCATTGACCTGGAAGGCTTCGACCTGGGCGATCGCATCGATCAGTTCCTTGTGGGTCACGACCAGCTGAAGGCGCTCCGCCTCATCCTGCATCAGCGCCTGGTCGATCAGGCCGTTGATCGATTTATCAGCCAGCTTCAGCTGCTTCTCGAGGGCCGGATTGAACTGGTCCTGATAGATGTTCTGGTAGATCTGGTAAAGGTTGCTGTAAGCGCTCTGGAAGTCATCAAAGGCGATCGATTTGCCATTCACGACGGCAGCTTCCGCTGTCGGGCTTTCATCTCCCGGACCGCCCGGTGCACTGAGCATTGCGTAGCCGATCACGAAGCTTAAGATGATGATGGCAAAGGCCAGTTTGACGATGATGGATTTCTGTTGGTTCCGTACAAAATCGAGCATGAGTCTGGATTTCTCCTCGAGGTATTTTTGTGTCTTTAGAGAATAGGGCCGAATGTTAGACAATCACCCTGTGAAATGCAACAGTTTTCCTTTTATACCTTGAAAAGATGGGACCCTTTTGCTAGTGTTAACAACATTTTCCGGCCTAGCTCAGGCCGCTTCCGTTCTGAAAGGAGTTGTCCCTCGTCATGGTCAACTTGTTCGATGCAATTTTAGGTGTGTTTTCCAACGATCTGGCGATCGATTTGGGAACGGCTAACACCCTGGTATATCTCAAAGGTAAAGGAATCGTCGTCAGTGAACCTTCGGTTGTCGCAGTGCAGAAGGATGCGGTGGGGCAGAAAAAGGTTCTGGCCGTCGGCACCGACGCGAAAAACATGCTCGGCCGGACTCCGGGAAGTATCGTTGCCATCCGTCCGATGAAGGACGGCGTGATTGCCGATTTCGATATCACCGAAGAAATGCTGCGTTACTTTATTCGCAAAATCCACAATCGCAAGGCACTGGTCCGTCCGCGGATCGTGATCTGCGTGCCTTCCGGGATCACCCAGGTCGAGAAGCGTGCGGTCAAGGAATCCGCCGAATCTGCCGGTGCGCGTGAAGTCTACCTGATCGAGGAGCCGATGGCTGCGGCGATCGGCGCCGGTCTGCCGATAACCGAAGCCTCCGGCAACATGATTGTTGATATCGGCGGCGGCACCACCGAGGTGGCCGTCATCTCATTGGCCGGGATCGTCTACGCCAAGAGCGTGCGGGTCGGCGGGGACAAGATGGACGAAGCCCTGACCCAGCATCTCAAACGCAAATACAACCTGCTGATTGGTGAACGGACCGCTGAAGAGATCAAGATCACGATCGGCAGCGCCTATCCTGATAGCCCGGGCTCTCCAAGAAGGCAACCTGGAACCATGGAAGTCAAGGGCCGCGACCTGGTCAGCGGGATTCCGAAGACCCTCACGATCGATGCCCAGGAGATCAGGGAAGCCCTCTCCGAGACGATCAACGCGATTGTCGAGGCGGTACGGATCGCCCTGGAGCGGACTCCGCCCGAACTGGCCGCGGATATTGTCGACAAGGGGATTGTCCTGGCCGGTGGCGGCGCCCTGTTGCGTAATCTTGATGCGCTGTTGCGTGAGGAAACCGGTCTGCCGGTGGTGATCGCCGAAGACCCGCTCTCCTGTGTGGTGCTTGGTTCCGGCAAGGTGCTGGATGAACTTGATCTGCTGAAACAGGTGACCATCACCTCCTGAGCCGGTCCTGTCTGCCGCAGCAGTATCTCCGAGAATGACACAAGAGGGCCTCTGCGCCCTCTTGTTTTGTTTTCGTCAAAGACATCAGGTTCAGTACAATCGCGTGCTGACTTGGGCTGGTCTCCTGACTTTTGTATTCCGGGTGTTCGAATATGTGGGAATGGTGGCAAAGAAATCGACCGTTGTTGCTCGGTGCAGTACTGCTGCTGATGGCACTGCTCTGGTATTCGGTCAACCTGCGCCAACAGGACGAGACGAATTTTCCGGAAAGGATGGTTCTGATTTTGACCGGTCCGGTACAGGCCGGCCTGAACCAGGTGATCAGCGGGGCTGCTGATGTATGGGGTCACTACCTTTACCTGATCGACACGGAACAGGAAAACCGCGCGCTGCTTGAAAACAACCGCAAGCTGAGCGCGATACTGGCGGAGAGCAACGAGGTCCGTCTCGAAAATGAACGTCTGCGGCGGCTGCTGGATTTCAAGGAAGCCCAGGAAATTGCGACTCTTCCGGCCAGGGTAATCGCCGAAGATGCGACCAGCTGGTTCCGTACTATCACCATCGACAAAGGGTCTGAACAGGGCGTGGTCGAGGGGATGCCGGTGGTTGTCGCCGAAGGCGTGGTCGGTCGTGTTATCCGCAGCAGCCCTCGCTTTGCCAGGGTCCTACTGATTACCGACGCATCTTCTGCTGTGGCCAGTCTCCTGCAGGACAACCGGGCTCGCGGTATCAGCCGCGGCAAAGGAGAACGCCTGGTCTTCGACTTCGTCCTGCGCCAGGAAGAGGTCAGGGTCGGCGATCGGGTTGTCACCAGCGGCATGGGCGGGGTTTTTCCCAAAGGGTTGATCGTTGGCGACGTACAGAGCGTTGACCGACAGGAGTTCGGCCTCTTCCAGGCGATTGAAGTCATACCCGCGGTCGACTTTTCCCACCTTGAAGAAGTCCTGGTCCTGTTACGGAGTCCGCAATGAACCGGGTCCTGATTTATTTTGCTCTGGCCGGGGTGGCGGCCGTTTTGCAAACGGTCTTGATGCCATTTCTGTTACAGGGCGATTACAAGCCGGACCTGGTCCTGCTGCTGGTGGTTTATCTCGGCTTGCATGAAGGCCCGTGGCGCGGCGGTCTGATCGTCTACCTGATGGGCTGGTTTTTCGATGGTGTCGGTGGCGCGTTTCCCGGGCTCAACGGATTCGTCATGCTGGCGATTTTTCTGGCGGTGCGTGGTATCGTCACGCGAGTCAATACGGAAAGTTCGATACTGCTCCTGCTCCTGGTCATGGCCGGTACCATTGTGCAGGCGTTCCTGTTCGCTTTTGCGCTGGATTTTTTCAGGCAGGATATAAGCGTCTCGTCGCAAATTGCCTGGCAACTTCCGGTCCAGTTGCTGCTGAACTTTGTCGCCGCAGTTGTGTTCTTGAAATTGGCCGTATGGTTGCAGCGAACCTTCCTGCCACGCCGCGACCTCCCCGGTTTGCGAAAACTCGACAGCCGATATGAGTCTTAACCCGTCTCCTGAAGAAACTCCCGGCCTGCGCCGCCGTTTTATCATCTCTTCGATCATCGTTGCCGGGGTCTTCTGCGTCCTGGCTCTGCGCTTGTGGTACCTGCAAATCCTTGGCACTGATTACTACCGTGACCTGTCCGAGCGAAACCGGATTCGATATGTTGCCATCCAGGCGCCACGCGGCGCGGTGTTCGATCGTCATGGCGTCCTGCTGGTTGATAATCGTCCGGCGTTTACCGTCTCCGCTTTGCGCCAGGAAGTTGATGATCGCAAACAACTATTCGCCAACCTGGCAAAGTTGCTGGATATCGACGAGGCGATGCTTGAAGAGCGCTGGCAAAAAGGTCAAAGTCTGCCGCGTTATCGGCCTCTGCCGCTGGTTGAAGATGTCGGGCGCCAGGCGATGGAGATGGTGCAGGAAAATTCCATTGACCTGTCCGGCCTCCTGGTCGAGGTCAAACCCCTTCGTTCCTACCCTTTCGGCGATATGGCCGCGCACCTGTTCGGTTATCTCGGTGAAGTGACCGAAGACGAGTTGAGGCAGAGCGAATTTTCCGACTACCGCTCCGGTGAGATGGTCGGCAAGACTGCACTTGAGAAAGCCTACGAGAGCCGGTTGCAGGGTGCTGCCGGGCAGAAGCGCATCGAAGTCAATGTGCGCGGTCGTGAACTGCGTCAGGTGACAATTCGCAATCCCTTGCCGGGTCAACAGGTCTACCTGACGATTGACAGCGTCCTGCAGCAGGCGGCAGAGAATGCCCTCGCAGACAACGCTGGCGCAATCGTTGCCCTGGATGTCAACAGCGGTGAAGTCCTTGCCCTGGTCAGTCGACCGACCTTTGATCCGGCCTGGTTTGCTCGCGGGATTACCAGCGAGGAGTGGCGGGATCTGAGCAACAACCCGCAGCATCCGATGACCAACAAGGCCCTGCGCGGCCAGTATCCCCCGGGATCGACGTTCAAGATGGCTGTCGCCCTGGCGGCTCTCGAAGCGGGACGGTGACCCCTGCGACCAGGGTCTATTGTTCCGGCAGCCTGAAATTAAGTCGGAGCTACGAATTCCGGTGCTGGAAGAAGGAGGGCCACGGCTCGGTCGACCTGCATAAGGCGATCAAGGAAAGCTGTGATGTCTGGTTTTATCAAGTCGGTCTCGAAACCGGCATCGACCGGATTGCCAGTGTCGCAAAACGCCTCGGCCTGGGAGCGCAAACCGGTTTCCCTTTCGGCTCAGAACGCTCAGGTTTGATCCCGACCAGGGAATGGAAGAAAAAACGTTTCGGCACCAGTTGGTACGATGGGGAAACAGTGATTTCATCGATAGGCCAGGGCTTTGTTTTAACGACCCCGATGCAGCTGGCGACCATGGCTGCAGCACTGGCCAACGGCGGGACGGTCTGGAAGCCCCAGGTCGTGCAGAAGATTATTGATCTCGAAGGCAATGCAGAGTGGCTGTTCGAACCGGAAAAGCTGAGTGAGACGGCATGGCCATCGAAACATTTGACCCCTGTCAGAAAAGCCATGGAAGCGGTGGTCAATGACGTCGGCGGCACAGCCTGGAGGAGCCGGCTGGACAAGGTCAGGTTTGCCGGCAAGACCGGTACCTCCCAGGTCGTACGAAGAAAATCGGACGAGGAAGAAGAGGAAATCGAAGAGGACGAAGTCCCTTACCAGTTCAGGGACCATGCCCTGTTCGTTTCCTATGCGCCCGCTGAAAACCCGCAGATTGCTGTTGCGGTCGTGGTCGAACACGGTGGCCATGGTTCCAGTGCGCGGCGCCGGTCGCCAAGGCCATATATGATGCCTATTTTGCAGACGAAGCAAAAGCAAAAGAAGTCGCAAGACTTTTCTCCGCCGAGGATTGATGGATGTTTGACAGACGATTGATAACCCACTTCAACTGGGCTTACCTGCTGCTGGTCCTGCTGATTTGCTTGATCGGCATCGCCAACATGTACAGCGCGACGTCTTCCTGGACGGCTGCCGTGCTACCTGTTTATCTCAAGCAGTTTTACTGGGTGGGGATCGGCCTGGCAATTGTTGCGATCGTCTGTTTGTTCGACTATCGGCACCTGGAATATCTCAGTGTCCCCCTGTACAGCTGCAACCTGCTGCTGCTGGGCATGGTCCTGGCTTTCGGCAAGACCAGTATGGGCGCGACCCGCTGGATCGGTCTGGCGGGTTGAATGTTCAGCCCAGTGAAATCATGAAAATCGTGATTATCATTGTGCTTGCCCGATACTTCAGTGAGAAGGCCCACCTGCGCGGGTTCTCGCTAGGTGAACTGGTCATCCCCGGACTGATTCTGGGTGTCCCGGCCCTGTTAATCATGAAGCAGCCGGATCTCGGCACAGCACTTCTGGTCCTCTGTATAGGTGGAACCATGGCCCTGTTCGCCGGGGTCCGACGCTCTGCGATTATTTTTCTTGGCATGTCCTGTGTCGCCGCTGTCTGTGGTGGCTGGTTCCTCCTGCATGACTACCAGAA
>CAVRQQ010000030.1:0-64093 GCA_963723355.1 uncultured delta proteobacterium
TCGCCGCCCTTTGACCAGGATATCCGGACGCAGGTGCGAGATCAATTCAAGCGGCGTATCCTCATCGAAAATAACCACATAGTCAATGCAGTTGAGCGCAGCCATGATATGCGCCCGCTCATCCTGACCGATCAGCGGCCGGCCGGATCCTTTCAGGCGACGAATCGAATCATCCGAATTGAGTCCGAGGACCAGCAGGTCGCCAAGCTGCCTGGCAGCCTGCAGGTATTTGACATGTCCTACATGAAGAAGGTCAAAGCAACCATTTGTAAATACGATACTTTTCCCTTCTGCTTCTCTCCGGCGAGAATGCTCTTCAACAAGGCCGGCGTCTTGATCTTCGCATCCGAATCATGGTGCTGCGCACCCAACGCAGCCAGCAGTTCCTGGGCGCTCACGGTTGACGTGCCAACCTTGCCGACGACAATCCCCGCGCCAAGATTGGCCAGTGCTGCGGAACATTCCAGCGGCAGCTTTTGCGCCATACCCAGACCAAACAGCGACAGGACCGTATCCCCTGCCCCCGAAACATCGTAGACCTCGCGGGCCACTGTCGGCAGGCTGATCTCACCTGCGGCGGAGAAAACCGTCATCCCTTCTTCGCTGCGGGTCAGGACCACGGCTTCCAGGTCAAGTTCAGCAAGCAACTGCCTCCCGGCCTTAAGCAGAGAGGCTTCATCGTTGATCACGATCCCGGTGGCCTGCTGGGCTTCCTTGCGATTCGGCGTCAGCAGCGTGGCACCGAGATATTTCCGGTAGTCATCGCCCTTGGGGTCGACCAGCACCGGTACTCTCGCGGCACGGCCGATGGCGATAATGTCGGCCAGAAGCCGATCGGTCAGCAGGCCCTTAAGGTAATCGGAGAGGTATATGACATCGAGATCAGAGACGACATTTTTCACGTATTCGAGAATCCGCTCTTCACTCTCGGCCGAGATATCGCTGCAGGTTTCCTGGTCGATACGAACGATCTGCTGGTTGCTGGCAAAGACCCGGGTCTTGCGGCTGGTCACCCGCCCCGGCTGGCTGAAAACGCCATGCTTTTCAACTCCACGCTCCTGCAGCCTCCGGAGCAGGAAACGTCCGTCGTCGTCGTCACCGACAACACTGACAACATCGACCTGGCAGTTAAGCGTCAGCAGGTTGTTGATCACGTTGCCGGCGCCGCCAAGCCGAAAGTCCTTGCGTCTTGCTTCAACTATCTGTACCGGCGCCTCCGGGCTGATGCGATCAACGGAGCCCCAGATGTATTCATCGAGCATCAGGTCGCCGACAACCAGGGCCCTGGTCTGTGCCACACCACTCAGAAAAGTCTCAAGATGTCCTCTGTCGAAACTCATGCTCTCAGGCTCCCTTGTGTAATTTGTCAAGGACTGCCGCGGCCAGCAGCGGGATATTGATCTCATGGTGGCCGATGATATTATAACCGTCGCCGCTGCCTGAGGTCGGTCGTTTGACAACATTCAGCATCGGCCGGTAGTGCTGGTTCATATCGAAATTCGCCGTAGTGAAACGATCGACATGATGTCCCAGGTTCTGGGCGATCGACAATGCCTTTAAAAAGACTTCCGGCATGATCACTGCCGAACCGACATTAAGCCAGACGCCACCGTCGCCGAGGTCCGCAACGACGGAGGCAATCAGCCTGAAGTCACGGGTTGTCATCTCGCCGGTGACCGCGCCGTCCATCTCGGGGTGCTGGTGGATAATGTCGGTGCCCATGGCGACATGTGCAGTCACCGGGATACCCTTCTCGACACAGGTTGCCAGCAGACTGTATTGGCGATACGGGTGCTGATGTTGCAAAATCCATTCACCAACAGCCTGGGCAAAACCGATCTCCTTGTCCAGGCCCGCTTTAAGTGCGCGGTTCATCCCCGCACCGGTTTCATCCGAGAAGCCGAAATCACCGGAATGCAGGACATCGCCGACTTCTTCGGAAGTCGCGCCGATCAGGGAGACTTCGAAATCGTGAATCGCCGCCGAGCCGTTCATCGCCACGGCAGTAATCACGTCGGCCTCGATCAGGGATTTCAAAACCGGCTGCAGCCCACACTTGATCACATGGCCGCCCATGGCCAGGACGACAGGCCGGCCCTGTTCACGTGCCGTGACCATCTTCTCCGCCACCGCGCGCAGAGCATCGGCACCAAGCAGCGACGGCATGGCCTCCAGTAAACTGTCAAAGCTCATTCCGGCCGTAATACTCCCGCCGAAATGATCATCGATGTTGACCTTGTTGTTGCGGGTCTTTATCGAGTAGGTTTTTATCTCTGATGTGTCAATCGGTGTGTATTTCTTCATGCCCCCGCTCCTTCTGGAGAATCCGGGGGCAAATGGTTCTTGGTGTGTTTGTTGCGAAGGGAGTGTTCCTCTTTGGCAGCCGCGACCAGCTTGTCATCAATATACAAAGCGGCAGAAGGATCGTGGGGCAGGGCGCCGGACTGGCCAAGAATGACTTTGGACATGATATGTACTCTCCCTCGAAAATGAGAAATGCTTGCTATGCGTGCCTTATTGGGGCAGATGTTCGTCAAACCACTGCTGCAGTTCAGGCTGTTCTTGCCAGTTGCGCAGGAAACGCTCCCGGTCACTCCGGAACAACCTTTCAGAACGAGCGCCGGAATGACATTCACTCATAGCATCGAGATCAAGAATCCAGGGGACGAAGTCACGGAGCAAGAAATTCGTAGCCTTGCAGTCACCGTGACGAATGCCAAGCTTTCGCAGCAACTCGAATAACTCGACGAACGACCGGGCAGCCTGCTGCCTTTCTTTATCAGGGAGAGTATCATCCCGGAAAAATGCCTCGGCATGCGGTCCGGCAATAAATTCGGACACATAATAACCCGTGGAGCGCAAAGGGCCAAAACGTTTTTCAATCATGGCAATGGCCTGCGGCGTGGCAATTCCCGAGATTTTAAGGCGATGTGCATTCCCCCATGAAATCCATGCCCGGGTATTGCGGAGGCAATGGCTCAACCAATGCCAGAAGCTCTTGATATTGTATCTTTTGACAACCCAGTCGCAATGGTCTCCCTGAACCCGGACAACCGTAGAGCTGTTGCCATCTTTGAGCAATGTTCCCCGGGCCATGAACGCATCCGGGTCTTCAAGAAGTTGGGTGAGATTCGTCCCTGCCTGGTCCCTTCTGGAAACTGTAATCTTTCCAAGCAGCTCCAACCGCTCGAATTCACTGCAACTCCGATAACATTTGTCAACATACTTGTGTCGACGTCGACGCCGGACATCCGGCAGATCCGTCGACAGGCTCGCCAGAATACCTGCAGTAGGGACCTTGCGCAATTCGGCATAGCGTTGGGTGGCACCCTCAACCAGACAATCAAATTTCGGTGGCAACTGGGCAAAAAAAAGGGCCAGGTTTCTGCTGCTCACAGCATCCGCAAGAGCCGCCCCCTGGCCCCTGTCAGTAACCGCATCACCATCGATCGCATAAATCTTCCCGCCTGAAACGAGGAAGTTCTCAAGGTGCAGATCCTCCTGCACAAGGCCTGCATTGTGCAAACCGGCAACAAGTTCAACAAGCTGTTGCAGGAAATCCGCCCTCTGATCCATAGTTGTCAGACTTTCCCATACCTGAAGAGCCGTTTGCGCCTCTGGCAGGAAATCAAAATCAGGGCTGGCGTCCCATCATCAAGTTTCCCGGAAAAAACAAGCTCCGGTGTAGAGACAGAAGCAGCTTTGAGTGCTTCGACGCCGGCTTTTTCCCGTGCCCAGTGTCGACGTGCCGTATTTGGGTCAAGAAAAAGTTTGACGACCACGGCGCGTTGCTGCCAAGAACCCCGAAGACTTTGCGCTTGCCGGGCAGGTCACGCAACAGCTGCTCACATTTCACGGAGTCATGTCCGTGAATGCTTTTCAGGTCGAGGAAAAAAGGTAGATCATCCGTAGGATAGGCCATTTCAGATCAGTTGAATTTTCATTTTGGGCTGCGGTTATAGTATCAAGAACGAATTCACCAGTGGACAAATCAGATGCTGCCATAGCTCTCCACCAACTCCCTACCGACAACGCCCTCGGCAGTATAATCGCCACCCTTTACCAGGATGTCCGGACGCAAATACGAGATCAATTCAAGGGGCGTATCCTGATCGAAAACAACAACATAGTCAATGCAGTTGAGCGCAGCCAGGATATGGGCGCGCTCATCCTGACCAATCAGCGGTCTGCCGGAACCTTTCAGACGACGAATTGAATCATCCGAATTGAGGCCGAGGACCAGTAGGTCGCCAAGCTGCCTGGCAGCTTGCAGATATTTCACATGTCCTACATGAAGAAGGTCAAAGCAACCATTTGTAAAAACGATACTTTTCCCTCTCTGCTTCTCTCCGGAGAGAATGCTCTTCAACAAGGTCGGCGTCTTGATCTTCGCATCCGAATCACGGTGCAGCGTAACAATCGCAGCCAACAGCTCCTGGGCGCTCACGGTTGAGGTGCCAACCTTACCGACGACAATCCCCGCACCAAGATTGGCAAGCGCTGCGGAACATTCCAGTGGCAGCTTTTGGGCCATACCGAGGCCAAACAGCGACAGGACCGTATCCCCTGCCCCGGAGACATCGTAGACCTCGCGAGCCACGGTCGGCAGACTGATCTCACCTGCATCCGAGAAAACCGTCATCCCTTCCTCGCTTCGGGTCAGGACCACGGCTTCCAGCTCTAGTTCATCAAGCAATTGTCTCCCGGCCTTAATCAGAGAGGCTTCATCGTTGATCACGATCCCGGTGGCCTGCTGGGCCTCCTTGCGATTCGGCGTCAGCAGCGTGGCACCGAGATATTTCTGGTAGTCATCACCCTTGGGATCGACCAGCACCGGCACTTTCGCGGCACGACCGATGGCGATAATCTCAGCCAGGAGACGGTCGGTTAACAAGCCTTTAAGGTAATCGGAGAGGTATATAACATCGAGATCAGTGACGACATTCTTTACATATTCGAGGATCCGCTCTTCACTCTCTAGTGAGATATCGGCGCAGGTTTCCTGGTCGATGCGAACGATCTGCTGGTTACTGGCAAAAACCCGGGTCTTGCGACTGGTCACTCGCCCCGACTGGCTGAAAACGCCATGCTTTTCAACTCCTCGTTCCTGCAGCCTCCTGAGCAGGAAACGTCCATCTTCGTCGTCACCGACAACGCTGACAACATCGACCTGGCAGTTAAGCGTCAACAGGTTGTTGATCACGTTGCCGGCGCCACCAAGTCGAAAGTCCTTACGTCTCGCTTCAACGATCTGTACCGGCGCCTCAGGGCTGATGCGGTCAACCGTTCCCCAGATGTATTCATCGAGCATCAGATCGCCGATAACCAGGGCCCGGGTCTGTGCCACACCACTCAAAAAAGTCTCAAGATGTCCTCTGTCGAAACTCATGTTCTCAGGCTCCCTTGTGTAATTTATCAAGGATTGCCGCGGCCAGCAGCGGAATATTGATCTCATGGTGGCCGATGATATTAAAACCGTCACCGCTGCCCGAGGTTGGCCGTTTGACAACATTCAGCATCGGCCGGTAGTGCTGGTTCATATCGAAATTTGCCGTCGTGAAACGATCGACATGATGGCCGAGGTTCTGGGCGATCGACAAGGCCTTTAAAAAGACTTCCGGCATGATCACTGCCGAACCGACGTTAAGCCAGACCCCACCGTCGCCAAGGTCCGCAACGACGGATGCAATCAATCTGAAGTCACGGGTTGTCATCTCGCCGGTGACCGCGCCGTCCATCTCGGGGTGCTGGTGGATAATGTCGGTGCCCATGGCGACGTGTGCAGTCACCGGAATGCCCTTTTCTACGCAGGTTGCCAGCAGACTGTATTGGCGATACGGATGCTGATGATGCAGGATCCATTCACCAACAGCCTGGGCAAAACCGATCTCCTTGTCCAGGCCCGCTTTAAGTGCGCGGTTCATCCCCGCACCTGTTTCATCCGAGAAGCCGAAATCACCGGAATGCAGGACATCGCCGACTTCTTCGGAAGTCGCGCCGATCAGGGAGACTTCGAAATCGTGAATCGCCGCAGAGCCGTTCATCGCTACGGCGGTAATCACGTCGGCGTCGATCAGTGACTTCAAAACCGGCTGCAGTCCACACTTGATCACGTGCCCGCCCATGGCGAGGACAACAGGCCGGCCCTGTTGACGTGCTGTGACCATTTTCTCGGCCACGGTGCGCAGAGCAACGGCACCGAGCAGCGACGGCATGGCCTCCAACAAATTGTCAAAGCTCATTCCGGCAGTAATACTCCTGCCGAAATGATCATCGATGTTGACTTTGTTGTTGCGGGTCTTTATCGAGTAGGTTTTTATCTCTGATATGTCAATCGGTGTGTATTTCTTCATGCCCGCGCTCCTTCTGGAGAATCCGGGGGCATATGGTGCTTGATGTGTTTGTTGCGAAGGGAGCGTTCCTCTTTGGCAGCCGCGACCAGCTTGTCATCAATATACAAAGCGGCAGAAGGATCGTGGGTCAGGGCGCCGGACTGGCCAAGAATAACTTTGGACATGATATGTACTCTCCCTCGAAAATGAGAAATGCTTGCTATGCGTGCCTTATTTGGGCAGATGTTCGTCAAACCACTGCTGCAGTTCAGGCTGTTCTTGCCAGTTGCGCAGGAACCGCTCCCGGTCACTCCGGAACAATCTTTCAGAACGAGCGCCGGAATGACATTCACTCATAGCGTCGAGATCAAGAATCCAGAGGACGAAATCACGGAGCAAGAAATTCGTAGCCTTGCAGTCACCGTGACGAATGCCAAGCTTTCGCAGCAACTCGAATAACTCGACGAACGACCGGGCAGCCTGCTGCCTTTGTTTATCAGGGAGAGTATCATCCCGAAAAAATGCCTCGGCGTGCGGTCCGGCAATAAATTCGGACACATAATAACCCGTGGCGCGCAAAGGGCCAAAACGTTTTTCAATCATGGCGATGGCCTGCGGCGTGGCAATTCCCGAGATTTTAAGGCGATGAGCATTCCCCCATGAAATCCATGCCCGGGTATTGCGGAGGCAATGGCTCAACCAATGCCAGAAGCTCTTGATATTGTATCTTTTGACAACCCAGTCGCAATGGTCTCCCTGGACCCGGACAACCGTAGAGCTGTTGCCGTCTTTGAGCAATGTTCCCCGGGCCATGAACGCATCCGGGTCTTCCAGAAGTTGGGTGAGATTCGTCCCTGCCTGGTCCCTTCTGGAAACTGTAATCTTACCAAGCAGCTCCAACCGCTCGAATTCACTGCAACTCCGATAACATTTGTCAACGTACTTGTGTCGACGTCGACGCCGGACATCCGGTAAATCCGTCGACAGGCTCGCCAGAAGACCTGCAGTATGCACCCTGCGCAATTCGGCATAGCGTTGGGTGGCACCCTCAACCAGACAATCAAATTTCGGTGGCAACTGGGCGAACAAAAGGGCCAGGTTTCTGCTGCTGACAGCATCAGCAAGAGCCGCCCCCTGGCCCCTGTCAGTAACCGCATCACCATCGATCGCATAAATCTTCCCGCCTGAAACGAGGAAGTTCTCAAGGTGCAGATCCTCCTGCACAAGGCCTGCATTGTGCAAACCGGCAACAAGTTCAACAAGCTGTCGCAGGAAATCCGCCCTCTGACCCATAGTTGTCAGACTTTCCCATACCTGAAGAGCCGTTTGCGCCTCTGGCAGGAAATCGAAAATCAGGGCTTGCTTCCCATCATCCAGTTTCCCGGAAAAAACAAGCTCCGGTGTAGAGACAGAAGCAGCTTTGAGTGCTTCGACGCCGGCTTTTTCCCGTGCCCAGTGTCGACGTGCCGTATTTGGGTCAAGAAAAAGTTTGACGACCACGGCGCGTTGCTGCCAAGAACCCCTGAAGACTTTGCGCTTGCCGGGCAGGTCACGCAACAGCTGCTCACATTTCACGGAGTCATGTCCGTGAATGCTTTTCAGGTCGAGGAAAAAAGGTAGATCATCCGTAGGATAGGCCATTTCAGATCAGTTGAATTTTCATTTTGGGCTGCGGTTATAGTATCAAGAACGAATTCACCAGTGGACAAATCAGATGCTGTCGCCCGTATCGATTATCGATTGCATTTGCACAAGAAAGTTTTTCTTGTGCAACTCTGCCAATTTGCCCGCGCTGAAATAGATGTCGACAAATCTTTCGACGCCGAAAACCTTGAGAAAATGGCGATCATCTTTGTAGCGTGTCAGATGTCTTAGATTTCTCATGCGCTGGCTGAACGACAACCCTTTGTTAAAGACTTTCATATCAGCAATATCAATCAGACCCAGCGCACCCACAGAGTCAGGAACAATTATATTGTTCAAATGGATAGAGCGGAACAATATGCCCTTGTCATGCAACTCGGCAAAGAACGCCGCAAACTGCGTCATGAGTTTGTCGGGATCTGCTGCGTTGCGGAGCGCATCCCTGAGTGTTTGTCCCGGGACAGGCCGGTAGATAATGAGAGTCCGTTTGATCGGAGCGCAACGATAGATAGCCTCAATAGTAACGGTTTTTATGCCGAGGGATTTCAGACGACGTGCATTTTCAACAAAACGTGCGGCGTACGGTTTGAAGATTGCAGAAGTGAGAAGCCGTTTTCTGCGGAAAAGTTTGACGATCAGACCTTCGGGGGTCTCAAAGAACCTTGACGCCGGACTTATCCTGTTCCAGAATCGTGGAATCTGCGACTAACTGTTGATATTCTCCCAAGGCAAGACATTTCAAGGGAAGAGTACTCTCCGTTTTATCAACAACCTGATCACGCAGAGTCAAGATTGAAAAAGCTCTTTTTCAACCAGATCACAAAGGATATGAATAATAACCAGGTGCGCCTCCTGAATTCGCGGCGTTTCCGGACAAGGGACTGTCAGGTTAAGATCAACGACAGGACCAATCACTCCGCCATCACGGCCCAAAAGTCCTATCAGTTTTTGCTCCAAGCTTCTGCCCTGCTTCCAAGGCACGTTTTACATTATGAGAATTACCGCTGGTAGAGATACCAACAAGTACATCACCAGGATTGGTTAAAGCCTCCACCTGACGGCTAAAAACTTCATCAAAACCAAAATCATTGGCAACAGCAGTCAGGATTGAGGTATCTGTCGTCAGAGCGATCGCTGGGAGAGCCCTGCGTTCCATGAGAAATCTTCCCACCATTTCAGCAGCGAAATGCTGTGCGTCCGCGGCAGAACCGCCGTTGCCCATGAGCAGGAGTTTTCCGCCTTTGCTCAGAGCATCAACCAACATCTCCACACAGGCAACGATCGAATCAGCCATTTGTTCTTCGACCATCCTGATGACATTAATATGTGCCTTCATCTGACGGCTTATTTCGTCAACTATCATACTTTCCTTTCATAAATCATTACCGTCTTTTTATGCCCCGGAAAAGATTTAATGAGTGCATACTCTTTGAAATCTGGACTTTTGCCAACCTGTTGATTATCCAGATAAACAACTACGATTTTCTGTCCTTTGCCAAATGCTATTTTTTCGAGTTGTTCTAGTTTTTGAAGTTGTTCAAGTTGTTCAAGTTGTTTCTTGTGAAAAAAATCGTATTCTCCATAAAAAAGGCCAGCATGGTAAGCGATCCGGTCATCATTTATTAACATTTTTGTTGCTGATTTATCACGATATTCAGTTAACCAAACCCCAGCCCTTTTGACTTCTTGCTTCTCGCTTGAACTACTGCGCAACACCTTGTATGCTGGCAAGGCAACACAGAGCATGACCAGAATGGCGACAACCACCTTGCGAAAGCGCGAAGAGCGTGTAGGTACCGGTCATACGTTCCAAGCCATAACCTACCAGGATAAACGACAAGACAAGTGTGACAAACATATAGCGACTGGTTATAAAGTTGCGCACTATAAGAAAATAGTAACCCATAAGCAAAAAACTGCACAGAACCATCAGGAATAATACAATCTTTCTGTTCCATTGCTCTTTCAAATTAAGTCCATATATCAACGGGACAACAAAAAGTGGGAACAGGTCTTTAATAAAAGTCTGCATCATTCCTATTAGGTAGATCAGATAAATATTGTAGCGCGCATATTCAAAGAAATCATGGGCAAATTGCCCACCAGGAAAACTCGTCTCAACCTCCTTAAGATGAGTATAAATACTCAAGTAAATCTTCAGGTGATCCCTTTGGATGTACGCAAGATAATTTTTAAAAAAATCATGCAAATGTTCTTGGGGAATTTCACCTGCGGTAACCAGAACAATCATCAAAATCAAGCCACTAAATGGTAGAAGACAAAAAGCGGCTAAGCATTTGCAATTGAAACGTCGGTCCTCAGATATAAAAATCGCTGCACCCGGTTAGAAACAACAGGATTGATGAAAAAAGAACGACTCCTTCACTACGAATCAGCACAGATGAACAACACAAGAGACTCACCATCAAAAAGAAGCCATAGCGAGATTCTCTAATGGCGTACAGCGCAAGCCACAGGGAGAGAACGACCAACAATAAAAAAAGAGGGTCTCGTATAATCGCCGTACACTTCCCATTAACAGAAGGAGCAATCGTGAACACCAAAGCGGCAAAAAAAGCAGATTTTCTGCCGAACAAGTCGTTGGCGATAAGATACAACGGGATAGTTGCCAGAAGCAAACAGAGACAGGACAGTATTTTCCCGGCAAGAAACCAGTCGTGGACGACCAGTTGAACAAGACCGAGGACAAAAGAGAAGCCAATCATCGGGTTGGCAGAAAAAGAGGCAGCGATGTTCCCTTGAAATAGTTCGCGTGCAGTTGCAATAAAATACATACCATCGGGGTTAATGATGTCAGCCTGATAAATCAGGACAGACTTGATCAGTAAGGAGAGAATTAACAGCCCCATAAAAAAGGCAAGAGGGCGTTTTTCTAATTCATTTAAAATATTCATGCGTTGACAAATACCCAAAAAAGTTATCATTAAAGCTTATAGAACCATTTATGCCATTTCTGGCTTAGCTGTATCGCTTGTGAAATTTCTTATGCAATTTGATTGATTTTCTATCGATTTTTGACCAAAATCCAGAAAGATCTTCAATCACCCGACGGACAGGGACACCCTCATAACAGGAGACAAAACGCAAACGATCCCTTCTCGTCAAGTCAGCGTCCATACTGGAAAAGTGTAACCCGACCAAATCTTTTTCAAGCCATCTCTGCGGGACCACGGAACGAAGCTGAGTGCGATGAAGATCAATCACATACAGAGGTGGCTCCAAGTCACTATTCTGTTGTTTCAGCCATTTTATCGGCAGCAAGAAATGACAAAGATAAAAATCTCTATGGTTCACACCATTCTGATGCATGTCACGAGCAATTTGAGCGACCTTTCTGATCAGTCGTCGTTTCATAACTATCGAGATAGGATAAGCATTCTTATTAAGAATCAAATCTTCCAGACTGATTGTATCGGCCAATTCGTCGGTGATCAGGAATGATTGCCTCCCGGCAGGATCAAGGCCCCTTTCCCCGAAGCCCGCAATCGACATTGTCGCCACCCCGAGCTCTGCAAACCTCTGAATCGCAAGCCACTCGGTTCTGGCACCGACAACAGGAAGACTCAGGCGCATGAGGTTTTTGATGATCTCTTTCCAACCAACGCCATAGTGCAGCTTGGCAAAGTAGCCATGCCCATCCAAGACGACCCGGATAGTTCTGCGACCGGCAAGGTCGCGATAGGCTTCGCCCTGAAGGTTCATGATCTGATCAAAGACCTCCGGATCAGGGCCGGGAAATATTTTTTTCAGGTCGGGCCGTAAATTCAGCAAGACATCTTCCTTCGACCGGCTGATTCGATCAGGTCCGCAGCTTTTTCGGGCAGACTGAATATATCAGCCGACCTCGCATAGTTCAACGCATTGCGCTGCCATGCAGAAAGTTGTTTCCGGTCGAGCATGGCGACAAGTTGATCGTTCATGGTCTCCTGCTCAAAAGGCACAGGGATCAGCTTGCCCGCTCCAGCATGTTCGATATAACCGGCATAACCACACACTTTGCTGGCAAGAACTGGCAGTCCTGCGGCGATCGCCTCAATCAGGACCGTGCCGGTATTCTCGATATAGGCGGGATGGACCAGCAGGTCTGCGCCGAGCAGAAAACGCGGGATATCAGATCGCCCGCCAAGAAAATGGACGTTGTTTTCAACACCCAGCCTGCGGGCCAGATTTATATAACTGTCAGGCTTGTCCTGACCAACGATATACAGACCAGTCCGTTCCTTAAGCTGTTGCGGTAACGCGGACAGGGCCTTTACGGCACGATCCACACCTTTGGTACGAAAACGTGAGCCGACTAACAAGCAGCATGAAATCCTCTGTGTTCGAGACCTAATTCATTGCGCAAAGCCTGGCGTATTGCAGGGGCATCCAGCGGAGCGACCCGGTCTTTCTCGATACCGGGAGGAAGCAGATGAAAGCGCTCTTCAGGTGTTTGATAATGACGTATGAACTTGGCTTTCTCGGCTTCTGCGATCAGCAGGATCTCAGTATTCGTCTCGGGAGCGAAGACCGCCCGCTCCATGGCAGAATAAATCCTAAAGCGGCGGCCAAAACGGGAGAGGAAAGGCCGATTCGACAAGACCTTATCACGGTAGCAGGAATCTGCAGCGTAATAGACGTCAAGGCCGGGCATCCTGCTGAAACCAACGATCAGATCACACCTTGATGCGGCCAGCTGTTCCACGACCTGGCGGGCAAAGTCTCGTGACCGTGTGTGATTTGTCAAACCGCGGGGCTTGACGATATTGATCGCGAAACCATCCGGTCTTTCACCCTCCCAATGCATGGTGTAAACATGGATAGAATGCCCGCGCGACTGGCAGACCATGGCAATTCTGAGGAAATCTCTCTGCAGACCGCCGAAAGGAAAATAATAATTCAGGCAAAATGCCAGGTTCATGGGCAAAACCGTCTTTCCGGCTTCATTTTCGGCCGATCAGCTTTGCCACCGCGTCGTTGACGCTGGTGACTGAGACGCTCTGGCCACATTCGCGATCCAGATCACAGGATTTGCGCAGGCAGGGTGAACAATCCATCGCAGCCTGAATGCGAATATGCCCGTCACCGGGGGGGCCATTGCGTTGACTGTCCGTAACCCGGAAGATGGAGACTGTCGGGGTGCCAACCGCCGCTGCGATATGAACCGGGCCCGTATCAGCGCCGATCACCAGGCGGGCTGCAGCAAGCAAGGCAACCAACTCCTGCAAAGTGCCACGAGGCCAGATCACAGCCCTGCCCTGACACGCCTCTGCCATGCGCTCTGCGGCATGCCTTTCAAGATCGTTGCCCCAGGTCAGCACAAGTTGATGCCCCTGTTCCAGAACCAGTGCCCTGGTCAATTCAAGCCCAGTGGTCAAGAGGCCATAGTTTGGTTTCCCAGGTCGTACCGTAATGCGCCACAATAAATTCGCCAGGCGTGACACTGTGTTCTTCCAGCATAGCAGAAACGGCCTGTTCCGCCTCGACCTGGACAGGCAGGGGACCACAAAGAGGAACATCTGTCTCACCAGGAAAAGCATATCTGGCAATCTGCAGATAACGGCTGGATATATGGTGACATTCCGGAGGGATGCGTACTTTACAGTTGGTCGTCAGAGTGTTCAGCCATTCCCTGGCCTGGCTACGATCAAAACCGAACCTTTTCGGAGCACCGCTAAGCCAGGTAAAGAGACCGCTCTTGCTGTTGCCCTGCAGATCGAGGACCACGTCATAGTTCTCTTCCCTGAGCTGTCGGCCAACCTTCCAGGAGCCTTTGATCGCGGCCATGGAGCCCTGTCGTCGCCAGCCCCTGGTATCCAGGTGGACGACTTTGCGCAGCAGCGGATGGTCCTCCAGCAGAGGGGCAAAGCTGCTTTCCACCAGCCAGTCGACGGATATACCGGGTTGCGCAGCATGCAGATGGGCAAGAACCGGGAGGGCATGGACGATATCGCCGAGAGCACTGACTTTGACGATAAGGACCTTCATGTAGCATCTTCCAGAAGGCCGGCGGCAGCCGACATGACGTCTTCAACCGTAACCCGTTCCATGCAACGGTGGTCGATGGGACACTGGCGCAGCATACAGGGCGAGCACTCAACGGGGTGCCGAACGATTTGCGAACGCGTTCCCCAGGGCGATGTTGTGGTGTGATCTGTCGGGCCGAAAATAGCGACCATGGGGACACCGAAAGCAGCGGCGACATGCATCGGTCCGGAATCATTGGTAATCATCAAACTGCTTGCGGCAAGGACTGCCATCATCTGCCGGACACTGGTCTTGCCGATGAGATTCTGGTGCGGTGACTGCATGGCTTTTGCGATATCCGCACCGATCTCCATCTCGCCCGGACCACCAGACAGTACGATCGACATTCCGTAGCTGCTGGCAAGTTCATCGGCAACCGCGGCAAACCGTTCCGGAATCCAGCGTTTTGCCGATCCATAGGCCGCACCCGGGTTGATGACGGCAAACCGTCCACGTGGAAGGGTCTCGACAGCCCACTGGATTTCGCCTGGTCTGAGAGCCAGGCGCTGCTGTTTGACATCGGCCTTGATGCCACACTGTGCGAGCATGTGCAGATAGTAATCTGTGTGATGCAGGGCACGTTCTTCATCACCGATCGGTACCGGGTAATTCAACAACAGGCGGCGACCATCCGTAATGTAACCAACCCGCTTCGGCACCCCGGCGAGAAAAGCCATGATAGCTGCCTCAATGGCGTTTTGGAACAGGATTGCACAGTCGAATTTCCTGCCGCGCAGCATGGCGACAAAACGTAAAAAGCCGACAGACCCGGCGTGCCGTCCCTGCCTGTCATAGACGATGACTTCATCGCAATCGGGGTGGAATTCAAATAATTGTGCGACCAAAGGATTCGCCACGACCGTAATATGGGCATCGGAAAATCTTTCCCTGACCGCATTGAGGGCCGGAGTCGTCATGACCGCATCACCGATCCAGTTGGTTGTGCGTACCAGAATTCGGTGAATATTTTTTTGATTCAGTTCTTTCAAATCCGTTACCGGGGAGAAGACGTCGGAATTTTCTGCATCACTTCATCAAGCAGGGTTGCGAGTGGAGAAAAGTCGTCAAAAACCATCTCGACACCGACCTTGTAGCAGGGTTTCGGGAAATCCTCAGCTGACAGTTTGACAGCATCTTTCTCCGTCGTAATCAGCAGGTCGTGATTATCGCATGACCTCAGCAGACGGTTCAAGATGTCCTGATTGTATTCCTGGTGATCAGAAAGGGGGATTCCTTCGATGTTGCTAAAGCCAAAAACATCTAAAGATTGAAAAAACTCCTTTGGCCGGGCGATGCCAGCGAAGGCAAGGCAGCTCTTCCCTTGATAGTCGGTTTCCGGGACAACCGATCCGTCCAGAGTTTTTATGGTCTTGTCCAGTTGATGGCGGCTTCGTAAGACAGGGCCGTTGTAATACAGAGGGCCTCTCATCTCCGGGCCTGAACGCGTCATGACAACCATGTCAGCCCGCTGCAAAGCCGACCGAGGCTCCCGCAATATCCCGGCAGGGAGCAGACGGCCATTGCCAAACGGTCGCTTCTCATCCAGCAAAACGATATCGACGTCGCGATGCACCGCCAGATGCTGAAAGCCATCGTCCAGAAGTATCAATTGCACCCCATCCCGTTCGGCCGCCTGGACACCAAGCCTTCTTTTCCTGGCGACATAAACCGGCACCCCGGGATTGCGCCTGGCGAGCAAGTAAGGCTCATCACCGCTCTCTGCCGCCGTCATCCTCGCAGTTCCGTCAGCATCAACAACCCTGGCGACCTTCTGTCTGTAGTTCCCGCCATAGCCGCGGCTGACAACGGCACATCTAACCCCAAGCCCGGAGATGTGTCGAATTAAAAAATCAACCATCGGAGTCTTGCCGGTCCCGCTGGTGACAATATTACCGACCGAGATGACCGGCACGGAGGCACGATAAGATGACTTCAGACCAACACGGTAGAATTTGCTCCGCAGGCGCATAACCAAGCCGTAAAAAAAGCTCAGGGGGCAAAGCCCCCAGTATAAAAGCGAAGACCATATGGATTGAGGGCCCTCTATTGTCATGCGCACGTAGCCTGATCGCCAGTTATTCATTATGAGAGCATCCGCCGGTCAATTACTTCGAGAGTTCTCTGTGTCGCGCCCCGATTCTGTTCAAGGAGATGGTGCCCGTTTTCACCAATACGTACTGGCCTCATCCGGATTTTCGATCAGTATACGCATCTGACGGTAGAGGTCATCAGTATTTTTCACCTGCAACCCGGCATGTGCCGCACGCACCAGGCGGGCAATCTCTTTGAAATTCTGCATATGGCTGCCGTACATCACAGGTTTTTTCAGCAGAGCCGCTTCAAGGATATTATGGCCGCCGATATCTACCAGACTGCCGCCGACAAAAACCAGGTCTGACAGGGCATAGAGCTTCAGCACCTCGCCGAGGGTGTCAACGATCATGACTTCGCCCGGTTGCAGGTTTCTGCTCATCTCTGCAAGAGTGCTTCGCAGAACCGCTAGCGATATTCCGTTTGCCCAGGTCATCCTGAACCTGACGACATCGCTCAGGATGTCTCGGCACCAGCACCAGGAACAGCTCCAGGACAGATCTCGCGTAACCGCTGGTAGACGTCGGTAAGCTGCGTCTCCTCGCCATCATGGGTACTGCCGGCGACCCAGATGCGGGCATTCCGTGGGAACCGGAGTTCCCTTCTCATGGCTTCCAGTTCATCGGTATCGATTCTTGGCGGCTGCATGTCGAATTTCAGGTTGCCGGTTACGCGAACACGTCCGGAAGGCGCTCCCAGGTGGCGGATTCTCCTCGAATCCTGCTCCGACTGCATACAGTAATCGGAAATAGTGTCCAGAATCGGCGGCAACAGTTTTCCTGCCATGCGATAACGCGGGAAAGATCGATCTGAAATGCGCCCATTGACAAGGATCAGAGGAATATTCCGGGCCTTCGCCTCAAGGACAAAATTCGGCCAGATTTCCGTTTCCACGAGAATGATAAGATCAGGACGAATGATGTTCAGGCTTTTGCGAACGACCCAGCGCAAATCAAACGGGAAAAAGATAAAGTGGTCGATCTCATTAATCCCGGCAGCAATTTTTCTGCCGGTTTCGGTCACATTTGAGAGCAGTATCTGGGCGTCCGGGTAGCTCTTGCGCAAGGCCTTCAACAATGGGATCGCCGCACGGGTTTCACCTACTGACACGGCATGAACCCAAACAACTTTGCGTCCTTGCAAGAGGTGGCGGAAATCTTGAGCATAAATACCGAGACGTTCTCGAATACCGCGTCGTGCCTTGCCATAACGCAAACCTCGCAGCAGGTAATACGGGACCAGGATAATCGCCGAGCTATAAAGTATCAGGTCATACAGCAGATAAACCATATTGTTTCAAATAGTCTCCCGCTTGACGCGTGTTATCATCCATCGCCTGTTGAACCCGTGCCAGGAAATGTTCTGCCGTTTCACCTTGTTTAGCAGAAAGTGCTTTACCAAAATAGTACACAGCCCGCCCCCTGGGATAGGGCAACAGAAAACGGTCCCAGGATTTAAAGCGATGACCATGACTGCAGGCAAAGGCTAAGGGAACAATGGGACGACCGGTGACTCTGGCCAACTGAACAACTCCAGCTTTCACTTTGTGACGGGGTCCCCGTGGTCCGTCAGGGGTAATACCCAGATCGATAGGCTCCCTGGCAAAACCGACCAACTCGCGGAAAGCCTCGCGACCACCACGGCTCGAAGAGCCCCGCACAGCACCAAGAGAAAAGAAAGCAATGGTGCGTGCGATCAGCTCACCATCCTTCGAGGAACTGATAAGCACCTTCGCTCCAGGGCGGTTATATCCAGGGGGAATAAGTAACAGCTGGTCATGCCAGGTGGAAAAAATGACGTTGCCACCCATCTGCCAGATTGTTTTCAATTCCTCGTCACCGACTTTCTCCGGACGAAGGACAGAGTGAATAAAACGTATGGCATGAGCCGCCAACCAGGGCAAAATTGCCAACTGCAATTTTTCAGAAATAGATCGCATCAGGCATTCCTGAAATTGCATTTGATAAAGATTTCGATAAACCCCATCCTTTAAAAGCAATTCCTGGTGACTACCCGTTTCGAACCACCCTACCCTGATCCAGGACAACGATCCTGTCGGCGTGCATGATTGTCGACAGCCTGTGCGCAATCACCAGCGTAGTACGATTTTCCATCAGATTAGCCAGAGCTTTTTGCACCATTGCTTCGCTTTCCGTATCCAGAGCACTGGTTGCCTCATCCAGAATCAGAATTGGCGCATCTGCGAAGCAATGCGCGTGCAATACAAAGCCTTTGTCTTTGACCACCCGAAAGGCGAACACCTCGATCACCGATAGTCGTATCATAGCCCTCTGGGAGTTTATTTATAAACTCATCAGCGTAGGCCTGACGAGCTGCCTCGGCAACAGCTTCATCATCAGCGGCATCAGCCTGCCATAGCGAATATTGTCTCGGATGGAGCCACTGAAAAGAAAAGTTTCCTGATCGACAAATGCGAGGTTTTTCTTCAGAGATCGAGTGAAACATCGCATAGGTTGTAACCATCTATCCGTTATAGAGCCTTGCTGCGGATCGTAGAAACGGGCTCATTAAACTTGCAGCGGTCGATTTACCGGCGCCACTCGGGCCGACCAGTGCAATTTTCTCGCCAGGATTTGCCTTGATGCTGAAATGGTCGAGAACCATTTCAGCATCATAGGCAAATGAGACATTGTCAAATTCGATGAAGCCTTGTGCTCTGGGAATCTCTCTGGCACTCTCCGGATCGGCAATCTGGCCTTCTCATCAAGAATTTCGAAGATTCGCTCCGCCGCGCCCATCGATTTCTGGAACACATTATTGACCCTGATCAGTCGCTTCAGCGGCACGAACATCATCAGGATCGCCGCAACAAAAGAGAACAGTTCACCCTGACTGATATCACCGGCAATCACTCTGTTGATCCCGTACCAGAAAACACCTGCGACTCCGAAAGAAGCGATCAGTTCGACAAAAGGAGATGACATGGATTCATACTTCAGAACCTTGCGCAACAATTTGTAATATTTCCTGTTCTCCATCTGAAACTTCTTGTTCTCATGCTGTTCCTTGCCAAAAGCCTTGATGACCTTGACGCCGCTGATCGTTTCCTGCAAAACCGAGTTCAGTTCACCTACCCTGCGCTGACCACGTTTGGTGTTTTCACGAATCTTGCGGCTGATAAGTGCCGCAGGAAGAATCGTCACGGGCAAAACGATAAAGGCGATCGATGCCAGTTTCCAGTCTGTATAAAAGGCGAGGCCGACAAGACCGACCATGGTGAAGCTTTCGCGTAACGTATCAACCAGCACGTCGGCTGCAGAACGTTGCAGAACACACATCGTTAAGCATACGTGACAGAGGTTGCCGGGCTTGTGCGATTGTGAATCCCATCGACAGCTGCAAGGTCTGGCTAAAGAGCCCGTTCCGGATATCCTGAACCACCAGTTGACCGGCCGTTTTGATATAATACTCCTGGAAAAAGCGGCAGACACCCTTGAACAGGGAGATCCCCACAATAAAGTACGGGACGAGATAGACCAGATCTTTGTTCTTGCAGCAATAATATAGTCAACCAGAGGTTCAATCAGTTTGACCTAGGCAATGTCTGAGGCCGCCACCCCCAGAGAACAAAACAGGGATATCCCGATTCGCCAGATAAGGGCGCGCGAATACCCATAATCGATGGAAATCTCTTTGGCTTTTATAGATTTTTCTGTCATAGCAGTTTCTTGTCCTGATCTTTTTCAGAAACCATATCAAACAGCATCTCAGCAACTCTGGTTGAACAGCCGGGGTCACCCAACTGTTTTTGTACTGCCCGCAAGTCTTCTTTCATCTTCTCGGCGTAAACAACATCTTTCAGAACATGCAGTGCTTCATCTGCCAGGACTTGAGGGGTCGCCTCATCCTGAATAAATTCAGGCACAATTCGGCGATTCGCAACAATATTCGGCAGCCCGGCATGATTCACATTCACCAGGCGACGGCCAATCGCGTATGACATCGGGGATGTCCTGTATAAAATTGCCATCGGCGTCCCCGCCAGTGCAATCTGCAAAGTCACCGTACCTGAAACAGTGATTATCGTATCGCAACATCCGGCAACAGCATAAATGTTTGCATTCCCTGCCTCAATGAAAGTGACCGGGAAGATCAGGGCCAAACTCTGATTTAATTTCAACTATTTTCAAAGAGTTTGCAATCGGAACCAGGAAATGGACGTTCGGCTCCTTAGCAAGAATAAGTTGCGCTGACTCAACAAGAAGAGCCAACATGTACCGCAACTCACTCCTCCGGCTACCAGGAAACAGGCCGATAATTTTCTGCCCCGCCGGGATTCGTAATTGCTCGCGCAAATCAACATCGTAGCGAGACGCAGCGAACTCATCCAGCAAGGGATGGCCAACGTATTTAACAAGCACATCAAGGCCGTTGTAGAGGACCGGTTCAAAAGGGAAAATGACCGCCAAAGAGTCTACTCTCTCGGCAATCTTCTTCACTCTTCCCATTCGCCAGGCCCAAACTTTCGGGCTGATATAGTAAAGGACCGGAACACCGGCTTTTTGGGCCTGTTTAGCAAGCCTTAGGTTGAAATCAGGAAAATCAATCAACACCAGAGCATCCGGCTTCTGAGGGCCAAAAAGCTCTTTCTTGAGTTTTTGGAAAGAACGCCAGATTACCGGCAACTGGCCAAAGACCTCAAAGACGCCCATCACGGCGAGGTCTTCGCCAGGAACCAGGATCTCACAACCGGCCTCGGCCATCTTCTGTCCACCGGCTCCAAAGAACCGTATATTGACGGAGGATAAGGCGTTTACCGCTTTAATCAAATTCGCGCCATGCAGATCACCGGAAGACTCTCCGGTAACCATCATGATGCGTTTGGCAGGTTCAGGCGTGTCCAAACTGTCTACTCCTGACGTCGAACATCGCGACAAATCTTGGTCGACAGAAACAATTCAGGCGAGCCAGGCTGCATCGCCTCTCGCCTGAATCTGGAGCTGCATCGATCCGGCATCATTTTATCAATTCTCGCCAAAATAATTCATGCAACTCCTCAGAAGAGATTGCAGCAGTCTATCCTGAAATATTCTAGCTTACCTGGCAATGCCGCGCTGGCTCTCTTTGATGAAAGTGACAAAATGATCCAGCTCCGGCGTCGATTCAATCTCCTCGACGATCATGTCAAGGGCTTCCTCCAGGCGCATCCCGGAACGGAAGATCGTGCGGTACGCCTTTTTGATGCCGCGGACGGTCTCTTCGGAGAAACCGCGTCGTTTCATGCCGATCAGATTCAGACCCATGGTTTTTGCCCGATCACCCTGGGCCACCGTATAGGGAGGAACATCCTGGGCAACCATTGCCCCGCCGCTGATCATGGTGTGGCAACCAATGCGACAGAACTGGTGTACTGCACAGAGCCCACCGAGGATTGCTGAAGATTCGATTTCCACATGCCCGGCCAGTGTCGCTCCATTTGCCAGGATAGCCTGGTCGTGGATAATACAGTCATGTGCAACATGTGAATACGCCATAAACAGGTTGTCGTTTCCCACAGAGGTGACGCCGCCACCTTCGGCGGTCCCGCGATTCAGCGTAGTAAATTCCCTGATCCGGTTCCGATCACCGATCTTCAGGTAGGTCTGTTGTCCGGAATATTTCAGGTCCTGTGGCGCGGCACCGATCGATGAAAACTGGTAGATCTGGTTGTCCCTGCCAATCTCCGTCCAGCCTTCGATTACGACATGAGCCGCGACCGTGGTGCCGGAACCGATTGATACGTTTTCACCAATCACGCTGAAAGGCCCAATCGAAACATCGTTGGCAATTTTAGCCCCTGACTGGATAATGGCCGTCGGGTGAATCATGCATCCCCCTACTTGTCCGCGAAAGTTGCTTTTAATTCCGCTTCCGCAACCAGTTTGCCATCAACCGTGGCCTTACCGAGAAAATAATAGATCCCTCGCCGCACTTTCTGTAATTCAAGAGAAAGCACCAGGACATCACCGGGCTGAACCGGCTTGCGAAATTTTGCCTTGTCGATACCGACAAAATAAGGAACCTGATTCTCACCAACCTCGTTGGCGACAATAGCGTACACGCCGCCTACCTGGGCCATGGCTTCAAGAATCAGAACACCGGGCATAACCGGATGGCCGGGAAAATGCCCCTGGAAGAAGGGTTCGTTGATCGTCACGTTCTTCACACCGACTATCTGCTCGTCTTTGATGAACCCAATGATTTTGTCCACCAGCAAAAAAGGGTAGCGGTGCGGCAGCAACTTCATGACATCCAAAGTATTCAGTTCCATAATTATTCTTTGTCCTCCAGTATCTTGCGTTGTAACTCTTCAACCTGTTTCCTCAATTTACTAAGCTCGCGACGCATCTCCGGTAGATGCTGTCATGGTCATTGTGGCCTTGAGCCACTCCCGGTGCGGCATCGCGGGAACGCCTGCAAGGCTCTGGTTGGCTTCAACGTTATTGGAAATTCCGCCTCGTGCTGCCAGGGTCACATTGTCCCCGACCTTGACATGACCTGTCACTGCGGATTGCCCGCCGAAGGTGCAATGCCTGCCGATGACTGTACTGCCGGCAATACCGGTCTGCGAAACCAGGATGGTGTCTTCACCGACCACAACATTGTGGGCAACCTGAACCAGATTATCTATTTTCACTCCGCGGCAAATCCGTGTCTCACCTAGCGTACCACGGTCAATGCATGAACAGGCGCCGATTTCGACGTCATCTTCAATGATGACACAACCTGCCTGGGGAATCTTGTAATACGTCTCCCCGTCCGGGGCAAAACCAAAGCCATCGGCACCAACCACAGCTCCCGGTTGTATAATCACCCGGTTGCCTATGAGACACTTCTCGCGCACCGTGACATTTGCATGCAGCAGGCAATCTTCGCCGACAACGGAATCAGGGCCAACCACGACATTCGGCTGCAGGCAGGTCCCCCTGCCGATTTTTGCCCCTGCACAGACGACACAACCGGGCGAGATGGTCACATCTTCACCAACTATCGCGTCATGATGCACATGCGCTCCGGCCATGACTCCCTGGCCAACATGAGGAAGCACCTCGAAATAGGTCAGGATTTTTGCGAAGGCCAGATAAGGGTTGTCCGCCAGAAGCAGCGGGACCTCCACAGATCCGTCCAGAGAAGGGTGAACAATCACCGCTGCCGCCTCGCAACCAGCAAGTTTCCCCTGGTATTTGGGGTTTGCCAGAAATGAAATATGATCCGCACCGGCACGATCGAGAGGCGCGACCCCGGAGACAGAAATAGAGGGGTCGCCAGAGACGGACCCCCCTACCAGTTCTGCCAATTCTGCCAGGGAGGTTCTCACCCTGCGCTCAGCATGCATGCTTACTTCCCTTATTTTTCAGAGGCTTTGATAACCTTGTCGGTGATATCGATGCTTTCGTCAGCATAGACGATTGAGCTCTCGGTTTTTTCGAGGATCATCGTGTATCCCTCATTCTTGCCGAGTTCTGCGCTACCTCGAGGAGGTCCTCAAGGATTTTCCGCGTCAGGTCAGCGTCCATCTGCTGCAGGGTTTCCTGGATGTCCTTGGTGAAGCGCTGGTAATCCTTGACCTTCTGCTGATAATCACGCTCCTTGGCACTGCGGGCCTCCTCGGAAAGCAGCATCGCCTGCTTTTCCAGGTCCTCCTTGAGTTTTTTCAGTTCCTCTTGACGCTGTTTGACTTCAGCATCGTAAACCTGTACCTGGGCCTTGATCTGCTCCTTTGCTTCCTTTCCGGCAGCAGACAGGTTCAACGCCTTCTGCAGGTCGATATAAGCTATTTTCTGGGCCTGGGCCATTGCCGGGGCAAGGGTCAGGCCAAGGCAGATCAAAAGAACAACGACAATGTGTTTCATGCATACTCTCCTTGAATAATCTTTGCTGAATTGTTTTAGAAAAAGCGTCCTATCATGAAATCGAACTTGGAGTCAGATTCATAATCTCTTGCATCGAGGTTGTAGCCATATTCAAACCGCATCGGGCCGAGCGGACTCAGCCAGCGAATCTCCTGCACCTGCGCTGTAGCGCCATGAACCGAACACCTGGTCATCTTCATCCCAGTAATCGTCGCTACTCCAGGCGTTGCCGACATCAAAGAAGGTGACTCCCTTGATTTTCAACTCCTCATAGAGGGGGAAGATAAACTCGAAATTGAAGAAGGCCTCGGTTTCGCCGCCGATAAAGTCACCGAATTCGTCACGCGGACCGACTTCGCGATTCTCAAAGCCACGGATTGTGCTGATTCCGCCCAGGTAGAAACGTTCGTCAATGGGGACATCCTCATTTTTCTGCCAGTCATGGACATAACCGATCTGGCCTCGTGCAGACAGGACCGTGCTCCCAGACGAAAGGCCAGAAGTGACGAACGTCCAGGACATACTTGCTGAAATGCTCCGTTCCGCCTATCCCGGCAAATTCCCAGGATGCACTCAGGTCGGTTCCGGACGAAGGGTCGAGGCGGTTGTCGGTCGTGTTGTACGAATAGGTGGTCGTTACCGAACTGACTGTCGATGTGCCCTCCTGGTCCTTGATGGTGTCAGAGGCAAAAAAATCGACATCGTAGACATCCGCAAATTCCAGGCGGTAAACTGCAAGAAGCCGTGAATACTCGCCAACCGGATGACCGGCTTTGAGGGCAAAACCCGTTGCATCGCGACTGTATTCATCCCACTCCCGCATGGTCTGGTAAATTTCGAATCCGAGGGTCCAGCGCGTGTCCATGAAATAAGGGTCGGTAACGCCCAGTTGATAGGTCGTACTATCACTCCCTAAAGAGCCGGCCAGGTTCAATCTCAGGCCGCGGCCGAGGAAGTTTTCCTGGGTTATCGATGCCTGGCCGACAAAACCATCGACCGAAGAGAACCCTGCTCCAATGCTGAAGGTTCCTGTTGCCCGCTCTGCCACATTGACGTTAACGTTCATCTTGTCTTCGGCAGAACCCGGGCTGGTACTGACATCAACGGCTTCAAAGAATCCGAGGTTGTTGATGCGGGCCTTGCTGCGCTTCAGGTCGGTAGCGCTGAACAGCTCCCCCTCAACCAGTTTCATTTCACGGCGGATGACTTTATCGCGGGTCTTGGTATTTCCGGTGATCTCGATCCGGTCTACAGAAACCTGGGGCCCCTGCTCGATATCTAACATCACATCAATCGACTTGGTCTCGTCATCCGTCCTGGTCAAAGGGGTCACATTTGCGTAGGCGTAGCCCTGGTCGGCATAAACATCCGTGAGAACACCAACCCCGGCACGTAATTTGTTCCGCGAGAAAACATCTCCCGGCTTCAAGTCCACCATTTCGAGGAGATCATTTTTCTCCTGCATAAGATCGCCCTGGGCATCCAGATTGGAAATCCGGTACTGAGGTCCTTCGTCAACATGAATCAACAGCAGCATATGTTTATCATTGTCAATCAGGCTGATGACAGGCTCACGCACCTTCACCCTGACGTAGCCAACATTAAAATAGAGGTCCGAAAGTCTCTGAAGGTCCTGCTGCAGCAGCATCTCATTATAATTACCACGACCGGTCATCCAGGACAGAAACCACTTTTCTTTGGTTTCCATAGCATCTTTCAGGTCACCATCATCAAAAACCGTGTTCCCTTCGAATCGGATGTCCTTGATCCGGACGATCCCGCCCTCTTTGATCCGGAAAGTCACCAAAGTCTCGTTTTTCTCATTGACATGGCTGTCTGCGGTAACCTGCGCGGCATAATAACCTTCACTCGAGTACAGGGCTTTGACACTATCAACACTTTTTGAAACTTCAAACGGATCGTAGATATCCGGAACACGTATCGTGATCACTTCCCGTAGTTTTTCTTCCTTGATCTTATCATTGCCTTCGAAGCGGACATTCCTCACCAACGGACGTTCCTCGAGTTTGAGTGTCAGGATCGATGCGCCCGCATCGCCGGATAATTTCCGCAGAGATATCGGCAAAACGTTGCATCTTGAAGACAGCCTCGATCGCTCCATCGATATCGGCCGGTGTCACTGTCTGCCCTGGCTTGACTGTCAAGACATTGAGGATATCAGCCGTCTGGACACGCTGGTTACCCGCAATGACAATATCAGCAAGTATAAATTCCTGGGCCGCCCACGCCGGAAGAGCAAAAGACAGGCAGACCAGCAGCGAAACAACCCTCTTCAACATATCAAAAACACTCCAGATCAAGTTACATCTAAAAATCGCGTCATTATATGGGATCATTGCCGGCAGGTAAACCATAAACTAGGAACTTCTGGATAGAAAAACCCCTGCAAATCGGCATAATCAGGTCGAAACATCAAACCGGATCGTGCCTCCGCTCAACCCTCACCCTGCATACGCCCATCCACCATTCTGACGATCCGGTCCATATGTGTGGCGACCTTTTCGCTATGCGTAACAACGACCATGGTCAGATCACGCTTTTGGTGTAAACGATCAAGCAAGGCAAGAATCTCATCAGAGGTTGCACTGTCAAGATTGCCGGTCGGCTCATCGGCCAGCAATAGCCGCGGAGACATGACCAGCGAACGGGCAATCGCGACCCGCTGCTGCTCACCGCCGGACAGTTGTCCCGGTTTATGGTCCAGGCGATGATCAAGGCCAACCGCAGCAAGGATTTCCTCGGCTTTCATGCGTGCGTCCTGAACCGAATCACGCGCTATCAGGGCCGGCATCATGACATTTTCCAACGCGGTAAATTCAGGCAGCAGCTGATGGAACTGAAAGACGAAACCGATTGAGCGGTTGCGGAAGGCATCCAACTCGGATGCGGAATAGCTGAAGATGTCTTTCCCGGCGAAGGTCACGGAACCACTGGTTGGTTTATCCAGCCCGCCCAGCAAATGCATGAAGGTCGTCTTGCCTGCGCCGGAAGCTCCGACGATCGCAATTCGAGCGCCGGCAGAGATATTAAGGCTGACTTCTTTAAGCACCTCAACCTTGCCGCGATCGGTGATAAAACTTTTTGACAGGGAGTCTACCGCGATCATTGTTTGGCTATTCATATCTGAGCGCTTCGGCAGGATCCATTTTTGCGGCCCGCCATGCCGGATAAATTGTCGCCATCAAGGAAATCGCCATCGAAACAATCACGACAGCGATCACATCGCCGGAGTTGACGACAGAAGGGAAGTGGTCCATACCGTAAACAGTCTGGTCGAAAATCTTGATGTTGAGCAGCTTTTCCAGTCCCTTGATAAGAGGGTCGGCATTCTTGGCCAAGAGCAGGCCAAGGATAGTGCCAAGGATGGTTCCCAGGGTTCCGATAATCAGACCTTCCAGAACGAAAATTTTCATAATACTGCGCGATGTCGCTCCCATTGAACGCAAGATAGCGATATCCCTGTGTTTTTCCATAACAACCATGATCAGTGTCGTGGCAATATTGAACGCGGCAACCAGAACAATAATGCCGAGCACGATGAAAAGTCCGAGCTTTTCCAGCCTGAGCGCGGCCAGGAAGGATCCGAACATGTCTTCCCAGGAGCGCACGATATGCGGGAAGCCGTAGTCCTCTCTCAGGGCGGCCGCCACAGGAGCGGCCTGGTCAAAGCTGTCGACCTCTATCTCAACCCCGCTGACACCTGCCCCGAGGTCAAAGAACTTCTGGGCCTGATTGAGATCAATATACGCGAAGTAGGCATCGACGAATCCGCCCCGGTGCTTGAATATTCCAACGATCCTGAACGGTTTCATCTTCGGGATCATGCCGAAGGGGGTGATCGTGAACATCGGCGGGATGACGTTGACCGAATCACCGACCGCAACGCCGAGGGTCGTGGCCGTATCCAGGCCGATCAGGATGCCGGGTTGGAGAGATTCGTGTCATAAAGTGCCGTCTTTACATCAGCACCGTTTTCAGTCAGGAAATTCTGCCGGAAAATCTTGTTGTCCTGCGCAATCCCTTTGACATTGACGGCCGCCACGTTGCGCTGCGAAAGCAACATGGCCTCCTTGTTGACAAATGGCGAAGCATTCAGCACATGGGGTGAAACGGCTTTCGACCTGGCAACAACTGCGTCCGGCTCGGTCAGCACATCGCCTTGCTTCTGTATCAGGACATGAGGGATATTGCCCAGGATCTGCTGTCTGACTCCGTCATGAAAGCCGGTCATAACCGCAAGGACCACGATCAGCGCAGCGACACCGAGGGTAATTCCGGATATCGAGATAAACGAAATCACCGAGATGAAGGTTTGTTTGCGCTTGGCACGCAGGTAGCGCAGGCTGACAAAGAGTTCGTAGTTCATTATAAAAACGAGGTGAGAGGTGAGAGGCGAGAGGTGCGAAAAGATTTTTCACACTTCCGCGTCGCACTTCACGCTTCCTTTTTCGCCTCCGGTCGCAACTGCGGGAAGAGGATGACATCGCGGATCGACTGCGAATTGGTCAGCAGCATGACCAGGCGATCAATCCCGATCCCCTCACCTGCGGTGGGCGGCAAACCATATTCCAGGGCGCGGATGTAGTCTTCGTCCATGGCGTGGGCCTCTTCATCACCGGCCTCTTTTTCGGCGAGCTGCTTAACGAACCGTTCGCGCTGGTCATCGGGATCGTTCAGCTCGGAGAATGCATTGGCAAGTTCACGGCCGACCACGAACAGCTCAAAACGATCGACGACCTCAGGATTGTCATCATTCTTGCGGGACAGCGGTGACACGTCCGTCGGGTACTGGGTAATGAAGGTCGGCTGCCACAATTCCGGTTCGGCGACCGCGTCGAACACCTCGGTCAGCAATTTGCCGTAACCGGTGTTCTTGTCGAGTTCCAGGCCCAGCTTTTTGGCGTAGGCCATGAGCTTGCCAGGATCATCGACATCGGGTTCACTGATCTCTCCATACTTGAGAACCGCCTCTCGCACAGTCAGCCTTTGCCAGGGTCTGCTGAGGTCGAGATCGCGTTCACCATACACCATCTGCAGGCTGCCGACCACCTGTTCCGCGACGTGACAGATCAGGTCCTCGGTCAAATCCATCAGGTCTTCATAGGTCGCATAGGCCTGGTAGAACTCCATCATGGTGAATTCAGGATTATGCTGAATTGAAATCCCTTCGTTGCGGAAGTTCCGGTTGATCTCGAAAACCCTTTCAAAACCGCCGACCACCAGCCGCTTGAGATAAAGTTCCGGTGCGATACGCAGGAAAAGATCCATCTTCAGGGTGTTGTGGTGGGTAATGAAAGGCTTGGCTGTCGCCCCCCCGGCGATCGGCTGCATCATCGGGGTCTCAACTTCCAGGTAGTCCCGCGCCACCATGTAATCGCGAATCAGGGAAATGATCCGGCTTCTTTTCCGGAACACATCACGTACATCCTGGTTGACCATCAGGTCCAGATAGCGTTGGCGATAGCGGGTCTCGACATCGGTCAGGCCGTGCCATTTTTCCGGCAGGGGCAGCAATGATTTGGTCAAAAGCTGGATCGATTCGGCCCGCAGCGAGAGCTCATCGGTTTTGGTCCGGAACGGACTCCCGGCCAAACCGACCACGTCACCGAGATCAAACTTGCGAAACAGCTCAAAACTCTCGTCACCGACCTGGTTTTTTGCAACATAAACCTGCAGCCGTCCGGTCCGGTCCTGGAGCTGGATAAAAGCCGCTTTGCCAAAATCCCTTTTCGCCATGATCCGCCCGGCGATCCGGTAGCAATCCTCAAAGGCCTCAAGGGCTTTAGCGTCATGATTGGCGTGGGTATTGGGATAGATTCGGTTGTTGCGTCTGCAACGAAACCATTGGCAAAGGGATTCAACCCCCGGTTGCGGTATTCATCAAGCTTGGCCCGTCTCTGGGCTATTTCATTGTTACTTCCTTCAGACATGTTTCTACTTTTCCTTGTGTTTATGTGATCAGTGATCTGTGATCGGTGATCGGCAACAAGTGAACATTACGGTGATCGGTGGATCGTGATCATTATCATCATTGCATCAGGTAGGCTTCAATAAACCCGTCCAGGTCGCCGTCAAGAACCGCATCGGCGTTGCCGACTTCATGGCCGGTGCGATGGTCCTTGACCATGCGGTAAGGGTGCAGGACATAGGAGCGGATCTGGCTGCCCCAGGCAATATCCTTCTTCTCCCCACCCAGAGCTTCGGCTTCGTTCTCCTTCTTTTCCATTTCCAGCTCATACAGCCTTGCCTTGAGCTGTTTCATGGCTATGGCGCGGTTCTTGTGCTGAGATCGCTGATTCTGACAGCTGACGACAATTCCCGACGGTATATGGGTGATGCGGATAGCCGAATCGGTCTTGTTGACGTGCTGGCCACCGGCACCACTGGCCCGGTAGGTATCGACCTTCAAATCTTTTTCCTGAATTTCGATATCGACATCATCGGACAATTCAGGGAAGACAAAAACCGAGCTGAAAGAGGTGTGACGGCGGGCATTCGAGTCGAATGGAGAGATCCGTACCAGGCGATGAATCCCCTTTTCCGCCTTCAGATAACCGTAAGCGTAGGCTCCGGTGACGGTAAAGGTCACGCCCTTGGTTCCGGCCTCGTCACCCGGCTGATACTCGGTGATCTCGGCTTTGAACCCTTTACGCTCACACCATCGCAAATACATCCGCAGAAGGATTTCCGCCCAGTCCTGGGCTTCGGTGCCTCCGGCACCGGCATTGATACTGACGATAGCGTTGCTGGCATCGTGCTCGCCGGAAAGCATCCGGGCAAACTCCATCTGGCCGATTTTCTTCTCCAGATCGGGGAGCATCCCGCGCACTTCAGTCAGTGTCTCCTGGTCTTCGACCTCTCCGCCAAGCTCTATCAGAACCTGGGCATCTTCCAAACCGCGGCTAATCGCATCGCAATCCTCAACCAGTTTCTGCAGAATGGTCCGTTCCTTCAGGATTTCCTGGGCCTTCTCGTTGTCATTCCAGAATTCCGGCTTGGCAACCTCGGCCTCCAGCTCTGCAACCCGCTCCCTCTTGCTGTCAATGTCAAAGATACCTCCTCAGCTCGTCGAGCTTGTCCTGGAGGCTTTTTAACAATTCGATCTCTTCACGAAACATATTTGTCTCCATTCATGATCAAAAGAACGGCGAATTATAACCGTAGAAAGCAAATCGAACAAGCCTTAGATGCAGGGGCTGGGGACTGGGGGCTGGGGGCTGAAACATAAAATCTCCAGCCCCTGCATCATACCAGCCCCCAGCCTCCAGACTCCGCTTCATACCAGCCTCCGCCCTAAAGGCGTCGCCGCGTCTGTAAAAGCCAGAGCACGCTGATCAGCAGGAACAGCCCCGGGATCAGGTCGCCCATCCGGGAATAGAGCCCGGGGCGCGCGCCCAGACCTACCTCAGTGACGAGAAATGCCGGTTCAAACAGTCCGGTCTGTTGGACAACCTTGCCGGACGGGGAGATAAACGCGGATATCCCGGTATTGGCGGCACGGGCCAGCCAGACACGGTTTTCCACGGCGCGGAAACGCGCCATGGCCAGATGCTGCCAGGGTGCTGACGATTCACCGAACCAGGCATCGTTGGTGATGTTGACCAGCAGGTCACTGCCCTGTCGGATGTATTCACGGGCCAGTTCCGGGAAGATGACTTCGTAACAGACCAGGACCCCAACTGATGTTCTTTGATCGGCAACGGATTGATCGCACCGGGGGAATAATCCCCGATGCCAACCACAAGTTTGTTGACGAAAGGCAGAAAGCCACTCAACGGCACATATTCACCGAACGGGACAAGATGGTTCTTGTCGCTGCGACCAAGCACCTGAGCCGACGGTGACAGCAGGAACGCGCTGTTCAGGTAACGCAGTCCGGCGACATCTCTTCGATATGCCGGGCTGCCGAACAGAAGGAAAGCGCCTGTTTCAACAGATAATCCGCTAACCGAATCGGCCAGCTTGCCGCCATCCTGAAAGTAAAATGGCATGGCGGCCTCCGGCCAGATAATCAGATCCTTCGCCCCTGCCCGCTCGGCCCGCAACGACAGGTCACGATAGGTCTTGACCGTATTCAACTGGTTCTCTGGCTGCCACTTGAGATCCTGCGGGATATTGCCCTGAACCAGGGCGGTCTGCAACGTTTCGGTTCGGCTGTCCAGGTCCTGCTGCAGACACCATACACCGTAACCATAATTCAAGAGCAGCAGGACAACCGCAGTCATCACGGTTTTTAGCGGGACATCCTGCGGAAGCTTGCGCCACAATGCCTGAAGGCTCTCGGCAAACGCAGTATTACTCAGAACCAGGAGATAACTCAGGCCATAAACGCCGAACAGATCGGCAGATTGGATAACCGGTAGCCATGCCTGCTGGGAATACCCGAGGGTCGCCCAGGGAAAGCCGGTAAGCAGAAATTCGCGCAAAAATTCCATGGCCACCCAGAATACCGGCAAGGTCATGGCATAGGGATAATTTCTGGATTCCTTGAGCCGGCAGGCAGCCCAGGTCGACGCCCCCCAGTAGAGAGCCAGATAAGCCGCGAGGAGCAGGTACAGAGCAAAAGAAACAGCCATCGGCAGATGACCGTAGGTGGTCATGACAATATTCACCCAGTACAGGGTCGCGGCAAAAAAAACCAGTCCGGCAATAAAACCGCTTTTAAAGGGGCGGCGTTGCATAACCAGGACAAGAGGGACCAGGCCACACCATGCGAGCAGGGTAAAATCCGGCAACGGGAAAGAGCCCGCCAGAAGAAGCCCGGATAAAGCACTGACACAGGTTAATCTGTCAGGCAGAAAACGTCTCATTTACTCGTCGGCATCCGGATCTGACTGGACATCACGCCAGACGCGGACGACGCCGATCTTGCGCTCGTCGGACTCTTCAACAAGCATGATCAGACCGTTGTCACGAACTCTCTCTCCAGCCTTCGGCACATGCCCCAACAAGTGGAAGATGTACCCCCCGACTGTATCAAATTTCTCTCGCGGTATTTCAATCTCGAAATATTCCTCCAGCTCCTCAACGCTGGTCCTGGCGTCCACCAGCAGGGTTCCATCCATCTGTACCTGAACCCTCGGGACTTCGCGGTCATACTCATCCTGAATGTCGCCAATGATCTCCTCGATCAGGTCTTCGATCGTAATCAGGCCAGACGTACCGCCATATTCATCTACGGCAATCGCCATATGCACCCGCCGGGTCCGAAAATCCATCAACAGATCCTCGATGCGCTTGGTTTCAGGAATAAAGTAAGGCGCACGCATCACGTCGACCAGAGACAGGGTTTCGTCTCTGGCGCCCCAGTTGCGTAACAGGTCCTTCGCATAAACAACGCCGACGATCCTGTCCATCGACCCTTCGTAAAGCGGCACCCGTGAATGCCCGGAACGAATGATCAAGGCCAGGAAATCACTGAGGTTCGAATCGGCGGGACAGCAGATCATGTCGGTCCGTGGCACCATCACCTCGCGGACGATGGTGTCCCCGAATTCGAAAATCGACTGCAACATATCCCCTTCGGACTCGTTGAGGATGCCTTCTTCTTCCGAACTGTTAATGGCGTCCTGGAGTTCTTTCTCCGTCAAAGCCCGTGAACGGCCTTTGAACTTGCGCACCAGCGGTTCAAACCATGAACTGCGGCTTGATGTATTGTTGTCTTCCAACGAAACAACTCCCTTCAGTAATGCAGAGTTCGGAGGACTGGGGGATGGGGGCTGGTCAGTCAAACAAAACTTAAACATCAAATTCACGTAACTCTGACAGTTTCAGCCTCTGTCTGCGGTCCATTCACTCCAGCCCCAAACCCCCAGCCCCCAGAATCCGCCTTCAAAATGCCAGGTGCATGACCATCGTGGTACAAATGCCGATCAGGCTTCCGGCGACTATTTCCCAAAAACTGTGAACTCCGAGCAGGACCCTGCTCTGGGCCACCATGGCGGCAAGCAGCCAGGCCAGAATAATAACCAGAAGGCCGACGTCGGCAAAAGCCACCGAAGTCGCTATCGAGAAAGCGACTCCGGCATGTCCACTCGGCATGCCACCATGCAACGGGGTCCCTCGTCCGGCCCGGGCTTTGGCGAGGACCACGAGTATGACGACCACGACAACCGCAACAATTGCCAGGTTGCCGGTTGTCCTCATGTAATCAAGACCAGGGTTTACTTCGCCGCAAAGAGATGCCGCGACACAGCCAGGTAACCGAGGACCAGCGCGCCGACAGTGGCCAGCAGCACGGCACCGGCCGCGACATCTTTGGCGCGTTGCGCAAGGGGATGGAACTCCGGGGAGACGAGGTCGACGACGACCTCGATGGCGGTATTAACCAGTTCGGCAAAGATGACCAGGGTCATTGCCAGGCACAGCAGAGCGAACTCATGCAGGGTCAGGTGCAAAACCAGGGCGACGACCATGACCAGAATTGCCGCGACCAGGTGGATCAGCATGTGCCGTTGGGTTTTAACCGCCCAGAGGATTCCTTCAATCGCACAATTCAGGCTCTCGACAAATCCGCTGGGCCTGGTCGGCTCGCCTTTCATATGGTCAGGAACTCCTCACGTATCACCGAGAACACTTCACGCTCTCTCTCTTCCATACGTTTCGCCTCGGCCTGCGTACCGCGCTCGTGATCGTAGCCAAGCAGGTGGAGAACCCCGTGCAGAAGGAGAAAATAAAGCTCACTCTCAAACGAGGTCTGCGCTTCGGCAGCATCCCTTGCCGCTGTTTCAGCCGAAATCACCACATCACCGAGAAGGTCGGGCTGGACACCCTCGCCCTCGCCTTCCTGCATGGCGAAGGAGATCACGTTGGTTGGGCGATCCTTGCCCAGGTAGTCACGATTGATGACCTGGATCGCCGCATCATCGACGATCAGAATCGAAAGCTGAGCCTCAGGACATCCCGAGACGCTTAAGATCTTCCGTGCCACCTTTCGCAGCAGAAGCTTTTTTATTTTCTGCCTTTTCTGACGGTTTTCGATCGCGATCTTCATCAGTCCCCCGAGGCCCTTTCTCAGAACCCCGCTCCTTGCTGACCGGTTCCGGATAATCAACCCGGTAGTGGAAAATCCCGCCCAGCACCAGGTTGAAACTCTTGGCAATATTATGGATATCCTTAAGCGTCAATTCGCACTCATCGAGCTGCCCGTCAATAAAAATGTTGTTAATAATCTTTTGCACCATCCCCTGGACCCGCGCCGGGGTAGGGTCGGTGAGAGTCCGACTTGCTGCTTCCACGGCATCGGCGAGCATAATCAATGCAGCTTCCCGGGTTTGCGGCTTGGGCCCTGGATAGCGATAATCCCTTTCATCGACCTGTTCGACGCCCGGATCGGCCTTGCTCTTCGCCCGGTCATAAAAGAATTTCATCAGGCTGGTGCCATGATGTTCACGAATGATATCGTTAATCGCCTTGCCGAGCCGGGCTTCATGCGCCATTTCTGTTCCGTCTTTGACGTGGGCCATCAGGACCAGGGCGCTCATCGATGGTGCCAGTTTATCGTGCCGGTTCTCCTGTGCCCCGATATTTTCAATAAAATAAAGGGGTTTTCTGATCTTGCCGATATCATGGTAATAGGCGGCAACCCGAACCATCAGGGGATTGACTCCGATATTTTCGGCGGCCGCTTCAGCCAGATTGCCGACAATGATCGAGTGATGGTAAGTCCCCGGGGCCTGCACCATGAGGTCACGCAGCAGCGGGTTGTTCATGTTGGCAAGTTCCAGCAGTTTGATATTCGTCGTATATCGGAAAATCGATTCAACCAGGGGGACGATCCCCGTGACCATCACAGCCGCCGCGAGACCTCCGGAAAAACCGAAAACCAGCTTGTAGATAAGCTGCAGGTCAAAAGGTTTGCTGGTCATCAGGTGCATGGCGATCAGCAGCGTGAAATTAAACATACCGAGTCGGAATCCGGCACGAAACAGGGTCGATCGCTCGTTCACATGGCGTACCCAGTGAGCCCCGGCCAGGCTGGTCAGGAAAGCAAAGAACATTATCGCAAAGCTGTTGCCGAACAGCGCTCCGGTGATGATCGCCGTCAGGATTGCAAAGACCAGCGAAACTTCGGAATTGATAACGATGCGCACCAGCATAGTGCCGACCGCAAACGGGAAAAAGTAAAAGTACGCATTCTGCTCGACGTACGGAAAAGCGCTCCCCAGTGCCGATGAGATGAAGATGGAGATCTTCAGGATGAGGATATGTACCACGAACACAGCTGACAGGAAGACCAGGTCCCTGTTGCCAACCTGGTATTTACGGATGTTCCGCCGGGCAAAGGTGTGAGCGAAGTAAATCAGCAGAAAACAGCTCAGCAAAAGGCCCATGGCGTTACGCCAGAGCGAAACCGTACTGCTTCCATTCTGCAAGGCGCCCAATCGTTTGACCTGCTCAATCGAGATGCGATCGCCTTCACGAACGATCATCTCCCCTTTTTTGACCTGGATCAGGACCGGCTTGACAGCCTCACCGGCCGCTTTTCTGCGAGCTTCAGTCTCATTCTGGTTAAAAGTGATGTTCGGCCGCAGCATTGGCAGAACCAGCTCCTTCAGAACCTTCTCCTGATTGGCCGGAAAACCAGAATCGGCAAGGGCTTTTTTTAACAGGTCCTGAAGCTGGCCGAGGCCAATGACGACCTCATTGCCGTCGTCGGTGGTTTCCGCCTGGGAATCCAGTTGGCGAAAGACCACCCCTTTCGGGCGGTCAGCTTCGAAGAGTTTCAGGTTCCCGGCGATTTTCTGCCGATAGAGCTGCTTGAGAATCTGCGAGATGCGAATATTATTGTCTGCTTTTGATGACAATTCCCGCAGAGCGGCGAAACCCTTTTGATCGATTTTAAAACCAAAGCTTGACTCCAGTTCGGCGATCTGTTGATCGATCGGCAGTTCACGTTCAGCAGCGACATTCAACGCGTTAAAAATCTGGGCAACCTGACCGGAGACCACCTCTCCTGTGGTCGTGTCAAAGTCGTACAGGTTGGCAACACTTCTCTCTGCCTCATCACGTTTCTGCCGGGTCAGGTCCTCATCAGGGACCAGCAGATCGCGTGGCGCCTTGATGTCGTGCGGGGCGATATCGCCGGCGACAAATTCCGTGGTTGTCAGGGCGCCTTTCGGCACAATAATAAAAGTCAGCAGCGTGACCAGAACCAGCAACAAAAAGACTCTCTGGAACCTTTCATCATTCTGGCTCAATTCCTGTGGATTCTGGCGAAAAGCCTGTTTCTGAACCGTGCCATTCTCGATTTTACGATCACTTTTCGGCATATATATCCTGTTGCCCGGCGTGTTGCCTAGCCGGGATTGTAAGCATCGTAGGCCCTGACAATTCCCTGGACAATCGGGTGTCTGACCACGTCCATATCGGAGAAAGTGACAAAGCTCACACCCTTCACATGACCCAGCACGTCCATGGCCTGGATGAGACCCGAGGTGCGCCCCGTCGGCAAGTCGATCTGGGTGATATCTCCGGTTATCACGGCACAACTGCCGAAGCCGAGACGGGTCAGAAACATCTTCATCTGTTCGGTGGTGGTATTCTGCGCTTCATCGAGAATGACGAAAGCATCATTCAGCGTCCTGCCGCGCATGAACGCCAGCGGGGCGACCTCTATGACGCCGTGGTCGATCAAGGCCTGGCCGCGATCAAAATCCATCAGGTCATAAAGAGCATCGTACAGTGGGCGCAGGTAAGGGTTGACCTTCTCGGTAAGATCTCCCGGGAGAAAGCCGAGTTTCTCCCCGGCTTCAACAGCCGGACGCACCAGGACTATCCGGCTGACTTCCTTCTTTTTCAGTTGCGCCACCGCCATCGCCATGGCGAGATAAGTCTTGCCGGTACCGGCCGGGCCGATACCGAACACGACATCATTCTTGCGCATGGCATCGAGGTATCTTTTCTGGGAGATCGATTTCGGCGAAATCGACCGGTTCCTCGATGAGACGGTTACGGTGTCGAGGAAAATGTCGACCAGGCTGGCCGACGCTATCCTGGCTAAGAATGCGGTCAGCGTACTCTATGTCGGGCGGGCGCAGGGCAAAGCCCTTCCCCAGCAGACCGGTCAGTTCCTCCAGGAGACGCACGGCCCGGGCAAGGCTCTCACCTGTGCCCTCGAGCATTGCTGTCGTACCTTTGGAGCTGACCCGGACACCGGTAAGCCGCTCAATCTGTCTCAGGTGTCGGTTCTGTTGCCCGAACAGGGCATGCGCTAGTTTCGGGTCAGTCGGCTCGAAACTCTGGCGTTGTGAATTGTCGTCCAAATACCAAACCTTAAATGGATTGTTTCTCACCTGTCTCAAGGTGTCAAGTTTTCTAAAATACCACCTTGCATGGCGCAAATCAAATCCCGCAACGCATCGACATCTTCGAATCAGCTAAAAAGGGGTTTATATTTTATTCCGATGTGCTATAAAAGGGCCGCGCAATCAGCATATCAACAACCAAACACCTACGCACAAGGGGGCTGAAATCATGAGCGAAATCGTCGATATCTATGCCCGTGAAATTCTCGATTCACGTGGCAATCCAACTGTTGAAGTGGAAGTTTACCTGGAAAGCGGGGTGATGGGTCGGGCGGCCGTACCGAGCGGCGCGTCGACCGGCGAACGGGAAGCACTCGAGCTACGTGACGGCGACCAGAGCCGCTACCTCGGCAAGGGCGTACTGAAAGCCGTCACCCATGTCAATGAAGCCATCGCGGAGGCCCTGGTCGGCTGGGAAGGCTCAGACCAGACCGGAATCGACCGCAAACTGCATTGAGATGGACGGCACCGATTTCAAGAGCAACCTCGGCGCCAACGCCCTGCTCGGCGTTTCCCTGGCGGTCGCCAAGGCCGCGGCCGAGGAATCCGGCCTGCCTCTCTACCAGTATCTCGGCGGCACCAATGCCAAGGAGTTGCCGCTGCCGATGATGAACATCATCAACGGCGGTGAGCATGCCGACAACAACGTCGACATCCAGGAGTTCATGATCATGCCCGCAGGGGCCGATTCCTTCAAAGAAGCACTGCGGATCGGCGCGGAGATCTTTCACGCCCTGAAAAAAGTCCTCAAGGACAAGGGGTACAACACGGCAGTTGGCGATGAAGGCGGCTTTGCACCCGACCTGAAGAGCAACGAGGAAGCCCTCGAGGTGATCATGGACGCCATCAGGGCTGCCGGATACAAACCGGGTGAAGATGTTCTGCTGGCCCTCGACGTCGCTGCCAGCGAACTCTACAAGGATGGCAAGTACATCCTTGAAAACGAAGCCCAGAAAGAGAAGACCGCAGCCGACATGGTCGCGTTCTATACCGATCTGGTCGATCGCTACCCGATCATCTCCATCGAAGACGGCATGGCCGAGAACGACTGGGACGGCTGGAAGCTGATGACCGATGCACTTGGCGACAAGATCCAGATCGTCGGCGACGACCTGTTCGTCACCAATACCAAGATCCTCCAGGAAGGGATCGACAAGGGGATCGCCAATTCGATCCTGATCAAGGTCAACCAGATCGGCACTCTGACCGAGACGCTGGATGCCATTGAAATGGCCAAACGCGCCGGGTACACCGCGGTCATTTCACATCGCAGCGGCGAAACCGAAGACACCACGATCGCCGATCTGGCTGTCGCCACCAACGCCGGCCAGATCAAGACCGGCTCGCTCTGCCGTACCGATCGCGTCTGCAAGTACAACCAGCTGCTGCGCATCGAAGATGAACTCGATGATGTATGCAGTATTTCGCGGGGCAAAGGTTTTCTACAACATCAAATAAGAATGTCTCTTAACTGTACTTGAACCGACGGGGGCGCTTTGTAGCGCTCCCGTTTTTTATTCAGTAATAGATTGTTTCGATTTAACGCAAAGGCGCAAAGGTCGCAAAGGGATAAGAAAGTTAAAAACTCCCGGAGACATAGTTCAGCTTCAACAGTTGCCATGGTCGTGCTAGAATTGTGGTAATTTTGGGTTACAAAGACAATTTGCTTTTTCTTTTAAACACTTGTCTAAATCTCAACAGAGGGCAGCAATGGGAAATCTTACAAACAACATCATCGCGATACTGATTCTGGTTATTGTGTCCGCAGTCTGTTCGACGTTCTTTTACAAGAAGGGGCAAAAAGATGCCTGGGAGCTGTCCCAGCAACTTGTTCCACTGGAGAAAGGTGAGATCTACCTCTGTGTCGAAAGAGCCGGGGCCAAGGGTGTTAGCTATCTCACGGTGCAGGAGATCAGCCAGGCAGCCAGGGACAAGAATATCGACCAGAGAGAACTGCGCTTCAGGTTAAACCTGGCTCTGAACGGTGTCAGCCTGCAGGAGTACAACGACAAATACCGGGGCGGGAAAAAAGGCATGTAAATTAAATGGTCAAATTGCGAATGGTTAAAAGTGAAATGAATAAAAAGGACGACCAACCGGTCGTCCTTTTTTTATGCTTATTCGCACTTCAGCACCTCGCGCCTCTTTTACTCCCCCGGCTTCAACGTCAGGGTGTACTCCTGTGCCGCTTCCGCGCCATCGGGGTCGGAGACGATGATTGCGATAGTGTGCATACCGGGCGTCGCCTCGGTCAGGTCCCATTTGATCAGACCGGTCTTCTCATCAATGGTCATGCCATCCGGTGCCTCTTCCAGCCGGTAGGTAAAGCTGCTGTCGTCCGGGTCGCTTGCAGCGACCTGGTATTCATAGTCCAGAGACTCGATCCCCTGTGGTGGTTGTGATGTGATAACCGGTGGAGCGTTGGGGACCACCATAGCAAAACTTGTATAAGTCGGACCGTCTTCATAGAAATCGTTCGGAATGATCTGCACCTGAATGCTGTCGCCCTTGCTGTAAAAGCCCCGCCGGCAGAGTCGCGTCAGTCAATTGCGGGTTCGGCTCTCCGTTTATCAGCCACTGGTAGGTAAAGTCAACATCGTCGCCGTCATGATCTTCGGCGACTGGAGTCACGGTCACTTCGACACCGGCGAAGATCTCCTCCGGTGACGAAGAGATGTCAACGATACGCGGCAGACTGTTGCCAATCGAAACCGTCGCGCTGGCTCCCACATCAGAGGTCCCGACAGTCACCGTCACCTGATCGTTACGTGCATAGTTGTCGCTGCACAGCTGTGTCCCTTTCGCCGAGTCAAGCGCTGTCCCGTTCACGCTCCATACAACAAGGCTGCTGCCCGGCACACCGTGGATTGTCGCTCGGAGACAACCCTTTGAAGTGGGCTTGTCAGGGAGGATCGTCACCGAAACGCCGCCGGAGCCAGAACTCATGGATTTGGCAACGGATTGTTGTGTTTCCCCTGGGCTGTCCGTCTGCGGGGCTGCGTTTGTTGGTGGTTTTGTCGATGACTGCTGAGGGGCATCTTCACCGCAGGCGCTCAGGATCACACAGAGAAAACCAATAAGAACAATTCGGATCAGGGACATGGGCCCTCCTGGCTGTTTGAATAAGCTATTGACACGGTATTTTAACGCAAAGACGCAAAGACGCAAAGAAAAGCTGATCTTGTCATTTACAATTATTTAACACTTTTTCCTTTTAAAGATAGATCTTAGCGCCTTTGCGTCTTTGCGTTAAGTATCAATGAGAAAAAGGCCCGGCTGGTAGAGATTACCAGCCGGGCCAACTCACTACAGGTTAAGAGTCAGCCTACCACTGCATCCAGTAGACCGGCGCGATCAGCTTGATATCCGGTGCGTTGTAGGTATCAACGCGGTTACTCGAACTGATCATCATGGTGACCCGGCCGCTGGCATCGATCAAGGTAACGATACCCGACGGGATACCTTGACCGAGGTAACGGGTCCGGTCGGAACGGGTCAGGACCCCTGTCGTGCCCTTCGCGCGTTCGTTTAGGTCCGGATCGGTGAAGTCGGCATCGTTGAGTACGTCGTAGTTGTAGACAGACTCACCGGTCATGGCACTCAGGTGATAGAGATGCGAGGCCCCGAGGTTGCCGACAGCACACGGATTAGCAGAGTTGGGGTTCGGATCCGGTGTATAAGTCGTGAAATAGGCTTCATTATTGAACATGACCGGCGCCGCCAGCATTTTCTCGCCGACGACTGTCGATTCTGAGCCCGTGCTTGCAGAAATCGGATTGTTCGGATCTGACTCATCCGGGAATTCCCAGTTCATCTTGATGAACCAGCCATGATAGTAATCCGTCTCGCCATTCGGCCCCGGCACCAGGTTGTAGAGCTTTTCCAGGGTCTCGGTGACAGTCGCTGCATCGCCGGTCTGCAACGGATCGGTTGTCATATCGACCAGGAAGCTTTCGTCAATATGGTCAATGGTCCCCTGCCCCTTGTCGACGATCTGGTAGAGTCGGTCGACCACTGCGTGGTTCAGCGGATGTTCACGGTCACCGGTACCGAACCACAGATTGACCTTGCCATTGATCACGGCCACGGCGGGTCGATAGAAGATCTTGCGACCGATGTCCAATTCGCCTGAAGGCAGCACATCCTGGGTGCTGTTGGTGTTATTGGTATCGAAGACAATCTCCCCGCCCCAGAAGTTGACATCGGCATCACCAAAGGAAGGACTGCTGAAGCGCCACAGCCGGCCACCGGTATCGCCGACGTAGATGGCGTCGATGTAGCCGTCACCATTCAGGTCGCCGGCAGTCATGTCACTGGCGATCGGGTAATCGAGATCATTGTTGTTGTCGATATCGTACTCCCAGACGACCGTACCGGCGTCGGTAAAGTCAGGCAGAGTAACCGCTGCCGGAGTCTACCAGACTGGCAACCTCGATCGCATACATGGCCCGGCCGCGCATCTTGTAATTCGTGCCGTTCCAGGTATCAGGACCAGCCGTACCCGTCGAGGTCCGCCCTTCGCCACTGAGCAGCCCACCATCGTTGACCTGCGGCAGAACCACAGAATCAGGGTTGATGTCGTTCGGGAAGTTCTGATTGTTGCCGTAACGCAGGTCTTCATGCTTGGAGTAGCCGCCCGTCACGAAAGCAACCACTGTCGGGTTACCCGGCCCATCGAGGACCTTGGCCAGGCGCGGCTGGCTCCAGGACTGGCCCATTTCAGCGAAACCGGAGGTACTGCTGTCGACGCTGAAGAGCATCTTCGGCCCGTCGGACATTTCGGCAGGGGCGCCCGCATCATGCGGCGCACTATCCAGGTACGGCTGGCTCACATCAATGGCAAAGTAGCCGCCCCACGGTTCGCTGGAGGCGATATCATCGGAACTGCCGCCGCGTCGCAGGCCGAACACCAGCACGACCCGGTCACCATTGGCATGATTCGATAATCCCATCGTTATCGAAGTCATGCACATAAGCGACCGGCGGCGAATCAACAAAGTATTGATGTGTGCCATCAGTCGAGTCTTTCAGGTAAGACAGCACCTGCTCCGGCACGAAAGACCACAATTCACGGCCGTCACAATCCCGGAAAGCGTGCAGCATGCCGTCGTTGGCCCCGACGTAGATGACCGAGGAGTTGAATTCGCCACCTCCGGCATCCTCGTAGCAGGTCTCCTCATAGGCTGAAGAGTAAGACGAGTAGTTGAAGACGACCGGTCGGGAATGCAGGATGTCGCCAAGCGGCCAACGGCGCTGCGTGGTCGTGCCGTACTCGTAGCCGTGAACGTAGTTGATGATATCGTTCTCCTCAGCCCTGGCAGTTGCCACAGTGACGACATCCACGGCCAGCGGGCCAGGCGTTCCGTCATCAGCAGTATGCAGTTTGGCATTCGAGGTGCTGAAGGCGTTGTCCGCGTGCGTCAGGTCCTTTGAAGCCGACGCCGAGGTATAGGTGAAGATCGTGCGCGCACCGGTATACGGTGGTCTGGACCCAACACTGGTCGAAACATTCGACAGGTCTCGCGCAGCAAGCGTGCCGCCAACCCCGCCACAGTTCGCCTTTCCGCCGTCACCGGCGGCAAGGTTCACCAGGTCACCTCCGGAGTACAGGTTGATATCGTCATCGGAGCACTTCAGGAGATCATCAATACCATCGCCATCTGTATCGACCGCCCCCCAGTAAGAGAGCGAAAGTTCGAGGAAATCACCCGATGCCGAGGTTGCATCATTACCGTAGCGGTCAACCAGAGTTTCACCGGTACCGACGCGGTATTTCTTGATATTGCCGATCCAGGCTTGATCGATCTGCGGTTTGAACAGACCGAGATAGACCCGGTCGCTACTGATCGTCCGGTTGGTGGTACTGGCCGGGACAACCGGTGCGACAAACGCCGTATCGGCCTCGAGGACGATCTTGACCAGCAGGTCGGAAAGCGCTTCAGCCAGGGTTTGCGCATTGTAGGCGTTGTAATACTGCCCGCCACCCATGGCTGCAGCATGTTCAACAAGAGGATCGGAAGGCTGGAAAGCCAGCACGGTGTGAACCGTGATGTCGCCCGTATCACCGTCGCCGTTAGGGTCTTCGACCCGGTGCAGACGATAGGCAACGTCATCGAGATAGTGATCTCCGGCACCGTAATCAGCGGAGCCGCCAGAGGCTTCATCACCATAAGCATCACCGTCGGCATCACCGATTTCACCGCCAATTGTGTTCATGTTTTCATTATTCGGCAAACCGTTGGTCAGCACAATGATGTGGTTGTAGCCACAGTTACTGCCAGTGTCAACGAACTGGCCGTCATCGTGAACCGGCGTGTAATCGGCGCCGAAATAATAACCGGCATCGTAAAGCGCACCGGTAAGCGGACGCACCGAACCTGATGAAATCGAGCCGTAACCGGTATTCACCCCGGCAGCATTGACGCCCGGGATCGCTGCCAGGAAGGCATCACGGTCGGCGTTATTTTCCAGGCTCTGGACATCGTACAGCAGGTGACCGCCGTGGTTATTGGTACCGTAGGAATATGCACCGAAGTCCACCGCTGTACGGGCACCTTCGACAACCATGGAAACCGCGTCGAAGATAACCTTGCGCTGGGTCTGGAGAGCCGCTTCGGCCTCCCCTTCGGTCGTCGTGAAGAACGTCATGATCGACGCCACGGCCAGCGACAGGGTCGGCATGGCGCTGCTCAGGGTCTTGAGAATCGGGGACAGCGTCCTCGATCTTCTCGGAATCTGCGTACCCTTCGACATTCACGCCCGGAGCGTCGTCCACCTGGCTCAATGGCAATGACGAACCAGGGCACGGTGCCTGATCGGCCATGTAGTAGTTGATCCCGGCAGCCCAGTCACCACCGTTGAAATACGAGGTATTCGGTGCAGCGACCTGGTTCTTCTTGCCAAGCATCGTCCAGTAGGTGGTCCAGTTGGCACCTACACCTGGCTCCGAATCAGCACTGGACATATGGTTAACCCTCAGCTGGTACTTGTAGTTGCTATGTTGAGTGACTACCGGAGCAGAATAATTGCTGGAGACACAACCACAGACCCCGTTACCGTCGTCCGAGAGGTCGTTGTCGCCGGCGCACAGGTCATCACAATCCGGGCACACCGTCGGCATCGAGGTCGATCGTATCATTCTCTGTCGGACAGACATCCGAACCATCCGGTACAGTATCATTGTCAATGTCACCATCGCAGACATCACCGATGCCATCGCCATCGTAGTCGGCCTGGTTGGTATTGGCGATATCGACGCAGTTGTCACTGTCGTTGGCAATCCCGTCGCCATCGTTGTCGTTGTCACAGGCATCACCGATGCCGTTGCCGTTGGAATCTGTCTGGGCGGGATTCGCATCGAGCGGACAGTTATCCGCGCCATCGTTTATACCGTCGCCATCATCATCGGCGTCGCAGACATCACCCGCGCCATCACCGTCCAGGTCGGCCTGGCCGGCATTGCTCGCGTCGGGGCAGTTGTCGCTGACATTGGCGAACACCATCGCCGTCGCGGTCGTTGTCGCAGACATCACCCGCGCCATCACCATCCGTGTCTGTCTGGTCGGGCCCTGCACCGAGGGAATCCGGGCAGTTGTCGCTGACATTGGCAACACCATCGCCGTCGCGGTCATTGTCGCACAGGTCGCCAAGTCCGTCGCCATCGAGGTTTTCCTGCAACGGGTTCGACTGCAACGGACAGTTGTCCGGGCCATCGAGGATCGTATCGCCGTCGTCATCGGTGTCGCAGGCGTCACCACCCGTCATCGGATCGAGGGCGTTGTAGACATCACCATCAGTGTTCAACTGACTGGTATTACTATCAAACGGGCAATTGTCATCACCCGGGTCGAAGGAACCGTTACCGTTGGCATCTTCAAGGATTCCGTCGCCGTCGGCATCATCATCGCAGAGATTGCCGATACCATCGCTGTCGGCATCCTCCTGGCCCGGATTCGCAATAAACGGGCAGTTGTCAACGGCATCGTCGAAACCGTCCAAATCCGTGTCAAGAGACCCAACCATTGAATCACAGGCGTCACCGATCCCATCGCCATCCGTGTCAGTCCTGGTCGAAGTTCGGTACCAGCGGGCAGTTATCCGAACCGTCAACACGCTATCACCGTCATCATCATCATCACAGGCGTCGCCGAACGCGTCAGGATTGTTATTGATGGCCACGTCCGTGTTCGTCTGGCCCGGGTTGCTGACCAGAGGACAGTTGTCGCTCAGTCGGCGATGCCATCGCCATCAACATCATCATCACAGATATCACCAATGCCGTCACCATCGCTGTCGGTCTGGTCTGGAGCCCGCACCGAAGGAATCCGGACAGTTGTCGCTGGCGTTGCTGATACCATCGCCATCGCGGTCATCGTCACAAACATCGCCAACACCATCAGCATCGAGGTCCGTCTGGTCCGGATTGTAAATGGTCGGGCAGTTATCCGTGCCATCTTCAGGTTTCAGGTCACCGTCACGATCAGCATCACAGACATCCCCGATGCCATCGCTATCAGCGTCGGCCTGGTCCTGATTGGTATCCCACGGGCAGTTGTCATCAGCATCCAGATGTGAATCGTTGTCGTCATTATCGTCACAGACGTCACCTGCACCGTCAGGTCATTATCCTCCTGTCCCGGGTTGTAGACACGCGGACAGTTGTCGGCAGGGTTCAGATCACCGTCGTTGTCAAGATCGGTATCACAGATGTCACCGTAAGCATCGCCGTCGAGGTTTTCCTGTAACGGATTCGCCACCAGTGGACAGTTGTCAAAATTGTCATCGATGCCGTCACCGTCGGTATCGACATTGGCATCACAGGCGTCGCCGATTCCGTCGCCATCGTCATCGGCCTGATCAGCGTTGGAGACCGCCGGACAGTTGTCGACATCGTCATTTATCCCGTCGCCGTCCGAGTCGGGAGAGACTTCACAGGCATCACCCCTGGCATCACCATAGGTATTTGCCTGATAAGCATTCGGTACATTCGGGCAGTTGTCGGTCGCGTCAGGCACGCCGTCGTTGTCATCGTCATCGTCGCAGGCATCGCCCTTGCCGTCACGATCATTTCGAGATGGATATCGATCATTCGCCGGTCCGGATTATAGACCAGAGGGCAGTTGTCCGAGGCGTTGTCGACGCCGTCATTGTCGTTATCCCAGTCGCAGCCGTCAGGGGTGCCGTCGTTGTCGATATCCAGGAAATCATTGTGGTCATGACAGGCGTCAGCCAGGTCAGGCACCAGGTCACCGTCATCATCATCATCACATGCGTCACCGAGGCCGTCACCATCGAAATCGGTCTGGTTCGGGTTGCTGACGAGCAGACAGTTATCCGACCCGTCGGCAATACCATCACCGTCACGGTCGATATCGCTGTCGCAGACATCGCCGATGCCGTCATTATCGACATCAGTCTGCGAGGTGTTGGCGGTCATCGGGCAGTTATCGACCCAGTCAAGGATGGTGTCGTTGTCATCATCCTCGTCACAGACTTCACCGATGCCGTCGTGATCCGACTCGTCAGCCTGGTCATCGTTGTACTTGAACGGACAGTTGTCGTTCACGTCAAGGAAGGTGTCGTAGTCAGAGTCGACCCCCGGGTCACAGAAGTCCGGAATTCCGTCGGTATCCGAGTCGATCCGGTCATCGCCGCCAGGGCAGACGTCAAGATCATTCGCGATAGTGTCATTATCGTTGTCAAGCAACGGGTCGCAGCCATCCGGGGTTCCGTCGCTGTCGACGTCGATGTTGTCGTCAAAGCCAGGACAGGTGTCAGACGCATCCAGAACACCATCATTGTCATCGTCATCATCACAGGCGTTACCGCCGTCTGCAGCGCCATCGGTATTTATCTGGTCTGTATTCGCAACCAACGGGCAATTGTCATTGACATCCAAAACGCTGTCGTTATCATCATCCGCATCACAGGCATTACCCTTGCCGTCAGTGTCGGTATCCAGCTGGTTGTCTTCTGCAGGACCGTTTTTGACCAACGGGCAGTTATCCGGTGCAGCATCCAGGACGCCGTCGTTGTCATCGTCAGTGTCACAGGCATCACCCTGGCCATCACCATCAGTATCAGTTTGCGCTGAGTTCGCAACTGCCGGGCAATTATCTACATCATCAGGATCACCATCACCGTCGCTATCGTAATCGGCATCACAGACATTACCAGTCCGTCATAGTCAGCATCCGCCTGGTCGGTATTCGCCATCGCCACGCAATTGTCCTCTAAATCCAGGACACCGTCACCGTCGCGGTCATCTGCGTCACACGCATCACCAATGCCGTCACTGTCCGCGTCCGCCTGACCGGTATTAGAGACCGACGGACAGTTATCTGAACCATCAGCCTCGCCATCACCATCACAGTCAGTCAACAGGGTCACAGGCATCACGGCTCGCACCGGGACTTCCGTCTCGCCACCGCTGTCCGTGTTGGTCTGATCCGGGTTGAACACGGTCGTACAGTTGTCGTGGCGTCTGCAAGAACCGTCGTTGTCCTCGTCCTTGTCGCAAACGTCGCCAAACCCGTCACCATCCGTGTCGGTCTGGGATTCGTTGTCCACAGAAGGACAGTTATCCAGATAATCCACCATCGTGTCGCCATCACTGTTGCTGGTATCGCACGCGTCACCAATACCGTCGTTGTCCGCATCCGCCTGACCGGTGTTCGCCACCGCCACGCAGTTGTCGGAGCCGTCGGCAATCGTATCGCCGTCGCGGTCGGTCAGAGCGTCACAGGCGTCGCCGCTCTTCACCGGCAGCAGCCGTCTCTGCACCGCTGTCCGTGTTGGTCTGATCCGGGTTAAACACGGTCGTACAGTTGTCCGTACCGTCTGCAACACCGTCATTATCAGCGTCATTATCGCACGCATCACCAAACCCGTCACCATCGGTGTCGGTCTGGGTTTCGTTGTCAACAGACGGACAGTTGTCCAGGTAATCCAGAATCGTGTCACCATCGCTATTGCTGGTCTCACAAAGATCGCCAATACCATACCGTCCGCATCCGCCTGGTCGGTGTTCGCCACCGCCACGCAGTTGTCCGCGCCGTCAGCAATCGTATCGCCGTCGCGGTCGGTCAGAGCGTCACAGGCGTCGCCGCTTCTCACCGGCAGCAGCCGTCTCTGCACCGCTGTCCGTGTTGGTCTGATCCGGGTTAAACACGGTCGTACAGTTGTCCGTACCGTCTGCAACACCGTCGTTGTCCGCGTCGTTGTCACACGCATCACCAAACCCGTCACCATCGGTGTCGGTCTGGGTTTCGTTGTCAACAGACGGACAGTTGTCCAGGTAGTCCAGGATCGTGTCGCCATCACTGTTGCTGGTCTCACAAAGATCGCCAATACCGTCATTGTCCGCATCCGCCTGGTCGGTGTTCGCCACCGCCACGCAGTTGTCAGAACCGTCGGCAATCGTATCGCCGTCACGGTCGGTCAGAGCGTCACATACATCACCGCTCTCACCGGGAGCAGCCGTCTCGGCACCACTGTCCGTGTTGGTCTGGTCCGGGTTGAACACGGTCTTACAGTTGTCCGTGCCATCAACCACACCGTCATTGTCCGCGTCGTTGTCGCACGCATCACCAAAGCCGTCACCGTCGGTGTCAACCTGGGTTTCGTTGTCAACAGACGGGCAGTTGTCGAGATAATCCAGTATCGAGTCGCCATCACTGTTGCTGGTCTCACAAAGATCGCCAATACCATCATTGTCCGCATCCGCCTGGTCGGTGTTCGCCACCGCCACGCAGTTGTCGGAACCGTCGGCGATCGTTTCGCCGTCACGGTCGGTCAGAGCGTCACATGCGTCACCGCTCTCACCGGCAGCAGCCGTCTCTTCACCACTGTCCGTATTAATCTGGTCCGGGTTGAAAACATTGGTACAATTATCCGTACCATCAGCAACACCGTCATTGTCCGCGTCGTTGTCACACGCATCACCAAACCCGTCAACATCGGTGTCGGTCTGAGTGTCATTAGAAACCGTTGGACAATTGTCCTCGAAATCTAACTTCGCATCGCCGTCCTGATTATCGGTATCACAGGCATTACCAATACCATCGAGATCAAAATCGGCCTGGTCAACATTAGCAATCGATTTACAGTTGTCGAACACATCAGGGACCGTGTCTCCATCACTATCAAAATCAGCATCACAAACATCACCCAAAGACATCGCCATCAACATTACTTTGATCCGTATCGGGATGATAAGGACAGTTATCAGGCCCATCCGGCACGCCGTCACCATCGTTATCTCCTGTATCACAAACGTCTCCAATGCCATTCATCGGAGAATCATCTTTTTGTGCAGGATTAACGGTCTGGATACAATTATCCATGTAATCTAAGACACCGTCGCCATCCATGTCTCCGTTATCACATGCATCGCCAACGTTATTTAAATCAAAATCCGCCTGGCCGGGGTTCGCAACCGTCACGCAATTGTCTTTGTCATTGGCAATGGTATCGCCGTCGGTGTCAGTGAAAACATCACAGGCATCACCGCTGAGTCATAGGCTTGCGTTTCAGTGCCACTGTCCGCATTCGCCTGTGATGGATTAAATACCAACCTGCAGTTGTCGCTCGCATCCACGACACCGTCATTGTCCGCGTCGTTGTCGCACGCATCGCCGAATCCGTCATTATCGGTGTCGGTCTGGGTTTCGTTGTCGACAGACGGGCAGTTGTCCAGGTAATCCAGAATCGAGTCGCCATCACTGTTGCTGGTCTCACAAAGGTCGCCAATACCGTCATTGTCCGCATCCGCCTGGTCGGTGTTCGCCACCGCCACGCAGTTGTCAGAACCGTCGGCAACGTATCCCCGTCACGGTCGGTCAGAGCGTCACACGCATCACCGCTCTCACCGGGAGCAGCCGTCTCGGCACCACTGTCCGTGTTGGTCTGGTCCGGGTTGAACACGGTCGTACAGTTGTCCGTGCCATCAACCACACCGTCATTGTCCGCGTCGTTGTCGCACGCATCGCCAAATCCGTCATTATCGGTGTCGGTCTGGGTTTCGTTGTCAACAGACGGGCAGTTGTCCAGGTAATCCAGAATCGAGTCGCCATCACTGTTGCTGGTCTCACAAGGATCGCCAATACCGTCATTGTCCGCATCCGCCTGGTCGGTGTTCGCCACCGCCACGCAGTTGTCAGAACCGTCGGCAATCGTATCCCCGTCACGGTCGGTCAGAGCGTCACACGCATCACCGCTCTCACCGGCAGCAGCCGTCTCGGCACCACTGTCCGTGTTGGTCTGGTCCGGGTTAAACACGGTCGTACAGTTGTCCGTGCCATCAACCACACCGTCATTGTCCGCGTCGTTGTCGCACGCATCGCCAAATCCGTCATTATCGGTGTCGGTCTGGGTTTCGTTGTCAACAGACGGGCAGTTGTCCAGGTAATCCAGAATCGAGTCGCCATCACTGTTGCTGGTCTCACAAAGATCGCCAATACCGTCATTGTCCGCATCCGCCTGGTCGGTGTTCGCCACCGCCACGCAGTTGTCAGAACCGTCGGCAATCGTATCCCCGTCACGGTCGGTCAGAGCGTCACACGCATCACCGCTCTCACCGGCAGCAGCCGTCTCGGCACCACTGTCCGTGTTGGTCTGGTCCGGGTTAAACACGGTCGTACAGTTGTCCGTGCCATCAACCACACCGTCATTGTCCGCGTCGTTGTCGCACGCATCGCCAAATCCGTCATTATCGGTGTCGGTCTGGGTTTCGTTGTCAACAGACGGGCAGTTGTCCAGGTAATCCAGAATCGAGTCGCCATCACTGTTGCTGGTCTCACAAAGGTCGCCAACACCGTCATTGTCCGCATCCGCCTGGTCGGTGTTCGCCACCGCCACGCAGTTGTCAGAACCGTCGGCAATCGTATCGCCGTCACGGTCGGTCAAACGTCACACGCATCACCGCTCTCACCGGGAGCTTCCGTCTCGGCACCACTGTCCGTGTTGGTCTGGTCCGGGTTAAACACATTCGTACAGTTGTCCGTGCCGTTGGCTATGCCATCATTGTCCCAGTCATTGTCACACAGATCACCAAAACCATCGCTGTCGCCATCATTTTGACCAACATTAGATATTGTCGGACAGTTATCTGACACTTCTGGGACACCGTCACCATCACTATCGTAATCGGCATCGCAGACATCACCCGATGTATCCCCGTCTGCGTTTGCCTGATCGGTATTCGGAATATCGGGGCAATTATCCTCGAAGTCCAAGACGCCGTCACCATCACGGTCATCATTTTCGCAAGCATCGCCGACACCGTCGCCATTTGTATCAGTTTGGCTGAGGTTCGCCACTGCCACGCAATTATCGAGACTATCGGCCACAGTATCGTTATCGCTATCGGTCAAAGGATCACAGGCGTCACCAATTGTGTCGCCACCCGGAGTATCAAAGGCAACATCTGAGTTCATTTGATTTGGATTGAAAACTAGCCTGCAGTTATCAGAACTGTTGACCACACCGTCATTGTCTAGGTCGTCGTCACAGGAATCACCAATGCCATCGCCATCACCATCGGCCTGATCGGTGTTGGCGGTCGTCGGACAGTTATCATCACCGTTCGCAACCGTATCACTATCAACATCTACAGAATCATCGCAGGCGTCTCCCCCCACATCGGGATCTGTATCTTCCTGACCAGGGTTCCAGGTCACTGGACAGTTATCGGCACCGTCAAGTATGGTGTCGTTGTCATCGTCATCGTCACAAACATTGCCCAAACCGTCCCCGTCGGTATCGGTCTGGTCAGCGCTACCACCTAATGATCTCGGGCAGTTGTCGGAGACGTCCGGCACGTTGTCACCGTCGTCATCGGCATCACAGGCATCGCCGCCTTCATTAGGATCGGCTGGATCATAACCACCCACGGCATCAACCGCTTCATCCAGGTCAGCTTGACTGGAATTGATGACCAATGGACAGTTGTCATCCTCTCCCGGAGTGAACAAACCGTCCTCATTCAAATCATCCGGGACCAGGTCACCATCAGAGTCCAAGGCATCGAGTTGACAATCGTCCGGAATGTTGTCGTGGTCATCATCAACGAGATCTCGTCCGGCTTTTCCGGCAATCGGATCACAAATATCCTGCATATCCTTGACGCCGTCGTTGTCGTCGTCGTCATCACAGGCATCACCGGTGCCATCAGGGCCGCCGATGACCGCTGGTTCGGAATCTTCCTGCAGGGGGTTTTGCACATAAGGGCAGTTATCACTTAAATCATCGATCCCATCGTTGTCATCGTCGGTATCGCAGGCATCTCCCTGCCCGTCAAGGTCGGTATCCTTCTGGTTGGTATTGCTAACCGCCGGACAGTTGTCTTCGGCATCGACAATACCATCTGAATCAGTGTCTACATTAATGATCGAATCACAGCCATCAGGGATACCGTCGCCATCATCATCTTGCCCGTCAGGGGATCCAGGGCATTTATCGGCATCATCCAGTACGCCGTCATTATCATCATCGCTATCGCAGGCATCACCCTGGATTGGCAGGGCGTTGGCAATCTCGTCAGCCTGATCACTGTTGAACTGGTACTCGTTCCTGACATTCGGGCAGTTATCCGTAGCGTTATCTACACCGTCGCCATCCAGGTCATTGTCACAGAGGTCGCCGGAACCGTCCATTGTCAGTATCGGTCTGGTCCGTATCGACGCTATTGTAGGCGGGGCAATTGTCATTCGCATTCGGAATGCCGTCATTATCGATGTCCGCGTCGCAGCCATCAGGAGTTCCGTCAGTGTCTAAGTCATTCGAGTCCGGGAAGCCGGGGCATTGATCTGATTCGTCGCCGACACCGTCACCGTCCGAGTCGATGGCTTCGTTGGGATCAGCCGGGAACGCGTCGCAATCGTCAGGAACCCCATCACTGTCCGCATCATCCACAGTGTTGGCGCCCACGCACACATCAATACCATTGACGATACCGTCGCCATCCGCATCGGCTTCCAGGCAGTCGGGAGTACCGTTATTATCAGCATCGATTGAATCATCGAAATAAGCACCCGAACAGGTCGGGCAATCTATCGGCAGACCACATTGGTCACAGGCGTCCGGGATAGTATCGAAATCCTGATCCTGGCTGTCATCACCGGAGAGGCAGAGGTCGCAACCGTCCGGCCACGGTGAGCCGGGCAGGCCGTTAGGCACGCCATCGTTGTCCATGTCATAAAGCTGTGCACCGACGCCGACGGGGAATGAAGCAGGGACGGCCATCCCGTAGCTGGCGTAAGCGGCCTGGATTTCTGCATAGGTTTTAACGGAAAAATCGTCCATGTAGCCACGACAGATATCGTCTTCGTCACAGACATTGTCGAGGTCGTCATCGAAGCACCCCTGGGTACTGTTCCAGGGATCATACTGCAGGTAATTCAGGTAGTTGCCGATTGCATATACAGCACCGTTCGGGGAGGTCGAACAGTTGCCGTTTTTGATATTGGGCGCATCATTGGAACCACTCGAGGAATAGGTCCCCGAGAAAACAAGCTTTTCACGGATGATATCGGCGCAACTATCCGCTGTCAGGTCGTCCAGAGCGTAGCTGGTGTTATCCAGCGCGCCTTGGGAGAATTCCCCGGTGTTCTTGGCAGAGAAGACATCCCATGGCTCACGGCCACTGATAGGGGGATAGATCACGCTGGGAAAGAACTCCGAACCGGAGGCCGGGTCCTCGGTGGCACGGCTGTTGTCGATCAGGAACAGCACCTTGGGACGGACCCGCTCAGCGGGCGCACCGATGTAGATCGCGGAGTCGCCGACGAAAGTATCGGGGTTGGCAAAAGCGGCAAACGGGAAGCCGGGGCCGAAGCACATGGTGAAAACCAGCATGGCGCTGACAATGCGCCTGACCAACCACTCTTCGCGGCCATACCAACGTTGTTTAAGTGTCCAGCGACTCATAAATTAACCTCCTCCCGAGGTACGGAATATCTGATCGTCGTCCATCTTGAAAAGACGCACAATACTGGCATCAACATGGGTGCTTCGTTCAAGGCGCCCCGAACCCGCTTTTGTTTTAACGCTGACATGATAAAGATTGGCACCGAATTCGCTGCCGTGCATAGCAGCCATGACCGGCGGCAGACTACGCGGGCCAACGTCTGTCACTGTTCCCGAAACCAGCTCCCCGGGGCCGGATAAATCGATGACCGATTTATGGGAAACACCGGAGGTAATACCATTGGCCTGCTTGACAATATCGGTCGCCAGGTTGACGGTGTTATTCTGGGCCAGATTGATGATCAGGTCGCGATTCATGGAATACTCGACAGCACGGTCGGCAGCGTAGAGCGCCTGCTGGTCCGATTGCGTATAGGTGCGCAACTCGGAGTCTTCCAGCCCGCGCAAAGAAACCCGCAGCACGACCGCGCCGATGATACTGAGAATAGCCAGAAAAGCGATGGCCATGATCAGCGCCATTCCTTTTTGCCGGTTGTTCTTTTGTAATGTCGTAAATTTCATGATCTTCCCTCATCGCCAGACGATGGATCTAGAATACATTTCTCAACTTCACAGAAGTCGACACGGACCGGGTTTTCTCTCCTGATACGGCGTCGTCCTTGATTGCCCTGGTTTTTCCTGTCAGCTTGATATCAACGATCTCGACACGCCCCTCGCTGTTAAGATCGTAATCAAAAAAGCTGTTGGCGGTGTTCATATCCACGTTACGGGCGAGCACCTGGAAGTTGCCGTTTACCCTTCGCTCAAGAGACTCGTTGTTGAGCGTATATTGAATGGTCTGCAGCGGCGGCTGGTTCTGATCCTGAACTGCCAGCACCACCGTTTCGTCAGGATATCTGCGGCATCAAGTGAAGGGTTGTTGGCTCGTGTCAATGTCAATGGTATTGGTGCCGACAGCGTCAACCGGATATGCTCGGTCCTGATCGGTCACTCCCGGGACAACGGGTTGCTCGGTCACTTCATTGGCATTGATCGGCTCGAAAATGCGGACCCTGGAACCGACCTGAAAATTGTCCACCATATCGGGATCTGACACGGTAATCCGGATTTTTCCGGTAAGGTTCGCAGCACTTGCAACACGCGCAAAATCATTACCGACGATGCGGGAACGAATGGTAAAGGCCGTGTCACTGGTACGAAGTGATCGGGTCTTCAGGCACAAGAAATCCGGCATGGAGGATATCGCGCGTCATCACCTTGAGTGCCAGACGGAGGTTGTCCTGCACATCGGAGACCTGGGTTTGGGCTATAGTCGACTGGTAGGTAGGGATATAAAGACTCATCAATGCCAGCGTGACGACCGAGAGGATGGCCATGACCAGCAGCAGTTCAACGAGAGTCATACCGCGGCGGCTGCGACCATATTTTGCAAAACGGTTAACCATGGTCATCCCCCTATATGGCCCTTTTGAGAGTGTTGATGGTGACGATACGCGGCTTGTTGCCCAGAATGCCCATCAATTCGGTGGTGCTTGTAACCGTGATCGTGACATTGAAAAGCTGCGACACGTCATTTCCACCGGGAGGAGCTTTGACCTGGGCAATACTATAAGTAACCGTGTAGGTGCCGCCGCCCTGCTCGGTATATGTTCCCCAGGTTCCGGTTTGACCGTCAGCAAAAATTGGATCATCGGGGGGCAATGCGGCGAACTCCTCAACCACTTTCTGGGCCAGGGCCTTGGACAGCGGTAGAGGTCATGCTCTGGGAATTGGTTTTGATTGCAGTGACCTGCAGTTGCACGAGACCGAGCAAGCCGATGGCCAGAACGACTATGGCAACCAGAAGTTCAACCAGGGTAAAACCGGCTTGGATCTTTTTAGAAGCGGGCATCATCTCCTCCATAAATCAATCTGTTATTAACTGTGAGCAAAAGACGTACCAAGACAGAAGCCCGTCAAAAAACACTTAACAGGCTGATATGATTGTTTTTTTCTATCTGGGAAAAGTTATGCAGATGAGCGGGCGTGCAACTTTTGCACGGCATAACGCAAAACAGCGTGGCGAGTGGTGAGTAGCGCGTGGCGAGAAGACCTTAAAACCATCAGATTTGATCGGATTGTACCCATGGCTATCCCTATAGCTTTTTGGTTATAAGCTTTTTCGCGCCACTCGCCACTCGCCACGCGCTACTCGATTTTATAGTCCTTAATCTTGTAAATCAATGAGCGCAGACTGATCTCGAGAATTTTGGCGGCCTGGGTACGATTGCCACCGGTTGCCGACAGGGCCTTGCGGATATAAGCATCTTCAAGTGCGGACATGGCTTTTTTCAGTGAAAGGCTCGACGGGTCGACGGGGGGCTCCGGGTGATCGACCAGAACCAGGTCATTTTCTCCGATCACCTCGTCGCGGCAGAAAACCAGCGTCTTTTCAAGGACATTGAGCAATTCGCGGACATTCCCCGGCCAGGGCTGTTTCGTCAGCCTGCGCAGGGCGGCCGGACTTATTTCAGGCACGGGCTGCTTCAAACGCGCCGCGATGCGTGGCAGATAGCTCTCCACCAGTGCCGCGATGTCTTCCGCACGTTGTTTCAGGGCCGGTAATTCGATGGCAATCACCGCCAGTCGGTAATAGAGATCTTCCCGGAAGCTGCCATCGGCAACCGCCTGGCGCAAATCCTTGGCTGTTGCGGCGATCACCCGGACATCCACCGGTGTCGGCTGACTCTCGCCGATGCGAAGGACCTCGTTTTCCTGCAGCACCCGCAACAGCTTGGGCTGCAGCTCCAGCGGGAAGTCGCCGATTTCATCGAGCAGCAATGTCCCGCCGTCGGCCGCTCCGAACAGGCCGATCCTGGTACGGTCTGCACCGGTGAAGGCACCCCTGGTGTGTCCGAACAGCTCACTTTCGAGCAGGCCGGTCGGAATGGCGCTGCAATTAACCGCCAGAAACGGTCTTTCGCTGCGCGGACTTTCCGCATGCAGGGCGCGGGCAATCAGTTCCTTGCCGGTACCGGTCGGACCGGTAATCAGGACCGGCGCCGGAGCCTCGGCCGCTTTCCGGACCATGGAAAGCACATTCTGCATGATCGGGCTGCGGTGAATGATAGCGGCAATCCCCTGGGGACGGGCATTGCGCCTGAGATCTTGCTTGAGTTTGACATTCTCCTGGCGCAACTGCAGGCGTTCTTCCGCCTTGCGCACCGTCAGCAGGATTTCATCGGGACGGAACGGCTTCGAAATGTAATCGTAAGCGCCATGCTTCATGCATTCAACCGCAGTATCGATGCTGCCGTAAGCACTCATCATGATCACCGTACCGCCGTACTGATGAGACTGCTTTTCCTTGAGAAAGGTCAGCCCATCCATCTCCGGCATGCGGATATCGCAGAGGATAAGGCCAAAATGTCCGGATCTGAGCCGATCCAGCCCCTGACTGCCACTGGCGGCTTCGGAAACCGTGTAGCCATCCCGCTCCAGGACCATGCGCAGCATGTGCCGCATCGGCGCTTCGTCGTCTATAATCAGGACATGATGTTGATTTGCTGTCATGACACCCCCTCCCTGAAACATGGCAGGGACACCGTAAAACACGTCCCTTTGCCGGGACTCGATCTGACTGTTATCGTGCCGTCGCTCTCGTCAATAATCCGCTGGCAGACCGCGAGACCCAGCCCATAACCGCTGCCGGGGGCCTTGGTGGTGAAAAACGGTTCAAATATGCGCTTCAGAGCATCCTGCTCGATACCCTGCCCTTGATCACGGATAGAGACACTGATCGTATCATCTTCCTGTCGCGATGAAATTTCCAGCACGCTCCGATCATGCATCGCATCACGGGCGTTCAGCAACAGATTGATCCAGACCTGCATCAAACGTCCTCGGTCCATATCGATCAGGGATTCACCCGCCGTGCACAGGTCGTTGACCTCTATGCCATCGAGTTGTCCCTGGTGTTGCAGCATGTCAATGGTCTCACGCAGCAGGGTTACCGGGCAGAAAGACTCAGACTGCCGGTCAACCGGAGCCGAATATTCAAGCAACTCCCTGACCAGTCGATCGATCCTCGCTGTTTCGGTGAGGGAACGCTCCACCAGGTCACGAGACTCCCCGGACAAGTCCTCCCTGAGGATATTCAGATAACCGACCACAGCTCCGAGGGGGTTGCCGATTTCGTGGGCCATGCCGGCCGCCAAGTGGCCCACCGTAGCCAGTTTTTCCGAGCGGACCAGGTCATCCCTTGCCTGCTCCAGGGCACTGTTGGTCTTTTCCAGTGAAGCGATATGCTCTTCGGTTTCCGCACGACTCGCGGCCAGTGCCTCGACCATCTGGTTGAAACTGTCTGCCAGTTCGTGAATTTCGCCCGGTCCGGATGGCACGGCCACCGGGGCCAGGGTTCCGCCGGCGACCGACGTTGTCGCCATCTGTAGCTGCCGCACCGGCTTGACAACATTCCGGTTCAGCAGGTAAACACCGAAGGCGGCAAGGACGACACCGTAAATCACAACGTAAACCAGCACGAGTTGCTGAGCAGCTCTAACTCGTTCCTGCAGCCCTTCCAGACTGAAACGGATTTGCAGCAGTCCGTAAAGGTCATTCCCCACCCAGAGGGGTGCTGACAGGTCAAGATAATTCTCTGGTGGACCGCTGTTAAAGAAGCGGAATGATTCGTAATTCAATTCCTCGTACAGCTCTCCCCGTTCAAGCAGGGAAGGCGATATCGTTGAAAATTCTCCGACCGGCTGGTATGTCGTGCTGGAAAGCTCCTGCAATTCGACGTCGAGCAATCGCCAGGCGAGAATATCGGTCTGCTTGCTCAAAACCGTTTGCAGGCGATCATGACTGGAGACGGCAATATCCAGGGGTGTCACCCGCCGTCCTGGCTGTGCAGGGACTTCAACATCGGCCGCGACCAGATTGATGATATTGGCGGCATGTGCACGTTGCTGGTCAAGCAGGTTGCGTTCGGTGAGTTTGACGAGGAGGAAACCGGCGAAGAGAAGCGCCGCTGCCAGGAGCAGGGAGATACTCAGGATGATTTCGGTACGCAGGCCGGTTCGCATTTGCAGCCGATCGTCTTGTAGACATCTGTGGAGGGAGTAAATGTCCGAGAGCCAAGTAAAGCTCAGCCACCAAGGCACCAAGACACGAAGAAATCTATATTCTTTTCTTGCCTTGCGGAGTGTTCTCCTTCAACAGGGTTTTTCCCAAATTGGCTGAATTAGGTCTTTGGCCTTGTGGCAGACTCGGTTTACTTGTTTCAATTTGCGCTCAAACAATCTCGTGATTCTCAACAAGTATACGTATTCAATATGCTTCAGGCAAACTGAAAGAACAACTGGCAAAAAGATAAACGGCTTGTTAAGATTATCCTCACAAATCCAATCAGGAGTACCCATACCATGTCACGCACACCAGCTATAGACCCGGATTGCTGTATCGGCTGCGAAGTCTGCACCCAGCTCTGCCCCGAGGTATTCCGGATGGACGAAGATGACCATGACCATGGCCACGATCACGGCAAGGCAATCGTCCACGATCCTGCCGGAGCACCGGAAGATAAAATCGAAATGGCGATGGATAATTGCCCTTCGGCTTGTATTTATTGGGAATAAAATCGGGACGCGGGACGCGGAACGAGGGACGCGAAACAACTCGGCGCGACTTTCGTGATATCCCGATACGACCATTACATCCAACTTTGACACAACAACAAAACAAGCTCTACTTGAAATCCCATAAAAACCAAGGAATTCGGTTTTGACCTTACCGCGTCCCACGTCCCGCGTCCCACGTCCCGGCTTCTCATAAAAATCTCCCCCTCCTCAACATCTTCGCCGGACTGAAGATGGCTCTTCTGCCGATGGCCATCATCACCCTGTTCTGGAAAGACCAGATCGGCCTGAGCCTGGCCGAGATCCTTCTGCTCCAGGCGATATTCTCCCTGGCAACACTGGTCATGGAATTCCCCTCCGGCTACATAAGTGACCGGATCGGTTATCGCTTTGCCCTCAACCTGGCCTGCCTGCTCGGCATCACCGGCTGGGCCACGTACACCCTGGCCGGCTCCTTTACCGGGGTGTTGATCGCCGAGCTCCAGCTCGGAGCCTCCTACGCCTTCATCAGCGGCGCTGACAGCGCCCTCCTCTATGAGACACTGCGTTACGATGGCCGGGAAGAGCATTATGCGAAATATGACGGACGAATGACGGCCTGGGCACAAGCCGGCGAAGCGATCGGAGCCGTAGGTGCCGGGGTCCTGTACGGATGGTTTCCGTTGTTGCCGTTTATCCTGCAGGTCGGCGTCTGGGTCGCTGCTTTGGCAATCTGTCGCAACCTGAAAGATATTCCCGCACCCCCGAGGGAGACCATCTCGCATCTTCAAGAAGCGGCGGATATTGCCCGCAAGGCATTTTCACAACCGGGCATTCGCTACACCATTCTCCTCGCCGCGCTGCTCGGCCTCTCATCGTTTTATCCGGTCTGGTTGATCCAGCCATACATGCAGACCCTCAACGTGCCGTTGAGCTGGTTCGGGCCGATCTGGGCCGTGGCCAACTTGTGCGTGTCTTTTGGTTCAATTATCAGCCATCGCGTCCAGTTTCACCTCGGTGCCCGCGGTACGCCACTGCTGCTGCTGGCGCTGGTGGCTCGCCGGGTACGCCGGGCTGGCTTTCAGCCAGGTCATATGGGGTTTTGCCTTTTATTTTCTCCTGACCATCATGCGCGGCATCCAGGGGCCGTTTCTGCGCCTGGCACTGCAAAAACAAAGCGATCGTCACGAACGGGCCAGCATCCTGTCACTCAAATCGCTGGTCTTCCGTCTGGGGTTCGTCATCACCGGCCCATTGGTCGGCGTTCTGGCCGATCGATCCGGCTTGAGCCTTTGCTTCCTGGTCCTGATGATCATCCAGCTCCTTCTGATCGCCCTGACGCTGCGACCGTTCCTCAAACATTCCGCGATTTTCCTGGAAGCCTAGTGCGTCCTGTTGGTATCTGATTTTTCTTTGCGCTCTTTGCGACTTTGCGTTAAATCAAATTCAGACTTCTTGCAAAATCAGATTATTCACGGTGTATACTTTAGAAAATCAACCCCGGGAGAACGAGATGGCTATCTCCCCGACAAAATTTTTCATTTACCTGCTGGCAGTCACCCTGATGTTCTGCCAGGCTGTGCATCCAAAGGGGCTTCAACGTCCGGGATGAAGGTCGGCATGCACATTGACGCGGTCCTTGAATTTGTCGTCGAATACCCGCTGAAGTGGAAAAAGGACCGCCGTCTCGAATACGGCCGCAATGAAGGTGAAATCCGCTGGAGACATCCAACCCAGAGCGAAACCCTGCTGCAGATCACTTCACATCTTCGAGAATATCGGACGAATGACCAGGAACTGGCACGGGTTCTGAAAGAATATCCGGACCTGACTGAGGCCCAGCGAGAGCAAGTCGAGTTGCCCGCAGGCAAAGCCTGGCATGTCAACGGTGAGACAGCACATCAGCATGTTGAGATCTACCTCTTTCTGCAACCAGGCCGCACATACGTCATCTCGCTTAAATCGTCTCCCGAGAATTTCGCAGACTATGAGAATCTCATGGAAAAAATCGTCCAGTCTTTCCAGAGAATCGCACAATAGATACTCTAGATTATTGTTGAAGAAGCATCATGCAAGACACTGACTTAATTGACAAATATTACACGGGTCACGACAAGGCAAAAAGCCTCCTGCTTGCCCACAGCCACCTGGTTGCCAGGCTGGCCATCAGGGTTGTTGAGCTGGTCGAAAAGAGCGAATCGGTTGACAGAGTCTTCGTCGAGCAGGCGGCCCTCCTGCATGATATCGGCATGCTCTTTACCGACACCCCGAAACTGGGTTGCCACGGTGACCGGCCTTATATCACCCATGGCATAATCGGCGCTGAAATCCTTCGCAAAGAGGGCTTGCCACGCCACGCGCTGGTCTGCGAAAGACATATCGGTGTCGGTTTGAGTATTGAGGACATCAGGGATCAGGGGTTGCCGCTGCCATTACGGGATATGCGGCCCCAGACTCTCGAAGAGAAAATCGTCGCTTATGCCGACCTCTTTTACTCCAAAACCAGACAGGGGATGCGAACTGCGGAGATGGTCCGTACGGCATTGGCCAGGCACGGGCAATATAAAGTCAGTATTTTTGACGAATGGCACAGGCACTTCAACCCTCAGCCTTGACCACGGCTAAGTATCCCAGAGGGAAAACATATGGAACAATGGCTGCTGGATATATTTAATCAACTGCCCGGTGGGATGCTGTTTATCACCGCCGTGTTCGTCGTCGCATTCCTTGAAGCGCTCGTCGGCATCGGCCTGATCATGCCCGGCAGCGTCCTGACCGTGTTCAGCGGTTGGCTGGCTTTTCACGGCAAGGCCCCGATCAGCATGATCATGGCTGCTGCAGGACTCGGCGCTGTGCTTGGAGACCTTTTCAGTTACTGGCTTGGGGCGCGGTTCGGCATCCATCTTTGGAATTGGCCGCTGCTGAAAAAACACGAGGGTTTGTTGCGACTGGCGGAACTTTTCTTCTTCGAGCATGGCGGCAAGAGCGTCATTCTCGGCCGCTTTCTCGGTCCGATCCGCGGACTGGTACCGTTTGTCGCCGGGGCCAGCCAGATGCGGCCGTCAATGTTTTCCTGTTACGCAGTGATCAGCGGTATCCTCTGGGGGATCAGTTATCCGGGGATTGGCTACCTGGGGGGCACCAGCTGGCAGCGGGCAGAGACCCTGGCAGGGCGGCTGGGCCTGTTGCTCGCCCTGGCAGTTGTCGTTTTTCTGCTGGTTGCCTGGCTGCGGCACAAATTCCTCCCGCGACAGGATGTTCGCCAGGCAAAAGAAATCAGCACCCCAAGCCATGATTCT
>CAVRQQ010000031.1:0-33930 GCA_963723355.1 uncultured delta proteobacterium
AAAAAATCAAATTTCCTAACAAACGGAGGAGAATATGGCAACAATTCTTGAAATGGCTGCGGATATCGTTGCAGCACATGCATCAACTACGAATATGTCAAAGGAGGAACTCGTTGCTGAGTTGAATGATGTCTATAATGCTCTCATCAACCTTGAAAAAGGGGATATCGGTACAGACAGCGTTGAGAAGAGAGTGGGCCTGCGGTCTCGCGCAAAAAAGCTTTCGGTAAAGACAATATATACTGCATGATTTGCGGCAAGGGGTTCAAAACCCTGTCGCGCCATCTGAAAACATCGCACCAGATGTCCGCATCGGAGTACCGCAAGCAATTCGACATCCCACGCTCACAGTCCCTCGCTGCGAAAAATTATTCTGACAAACGCCGCCAGATGGCGATCGATCGCGGGCTCGGTGAGAAACTCGCCAAGGCCCGGGCTGCCCGCGGTAAAGGCAAAAAGAAATAACCCAACGCATCGAGCGGGAGCGTGAAGAGCTGCCAGAGCTGTTCCTGTACAGCTCTTCGCGCTTTCTTCTGTACATCCAACGAGCCGCACCAGTTAGAGAACACTGCAGCGCAGACCGAAGCTTAACTCCCTAAGCGGGTTGCCGTCGGCGTCCTGGATTTCGACTCGCCGGGCTCCCGGCGAGTCCTCGATCAGCTCCTTGACCGACCGGTTCTCCAGTTCGGCGATTTCACCGACAGTTCACCGGACATCAACGCCTCACCGTAATACCAGGATAGATGGTAAACAGCGGTTTCACCCTGCGCACCGACAACCCGGGTGAAACAGGATATTGTGCCGCTCTGTCTCGGCAATACTTCAAGAAGGACTATCGGTTCCCGGTCAATATCAGAGGTCGTCAGCACGGCATCGGTGATCTCTGCTGCGTAGCCATATGAGGCCATCAACATCATACCGAAGGCTACAAAAACAACAGATTGCGCCGCATAAAATTTTCTCCTTTGCTGAACTCGTCGAATACGTTAAATTGCAGAACATTTGAATCGGGGGGGGCAGATAAAACATCTTCATTAACACAGCCCCCCGGTAAAGAAAAAACTGCTCATGAAAAGTATCCTTGTCGCAGACAATCGCGCCGAACTGCTCGCGACCATCGAACCGATCCTGAAACACTGGGGCTACCGTGTCCTGTCGACACGCAGCGCTGAACAGGTGGCCACCTTCCTCGAAGAAAGCAAACCCTGCATGCTGGTCATCGGCGAGGAGTTACTGGCCGATCCGCACCTTGCCCTCAGCAAAGAGGTCCTGGAAAGCGTTGAGCATGGCGACCTGCCCTGCGTCGCACTCAGGCAGGAGGGTGTTGAAGGAGCCGCCGTTACTCCGGACGAAACCATAGATGTCCCGCTGGAACTGTTCGGGCTTTTCTCGTTCATACAGCGCAAGGTGGAAAAACACCCGCGCCAGAATCTCCGGCTCCAGGTGAGGCTGCCCGGCATGTATAGTATTGAAGAAGAGGACTTTATCCTGGCAGACGTATTAAGCCTGAGTATGAACGGGCTCTTTTTTAAAACCGCCACCAGGCTGAAAAAGTGCGACCGGTTAAACGTTGTCTTTCCCCTGTTTGGACAAGGCACGGAAATCGAGGTCAAATCAACCGTTCTGTATTCGATCGAACCCGGGGCGGGCAACAATTACTTCCAGGGGTTTGGCGTCGGCTTCGACGAGATCCCCGCAGAACACCGCGAACAATTGCAGAAATTCATCAGGGACCGCTTCCTCAAAGAGGTGTCCTCGCGCCGGGACGGAGTTGGCGATTTTGTCAAAGAGCACCTCAAGAATTGACGGCACACGCCAAACCAAGCAATCGTATAAAGCTCTCTCCGGCGACTTTTCCGGGAATCCGGAAATAATCAGCCAAAGTCGCAGCAATATCGGCAAATGACTGACGGTCTCCCAAAGAGTTCCCTCTCTCCATAGCTTTTGACCAAAACAATGCAGGAACGTACTCGCGCGTGTGGTCACTGCCCGGTGTGGTCGGGTCGCAGCCATGATCGGCACAGATCACCAGCAAATCGTCGGGTCGCATTGCCTTGAAAAGCTGCGGCAACCATGCATCAAACTCCTCCAGCGCGCGACCAAAGCCGAGAGCGTCTTGACGATGCCCGTAAACCATATCGAAATCGATCAGGTTCGCCATCAGCAACCCTCGGTCCAGGTCCGCCAGAGCGGCGACAATCTTTGCCATGCCATCATCATTACCGACTGTTGCGACACTTCGGTCAATTCCACGCCCAGCGAACAGGTCGCTGATCTTGCCCACACCCGAGACTGTATAACCACTCTCAGTCAGACATTCCAGGAGAGTTGCTTGCGGGGGCGGGACGGGAAAATCCTTGCGGCCCGGGGTACGTCGGAATCCCTCCCGTGGGTCTCCAATGAACGGTCGGGCAATCACCCGGGCAATATCGTATTCGTCGGTCAAAACCTTGGCGGCCCGACATAAATCGTATAACTTTTCGAGCGGCAGGACATCTTCATGCGCCGCGACCTGGAAAACCGAGTCAACACTCGTGTAGAGGATCGGTCGTCCGGTCCTGACATGTTCCGCACCATACTCCTTGAGAATTGAAATGCCTCCGGCCGGGACATTGCCCAGGGGCTGCAGACCGGAAATTTCGGCAAACTTTCTGACCAGTTCGAAAGGAAAACCTTGCGGGTAGGTTGCAAAAGGCTTGTCCACCACGACACCGGCCAGTTCCCAGTGACCGATAATGCTGTCCTTGCCGGAGGATCTTTCGGCGAGGCGGCCGTAGACACCGGAAGGGGCACCGACAGGTGGAACTCCCGCAATCTCGGCAAGGCAGCCAAGACCGAGCTGCTGCAGGTTGGGCAAATTCAGGCCGCCGCAGGCAGCCGCGACGTGAGGCAGGGTGGCCGCATCCTCATCGCCATAGGCCCCGGCATCGGGGAGAGCTCCCAGGCCAACACCGTCGAGAACGATCCAGATGACACGCTTATTTTGCAGCGTCATATCAGGTCCGCACTGTTCCGCCACTGCTGCATGATCTTCACACCGGCACTGGTGCCGATACGAGTCGCGCCGGCAGCCAGCATCGCCTGGCAGGTCGGCCAGTCGCGAATACCACCTGACGCCTTGACGCCGATCCTGCCGGCAACCGCCCGGGAAAGCAGACTGACATCTTCCAGGGTCGCGCCCGTAGCGGCGAACCCGGTCGAGGTCTTGACATAATCAGCGCCGCTTTCAGCGACTATTTCAGCCAGGTTGCGTTTGACCGCATCATCAAACAGGCAGCATTCGACAATCACCTTGACCAGACCGCTATCGGTGGCCGCAACGATCTTGCGGATCTCGTCACGCACAGCCGCATAATCAGAGATACGCGCGGCGCCGAGATTGATAACCATATCAACTTCACCGGCACCGGATGCGACAGCCTGGTGTGCTTCGAACACCTTGGCTTCCGTGGTTTGATAGCCCAGCGGGAAGCCAACCACGGTGCAGACCGCGACCTCGGACCCATACAGGAGCTGGCTGGCTTGGGTCACGAAAACCGGCGGCACACAGACCGAGACGAAGCCATATTCAACAGCCTCCTCGCAGAGCGCGGCAATCTCAGCTTTGCTTGCGTCAGGTTTGAGCAGGGTATGATCGATAAATTTTGCCGGAGAATCCATAACACGAACGTCCGTTCAACTGCCCCCGGATACGTTTCTTTTATCAGGTGCGATAAGCTGCGTTGATCTTCACATAGTCATAGGAAAGGTCAGAGGTATAATAATAAGCACTGCCGTCACCGGAGCCCAGGTTGACCGTTACGGTGAACTCCGGCTTTTTCAACACTTCACTGGCGATTGCCTCCTGTTCCGGACCCAGACCGAGCCCGTTCTCGACCATTGCAACATGATCGAACCTGAGACTGACCTGATCGGGGTCCATATCGATCCCCGCATAACCAACCGCGGCAATAATCCGCCCCCAATTGGCGTCTTCACCGAAGAAAGCCGTCTTGACCAGTTGCGATGTGGCAACGCTGCGGGCGGCAACGAGGGCATCGGCATCACTGCCTGCGCCTTCTATCTGAATCCGCACCAGTTTGGTGGCGCCTTCGCCATCGCGGGCGATCATCTTTGCCAGGTCAAGCATGACCTCGTCGAGAGCACTTTCAAACTGCTCCAGTTCTGCTGAGCCTTCTGCGATCGCGTCATTGCCCGAAGCGCCACTGGCCAGAAGCAGGGCCATGTCATTGGTCGAGGTGTCACGATCAACCGTGATGCGATTGAACGACGCATTGACAGATTTCTTCAGCGAATCGCCCAGGAGTCCGTCTGCCAGGGCGGCATCGGTCATGATGAATGCCAGCATGGTCGCCATATCAGGATGAATCATGCCGGCGCCCTTGGCCAGGCCAAGGATCGTGATCTCTGCCCCTCCGAGGTTAATGGTCCGGCCGCACATCTTCGGAAATGCGTCGGTTGTCATCATTGCCCGGGCGACACCGTCAAACTGGTCGTTGCCCAACATTCTGCAGAGGGTCGAAACGTGTCCGTCAAAGCAGTGCATCGGCAGTGGCACGCCGATCACCCCCGTTGAGGCAACGGCAACAAATTCCGGAGCGATATCCAGTGCCTCGGCGACCAGGTTGCCGCAATATTTCGCATCCTGCAGCCCCTTTTCACCGGTGCATGCATTGGCGTTACCGCTGTTGATGAGGATCGCTTGACAGAGACCATGACTTACCCTGGATTCGGTCAGCTTGACCGGGGCAGCGACGACCTTGTTGGTCGTAAAAACGCCGGCGCAGTCAACAGGCTGATCGGCACAGATCAATGCCATGTCCAGCTTGCCGGATTTCTTGATCCCCGAGCTGCATGCCGCGGCCCGGAACCCTTGGGGAACAGCTAACGTGGATTCAGCCATGACTCCACTCCATTTCGATTTCCCCGGTTGGTATGAGAAGAGCAAACTAAGTAGTCCCCCCAATCTCAATCGGCTCTGTATAAAACTCCCGATGCGTCTGACACGGCTGAAACCTGCGCATCCGGCCAGGCCTCACGAACCCTTGCCAGGCTACCGGACACTGTCTTGAGAAGCAGTCAAACCGTGTGCATCGGGGGCCGTGCCAGGCCGTCACTCCGTTTCTTGTTGTGCTTTTACTGTCCGCAACATTTTTTGTATTTTTTGCCACTCCCGCATGGGCAGGGTTCATTCCGTCCGACCTTGTCCTCCTCGCGCTTGACAGGACTTTGCGCAGCGTTCTGCGGACCACTTTGACGGGTCAGCGCAAGTCGCTGACGACGCTGCTCGGCTTCCATCTCTACAACTTCCTCTTCACGCGCCAGTTGAACAAGGAAAAGTTTTTGTGAAACTTCCTGCCGGATACGCCCCATCATCGTCATGAACAGGTCGTAGGCTTCGCGTTTATACTCTTCCTTCGGGTTACGCTGCGCGTAGGCACGCATGCCAATCCCCTCTTTGAGGTGGTCGATGGAGAGCAGGTGATCTTTCCACTGGGTGTCGATCGTCTGCAACAGCAGGACCTTCATCAGGTGTTCCAGAACCGGGCCGGTAAAAGATTCCTCCCGTTCCGCCAGGCGCGCTGTCACCTGTGCCTTGAGGTTGGCTTCCAGATCTTCCGGCTTGAGACCTTCGTCCTGTTCCGGCAACTCCGGCAGGAAATTGAACTGGTTGGCAAAATCGATTGACAGGGTCTTCCAGTCCCATTCGCTGGCAGGGGTCTTTTCCGGACAAAATGTCGCCACAATATCTTCGGTCATTTCATCAAGGATCGCTTCGATGGTTTCGCGAATATTCTCCCCGGCGAGGACTTCTTTGCGCTGCGTATAGATCACCTCACGCTGACGATTCATGACATCGTCATAGTCAATCAGGTGTTTACGAATCTCGAAGTTGTGAGCCTCAACTTTTTTCTGGGCGCCTTCTATAGCTTTGGAAATCATGCCATGCTCAATAGCTTCTCCCTCAGGAACCTTGAGCTTCTCCATGACAAAGGAAACCCGGTGAGAGCCAAAGATCCTCAACAGGTCGTCTTCCAGGCTCATATAGAAACGACTTTCGCCCGGATCGCCCTGGCGTCCCGATCGACCACGCAACTGGTTGTCAATACGCCGTGATTCATGACGCTCGGTCCCGAGGATATACAGGCCTCCGGCTTCGAGGACTTCCTGTTTTTCAGCAGCGCAGGTTTTCCTATGCTTTTCCAGGGCCCGTGCGAAAACATCTTCCGGGTTATCGGCAGTGTCAGCTTCTCGCCTGGCAAGCAGCTCGGGATTACCCCCGAGGACAATATCAGTGCCGCGGCCGGCCATGTTGGTTGCGATCGTGACAGCGCCCTTGCGACCGGCCTGGGCGACAATCTCTGCTTCCCGCTCATGGTGCTTGGCATTCAACACATGATGCGGGACCCCACGTTTTTTCAGCAGTTCTGAAAGCCGTTCCGAATTCTCGATGGTAATCGTTCCGACCAGAACCGGCTGACCGGTCTCATGGCGCCCGTGAATATCTTCGATCACCGCAGCGAATTTTTCCTTTTCCGTCTTGTAGATAACATCGGCCTGGTCAATGCGGATCATCGGCTGATTGGTCGGGATAACGACCACATCAAGCTTGTAAATCTGGCTGAACTCGGCCGCTTCGGTATCTGCCGTACCGGTCATCCCGGCGAGCTTCTCGTACATGCGGAAATAGTTCTGGAAGGTAATCGTCGCCAGGGTCTGGTTCTCGCGTTCGATTTTCAGACCTTCCTTGGCCTCAATGGCCTGATGTTGTCCGTCTCCCCAGCGCCGCCCAGGCATCAGCCGTCCGGTAAATTCGTCGACAATGATCACCTCGCCATCCTTGACGACGTAATCAACATCACGCTTGAAGATCGCATGAGCCCTGAGCGCCTGGTTGACGTGGTGAAGAATGGCCATATTGCCGGGTTCGTAAAGGTTTTCGACACCCAGGAGTTTTTCAACCTTCAGGACGCCCTCTTCGGTCAGGGTCGCCGACTTGGACTTCTCGTCCACGGTGTAATCCCCGGTGTAGGAACGAAATGTCCGCCCGATCTGGCCCTCGCGATCTTCAATCATTTCGCCTTTCTGCAGACGCGGAATGATTTTCTCGGCAGCGTAATAGAGCTCGCTGGTCGCATCGGTCGGTCCGGAGATAATCAATGGAGTACGGGCTTCATCGATCAGGATCGAGTCAACTTCATCGACAATCGCATAGTAGAGATCACGCTGGACATAATCTTCCAGGGCGAACTTCATGTTGTCCCGAAGATAATCGAAACCGAATTCATTGTTGGTGCCATAGGTAATATCGGCTTTATAAGCTGCTTTGCGCTGCTCATCGGTACGACCGTGGATAATGCAGTCAACTTCCATTCCCAGGAAGTTATAGACCTTGCCCATCCATTCAGCATCACGCTTGGCCAGGTAGTCGTTGACCGTAATGACATGCACACCTTTGCCGGCCAGGGCGTTGAGATAAACCGGCAGGGTCGACATGAGGGTTTTACCTTCACCGGTTTTCATCTCGGCGATTTTGCCGGAGTGCAGGACCATGCCACCGATCAGCTGTACATCGAAGTGGCGCATCCCCAGGGTACGCACCGCCGCTTCACGGACAACAGCGAATGCTTCGGGGAGAAGATCGTCAAGCGTTTCGCCGTTTGCCAGACGGCCACGGAATTCGTCTGTTTTCGCGGTCAGGGCGGCATCAGTCAAGCCGCTGATTTCCGGTTCCAGGGCATTGATCTGCTCAACGACCAGCTGCAGTCGTTTCAAATCGCGATCGTTCTTGCTGCCAACAATCTTTTTCAGCACACTTCCTATCATCTGGTACTCCATGACCGGTAAGCTACCGGTGAGATTATCAGTAAAAATTCAGCTGGTTCATGCCAGTCAGAATTGCGAATTTTAACACAGCTGAGATCGGGCTCACAAGGTTAAACAGGCCTGCCGTAGCACGCCAAATAATCACATTTTTTACCTCGATCTTTTATCAAACAACAATCCCCGGGAGTGAGCCCGGGGATTGCGGTGTGATCTCTAGTGTTGTACGGGAAGTTGAACTGGCAGGTTAATTCCAGTTCCCCTTGTTGTAGCTGAAGATATGCCGGTTGGGAATAATTTTGACGACCGCGAACTGACTGTCGTTGAATGCTTTGGGCGTTGCTGCGGAAGACTCCAGAATCTGTTCCTTGTACGAGATAATACCGACAAACGGGATTGTATTCGACTTCGAACGCATGACCTTGACTTTCAGGGACGAATCATCGATCTGGTGGTAGCGTGCCAGATATGTGCCGTCCGCTTGCTTTGTGACAAGCATGCGGGAGCGGGAGAATTTGTGGTTGCGGTTCAACTGCTTCACCTTGGAGTGGGCGAAGTTTTCAAAGTCCGCATGTTTTTCTGCAAGTTTTTTGTCCGGGGTCGCAGAATTCTGGGTACTCGCCAAGACAGAATCCATGGAAGTCATTGGCAAGCAGAAAAATAGGACGGCCGTAACCAGTATGATTTTGGGTATGATTTGCATCTTGCACCTCCTGTATGGTCATCGTTTCAAGCTAAGAAGAATAGCAATGACCGTACCAGAAAGGGGCACCAACCGATAAACTGCTGAATTTACGTGAGCAAACGCGTCATTCCACCTTACTCTCCAGGTTCGCAACCAGGCCGCCAAATGACATTCTTTGTCAGGCGGCCCTGTGAAATGGACATAAATGTCACATTTTTTGTCACACAATCCACACACTGAAAAACCGGCCAGGCGCATACAGGCGCCTGGCCGGGCATCACACTCAAGAGACGGGTCTGGTTACTTGGACATCATCTCCACTCTTCGATTAAGCTTCCGACCCTCTTTGGTTGAGTTGTCGTACTTGGCCTGGGTTTCCCCGTAGCCCTTGGCCTCCAGTTTGGATGCGGCAACTCCGTTGCTGACCAGCCAGTTTTTGACCGAGGCTGCACGACGCTCGGAGAGCCCCTGGTTGTAAGCCTCCGGGCCGGTCGAATCAGTATGGCCGGAGAGGATAAATTTGGTATCAGGCTCTTCATCCAAAATCATCTTGACTTGCTCAAGGACAGGAATCATCTCGTCGGTAATTGCCGACTTGTCAAAACCGAACAGCAGGTTGAAGGTGACCACTTCCTTGGCAACTGGTGCCGGTGCCGGTGCAGGTACAGGTACAGGAGCCGGTTTCGGAGCCGGTTTCGGAGCTGGCACCCGCTCTTCGTAAAGGACATCCTTGGCAAACTGCGCCATGGCAGCGTCGGTGGCCAGGGACTTGCCGTCCGCGACAACACTGCAGCCCGAAAGCTCGCGGATTGCCGCTATGGTCTGCTCTCCCTCCGGTTTGTCGGCATAGCTGACGACGTGGATGCAGAGATTGGAGCCGTTTTTAGCGTAAAGGTCTTTGGCCTGGGCGACCGGGTCCGTGCCGGTATTCGACTCGCCGTCGGTAAAGACGATCAGGGCCGTTTTGCCGGACAGGCCTTCGATCAGAGGAGCAATGTCACTCAGCCCATCACCCATCGGCGTCATCTGGTTGAAGGGAGGGGAAACCCCGGCTGCCGCGCGGCGAGAGAGCCCCTTTTTTAAAGGTGGCCGGCTGGGTCACCGTCTTGTAGGGAGCAAAAACGGCAACCGCACTGTTGTAGCCAAGTTCAGGTGTCGCTTGCTCCAGACGCTTGACTGCGTCAACGGACTGCTCGAATTTCTGATTCCCGGGCGTCGCCTTTGCCCACGCCATAGATCCCGACTGGTCGATGAAAATCACAAAGTTATCTACTTTCTTGACCATCTCCGCTGCAACGTCAGTCGGGGCGACCCAACCGCTGACCAGCAGCAAGGAAAAAACGACCATCAACAACCTGCAAACCTGTTTCATCGCACTACTCCTTTTGTAATTTGAGATCAAAAATAACCCACCTTGGATAGTTTCAAAGCTTTGCTTCAAATCATATCTGAAGGTTTGCAATAGTCAATTGGCTGAAGACGATATTTTTTAGTTAATATGGTAACTTGTATTGTCCTGTATCCCGTCTATTGAACGAAGCTTTTAGCCTCGCAATTTTTATAGCTCCGACGATCAAGCACTCTTTCGTCAAAAAAGACGCAAAAAAGCCCGACATAGCCGGGCTTCGATTAAAGCTGTGGACAGGCTGGATTATAGATATTTGCGTGGATTGACGGGAACACCGTTGAGGCGGATTTCGTAATGCACGTGAGAACCGGTAGACCGGCCGGTATTGCCAACGGCTGCAATGCGCTCACCACGTCTGACCCGCTGGCCAACCTTCACGTAGTACTTGGAGTTGTGGCCGTAGATGGTGCGATAACCATATCCATGATCGAGGATGACGACCTTACCGTAACCGGGTTCGGTCTTGACGCTGCTGACAATCCCGTCTGCCGTAGCAGTGACCGAAGTCCCGGTCCGCGCCGCAATGTCGAGGCCTTCATGCATCTTGCGTCTGCCGTTGAACGGGTCACGCCGCATGCCGAATGAGGAGGTCAACCAACCTTTGACGGGCCAGCCGCCAGGCTTGGCTGCAAGCAAAGAGCGCTGGTCGTTGAGAATTCCCTGGATTTCTTCCTGACTTTCACGACGCAAGTCGATCTGGCGACGAACTTCGTCAATCCTCTGCTGGATAACACTGAATTCGCGGTTGACATCTTCCTGAGTGGCGGGGCCACCGACACCGACCATGCTGTCACTTTTCGGCGCCGACAGCTTGGCCATGACACGCACTTTGGCATCATTCTGTGCCAGCACGACAATTTCCTGGCGCAGGTCTTCCAGTTTAACGACCAGTCGGTGCAGCTCTTCGCGCTGTGAGAGATTTTCAACCTGCAAACGCTCCAGTTCGTTCTGGTCGAGGTTGGTCAGGACATAGTCAGTAATCAATCCCGCGAGCCCCAGGGCCAGAACCACTGCAGCAGCGGCAATCCGCTTAAGTACCGAAAGTCGCACACCAAAGCGGCGTACCTGGTGCGAACCTTCCGGTATAACAAGTATGGTAAAACGTTTATCAGACAATACCTCAAACCTCCCAAAAAACCCTACATTTACCCGATTCTGACGCTCATTAATAAAGGATTGATGAGCTCACTGTCAAGACTAAATGGCAAATTACCAGGAAACGCCCCGGTGCTGAGCGCCGAATCAGCCATTCTAAAGAGACAGGCTGAGGGCAATTTCATCGCACTCGGGAAATTTTGCACACTTGATGCAATCACCCCAGATCTTCTGGGGGAGCTCCGATTTCTCAATCACCGAAAAACCAAGCTTCTCGAAGAACACCTGCTGGTATGTTAATGCAAAAACCCTGCCGATCCCAAGAGTTCGCGCTTCGGAGAGACAGGCCTCGACGAGATGCTTACCGATGCCGCGCCCGGCAAAGCTTTCATCGACAACCAGCGAGCGAACCTCAGCGAGGTCTTCCCAGCAGATATTCAGTGCCGCTGCCCCGACGACCCGGTCTCCTTCAACAAACACGTAAAAATCCCGGATTGCCTCAAAAATCTCCATAAGTGATCGAGAAAGGACCAGGCCATCCTTTGCATAGTTAAGCAACAGTCGATGGATCTGACGCGCGTCCTGTAAAATAGCCTTGCGAATCATTCGTTCCTCCAGTGCGGTCGGTGGGTTCATCAGCTTTTCGCCGACACGTCAATCAGCTCCTTCGCGTGCAGGATGGTCTGTCCGGTCACCTGTGCCCCTCCGAGCATGCGCGCCATTTCCTTGACTCTGTCATCACCGGACAGCTGTTCCATCACGGCTATGGTTCGTCCCTCCACTTCATGCTTGGTGACACGATGGTGGTGGTCGGCAAAGGCTGCGACCTGTGGCAGGTGCGTCACACAAAGAACTTGCGCGGAACGGCTCACCGACTGGAGCTTTCTGCCGACGGCCGTGGCGGCGGCGCCACCGATACCGGCATCCACTTCATCGAAGATAATAGTCGGCACCAGGCCGGCATCCGGAGCAATCCGCCTGAGGGCGAGCATCAAGCGCGACAATTCACCACCGGATGCGACTCTGGCCAGGGGCATGAGAGGCTCTCCCGGGTTGAGACTGACCATGAACTCAAGCCGTTCGAGACCATCCGGACCTGGCTGTTCAAGATCTGTCAAGGCAACTTCAAATGAAGCCCCGGACATGGCCAGGTCGTCAAGCTCGGCGATCAGCGCCCTGGCCAGTGTGGCCGCGGCCTTGCTCCGCATGCCGGTAAGGGTCTGCCCCAGCGAACCGGTCTGCTCCTTCAGGGCAGCAAGTTCCTCAAGCAAGCTGACACGGGTTTCGCCGGCATTTTCGAGCTGCACGATCTCCCGGTCGTAGGCTTCCTTGAGCTCCAGGATCTCGCCGATTGTCGGTGCATACTTGCGCTTCAGTCGATTCAACAGGCCGAGACGCTCTTCGACCGCATCAATCCGGTCAGGTTCAAATGAAGCGTTGGTCAAATAGGAACGCATTTGCACGGCAACGTCTTCAAGCTCAAAAAGGTTGCGCTGTACAGTCTCGGAAAGGGTCGCCAGCTTTTTGTCAACCTCTGCTATCGCCTGCAAATCGGCCGACAAGGAGCCCAGGACTTCGCATACCGAGCCGTCGCTGTCGTAAAGGGCGTCATAGCCCCCCCGGGCCACGGCAACCAGCCGCTCGGCATTCTGCAGCAGCAGTCGTTCTGCGAGGAGCGCCTGCTCCTCTTCAACGGACAACTCTGCAGCGGCAATTTCCGCAGACTGATGCTGCAGGAAATCGAGCCTCTGCTCACGGTCCCTTTCTGCATTTTCAAGCTTTTCCAGCTGCCGCGTCACGGCTTGCATCTTCTGGAATGACTCGCGATAAGTTTTCACATGCCCGTCGAGTGAGCCGAATCGGTCAAGGATAGCCAGATGGACATTACGCTGCAAAAGGTGCTGGTGCTCATGCTGGCCGCAGACCGCCACCAGTTGCTCGGTCAGAGGCTGCAACTGTGCCAGGGTGGCCAGATTGCCGTTGATGTAGGCCCTGCTGCGACCACCACCCTGTACTATCCGCCGCAACACGAGTTCCTCGTCGACCGGGAAGCCGGCCTCGATAAAAGCCCGACGGACGTCATCCTGTCCTGACAGATCAAACAGGGCCTGGACAGTCGCCTCATCGGCGCCTGCCCTGACCAGGTCAGGTCGGGCACGGTCGCCCAGGAGCAGGCCGACTGCATCGAGAATAATCGACTTGCCCGCACCGGTCTCACCGGTCAGGACATTAAAGCCCGCGTCGAACTGGACTTCAAGGCGATCGATAATGGCAAAATTGGTGATGGTCAGGTTGAGGAGCATAAGATCAGTGACGCGTGACGAGTGACGCGCGAGATAGAATCAAAAAACACAGCAACGGTTGAACCACAGAATGATAATTTCATCGTCAACATGAGTCGGTATCGAAAAAGGAATGGTAATCAAATCTTCAGGACACATGAAATAAAGGCCTCAAGGTTTTCGCGCCTCGTTCCTCGCGCCTCCCATTTGCTATCTTTCCCCCCACCGCAGCTTGGTCCGAAGCACCTGGAAGTAATCCTTGCTCGGGCTCTTGATCAGCAGTGTGCAATGGTTCGACTTGCGCAGTTCCACGATATCGCCGCACTGCAGGGGCATCCCCTCCTGGCCGTCGGCGGTGAAGACCACATCCTGGTCCTGTGACTTGACTGCAATGCGGATCGTCGCTTCGTCCGAGACGACAAGCGGGCGGTTGGTCAAAGTATGCGGGCAGATTGGCGAAATCACATGGCAATGGTTGCCGGGATAGATAATCGGCCCGCCTGCGGCCAGGTTGTAACCGGTCGAGCCTGTGGGCGTCGAAACGATCAGGCCGTCTGCCTTGAATGTGGTCAGGTAATCGTCATCAACCCAGGTTTCCATGTCGATGATACGGGCCAGCGCACCCTTGTTGATCACCACATCATTGAGCACCCGGTAGCGTGCCACGTCCTTGCCCTGGCGCCGGATCACGGCAAGCAGGCGCATCCGCTCGGAAACCATGAAATCGCCCTTGACCACCTGCTCGAGGATCGGAAAAAGCTCCGGGCGGGTGATTTCGGTGAGAAAGCCAAGGCTGCCCAGGTTGACACCCAGAATTGGCGTTCGCAGGTCACCAACCAGGCGAGCGACGGAAAGCAGGGTGCCGTCACCGCCCAGCACGATAACCATGTCGACCAGCGGCGGGATCGCCTGCCCGGGATAACCTGAAACGCCGGCCATGGCATCAGCCAGGGGCTGATCAACAAAAACCTCTATTTTCCGCTCGACCAGCCAGGCAACGACTTCTTCTGCGAGCCGCACTGCATCCTTGTGATGTCGTTTTGCAAAAATACCGATTCGCTTCATAGAAAGCCCTTCCTCCGAAACGCAGCGACTGTACCACAACGCATCGTCAAAGTCTATGACAATCAAGCACTTACACCATCATTCGCTTGTGAGAAGAAGAGCGGTATGTTAGCCTGTCAAGAAACCTCCGCAGAGGCTGAAAATGTACATGGAAAACCTGGCCCCTGATGCATACCGTTTCTGCCTGAAGAGGCCCTCAGCCGTGCCACGCGCCACGTACCATGCGCCACTTGCCTGAACATGGACCTTTTTGCTTCGTCGGCATCTGCCAAAGCTCCGCCGCCTCTCGCTGAACGAGTGCGTCCGCAGCAACTCGACGATATGGTCGGCCAGCAGCACCTGCTCGGACCGGACAACATCCTGCGCCGCCTGATTGAAAGCGATCATCTTTCATCAGCGATCTTCTGGGGACCGCCCGGCACCGGCAAGACCACGCTTGCCCGAGTAATCGCCAACACCACCAGCTGCGAATTCGCCGCTTTCAGCGCAGTCCTCCAGGGTGTCAAGGAGGTTCGGGAGATCACCGCAAAAGCGAAACAGGAACGCGACTACTACGGTCGACGCACCCTGCTGTTTATCGACGAGATCCATCGTTTCAACAAGGCCCAGCAGGATGCGCTTCTGCCCTGGGTCGAAAACGGTGACATCATCCTGATCGGGGCCACAACGGAAAACCCCTCCTTTGAAGTCAACTCCGCCCTGCTCTCCCGCTCCCGGGTTTTTGTCCTGGAACCGCTGGAGCCAACCGACATCAGACGACTTCTGGAACGTGCCCTGGAGACTGACCAGGAGTTGCTTCGTCGCAAAATCGCGGCGGAGGACAAAGCCCTTGACCTGCTGGCAGAACAGGCTCACGGCGATGCCCGCATTGCCCTCAACACTCTGGAAGTTGCCGCCAACTTGTGCAGGGAAGCCCTGATCACTCCTGACAATGTCATGGCGGCGCTGCAAAGAGCTCCTCTGGCCTACGACAAAGGTGCCGAGGAGCATTACAACGTTATTTCGGCATTCATCAAAAGCATGCGCGGCTCCGACCCGGATGCAGCGATTTACTGGCTGGCCCGCATGATCGAGGCCGGTGAAGACCCTTTATTCATCGTCAGACGCATGGTGGTTTTTGCCGCAGAAGACATCGGCAACGCCGACCCGCGGGCCCTGCAGGTCGCCGTGGCGGCACAGCAGGCCGTCCACTTTGTCGGCATGCCTGAAGGTCGCATTCCCCTGGCACAGGCCGTCACCTACCTGGCCTCTGCGCCGAAAAGCAATGCATCATATGTCGCTATCGGCGAGGCGCAGAAAGAGGTTCGTGCAAGCGGAGCCTTGCCGGTACCGCTGCATATCCGCAACGCACCGACCGGGTTGATGAAAGAACTGGGTTATGGCAAGGGGTATCAATACGCTCACAACCACGATGACGCCGTGGTCACCCAGTCTCATCTGCCCGAGCAGATTGCAGATACGGTCTACTATCGCCCCAAAGACAGCGGGTATGAAAAGACCATTAAAGAAAGACAGGAATGGCTCAAAACTCAAAAAACGGGAAAGGGAAAAAGTAAAAAGTAAAAGGACAGGATATTAAATCTGCAGCCCTCACCATTCTGAATCCTGAATACTGGATGCTTTTAATTTTACAAAATCATGCATGATCTGAGCGCACTACAAGATGTCCTGATATTACTCTGCCTGGCGCTGGCTAACGCCTGGCTTTTCAGCCTGTTGCGTCAGTCGCCAATTGTCGGATACCTGACAACCGGCCTGCTGGTCGGACCTTATGGGTTACACCTGATCAAAGGCGTGCATGAGGTTGAGATGGTCGCCGAGATCGGTGTCGTGCTGCTGCTCTTCACCATCGGCCTCGAGTTCTCCTACAAACGAATCGTCCGACTTAAAAACCTGCTCCTGTCAGCCGGCACCACCCAGGTCGTCGCAACCACTATTGCTGTAGCCTGTGGCACCTACCTGCTCGGAGAACCACCCGTAGCAGCCGTGGTGCTCGGCATGGCAATGGCTCTCTCGTCAACAGCGATCGTCCTGAAACTTCTGCTCGAGCGCGGTGAAATCGATTCTGCTCACGGCCGCATAGCCCTCAGCATCCTGCTCTTCCAGGACATCTGTGTCATCCTTTTCATCGTCGCCCTGCCGATTCTGGGCTCCCGGTCCGGCAGCTTCTCACTGTTGGCGATCGCCAAGTCGGCCCTGATTCTCGGCGGCCTGTACCTGTTTGTCAGACACCTGTTGAAGCCATTGCTCCGCGGCATTCTCAAGACTCGTGCTCCGGAACTTTTCCGGCTGACCATTCTGGCCCTGGTCCTGGGCACAGCATGGATTACCGCCCACGCCGGGCTGTCACTGGCCCTCGGGGCGTTTCTCGCTGGCCTGGCCCTGGCTGAATCCGACTCATCACACCAGGTTATGGCCGACATCATTCCATTTCGGGATGTTTTTCTGGCGGTATTCTTCATCTCGGTCGGCATGCTCGTAGATATCAGGCTGTGGATCACTAACTGGTGGGCGGTTCTGATTGGCATCATGCTTTTGAGTCTGGCCAAAACAATTGCCGGGACCCTCGCCGGAATCGCTTCAAGGTACCCCCTGCGAACCGCTCTGGTCGCCGGACTGATGACCTTTCAGGTCGGTGAATTTTCATTCATTCTGATGGCCCAGGCCCGTACCCTCGACCTGATTCCAATCCAGACCTACCAGCTGACCCTGTCGATCATAGCCCTGTCGATGATGTTGACGCCGTTGATGTTCCGCATGGCTCAACCCTTATCGCTGCGCCTGGCAGGATTGTTCGGCTGGCGCGACCCGGACCCGGTCAGCGATGAACACGAGCGGACTGCCAACCTTGACGGGCATGTGATAATCGCCGGCTACGGTCACGCCGGGCGAAACGTTGCCCGTGCGCTGCGCGACATGTGCCTGCCCTACATCCACATCGAAATGAATGGCGAGATGGTGCGCACGGCCCGCAAATCCGGTGAGATCATCATCCACGGCGATGCAACCGCTCCGGCTGTGCTCGAGGGAGCAGGGATACACAGGGCGAGGGCCATGGTACTGGCGATCAACGACCCGTCCGCGCTCGCCCGGGCCGTACCAACCGCCAGGGAGCTGAACCCGGATCTTTACATCGTGGCGCGCACCCATTATGTAACCAATATACAGCCACTGATGAAAGCCGGCGCCAACGATATCATCACTGATGAATTCGGTGCCGGCCTTGAAATGGCCGCATTCCTTTTGAAAGCATTCCAGGTGCCTGAAGGACGCGTCCTGAAAATCCTCTCTTCATTACGCGACGAACACCAGCGTCGCTACGAGAAACAGGACAGCCAGCCCTCCAACCTGACCGGTTATCTCTCCGTGCTCGAAGGGGGCGAAATCGAAATCCAGGCCGTACCCGATGACTCACCTCACATCGGCAGGACTCTCGCTGAACTCAACTTCCGCGCTGTAACCGGTACAACTGTGATGGGGGTTATACGCAACGAACGGGTCATCTACAGCCCTTCTGCCGAGTTGCGCCTGGAGACCGGGGACACCTTGATGCTGATCGGTGAAGAGCAAGGCTTTCAGATCACCAGGGCGTTCCTGCATGGGCAATCGATACAGGAGACGAGCAGCTAGTTTTGTCTTGCGGCTCGAGAATGAGAATCCTGACTCCCCTGCACATAAAAACAATTTTTAGTATAATTAATATTAATTATGCATAAGTATATATCCCCACCGAATCTCTTCGACGCCCACCGTCGATCATCAAGCACCCTCATCGACCTGCTCCGATAGTAAAAAACCTCAATTTTCCCTCTAGTATTGTTATTTGTGACAATTGTTCACATTTTTCAAATCTGTATAATCCTTGTCATGGCGTCGGTGCTGACAGACCGATTGGACAAGCTTTTATCTTCGCATCATTTTTTGGGTATGGAGGGTGTATGGCCGAAATGAAGAACGGCAACCTGAAAGTTCTAGTCATAGAAACCATGCAAACGGTCCGTCAACTTATGGCGACCATCCTGGCAGGTGAATACAAGGAATTACTCTTTGCGGAGGACGCAGATGAAGGCTACCGAATCGCCGTGGCCGAACGACCTGACGTGATCATAACCGACGACTTTCTAGCTCGATCGGGAGAGCGTAATGCTTGTGAAAGGGTTCGGGGAAACAGTGAGTTAAAGGCCACTCCGGTAATCGTCACGACCGCTCGGGGGTCATCTGTCAGTGAACTGGCATACTTCGAAACCGGCTGCGACCAGTTGCTCAGGAAACCATTCCGCTGCGAAGACATTCACTACGCGATCAGGAAAGCTATGAAAAAACGGCAACAGGGAAAAGCCGTGATACAGGTATTGTTCAGGTCGGGAGATATCGACATGGTCGATGCACAGAGTCTAGACAGATTGGTCAGTGAGCAGGAACTGCTCTGCTTCAGGCGTCAGGATGGGGTTGCCGTGATTGGCCGAGACCCCGTCAGATCGAACCGGCCCAATGAATATCGCGGACCTGAGCGGCGCAATCGTGACGGGAACCTGGACGACTCTCGTAATTTTTGGGCAGGGGGATGAGCTTGCAACGAAACGCCTTATGCTTCCTCCGGCCTGGAGAGCATTATACAGCAATGCCTTCACATGTAATGTTATGCAGCACATTGAAGCCCGCAGTTTTAGAACTGCGGGCGATTTTTATCCGATTCAAAATGAATCAATGCCTATCGCAGCCGATCAGAATCTTTCAAACTCATCGTCGGTCTGATCGGCTTTTCCGCTCTCCTCACGTCGGCAACGCTTGGTGAATTTACACCATCAAACGCAGGTGACGCTGCTGGCAAGACAATCTGTGATTGCAGGAAGCCCCGGGGTTTTGGCGCAGCAGACTCGAATCGCACACCATCATCGACATCGAAGAAAGCCACCATCTGCTGAAGCTGTTCTGCCTGGGAGGAAAGCTCCTCGGTTGTCGAGGCCATCTCTTCCGCAGCCGATGCATTCTGCTGAATGACACCATCCAACTGCTGGATACTGCGATTGATCTGTTCGGCACCGGCATCCTGCTCTTTGCTCGCGGCAGCTATCTCCTGGACCAGTTCAGCGGTTTTCTGGATGTTCGGCACGATGATATCGAGCAGATGACCGGCTTTCTCGGCGACTCGACGCTGCTGGTTGAGAGCTCGTTGATTTCTCCGGCTGCTGACTGGCTACGCTCGGCGAGCTTGCGAACTCTGCAGCAACAACGGCAAAGCCTTTGCCGTGCTCTCCGGCACGGGCGGCCTCGATAGCGGCATTAAGTGCCAACAGGTTGGTCTGACGGGCGATTTCCTCAATGATCTGTATCCGGTCGGCAATATCCTTCATGGCCACAACTGTGGCACGAACGGCTTCACCACCCTCACGGGCATCCTCTGCACCCTGGATGGCAATTTTCTCGGTCTGCAGGGCATTGTCCGAGTTCTGGCGTATATTGGCGGTCATTTGCTCGATAGATGAGGCGGCCTCTTCTGCTGCAGCAGCCTGTTCTGCGGCACCTTGTGACATGGCCTGTGACGACGCGCTCATCAGATTGTCCCGGATGAAATGTAATCCGAAGACACCGAACCGATTGCGCTACCTGGGTCAACTGACGGACCATGCGATCGAGCGCGATCATCATTTCATCCTGACCCGATCTAGGCTTGACTGAAACCCGCAGGTTGCCTTCAGAGATCTCGCCAGCGAGGCTTGCGACTTCACGAGCGAATCGGCCATAGTATTCATCGACCGGCCCAGCTGGCCAAGTTCGTCATTACTGCCGATCTTGAGGCTCCCGGATAGATCGCCTTCACCTATTTTGACGGCAAAATCCATATTGTGGCGCAGGGGCTGAACGATTACTTTGGAGAACCAGAGATAGACGATTACGCAGAGCAGGATCAGGCCAAAAAAGGCCATGAACAGGATTCGATAGACGATGGTACGGGTCGATCATCGGCCGCGGCCCTTGAATCGATAACCAACCCGTTAATCCGATCAGAAGCCTCAGCCACTTCGATGTTGACGTGGTCAAAGTTCAAACCGACTTCGACAAAACCGAGAACTTCGTCTTGATCATCGCCAGTGGCGATGATATCACGACGAACAATGACGGCATCGCTTTTTTTCTGAGCGATCTCGTTGAGTGACTGGTTATCCGTGTCGTAGAAAGCAACAAAGGCGATCTCCTTGTCGCGAGCCGCATTTTGCGCGATATCCACTAGACCTTCAAAATTATAATTGAAGATTAGCCTGACTGCGGTTTTTGCTGCCAGATCGGCAAGCAGCTCGCCCTTGCTGGTCAGCCCGTTGCGCAAGAGAGCTTCCTGTTGCCGCTGAGTATCGGTTAAAATTCCGACTACGCTCTCAACCTGACTGGCCTGCTGACCACGCACGGTATATATGGTCCTGACTGCAATAGAGGCCAGCATCAGCAGCGTGATGACAGTCACAATAGAGAGGAATTTTCCGGTAATCCGAAAGACTTCATACCATGAACCTTTCAATCATTATTTGACGGCACCGGCCTCGGCAGCGGCGAGAACACCTTTGGCCAGGAAAGCATAATTGGTGTAACGCCCTCTTCTAGGTAATACTGCAACCAGCGCACCTGCTTGCCGACCGCATCAAAGATCAGCAGTTGCTTGTCTTTGAACTCGCCTTTGGCGAGTAACTTGGTGAGGTGATCAAACGGGATATTGCGAATCCCTTTGAGGTTGACGTTTTTGTTCTGGTAGAGCGTTGAATCCTTCGCTCTCTGGAAAGGGTCACGTATATAGATGACAAGAGTATTGGTATTGCCGGCTTTAGCGGAAAAATCGGCCTAGCCGAGCATCTTGGCGTTCAAAGCGTCCTTGCTGATCAGCTTGGCGGATCGACAGGACTTTGTCCAACAGAGTACTCTTCTCGGGATAGGCGGTAGCCCATTCAAAAATCCTGCATAGAAACAGTAGATATTCTGAAAACCAGCTGTCTGGCGTTTACTGCAGCCTTGTAACTCTTGGCACAGGTATGGCCGTTGCAGTAGAAAGCAATATTGGTGGCATCGCTCTTGTTGCGAACTTTTTCCAGGTCAGCGAGAAAACTTGCCTTGGTGACAGAAATGTGCTCGCCTTTTTGACATGAATGACGTCAAATTCCTCCTGGGATCGAACATCGATGATGATTGTATGATAGTATCTGTCATTCAGATCATCGATGGTAATAGGCTTACATCAAGGTACTTCTCTCGCAGTGGAAATTCGGCGCTGAACACATTACCTGTCAGCAAGATCAACATAGCTGCACCGACAAACAGTTGATAAGTGGTTTTCATGATTTTAACTCCTTCGGATGGTGTAGTCACAACGTTGATAATAAGATCAGTAACGGCAAGAAACTCACTGTTCCAGCGATAAGTCATAACAGTGCCCAGGTAGCGCAGCAAGGACTGCACCAAGTCAGTAGACAGAGGCAAACTGGGAAGACAGACTATTCCACGATATGAGAATTAAAGGTTTGAAATTGCTGAGAATAATGACCAGTGACGAGACTGTGATTTATAGAGGATTTATCTATTTCACAGGATGTACAGGTTATATGCCTTGAAAGGAAGGTGCATAAAGGAATGAAAATATAATCATCAGGCAACAAAAAGCGCAACCCGACTCTCAGAAAGATCCTTCCCGGGCAACTTCTTCAGGGGCCTTGCGATCACTCGGTTTTTCTCCGGCGGCAACCGGCTCGGGCAAAATATCGGGTTCGGCACGATAGCCGACCGCGATAGCGGCCATGATGTCGTACTCCTCGAACAGGAGCATTGAGAATTTCATATGCCTTCTCGCGGCTGAATCCGGCCATGGCATGAGCATGCAGGCCAAGCTTGCGAGCCTGGAGGGCTAGCGACATCCATGCCGCGCCGGCGTCGAACGGAGCGTGCCGGTTCTCTTTGTCATTATGACTGAAATTTCGTCGGCACAAGAGATAGATAATCAATGAAGCATTTTTGACCCAGACCTGGTTTCCCTCCACCAGTGCCGGCATGAATCGTTCACGATCCGCTGCGCTGGCGGCATAAATAAACAGCCACGGCTGTGCATTGAAGCATGAAGGTGCCCAGCGCGCCGCCTCGAACAGGCTGTCGATCTGGGTCTGCGTTAAAGGGGTCGGCTCAAATGCTCGCGGCGACCAGCGATCAACGAACATGCTGTCGATATCTGCGGCGGGGTTGCGCGGGTTACTGCGATCAATGGACATGACTGTTCCTTTCATATCTCGAGGCCGACACCGGCGATTTCATACCGGCAGTATTTGCAGCTCTGGCCGCTGATTGCCGTTTCGATGAAGTGCAGGCGCTGGCGTCGAATCACCGCCTGCCCGCAGCCCGGACAAATCGTGTCTCCGGCCTCAGGGTCGTTGACATTGCCCAGGTACACATAGTGCAGCCCGGACTGGCGGCCGACATCTCTGGCCAAATGCAGGGTCGCCAACGGTGTCGGCGGTCGGTCCTGCATCTTGTATGTCGGGTAAAACGCCGAAATATGCCAGGGCACGTCTGCGCCGAGCTCCCCGGAGATGAAGCTGGCGATCCGGCGCAGCTCGTCCTCGCTGTCGTTATGCCCCGGGATCACGAGGGTCGTGATCTCGAGCCAGATACCCAGCCTGCGGTAATCCCTGAGGCATTCAAGCACACCCTCGAGAGATGCGCCGGTCACCTCCCGGTATGCGCGATCGGAAAACCCCTTCAGGTCGACATTCGCCGCATCCAGGTACGGGGCGATCGCCTCAAGGGCCTCGGTGGTCGTATAACCGTTGGTGACGAAGACATTCTTGATCCCGGCGGCTCTTGCTGCCACAGCCGTATCGTAAGCATACTCGAAAAAGATGGTCGGTTCGGTATAGGTGTAGGCAATGCTGGCTGATTTGCTTTGCACTGCGTGCCTGACCACATCCTGCGGGGACATCGTCGTACCAGGAATTCCCGAGCGCTCGTGAGGCCACTGCGAAATCTCGTGATTCTGACAGTGCAGGCAATGGAAGTTGCAGCCGACCGTGGCAATTGACAGACTGCGTGATCCGGGATGGAAATGATAGAGCGGCTTCTTCTCGATCGGATCGACGTTCTCGGCGATCGTCTGCCCATAGACAAGGCTGTATAGAATCCCCCCCCGGTTTTCACGCACACCACAGCGGCCTCTTCGCCCGTCGGCTATGACGCACCGGAACCTGCAGAGCTGGCAATGCACCTTGCTGTGGTCGGCTTTTTTCCAGAATTTTGCCGGGTGGAGTTCCATAGCTGGAAGTATAACAAAAAAACGGGGGCTGGGGGCTGGGGGCTGGGGGCTGGGGGCTGGGGGCTGGGGGCTGGGGGCTGGGGGCTGGGGGCTGGGGGCTGGGGGCTGGGGGCTGGGGGCTGGGGGCTGGGGGCTGGGAAGGTTGATAGTTATCAATTTTTTGTGTCAAGCGATATTACGCTTGCATGGGTTTGACTTGCCGCGTTCCTCGTCCCGCGTACCGCGTACCGGCCTTAAAACATAAACCGCCGCATCCCTACGTTAAGCAGCAGGCCGACTCCGGTCATGGTCGTCACCATGCTGGTCCCGCCGTAGGAGAAAAGCGGCAAGGGCACACCGACCACCGGCAGAAGACCGATCACCATTCCCAGGTTGACCACGATGTGCCAGAACAGCATCGCGCAGACACCGATGGCGAGGTACATGCCGAAGCGGTCATTTGAGCGCAGGGCGATATGCAGCCCCCAAAGCACAATCAGGCAGTAAAAGGCCAGTAGCAACAGGCAGCCGGTCAACCCCCACTCTTCGGCGAATACCGAGAACGCAAAATCCGTGTGGCGTTCCGGCAGGAAGGAAAGCTGTGACTGGGTCCCTTTCATGAAACCGAGGCCGTTGAAGCCGCCGCTACCAACGGCAATCTTTGACTGGATGATATGATAGCCGGCGCCCAGCGGGTCTCGCTCCGGGTTAAGGAATGTGAGTATGCGCTTTTTCTGGTAGTCATGCAGGAGGAACCAGCCACCACAGACAGCGGCAACACCGGACATGCCTAGAAAAATAATCGCAGAGCGTCGGACCCCGGCGAACAGGGCCATGGTCCCACCTATACAGAGGACCAGAAGTGCTGTGCCGAGATCCGGCTGTTTCATGATTAACAGGGCCGGGACACCCAGAATCAGTCCGGGGATGACCAGTTCACCTAGCGAGAACCCGCGCAGGTGGGCCTTCTCACTGAAATATCGGGCAAGCACAATGATAATCACGATTTTCATGATTTCACTGGGCTGGACATTCAACCCCGCCAGACCGATCCAGCGGGTCGCGCCCATAATGGTTTTGCCGAAAGCCAGGACCATGCCCAGCAGCAGCAGGTTGCAGCCGTAAAGGGGGACACTGAGATATTCCAGGTGCCGATAGTCGAACAAACAAACGATCGAAACAATTGCCAGACCGATCCCCACCCAGTAAAACTGCTTGAGATAAACAGGTAGCACGGCAGCAGTCCAGGAAGAGGTCGCGCTGTACATGTTGGCGATGCCGATCAAGCAAATCAGCAGGACCAGCAGCAGGTAAGCCCAATTGAAATGGGTTATCAATCGTCTGTCAAACATCCATCAATCCTCGGCGGAGAAGAGTCTTGCGACTTCCTTTGCTTTTGCTTCGTCTGCAAAATAGGCATCATATATGGCCTTGGCGACCGGCGCCGCTGCACTGGAACCGTGGCCACCGTGTTCGACCACGACCGCAACAGCAATCTGCGGGTTTTCAGCGGGCGCATAGGAAACGAACAGGGCATGGTCCCTGAACTGGTAAGGGACTTCGTCCTCTTCGACTTCCTCTTCTTCCTCGTCCGATTTTCTTCTTACAACCTGGGAGGTACCGGTCTTGCCGGCAAACCGGACCTTCTCCAACCGACTCCTCCATGCTGTGCCGCCAACGTCATTGACCACCGCTTCCATGGCTTTTCTGACAGGGGTCAAATCTTTCGATGGCCATGCCGTCTCACTCAGCTTTTCCGGTTCGAACAGCCACTCTGCATTGCCTTCGAGATCAATAATCTTCTGCACGACCTGGGGCCTCCAGACCGTCCCGCCGTTGGCCAGTGCTGCAGCCATGGTCGCCAACTGCATCGGGGTCGTCAAAACAAAGCCCTGGCCTATCGATGAAATCACTGTTTCCCCGTCGTACCAACTGGTGCCGAAACGTTTTTTCTTCCATTCCCTGGTCGGGATCAAACCTGAGCGTTCAGAGTCGAAAGGGAAACCGGTTTGCGCTCCCAGGCCGAGGCGCTTTGCGACACTGGCAATCCGGTCGATGCCGGTGTCGAGACCGACTTGATAAAAATAGACATCACAGCTTTCCTTGATCGCTTTATGCAGGTCGACCGAACCGTGGCCCTCCTTCTTCCAGCAACGGAATTCGTAACTCCGGCTTAATTTCAGGCGGCCGGAACAATAAACTTTGTGCGCTGGGGTCACCGTCCCTGCTTCGAGAGCCGCCAGGGCGACCGCCATCTTGAACGTCGATCCCGGGGGATACTGGCCGCGCAAGGCCTTGTTGGTCATCGGATGTTGCGGGTTGTTGCTCAGATCCCGCCACTCCTCGCTGGTAATCCCGCGAGCAAACCAGGCCGGATCAAAGGTCGGTCGACTGACCAGGGCAAGGACTTCACCGCTGTTGACATCCAGGGCAACGATTGCCCCAGCGTTTTCTGCGAGGGCATTCTCTGCCGCCTGCTGCAGGACGTTGTCAATCGTCAGGTAGACCTGTTGACCCGGCAAGGGATTGCGAATTGTCACCTGACGCAGCTCACGACCGCGCACATTCACTTCGATGCGCTTCTGCCCGGCTGCACCCTGCAACCGGCTCTCGTAGGCTTTCTCAAGCGCAGTCTTGCCGACCATCTCACCGGAGCGATAGTCGGAAAATTCGCTCTGCCTCAACTCGCCTTCGGTCACTTCACCAAGATAACCGAACAGGTGCGCGGCCATGTCCCCGAAGGGGTAGGAACGAAGGGGTTTGACCTCGACCAGGAGGCCGGGCAGGTCTATGGAATTTTCCTGCACCATCTCCATCGCCTGGCGCCCGACGTCTTCAACCAGCGGCAGAGGCCGATAACGCGGCAGGCCCTGGCCTTTTTGCCAGCGCTCTTCAAGCATCGCCTCGTCGATATCCAGTAACTTTGCCAGGTTGGCAAAAAGTTGTTTGCGATCATCAACTTCCTGGCGCAAAGCGGAGACAGTAAACGCCGGACGATTATCAACCAGCAAGACACCATGACGATCGAACACCGCGCCGCGTGGTGCCTGGATGGCGACATATCGAATCCGGTTTCGCTCGGACAGGTCACGGTAGTAATCGGTACCGAGAATTTGCAGGTACCACAGGCGCAGAGCCAGAACGCAGAAGACCCCGGCAACGATGATCGAAGAGATGATAAAACGGCGACGCAGGCCGGGAGTTTCTTCTGGGGACGGGTTAAGACTCATATCGGCTGTCGAGTTTGCGCAAACCTGGGAGGTCGCGGCGTGGCAGGAAGGTTCGCTGCAACCATACGGCCAATTTCAAGAACACAACTGCGGCGGCAAAGTTCAGCAGCAACTGGACCGGGAGTTGCCAGGCGATTTGCGAAGAGACGCTGATATCCTGCCTGAAAAAATCCAGCGCAAAAGCGGACAGGAACGCCTGCACAATGGTACCGGCAATGACCAGGAGCAGGAGCAGGATCGAACTTTCCGTATTGACTCGCGTTACGATGCCGCGGACCGCCAGAAAAATCGCCAGCATGACGAACCCGTTAAGCCCGGGGAACGCGCCGCCGACACCATCGAAAAACCAGCCCATCAGGTAGACGATCAGACCGCCGCGCCACGGGCCTTCATGCAAGCCGAGATAAACCACCAACAGCAGGACCAGGTCCGGCTTGTAGTCACCCTGCAACAGCAATGGCATCAGGACCGTTTGCAAAACGGCCGCCACCCCGGCCAGAGCAAAATAAATCAAGGCCCGGTTCATTGCGGCCTCCGTAACAGGACCAGGACTTCTTCAAGGTGGGAAAAGTCGACCGCGGGTATGACTTCGATCGCCTGGAAAAGACCGAACTCCTGTCGGTCAACGCTATGTACGTCGCCGACAATCAACCCTTTGGGGAAAACTCCGCCCATGCCGCTGGTGACAACCCGATCGCCGACCCTGACCTCTTCCTGGCGCAGGACAAAGTCGAAGACCAGGCGCTCCCCCTTGCCGCGGCTGATACCGCGAGCCCGGTTGTCCTGCAGGAGACTGGCCACAGCAGAAGATGCGTCGGTAATCAGAAGGACCCTGGCAAAGCGAGGGCTAGTGCGTATAACACGACCGACCACGCCCTCGGCGACAACCACCGGCATCCCCTCGACCACGCCCCGTTCGGCCCCTTTGTCGATGGTAATGGTACGGAACCAGCTGGTCGCATCCTCGGCGATCACCCTGGCCGGGAGAGTCTCAAGTTCCTGGGCTTCCTTGAAGTCCAGCAACCGCCGAAGACGTTCATTTTCGAGACGGACCTCGTTGCTCTCCGCCAGTATTGCGCTCAGTTCGCGGTTGTTTTCTAGCAGCGCGCGGTTTTCCTGTTCCGTGTCGATCAGGTAAAGGTAGTGACCCCATACATCAGCAGCCCCGCGGATCACTTGATTCAGGCCGGCCTGCACCGGACCGGTCAAAATCAGAACCATCCTTTCCGGAAAATTCGTCTCGTCCTGTTGGCGCAGGTTGATCGAATACCAGAGCAGTGCCATCAGCAGCAGTACTGCGCCGAGTAACAGCGGTCGATTTCTTTGCCACCATTCCCACATATTCGAACACCCGGAATACAGAAGTCAGGATAGACAACCCAATTCAGCTAGCGATTTTACGGTACCTAAAGTCTTTGACGAAAACAAAACAAGAGGGCGCAGAGGCCCTCTTGTGTAATTCACGGAGATACTGCGGCGGCGGACAGGACCGGCTCAGGAGCTGATAGTCACCTGTTTCAGCAGATCGAGTTCATCCAGCACCTTGCCGGAGCCAAGCACCACGCAGGAGAGCGGGTCTTCGGCAATCACCACCGGCAGACCTGTTTCCTCGCGCAACAGCGCATCTAAATTACGCAACAGGGCGCCGCCACCGGCCAGAACAATCCCCTTGTCGACAATATCCGCGGCCAATTCGGGCGGAGTCCTCTCCAGGGCGATCCGCACCGCCTCGACAATCGCGTTGATCGTCTCGGAGAGGGCTTCCCTGATCTCCTGGGCATCGATCGTGAGGGTCTTCGGAATCCCGCTGACCAGGTCGCGACCTTTGACTTCCATGGTATCCATCTTGCCTTCGTTGGCAGAACCCGGGCTGTCAGGATACGCGCTGCCGATCGTGATCTTGATCTCTTCAGCGGTCCGTTCACCAATCAGCAGGTTGTATTTGCGTTTGAGATGCTGGGTCAGGGCTTCGTCCATCTTGTCCCCGCCGACCCGCACACTCTTGGCGTAGACGATCCCGGCCAATGAGATGACGGCCACCTCGGTGGTACCGCCGCCGATATCAACAATCATGTTGCCGGAGGCTTCGGTTATCGGCAGACCGGCGCCGATCGCCGCAGCCATCGGCTCCTCGATCAGGTAGACTTCACGCGCACCGGCAGATTCGGCGGATTCCTTGACCGCACGCTTCTCGACCTGGGTGATCCCGGAAGGCACGCAGATCACGATCCGCGGACGGACCAGGGCCTTGCGATTGTGAATTTTGCGAATAAAGTAACGCAGCATTTCTTCGGTGATATCGAAATCGGCAATCACGCCGTCCTTCATCGGACGGATGGCAACGATACTTCCCGGAGTCCTGCCGAGCATGTTTTTCGCGTCGGTGCCGACGGCCAGAACCTTTTTCTGCCCCACCGCATCCTTCTGCACTGCGACAACCGAAGGTTCACTGACGACGATTCCTTTACCTTTGAGATATACCAAGGTGTTAGCCGTTCCCAAATCGATCGCCAGATCGTTGGAAAACACACCTAAAATTGCATCGAACAAGTTGACCATGACGAGGGACAACTCCTTTCAGAAAGGAAGCGGCCTGAGCTAGGCCGGAAAATGTTGTTAACACTAGCAAAAGGGTCCCATCTTTTCAAGGTATAAAAGGAAAACTGTTGCATTTCACAGGGTGATTGTCTAACATTCGGCCCTATTCTCTAAAGACACAAAAATACCTCGAGGAGAAATCCAGACTCATGCTCGATTTTGTACGGAACCAACAGAAATCCATCATCGTCAAACTGGCCTTCGCCATCATCATCTTAAGCTTCGTGATCGGCTACGCAATGCTCAGTGCACCGGGCGGTCCGGGAGATGAAAGCCCGACAGCGGAAGCTGCCGTCGTGAATGGCAAATCGATCGCCTTTGATGACTTCCAGAGCGCTTACAGCAACCTTTACCAGATCTACCAGAACATCTATCAGGACCAGTTCAATCCGGCCCTCGAGAAGCAGCTGAAGCTGGCTGATAAATCGATCAACGGCCTGATCGACCAGGCGCTGATGCAGGATGAGGCGGAGCGCCTTCAGCTGGTCGTGACCCACAAGGAACTGATCGATGCGATCGCCCAGGTCGAAGCCTTCCAGGTCAATGGTGTCTTTAACAAAGAGCGCTACCTCCAGGTCCTCGCCTACCAGCGCATGAACAGCGATCAGTACGAGGCCGTCAAGCACAATGAATTGCTGCTCGACAAGGTGCAGGAACATTTCAAGGCGATGGTCAAAGTCAGCGATGCAGACATTGAAGAGGAGTTTCGCAACATCAATGAAAAGATCAACCTGAACTTCGTCAGCCTCACCCCGGCGAAATTTGAAAAGCAGGTCAAGATCACGGAGCCGGGACTGGACGCCTATTTTGCCGAGAACCAGGAGACCTTCCGTATCCCGGAAATGGTCTCACTGCGTTACCTGCAGTTCGAACCGGAGCGTTATCTCGATCAGGTGACGTTTGAAGAGGATGAGCTGCAAAGATATTACCGCCGCCATCTCGACCAGTTCGAAATTCTCGAAAAAGTCAAAGCCTCCCATATCCTCATCAAGGTCGATGCGGAAGCCGACCAGAAGACTCGCGAAGAGCGCCGCGCATACGCCGAGACCATCCTCGAAGAAGTCAGGGCCGGCAAGGACTTTGCCGAGCTGGCACGGGCCAAGTCGGATGACAAGGCCAGCGCAGTTAAGGGTGGCCGCCTCGGTTATTTCACCCGCGGCTCTATGGTCAAGCCTTTTGAAGACGCCGCATTCAGCATGAACCCCGGTGACACCAGCGGCCTTGTCGAAACCACCTTCGGCTATCATATCATCCGGGTCGAGGAATACACAGAACCGGGAGTTCGCAGCCTGGAAGACGCCATCGACGAGGTCAAGGAGGGGCTGCGCAGCGACAAGGCAAGGCAGCTGGCCTTCGAAAAGGCCATGGACGCCTACAATATCAACCGCAAGACCGGCGACCTCGATGCGGCAGCCAAGGCAAATGAACTTGGCGTCAAGGAGACCGGACTTTTCGCCCGCGACGGTTATATCGATGGCATCGGCCGCAACGAGGAGATTATCAACACGGCCCACCTGCTCGAAGACAAGGCATTGGCCAAACCGGTCCTTACCGAGGACGGCGTGATCCTGTTCACTGTCAAGCAGCGGGTTGCCAGCCATCTTCCCGAGCTTGCCGAAGTCAGGGACCTGGTCACTGCAGCCTACCGGGCGGTTGAAGCTAACCAGCTTGCCAGGGCTGCGGCTGAGCAGCTGGTCGCCGACCTGAAGGCCGGCGGCAGCCTCGCCAAGCTAGCAAAAAAAGCCAAGTACGAGATCGAGGAAACCGGTGAATTCACAAGGACCTACAGTCCCTTTGTGCCGCGTCTCGGCAGCTCCGGGGAGCTGTTTGATGCGGCTTTCGAGCTGACCGATGAACAGAAGGCGATTGACCGCTTCTTCGAAATCCAGAACCGTTTCGTGGTCGTCGAAGTCAAGCAGCGCATCGCTGCCGACATGACGGCCCTGGATCAAGCCAAACGAGAAGAGCTGTACAACTCGCTGTTTGCCCGCAAGGAGACTGAAGCGATTGAAGCACGACTGGCCGAACTGCGCAGCATCGCGACCATTTCCATCGCTCCCCGTGTCCAGGACCTGATCAACAAGGAGAAATAATCGTGAGTGCGACCGTTCTCGAAACCAAGATGCCGACACTGAAGATGGTTAACCGTGGCAAGGTCCGCGACATCTACGACCTGGGTGAGCACTTGCTGCTCGTGACCTCCGATCGGCTTTCCGCCTTCGACGTTATCATGAACGAAGGAATCCCCAAGAAAGGCCAGGTGCTCAACCAGATCTCGATCTTCTGGTTCAACCGGATGACAGATATCATCCCGAATCATATTATCGCGACTGAGGTCAGTGACTTCCCGGCAGAGACCCACGTCTACCGTGATCAGCTGGAAGGCCGCAGCATGCTGGTCAAAAAAGCCCGGCCGCTGCCGATCGAATGCATCGTGCGCGGCTATGTGTCCGGTTCCGGCTGGAAGGAATACCAGCAGAAAGGGAGCATCTGCGGCATCACTCTGCCGGAGAATCTTCTCGAGAGCGGTCGCCTGGAAAAACCGATTTTCACCCCGTCAACCAAAGCGGAACTCGGTGCACACGATGAGAACATCTCCTTTGACGAGGCGGTCAAGCTGTGCGGCAGGGAGATCGCCGAGCAGGTCAGCGAAACATCGATCGAGATCTACAGTCGCGCCCGTGACTTCGCCTGGGACAAAGGCATCATCATCGCCGACACCAAGTTCGAATTCGGCATTATGGATGACGGCAGCCTGCTCTGGATTGACGAAGCCCTGTCACCCGATTCATCGCGATTCTGGCCGAAAGCGTCCTATCATCCCGGTGGCCCCCAACCGAGTTTCGACAAGCAGTTTGTGCGTGACTATCTCGAGACCCTCGACTGGAACAAGCAGGCACCGCCCCCGCCCCTGCCTGCCGAGATCGTCGCCAAGACCTCGGAGAAGTACCAGGAGGCCCTGTTCCAGCTGACGGGCATCAGGCTTTAGGCGATACGGCAATTTATGCAATTCTTGACGTCGATCAATGCCGGCCTGCATAAATGACGATAAGCTCGACTCCAAACTCACCTAGATAATTGGAGGAACGCTATGTCAGATCAACCTGCAAAGATCCATGTCGAACCCGCCAAGGCCTATACTCTTGGTGAAATGACTCCTTACCAGGACGGCGCCGTGGTCAGCCGCACCCTGCTGCAGCATGATACCGGTACCCTGACCGTTTTCAGCTTTGACGCCGGACAGGCCCTGTCGGAACACACCGTGCCCTTTCATGCTTTCGTCCAGGTGCTCGACGGCGAAGCGCAAATCATCATTGGCGGAACTCCGCACACTGTCTCTGCCGGCGAGATCATCCTCATGCCCGGTGGCATTTCACACGAAGTCAAGGCCATCAAACGCTTCAAGATGCTGCTCACCCTGTTCCGCAGCACTTCCGGCAGCAACAGCGAATTCAAGGACAGCTAAAGCACAGCCGAGCGCCAAAAAAGCTGTTGACACTCCGTTGGCGCTCTGTTATAAATCTGCTCCTGTTCGGGGCTATAGCTCAGCTGGGAGAGCGCTTGAATGGCATTCAAGAGGTCGGCGGTTCGATCCCGCCTAGCTCCACCAAGATCAAGGGGTTACGCAAGATTGCGTAACCCTTTTTCGTTCTGTTAACTCTTGACCGGATCACGGCCAATCCATATAAAGCACACCTCTTACCGAAGTGGTGGAATTGGTAGACACGTCGGTCTCAAAAACCAATGGATTTTGCCCGTGCCGGTTCGATTTCTGCCTTCGAATATTTACAAGAAATGGCTTTCTGACAACAGGGGACTTTTTCCTCGTCTATTCTCGCCCATTAATGTCCATAGAATATATGTTTAACAAATCGACTGGGGATACTTAAAAGGGACACTTGTTTTTAAGTGTCCCCGAGCCTGTTGCTGAAAAGAGCGTTGGAGGAATTATATGACAAGTCTTCAGTCCGGCATGGAAAGATAATTTACCGATCGTTCAATCAATTCACTCCCCTGGGTAACCACACGTCGCCGCCAATCTTTTGATTCCGGACAAAAAGCCTCTTTCAGATTCTGCTTTGCCCAATGGTCGAGAATTTTGTCCCCATAGTGATGATGCTGATTTTCGGCGGCGTAACGCACGCAGCATCCTTAAGCCCGGGTAGGTACCATATTCAACCGTCAGACAAGTCAATTCACCTCCGGTGAACAGTCGGCGATACACGCCACTGCTCCCGCCGCCATGATGGTAGCCCATGGTTTTCAATTCGGTCCTGCTCGGGGTGACGTTAACACCGAGTTTACGTGAAAGCTCCTCACGCCGGTCCGGGGCCGGAGCGCATAAACAGAGACTGCTGGCCAAACCGCCCGAGACCGGTATGAAAATCGATCACCATCAACTTATCGAGGTTGAGCAGGGCCGAACCCTTAAGCCAGCTGATGTACTCAGCCGCTTCCGGCTCCAGGCCATGCCCGCCGAAATA
>CAVRQQ010000032.1:0-17823 GCA_963723355.1 uncultured delta proteobacterium
TATTCGAACCTGGTTTTTTTATCATATGGCGATTGTTCGGCGCAAGTGAATAGCTTCGGAAGGCATCTCAGCCAGAACCCTTTCCAATAGTTACAGTTGCATGCAAAGCTACTGGCTCTGTTGACAGGGTCGGCCAAATGCCATTTTCAGGGGGACCTAGAGAGGATCTATCTCGGCATACTGCATGAAGGTCTTGGTCGGAACGTAAACGTTTTGCTCTTCAAGCAGACCGATGATTTCCGTGGCGTTGTAATAGCGGGCCTGAAGGGCCCGGCCCTCCTTCATCCAGAAGCCGAACTGCGGGATGAAGGTGTTCTTCTTGATCGAGTGATCAAGGGTCAGACCGGCAAGTAGAAAAATGTTGCGGTCCCCGGAGTCGAAAGATTCTGTCAGGTATGCGGCGAGCTTGTGAAACTGTCGCCAGGTGTTGATATCTGCCATGCGCCGGTGCGGGTATTCAGAGGTGACAACGTCCGGCAGGAAATCAAAGACCGAGGCTTCGAGCAAAGCATCCGGATCATGGTTGGCACTGTCCAGGTGCTTGGTGAAGTAGAAGGTGGAGGGATCGAGTATCTTGCCGATCGATACCGGTTTATCCGTAACGGCCGACAGTGCATGCTGGTAACGCTTTGCGAGCTCCGGATTCAAACGATAGACCTTGCCCTGGCTGGCATCGCCCAAAGCATCCCCTTCGACGAGTCTTTCGATATTCAAATGCAGATGGGGATGATCGTGCACGTCGGTACCTTTGCGCAACAGGTACTTGTAGGGGATTTCGATTTTCAGTCCGCCGGGGCTGTGAAACAGGGTGACCAGGGTCGACGCGCGATGGTAAAGGACCAGGTAAGGATTCATCAGGCGATGCAGCATGCCGCAGCAGGGTGCGACTTTACCATGCACACGCTCGACATAGCCGACCCCGTCCTCTTTTTCAGCTCCGATGTGGCTGCCGCCGAGAATAACCAGATCGCGCCCGTGATGAGAGGCCGAAATCAGGCGGGTCGGGTCGATCAGAGCGCCAACCCGCCCGAGATTGAAGACCGGGCAGTCATAGACGTAACCAAACAGGCTTTTCTTGATCGTCTGGCTCTCGTCGGAACACTGCCAGACCACCGGCAAAGTCCCGGAGAAACCGGCGCCATCCGTCAGCGAACGCATGCGGCCGAGAAGAGGCATCAATTCCATTGACGGCTGATCTAACAGGTTCTCGAAAGGCGGAGAAATCGGCATGGCTCAACTCCTGAAAGTGGCGTTCCTGGTACGCGGCGTGATAATATAACATTGTTTTACAATAAATACGAAGGGATTACTGCGATTCGACCATGGAAGACTCAATGACATACCAGGAACTGGAGGATGCCCTCAAGACCTTTGGCATCACGGAGCGTGCGACCCTTGAACAGATCAAGCAGCGTCATCGCGAGCTGGTCAAGAGGCATCACCCCGATCAAAGCGTCAGAACAGATCCGACAATGATCCGAAGCATTAATGACGCCTACGAAATCATCACAACCTATTGTGCGGGCTATCGTTATTGTTTCAGCGAAGAGGAGTTTTTGGAGCAGAACCCGGGAGAGCGGCTACGGCGTCAGTTTGGCTGGGACCCTCTTTGGGGCGGCAAATCGGAAGAGGAGTGATTCCGGCATGCAACCGGATCAGGCCATTACGATGGATTGGTTATCAATTCAAACGCTTCGGTCTGATCATTGAAGTTGAAGATCTTGCCCGTTTCAATGATGGAAGACCAGTCGAAAATCTCGATCGTACCCCGTTCGTAGCGTTCCCGGATGTAAGGGTGGGTCAGCAGGTTGCACATCTGCACCAGGATGTTGATCTGTTCTGTGAGCCACTCCTGCTCTTCCCGAATTCCTTGAACAATTTCCGATGAGCTTCAAAATCCTCGCGCCGAAACCTGGCAATCCCCTTGAACAGCCTTTCCATAAAAACCCCTGAAACATTGTATGCCGCGTCTGGCGCAAGCGCTTCAGATGGGCACAAGGCTAGCCTGCAGCACTCACCTTTTTCGGCCGCCAGAAGGGCGAAACCACCTCGAAAATAGTTTCCAGCAACTTGTTGATCAGAGCGTCTTCGTCTTTTTGCGGCAGCATCACGACGCTGCGGCCACGTCGATGTTCAAAGCCCTCGACGTGCAAGCCGATGATCTGCCCGGACTCGAGGTAACTGCTTACCAACGCCCGGGACACATAGGCAATACCTTCCCCGGCGAGAACCGACTTGACGGTAAAATGCAGATCGTCGGAGATCACGACACTGGCGAAATCGTTGAAGTCAAAGCCCTGCATCCTGAGATTGTTGCGCATCAACTCTTTTGAACTGCACCCGTCACGCCGTGCAAACAGGCGCTTGTCACGCAATTCAGTGACTTGGATTACCCCGTCATCATGCGGCATCGGTGAAGCAGCGGACGTGACCAGCAACATCTCGTCATCAGGCATCAAGAAGCGGTTGAAACCGGAGAAATCGAGATCGAGGCGATGTTCGATGACAGCGAGATCGAACTCTTCTAGGCGCAACCCGCGCAAAGCCTCTTCCGGTTGCAGGAAAATGAATTTGAGATCATTCAGGTCGGAGTGCGCCCTGAGAAAATTACTCAGCACCTGGGGCAGGTAGGCCATACCGAAGGTCGGGGTGCAACACAAGGAGAGATGTTTCTGGGTTGTCGACTGCTGCAGACAGGTCAGCAACTCCTTCTCTTTTTCCAGGATATCCCGGGCCTTGTTGAAAACCAGTTGCCCGGCAACGGTTAAAGCCAGTCGCTGACCTGACCGATCAAGCAATTGCTGACCAAAATGCTCCTCCAGGAACTTGATCCGCTGGGACACGGCAGACTGGGTAATATGTAATGTTTCCGATGCCTTGGAAAATGTTCCCGTCTCCACAACAGTGATCAGAGTATTCAGGTATCGCGTTTCCATTCAGACATCCATATATAACATTAAAGACTATAAATAATACTTATAAGAGCCATTAAAATGATTCGTTTTACCCTAGCATTAAAGACCTCTATGATTCAACTGATTCCGAATGTCTAAACGGGCATTTTCATCGCTTTGCCGGCAGCGCTCACAATGCATTCAGGCTAGAGGCAAAACCGGTTCAGCACTTATATGCATCTCATTCTATTGAGGCATTTAGCACGGAAAGGAGAAATCATGCACAGGAAGGTATCACTATCCAGGGCGTCCTGGCTGGTCAAACTCCTTCCCCTGTTACTGTTCCTGGGGGCATGTGCCACCGGGGCAATCAGGGAGAAGCAGTTGACGTTACCAGTCATCGAAGGCGCTACTTCAGTCGGCTCGGAAGCCTGCCTGGAGTGTCACGAAGGGATGGGCGCAGGGGTTCACTCGCGCCTGGCCGGGTTCGAGTATATGGGCGGCACCGAAGGGTGCGAAGCCTGCCATGGCGGCGGCAGCCTGCATGTCGATCGGACGGCGACCAGATCCTCAAGTTTGGTGAGCTTCTGCCGGAAGAATCGGCTGCGGTTTGCGCCAAGTGTCACACCGACGGCAACCTGATGGACTGGACGCACAGCCAGCACGCCCTGAGCGATGTGAGCTGCACCGACTGCCACAGCATGCACGGCGGAACAAGACCGCCCTGAAGCAGGAGGATCCCGAGCTCTGCTACTCCTGCCACCAGGAGCAGATGGCCAAGACCAACTTCCCCTCTCATCACCCGATCAAAGAGGGCAAGATGAGCTGCGGCGACTGCCACAATCCGCACGGTGAACTGACCACCCACGAGCGCACCAACGATCTCTGCCTCGACTGCCACAGCCGCTACCAGGGTCCGTTCGTGTTCGGTCACGCCCCGGTTGAAGACGACTGCACCATCTGCCACGATCCACACGGTTCGGTTGCCAACAACCTGCTGGTGCAGAACGAGCCGTTCCTCTGCCTGCAGTGCCATGAAGGACATTTCCATCTGTTGCGCGATCTCAACTGTGACACGATAACTCCTGGTAGTGATAGGTGCCCAACAAGAAGCCGACTGTGCAGACATTGCCAATCCACACGGCAGTGAAGGATTTCAGACTCTCGTTCGGCACCAAATGTACAACCTGTCACAAGGTTGTGCATGGCAGCGACTTATCCGTCCCAACCGCTCAGCGGTGGCGGTCTGACCCGTTAACTTAAGGAGGCAAAACATGAAGCAAGCCATAAATGGCTGCTTGCATTGTTGTCCGTCCTGACCTTAATGACGATCACCACCGCTGCTGTCGCAGAAGACAAGCTAGTCAGCGGAGAGGTGGAGATCGGTGTTTCAGGTATGGATACCAAGGACAACCCCGCACGCGTCAACGAATATGTAAGGGCCGGTCCGAAGATGAGACTCGGATTCTGCGCCGAAACTTTCCCTTGAATGGAAATTCGGAGCAAAACTCCGCACTCGATCTTGATGCCGACGTCAACGGGCCCCGGGACCAGAAATATAACCTGGATCTGGACCTGAACCGCATGTTCCGTTTTGGCGTCGATTATCAGGTTCTGGAACACTGGCAAGACCACGAGACCTTGGACCAGATGGGTGCAACTGGCCGATGACGATACCTTGCCAGCCCAGCCCACCGTCATGACAGACAAGCTCTTTGCCGAGTCTGGACGCCAGCAGGCCTGTCAACCACTGTTGGCGGCGGGACCATCAACTACGACCCCGCCGAAGCCTACCAGCAGGAGCTGGACAACAACTACATCGTGACCCGCCGCGAACTGGAAAGCGAGACCGACGTAACCCTGCCGAATTTCCCAACGTGACCTTCCATGCCGGCATGCGGGTCGAAACCCGCAAAGGGCTGGAGCAGGCCATCGGCGTAACCAAGTGCGACACATGCCATGTCTCTGCAGGTGGCAAAAAGATTGATGAAAGCACGGAAGACTACAAATTCGGCGCAACCGGCAAATTCGGTATCGTCACAGTCGACTATGAGTACCTGAAGCGGACGTTCTCTGAAGATGGTGCGACACCGGTCCGTTACTATGAAGACGCTGGCAATCCAACCGCTTTCAATCTCCTCTATGAAAATGGGGACTACCCTTATGCTCGCACCCCCGACTCGGACAAAGACAGTCACAAGCTGAAGGCGCGAGTGGATCTCCCCCAGAACACCAGCATTACTGCCAGCTACGTAAAATCCGACGTCGAAAGCTCCAAGTCCGCGACTCAGGGCGAATACGAACTCCTGCAAGGTAAAGATCTGAAGACCGAGTATGAGTCGTTCGGCGGCAAGGTCGCGACAAAGCTTGGTAATTTCCGCCTCTCACTGCATGGCAGCAGATACACCATCGATGCCGACGGCAACACTATCTACTATCCAGCACGTGAAGACGCCAGCGCGGCCGCGGCCTGGCCGGGAGACGCAACAGACGAATACCACTCTGCTGAAGAAAGAGATGTCAACGAGATTGGTCTCGATGTCGTTTACCGGTTGGCGAGAGGGACCACGCTCCGTTTCGGCTATGAATACGAAGAAGTTGACCGCGACGAAGAAGAGCTTGGTGAAACAGAGACCAATACTTTCACAATCGCCCTTAAATCGCGCATCAACAAAGAGTTCTCGGGCAACATCAGCTACACCTACCAGGACATCGACGACCCGATGGCCGGAGCTCATATCGGCATCGCGCAAGGCGATCTGGCAGGAGGAGCCACACCTGACGGCTTTGGTTCAGGATTGTGGTATTACGACACAGCGGACTTCACCGGTGGTGACTCGACTGTTAAAACCTGGTACTGGACAGATGTCTACCCGAACCGCCAGCTGTCATCAACCAGCCAACCCGATGAAGTCCACGAAGGCAAGCTGTCGGCCACCTGGTCGCCGTCGACCAATCTGGCCGCCAACCTGTTCGCCAGGGTTCGCTACGAGGAGAACGACACGGTTCATTACGATCAACATACCTATGTCCCGGGAGTCTCACTCTACTACGCACCCAACGGCAAGATGAACCTGACCATGGCCTACACCTTCAACAAGCAGGAGACGGAGAACCAGATGTGTGTCGGCTGGTACCATGGCTGAGCGAACGACATCGCGTCGGGCCAGTTTGGCTCGATCTGTAACACCGCTGAATATGATTCTGATGTCCACACCGTCGCTCTGAACATGGATTACCAGGCAACTGAAAAACTCGCGCTCAACGCGGGTTTCACTTACAACAACGCCGAGGACAGCTGGGACTGGAATGACTTTACCGAGAGGGCAACAGTCCTCAGGGAAGACGACTTGACACCTATCAATGTGTCCGCAGCGGGTCCGGGACAATATGCACCGGTCAATTACGACACCTGGGAGCAGAACAAAAATATCGACAGCTACTCCGATCTGTCCTATGAACAGATCCAGGTAACCGTGGGCGGCACCTACAACTTCACGCCGAGCTGCTATACCACGGCATCGCTCACCTATGACAAATTCATCAGCGATGAAGACTATGTCTACGGCGATGAAGACGGAGAAGCCTATTACGGTTATCTCGGTTTCGGTTACCGCTTCTAAACAACCAAGCTGAAAAAGATTTGCTTCTTTTATGTCAATGCCCGGCTGGTTCTTCCAGCCGGGCACTTTTCTTTCCAGATCTGTCCCTCTTTCCCTTTCCCTCTTTCCCTTTCCCTCTTTCCTCTTCCCCTTTGCGCCTTTGCGTTAAAAAAATGATTCTATAACCCAAAAAATAGGTTCTTCGCCACGAAGACACGAAGCCACCAAGAAGGGCTTATCCCATAGGTTATAAGCTGACTTCTGCCCTCCAGGCCTATCGATTCAGCTATCTTTCCTTCGTGCCTTTGAGCCTTGGTGGCTAGGCTTTTTGCGGTTACAAGTACGTAAAAAAGCCCCCGCCGCAAAACGCAGCAGGGGCTCGGTGCATCCTATGCCTATGACGATTATTCCAAGGTCACCGTCGTATAAAGCAGTGTTGCCCGGCGCTGGATCAGCAGCCGCAGCACCTTGCCGGACTTCATCTTGCCAACCAGCTCTTCGAACTCCTTGACCGAGCCGACCTCCTTGCCGTCAGCCTCAACGACCAGGTCACCGACCCTCAGGTTGGCCTCGGCGGCCGGGCCTTCCGGATCGATTTTGGTAATCAGAATACCCTGGTCGCTTTCCAGGCTGTAGCGCTCGACCAACTCCGGAGTCACATTTGCGACCGTAATACCGAGAGCACCGCCGGTTTCCTCTTCATCGGCGGCCAGCGCCACCTCACCGTCGTCGAGCCGGCCGATTTTGACTTTAATTGTGCGTTCCTTGCCGTCGCGGAAGACCTTGACCTTGACCGTCTCGTCGACCGGGGTTGCGGCAACCAGTCGCGGCAGGTCGTTCAGTTCATCGACCTGCTTGCCGTCATATTCGACAATGATATCGCCCCGTTTCAAACCGGCTTTGTCGGCGGGAGAATCTTCGATGACTTCGTTGACCAGCGCGCCATGGATCGTGTCAAGGTCGAAGGAGTCTGCCAGTTCTTTATTGAGGGCCTGAACAGTAACCCCGAGCCAACCGCGAGTGACGCGTCCTTCATCGCGCAGCTGGGGAATGATCTGCTTGGCCATGTTGACCGGAATGGCGAAGCCGATCCCCTGGCCCTGGGCAACAATTGCCGTATTGATACCGATCACCTCGCCCTGCATATTGAAGAGCGGCCCGCCCGAGTTGCCGGGATTGATCGATGCATCCGTCTGGATGAAATCATCATAGGGTCCGGCGCCTATGACGCGGCCCTTTGCTGAAACAATGCCGACCGTGACGGTCTGCTCCAGGCCAAAAGGGTTGCCGATCGCCATGACCCATTCACCAACCTTGATCTCCTCGCTGTCGCCGAGCCTGGCAACCGGCAGGTCCTCGCCGGCATCGATCTTGATCAGGGCGAGGTCCAGCTTCGGGTCCAGCCCGCGAATCTCGCCGGTGAATTCCCGTCCGTCCGAGAGCTTGACCTTGATTTCATCTGCACCATCGACGACGTGGTCATTGGTCAGGATATAGCCGTCCTGCGAGATAATGAACCCGGAGCCAAGGGATCGTTGCTTGTGCGGGGACTGCGGTGCGTTGCGGAAAAACCGCTCGAAAAATTCCTCGAACATGTCACCGCCCGGGCCTTGCGGACCAGGGTACATCGGCGCCTTGGGCTTTACTGTCTTGGCGGTACCGATATTGACAACAGCAGGTTTGAGTTGCTCTGCCAGGGAGACAAAATCAGGTGGTTGTGCCGCAGCAGAGACTGCCCAACCGAACGTCAAAAGGGCAACGAGCAGGAAAAGTTTTATGCGCAGGAGCTTGTTCATGGTGTCCTCCATAGTGGTTATTAGGACAAATGTAATCACCGCCAGGCGAACTGTCAATCGTCAGCAGCACAGGAGTCAACTGTTGAAATGTGTAGTTGTGAAAAGTTAATCCAGAATGGTCGTTTTCGGGTGCTTGCCTTCTTCCGGGCCCTGAACGGGCAGGCGCACCGAGAAGGAACTGCCCTTGCCAACCTCGGATGTGACCGAGATGCTCCCGCCATGCGCCTCGGCGATCCACTTGACGATCGCCAGGCCGAGGCCGGTGCCGCCGTCCATGCGGTTACGCGCCTTGTCGACCCGGTAGAAACGGTCAAAGATATGGGCCAGATGCTCGGCATGCATGCCGATTCCCGAGTCGACAATATCGACCACGGCGAGATCATCTTCCTGGGCCAGAACGATCTTCAACTCCCCACCATCAGGGGTGTATTTGATGGCGTTTGAGATAAGGTTAAGGAACATCTGCCGCAGGCGCAGTTCGTCACCGCGGATACGGACTTCCTGCTCTACCTTCAGATCCATCTCAACCTTTATCTGTTTCGCTTCACAGAGAATCCGGCTCTGCAGGTACAGCTCCTGGACCATGTCGCTGAGGCTGAGCTGTTTCATTTCCAGCGTCAGTTCACCGACTTCACTCTTGGCCAGCGTCAGCAAACTTTCAATAATCCGCTCCATGCGATCGATTTCTTCCATGTTGGAGCGCAGCATGTCGCGGAACTCGTCGGTCGTTTTCGCCCAGCGCAGGGTCACTTCGGTTTCGCCGCGTAGAATGGTGAGAGGCGTACGCAGTTCATGGGACGCGTCACCGGAGAACTGTCGGATCCGCCGGAATGATTTTTCAAGGCGATCGAGCATCTGGTTCAGGCAGGCAACCATCTGCGACAACTCATCCTGATTATTGCCGAAAGGCAGGCGGCGGGTCAGGTTGTCTGCGGTAATGCCCTGGGCCGCTTCAGTCACCTCGATAATCGGCGCGATCGTGCGTTCGGCCAACAGCCAGCAACCAAGGCACAGCCAGAAGATCGCAAAGGGCCCGACCACCAGATAGATCAGGCGCAACTCTTCGATGGTCTGCTGCAGGGGCCCGAGTTCCTGGCCAACCTGGACGACACCAACCAGGGAACCGTTTTCGATCAGAGGATAAGACAACAGCCGCATGCGCCTGGCAGCTTCAAGCTCGACTGTTTCGAGGTGCTCGTTCATCCACCGGACCTGCTGGCGGGCCACCGGCCCGAACGGCAGGGCGAACTCCATCAGGTTCTCGGAAGAGCAGACTACCTGCAGACTGGCATCACGCAGAACCAGGAAAGCGCCCCAATTATAGTTGTGAATCAGCCTCTGAAGGCCCTGACAATCCTGCTCAGAAGCAGAGTCGGACAGCGCCTCGGCATGGTGCTGGTCAATAATGCGGGCGATCTCACGGGCCTGACGGTCTACCTGTGCTCTCAGGTTGTGCGAAAAATAATGATACGAAAACAAAGCACTGACTGCCAGGATGACAGCCAGTGTCATTGCGTACCAGAACGTAAGGCGGACCCGGATCGACCTGATAGGTGAAACAGTCAATCTAGTCTTCCTTGAGGACGTAACCGATTCCGCGAACGGTATGAATCAGTTTCTTGGTGTAGTCACGGTCAACCTTCTTGCGCAGGTAGTTGACATAAACATCAATAATGTTGGTAAACGAATCGAAGGTATAATCCCAGACATGCTCGGCAATCATTGTCCGCGTCAAAGTGGTTTCCGGATTCCGCATGAAGAATTCGAGCAGGGCGTATTCCTTGGCAGTCAGGTCAATTTCACTGTCACCGCGCCAGACCTTGTGAGCGACCGGGTCAAGCCGCAGATCAGCATAAGTTATTTCCGCGCCGCGTTCCTGAGTGCCCCGGCGCACCAGGGACCGGACCCGGGCCAGAAGTTCGGCAAAGGCAAAAGGCTTGGTCAGGTAGTCATCACTGCCAACATCCAGGCCGGCGACGATATCCTCGACCGTGTCCTTGGCCGTCAGGCAGAGGACAGGTGATGTCACGTCCTTGGCACGCAGGGCCTTGACCGCCTCAAGGCCGTCCATCTTGGGCAGCATGATGTCCATCAGGATCAGGTCGTAGTTGTTCTTGGAACCAAGCTCGACACCCGACTCACCATCGTTTGCGACATCAACAGTAAAGCCCTCCCCTTCAAGACCACGTTGGATAAAACTGGCGACTTTCTTCTCATCTTCCACAACCAGAATATGCATGATGTTGGCTCCTTTTCCTAGTAGGCTTCTAGCCCTTTAAAATCCTAAGGATCGATTGTCAGCGGGTCATAAACAGAACCGGCATACGTTTTAAATGGCCCGGCAACTATTTGAGCCCCAGGCGAACCAGCACTTCGTTGGCGGTCTCTTCAACCGCCTTGCTGGAGACATCAATCACCGCCCAGGGGTGCTGGCGGAAAAATCTCTTCGCGTGCTTCAACTCCTCTTCGATCTCTTCATAATCGGCGTAAGCCGCCTTCGGGTCCTGGCCGAGGTTACGCAACCGCGAGGCGCGTACTTCAACCAGTCTCTGCGGATCGATCACCAGGGCAGCGATTCTTTTCGGGTCTACTTCAAACAGCTGCGGCGGTGGATCGATCCCTTTCACCAGTGGGACATTGGCCACCTTCCACCCTCTGTGAGCCAGGTAGATGGAAAGGGGGGTCTTGCTGGTACGTGAGATCCCGACCAGAACGATGTCGGCCTGGTAGAGATTGCGAGGTTCCTGACCGTCATCATGCTTGACGGTAAATTCAATCGCCTCGATACGCCTGAAGTAAGCCTCATCGATACCATGTAGCAGACCGGGAGTTTCTTTCGGTGACCGTCCAAGGCAGTGTGCCACCTTCATCAACAGTGGGGTCAGCAGATCGATACTGACCAGGCCCAGGCTGTCGCACTCATCATGGACCAGCTGGGCCAGGTCGCGGTTAACAATAGTGAAAACCACAAGGGCCTGCTTGTCGAGCGCTTCGTCCAGGGATTCGTACACCTGGTTCTTGGTCCGGACGTTGTTAACCCGTTTCAGACGGACCGGCTTGTCACGAAACTGCGTCAGAGCTGCCATGACCATTTTTTCCGCGGTCTCACCGGTCGCATCGGAAAGCAGATAGATCACTTGGGTGGCAGCAGACATTGAAAATCCTCATGAAAATACGGGTGAAGTCTAACAGAGTCTAATGAAAAAGCAAACATCAAAAACAGATAAAAAATTGAGTTTGCTTGGCAAATCAGCAACTTCTGGCACATTAATGCATCGCATATAGATCATTATATTTGATATATGCGATGCATCTCATTAAGTTACAGGCCATTATTTCAGACCCTGCTCAGGCAGGTCAAGAATTTCTGTTGCATTGCCTCTGAAACTTCGCTAAACAACCACCATGAATAGAAAATGGCTGGAGATTCAGCTCGCCGTACCGGATGAGGCCGTCGACCTGGTGTCACAAAAACTGATGGAAATCGACTGCACAGGTGTTACAGCAGCCGAGAAAAAGCTGGACACCTTCGTTGTCCCGGCACCGGAAAACCTTGCCAACGATCCGGTCATGAAAGCCTATTTCATTTATCCGGAGCAGGTCGATGAGCTGCTGGGGACCGTACGAAAAGCCCTCTCCGAATTGGCGGATATGTATCCGGAGCTGGCCAGGGCGCGTCTCGAATCCCGCGAACTGGCCGACCACGACTGGGCGAGTGACTGGCAACAGCATTTCCCGCCATTCAGGGTTGGCCGCAGACTCGTCATCCATCCCTCCTGGATAGACTGGCCACCCACCGGCGATGAGGTGGCTCTGACCCTTGACCCGGGCCAGGCTTTTGGCACCGGGACCCATGCCACGACCAGCCTTTGCCTGGATGCGCTGGCGGAACACTTTGCAAGCGAACAACCGCCACAAAAGATTCTGGACGTCGGCACAGGCTCCGGGATTCTGGCCATGGCAGGGGCCGCGCTCGGTGCCCGGCAGGTGATTGCCACTGACATCGATAATGACGCATGCCAGATCGCCCGGAACAACGTTTCTGACAACCGGCTCGACCACATCGTAGCGGTGACCGACGCTGCACTTGGAGAGATTGCCGGAACCTACGACCTGGTCCTGGCCAACATCCTCGCCGCCGAGAACCTGAGCCTCGCCGACCAGTTGGTTGCACACCTCACTCCCGGAATCGGGCGCCTGGTCCTGTCCGGAATCCTGATTGAGCAGGAGCAGTCGGTCGTCAAAGGCTTTGCCAGCTTTCCTCTGACTCTGCTCGCCACCAACCACCGCGACGATTGGACCTGCATCGTCTACCAAAGCCATGCGTGATCCTCTACGTTTTTTTGTTCCACCTGAAAGCCTGCTGGGCGACCAGGTGACCATCAGCGGCGATGTCCATCACCACCTGCATCACGTCCTGCGCACCAGGCTCGGCAGTGTCCTGACCCTGCTCGACGGCCAAGGCCGCTGCTGCGATGTTGAGCTGGAGGCGATCAGTAAACGGGAAGCATCCGCACGGGTGATTCGACGTTGGCGGGATGAAGAGCGGACCTTGCCGATCAGCCTGATCCAGGGCATGCCGAAAGCTGACAAGTTTGACCTGATCCTGCAGAAGGGCACCGAACTCGGAGTGCGCTGTTTCCAGCTGGTCGAGACTGACAATACGGTACCGCAAGTCAATGCTGCGCGCATGGTCAAGCGTGAACAGCGCTGGTCGCGCATAGCGACCGAAGCCGCCAGGCAGTGCCGCCGCAGCTTTCTGCCTGAAGTCAGGTCGGCACGAAGACTGGCAGAAGTCATCAGCGGGCAGACTGACGACCTCAAGCTTGTGCTTTGGGAGGCGGGTTCCGTGCCACTTGCCGAGGCATTGCCTGAAGAGAAGCCTTCCGGCGTCACGCTGCTGGTCGGACCGGAGGGCGGTTTTACCGACCAGGAAATCAAGCACATTTCAGAAGCCGGGTTCCAGGCCGTGCATCTGGGCCCGAGAATTCTGCGCACTGAAACTGCGGGCTTGGCAGCGATCGCCATTTTGCAGTACCTTTATGGCGACTGGCGGCAGGCCCCGGTCGACGAAGAACTCAATCAGCACGAGGAGAAGCCATGAAGTGCCCCAAATGCGGATACCATAGCTTTGAGCACCTGGACAGCTGCAAGAAATGCGGCCAGGGTCTTATTGACCACAAGGAAAAATACAAATTGCGCGGATTCGTAGCCACCGTAGAAGCAATTCCGTCAACATCACCGGCGATGGTTGATGAACAAAGTATCGACACGTTTGACACGACAGATAACGAATCCGTCGACTTCGGCTTCGACTTTCTTGATGAAGAAGAGGACCAGAGCGGTGAAACGCCCGAAAGCGTTCCTCTCGGCAGCGACCAGCAGGATATCAGCCTCGACCAACCTTTCAGCGTAGACAGCGAGGCCATTCCTGACGACACCCCTCCTCAAGACAAGGACAAGTCCGATAAGGGCCCGGAGTTTGCTTTCTAGAGAGAAACTGATTTGCTTTCCAGCAGCTCTCAGGCTGCTGACAAAGTTCAGCCAGAGTGCATGATAGAGAGGCCAACAGATGGTTAATCTGTTGGCCTCATTCTTTATGCTAGAGTAAAACCGGCGGGTCGCGAGCCGTCAGAGGCCATAAGCTTATAAACGCGGGAGCAAAGTGCAAAAAACAAAATCGTAAAATCGGCAGTTCGCGTACTGCCAGACGCCTTACTTATTGTCCATGCGGCGACAAAAGTAAGCAAAAACGCCTTTACTCCTTGCGGAGGGCATCTCCTCTGCCAGGTTTCTGAGACATCCAATAACTTCGGAGTTTAATAAGCCGGCCCGTTACAGGGGGCCTTCCTTTCGCGTGACCTATAAGGGACACAGCCCTGGAAGCATGACTACAGTTGAAGTCCTCCACAATGTGGAGAGGCTCTCAAGAGCCACGGGGTCCTGCGGGGGAAGTGTAGACTCTTAATCGATGGGAACAATCCGGATTGATATTGCCGCCTTGACGACCCAGACATGCCCAGCGCAGCGCAGGACTCTTTTCTGCCTTTTACTCTTTTGGGCCAGCAAAAGAGTAAGGCGCAGTCGGGGGGCGCAACCCCCGGATTTTGATTTTGTCTTTGGAATATTCAAAGCACAATGAAGGGGCAACAGATTTACCTTCTGTTGCCCCAGATTACTGACATTGGTCAGGTAATTTGCCCTTGACATTATTTCAAACGGTGTTTAAAACATCGTTCATATGCAAAAGCACGCCCTGATCAACAAAGATACCAAAGCAGCCCTGCTGGAATCCGCGGCAAGACTCTTTCTCGCCCACGGCTTCGAGAGTGTCAGCATTCGCCAGATCACCAGAGCAAGCGGCAGCAATGTCGCCTCTGTCAATTACCACTTCAGCGACAAGACTGGCCTGTACCGTGAAGTTCTCGCAAGCCTTTTGGACAGCATCACCAGAGAGAAACTCGCTCTGCTCGAAAAACTCGACACGCAGCAGCCTCCTGCAACGCTTGAGGAAATCTTAAATGCATATATCCGCAGCTTTTTTGATTCACATCTGCCTTCACCCGACAGCGACCGACTCATGCAGACGATCTACCGCGAGATGGGCCCGGATGCAGTCACCGGTGACCTGGTCGCAACACGACTGATCGTGCCGATCAACCAGGCGTTCAAGGAGTTGATCCTGAAAGCCAGCCCGGATCTGGGCGAAAAACGCGCCTCTTTTTGCGTCAGCAGCATCACCGGGCAGGTTCTGCATTTCATCCGGAGCAGAGACATTTTACGCAGTATCCACAGCCCGGAACAAAACCGGACTTTTATCGAAGACGTCATTGAACATATTACGCAGTTTTCCCTGCAAGGACTCGGGAGCAATCAACATGTGTAGAGCACTCGGTTTATTTTTCACGGCGACGGCACTGTTGCTGACAGCCAACACTGCGACAGCTGACGAGCAGAAGAAGGAAGCCGGCGGTCCGCCCCCCATGCTGGTCACCACCACGGCAATCGTCAGCGGCACATCGGAACCGACCGCCAATTTTGTCGGCACACTTTACTTTGCCCGGTCAGCCGAAATCGCCGCAGAAGTCGATGGCATAGTCCTCCAGGCGTATGTCAATGACGGTGATACCGTGAAAGCCGGCGATCGCCTGGTGCGGCTCGACGATGACTTGCTGCAGACAGATATTGCCGGCACGCGGGCGACTTTTGAGCAAAACCAGATTGACGTGCAACAGGCACAGAAAGACTACAACCGGTTCGCCGCTTTAAGTGCGCAGAAATCAGTGGCCATCTCCGAATTCGAGTCTTATGACACCAAGCTCAACCGCCTGAAAAAACTTTCTACCGTACTCGAAGCACGTCTCAACCGTCTGCTTCTGGAACAGAAGAAGAAAACCGTGCGCGCGCCCTTTGACGGACTGGTGATTGAGAATCTCGTCGAAGCCGGCGAGTGGGTGCAAGCCGGCGGGGCTGTAATCTCCCTCGCCGACAACCGCAGTTTTGAAGTGCACGTTGACATACCGTCCAGCATCATCCCCTTTATGACTCTCGGTGAAGAGGTCACGCTGAAAGTCGTCGGCCAGGAGATGCGGGGGAAGTTCACCGCCATCATTCCGCGCGGCGACATCAGCACCCGCACCTTCATCGCAAAATTCAGCGTGCCTGGCAGCATGTCGTTGATCGAAGGGATGGAGGCGCAGATCTCTCTGCCGACCGCAGAGGCCATAGACGGTCTGCTCGTTCCGCGGGATGCCATCATCAACAGTTTTGGCAAGAGCGTGATCTTCATCAATGACAACAATCAGGCACGTATGGTTGCTGTCGAAGTCACCGGTCATTCGGGAACCCTGACCGGCATCATTGGAGATGGGATTGAAGCCGGCCAGGCGGTGATCGTCAAGGGCAGTGAACGTATTCGTGACGGCCAGTCCGTTCGCACGGAGTAAACAATGGACCTGATCCAAGTTTCCATAAAGCGACCGGTCACGATCCTGTCGATCATCTTCATGCTGGTCATGTTCGGCATGATCAGCCTGCAACGCATCCCCTATCAGCTCAGCCCCTCGGTAGTTGAACCTGAGATCACCGTTAACACAACATGGCGCGGGGCCACCCCGTACGAAATCGAGCGGGAAATCATTGAGGAGCAGGAAAACACGCTCAAGGGGCTGCCGAATCTGGTCGAGATGGAGAGTACTTCACGAAACAGCCAGGGCTCGATCACCCTGAAGTTCAAAGTCGGCACCAATGTTGATGATGTCCTGTTGCGCGTCTCGAATAAGCTCAACGAGGTCCCCTCATATCCATCAGACGTAGACAAACCGGTGGTCACCGCATCGGGCGCGTCCGCATCGCCGGTGGTCTGGAACATCCTCAAGGTCACCGAGGGGAATGATCGCCCGGTTGAGTCTTACCTGACTTATTTTGAGGATGAGATACGCCAGCACTATGAGAGAGTGCGTGGCGTTTCCGACCTCTTTGTCGGCGGTGGTACCGAATCCGAGATGCATGTCGAGGTCAGTCCCGAACGTCTTGCCACCTTTCAGTTAACAACACGCGACCTGATCGATGTGCTACAGAGTGAAAATATCAATGTCTCTGCCGGCACGATGGGCGTCGGGCGCCGAGATTTCCGGATCCGCACGACGGCCGAGTTCAAATCGGCCGAGGACATTGAAAAAGTTGTCCTGAAATCAACCGGGCAACGCCGCATCACGGTCGCTGATGTCGCCGTCGTCCGCAAGGGCTTTGCCAAACAGGAAGGGATCGTCCTGCACAACGCGGCCAACGGGATCGCCATCGGCGTTCGTCCGGAAGCCGACGTTAACATCCTGGATATGACCGACCAGCTTGAAGAAACCGTCACCTGGCTGAACGAAAAAAAACTCGCGGAAAAAGGGTTGCACATCGAATGGGTTTACGACCAACGCTTCTATATACGTAGTGCGATTGATCTGATCAAGCAGAACATCATGTTCGGCGGCGTGCTTGCAGCATGTGTCCTGCTGATTTTCCTGCGCTCCATACGTGCCACCCTGGTGGTTGGCCTGGCTATTCCAATCAGCATCATCGGCACTTTTATCCTGCTCGACCTGATGGGGCGTAATCTGAACGTCGTCAGTATGGCCGGCATTGCCTTTGCCGTTGGTATGCTGGTTGATAATGCCATTGTCGTGATCGAGAACATCGATCGACACCGCAAGATGGGCAAAAGCGCTTTCGATGCCTCCTATGACGGCACCAGGGAAGTCTGGGGAGCTATCTTCGCCTCAACCATCACCACGCTAGCGGTTTTCCTGCCCGTCGTCTTTATCCAGGAAGAGGCCGGACAGCTGTTCCGCGACATCGCCATTGCCGTGGTCGCTGCAGTCTCCCTGAGCCTTTTGGCATCGGTTTCGGTGATCCCGATGTTTGCCAACCGGCTTCTGGCCTCCGCTGCAAAGAAGCCCCCCAAGGCGACCAAGAGCCTGGAGCAGGCAGGCAACCGTCTGGCCGATGGGATCATGAGCCTGGTGCAACTGGCGACCCGTG
>CAVRQQ010000033.1:0-70848 GCA_963723355.1 uncultured delta proteobacterium
TAGTTATCGTGCCGTAAATACTTGATGTCGATTCCCTGGTGGTGAAGGAACAGTCATAACCACCATCGAGAATTACTGCGCCACCATCAAGGGTCAGATTTTCATTGAAGATTTCACCCGTAAGCAGCAGCGTAAAGCTGGGAGGCCCAGTCCGCCGGGGGTGGGAGCGCTGGCGTAATCATAGGCGTCCTGAATGGATGTCGAAGTAAGAATCCCCTGCGACTTGACTGTATCAGGGGGGCAGGCAGCCAGGGATTCAGACTTGGCAAAGGAAAGAAACAGCAAGAAAAAACATGATAAAAGCACGAAAAATGATTTACTTTTTGTGCGACCAACAGTTTTTGTCTGATTTCTAGTCTCCCGAGATAAACCACTATATGCCCCCCCTGCCTTTGGTGATCATTTATGACTTTAGCCAATCACACAAATCTCTAGAGCTTAGGTCCCCGGCAAAGCGCAAGAAACAAACTCTAATACCGTTGGCCCAAAAAAAGCATTAAGGGATAATGCAAAAAAAAACCCACAAAATTACGAGGATTAAATATTGCCCTATAATGCCTGTATGAAAATTTGCTCCATTGAATGATAAGTGTCTAAAATTAAGCGAAATTTTTATTTGTGGAAAAAACAATATTGAACGACTCTAATATCGTGTTTGGAGTTAGCAGAATGGTCAGGAAAGAAATAATTTGTTATATAGCGGAATTGAGAGTGATATCACGGAGAGAATTTATTATGAATTACAAGCTTCTACAGAGGGATATGAATGAATTTACAGGTCTGGCTTGTTATGAATATAGCTTTTATGATAGTTTAGGTCATAATTCAACGAAAGGATTATTAACGATGTCAAAGCTCAGTAAATTGTTCCTCCTCTGTACCCTTTTGCTCCTGGCGACTGGCCAGGCTCACGCCTATCCCGGGCAAGAGTGCGTCATCCGATGCCGGTTCTGCAGCTCCTGCGGCGGCTGGAAACTCGGGGACCGTTGTCCAAACCATGAATGCCGGCGGCTATACTTATGTTCTCCTCGAAAAGGATGGCACCAGAGTTGGGCCGCCATGCCCGAGACGGAAATCAAGGTCGGTGAAGAAGTCGCCCTTGCTCCCGGAGCGCCCATGAACAACTTTAACAGCAGAACCCTGAACAGAACTTTTGACACGATCTACTTTACTTCTAGGAGTGGTCGCGCGCTGAGAATCCCCGTTTAGTAGCTCGTCGAACAATTGAAACAGCCCGGGCCGATCAATCGACCGGCCCGGGCTGTTTTCGTTGAGGAGAACTCTGGCTATTCTCTGAAAAGTCGCTGCTATGCTTGTCTTTCTCCATCTCCTCAATCGCCCATATACCTTGCCGTAAATGGGCGACTACCTCATCTTTGCGACTTCCCTGGCGATTTGTGCCGCGGATTCCTGCAAAAGAGAGTCCGGGGTTTTGGCCTCCAGCATGCCACGGCCGACGTTAACCTGGTTGGTCGTGATGATTTCTCCGACAATACGACCGGTTGTCTTTTGAATCAGTCGCGTGCGGAGGATGCACAGGCCGATGGTGTTTCCTGACGGCGGCGGCGGGCCGGTAAAAAATTGAAATTTATATTTAAGAATTTCGCTCTGCACAATCAGAACCTCATTCCCAATTTGCTGGCCATCAACGAGTTGAAGGTTTCTTGCCACGAACTGCTGCTTGAGGCTGTCCGTCAAAAAAATCAGGATGTCCTGCATGACAGTATGGCCGGTTGCGTTGATACCGGCTGAATATCAAAAAACTGAAAATCGGAAAAACAACATCGCCGGATTTCCAGACCACGGGCCTGGTCGTGGAGGAACAACCGAAAAGGCAAAGTGAGAAAAGTAAAACAATAAGGGCCCCTCTCGGCATCTGCTTATATAAAACCTTTCATTTTGAGTTCCTTGACCGCCTGGTCAACAAACTTTTTCATCATGCCCTCAAGGTCGCTCTCAAGGTCTGTTTCCATGCGTGCCGACCAGATCAGTTCTTCGGTCTGCAGATCGTACAAGACAGACTCTACGTACAAGACAACAAGCTTGGTTACAGACTGTTGCGCCGGGACGGCCCGGTATCCCGCACTGTAATAACTGTGCCAGTTCACGTAGTAGGGGAGCCCGAGGCGCTCATTGGCCTGAGCGCCACTATAACCCCCCGGTGCAAAACTATATTGAGTTGCGCCTCTGGTGCCGGAAGTGAACGTGGCTTTCGTCTCTTGTCCGGTCACCCTGGTCAGGAGAACCGAATCAGAATTATTGGCTCGCATCATTCTTATGATGCTGTCTTTCTCGGCTTCCATGCCTCTCGGCAGGTCCGGGTAGCTCGGTGTCGATTTGACGCCCTCTTCAGTCAGCCGCCGGATAAAATTGTTTTCAAACATCATGCGGTTGAGATCATTCTTGGCAATGCCGATGATATAGACGTTCTTGATTTTCCCTTTATAATCCTGGCTTGACCAGGAGTCGCTGACTTTGGTCCCGGAGCATGCGGATACGAGCATCCCAGCAAGTGAAACGGTTAAAAGACACTTCAATGCAGACATGTTGTGTATCTCCTGATAATACTTGTCCGGAAGTTATGATGAGGTTTCTGTGCGAATGGTACCGTCCAAAACACTCGATGAGCAAGACACATCAAATTTAACTGAAAGAAGGGTAAAGTCAAAAGAAACGTCTCTCAATTCCTGTATAACGCAACAGAGGCCCTCGCATGAGGGCCTCTGTATGGAGATTACACATTCTGATTATGGCCGGAACTAAGGATAATTAAGATCAAAAACCTGGCCATGTGTCGTCACATCAATATCGAAGAATTCATTCGTGCCGGCTTCATCCCAGGTCTGGTAGGCCTCCCAGAAAACCCAGACGTAATACTTCCCGCCGTATATCGGCACAGTGATGTCATTTATGCCGCTCCAGGGATAAGATGCCGATCCCTGCCGTACCAACGGCCCGGAGGGTCCTCCTTCCCGGACTTTCCAGGTGACTTTGTCTCCGGGTCCGGGTGGAACAGTCGGGCTGCCGCCCCAAATCAGACGCAGGGTCCCGCTACCGTTGATCACGCTGAAGTTCACGGTATTCGGCGGGCTTTCGATATTATAGGCATAGTCCTCGGACCAGTATTTCAATTCGTAGTTGTATTCACCAGGTGTCGTTGGATGTTGTACATTGCCGGTCTTGATCGGGCCGTTGTTAAATTGACGATAAGTGGTCTTGACGCCTGTAGGACTGTTGTCAGTTCCGAGTAGAATTCGATATAAACCCCCTGATAATAGGTTTTCCCTTCAATAATATTCGTGGTTGTTGTCGGGGGGGTTGTGTCCGATAGTATTGAAAAGGACACGCTGTTGGTCGGAGACTCGACGTTTCCGGCTTGATCGACGGACCAGAACTCAAGCGTATGCTGCCCGGGACTGTTTAGTTCCACACCCATGCCGGATGTCGTCGGTTCGTGGTTGAGGCGGTAGAAGGTCGTACCGATGCCGACTTTGCCGTTGTCTGTGATCGAGAATTTGATTACGGCCCCTCCCTCATAGACTGGAATGGCATCTGATGTCGTCACCGGCGGAGTGGTGTCCGGCGAGTAGGTTGCATGACAGTTCAGGCAATGTTGCTGGGTTACGGCCCAGTCTGTGGGCAAGTTGTTGCCTGAGTCCGGATTGTGACACAGTATACATTGATTATAAGGGGCAAACGGATCCTGAAAGGGCAGATGCGCCTGGATGCTGTCATCGTGATATGACGGGTGGCAAACGCCCTGCTGACATGTGCCACCCCATGGCCCGCCCAACTGATCATAGGCGGTCGGGTGGCATTTGGCGCAGTCGCTGCCATGGATCGCTACCAGGTCAGTCGTATGACAGGTGGTGCAGTTGACCGTGACGCTGAAATAGGGTTTGCTGCCGTACCAGCCGGCGTCATCGTGAGCATCGTCTGCGAAGAGGACGACAGAACCGGTCTGGGATGGTTGCGCACCGTGTCCGTAAGACGAATGGATTGATGCGTAGTCGCCGTGGCAGGAGATGCAGGCATCCTCGTCGGAAGCAAATGCCGGAAAAGCCAATAATGCCAAAGTCAACAGGCCCGTTATGCACAGGGCCAAATGCTTGCGGGAGAATTTCTCTCCGCGATGTAGCAAGGTCTTTTTCATTTCCTCCTCCATAATCCCCTAAGAAATGTTTGTCCTCCGCTGAATCTATAACATATAGCAACTCATAATTATCTTACAAAGACGGTCAGCTTTCTCCTGTAGAGATTTAACAAATAGGCAATAATATAACCTGGGCTTTTTCGGCACCCAATCGAGTAGCTAGGCATTCCAAAGTTTACAGTTTGAAAAATGGGGAACCCGCATCGCGTCATAGTGTCCGGTCTGCTGATAGAAGCCCTAAAGCAACAATTAACCAATTGATAAGAATTTTATCAATCTTGCCAACCCTGTCAACAAGTAAAACACTATTTTATTATTGTCAATTTATGCAAAGCCTGCTCACTCATTACATCTTGGGCACGACAGTTTTCCATTACTTCAAGTGCTTGCAGAATAGTTCATTCACAGAGCCTCTGGTGGACGGTCGAAAGCTCGGTGTACGCCTCTCACTTGGTTCGTGCAGTTGATATTGTCGTCAGTTTGCCGATCCGTGATCCCTAAGGCCTCTGGCTGGTCGTATAGTGCAGCTTTTCCACGGCAAATAGCATAGAGAGTAAGGTCAATTTTTTCAGTTCGCTCGATACAAAAGGACACGATGCCGGCATGAGAGTAGAGTCCGGTTAAGTTAATTTATTTCTTCTGTGAAGACTTTCCTGTAGAATGCCGCCATGTTAAACATGAACAATGGCATTGAAATGATCTGTACATAAATCCTATAGATAATTAGAGAGTCAGTTGAAGCCTGTTGTTTCCATTATCATTGTCAACTGGAACGGCCGTACTTATCTTCCTGACTGCCTGGATAGCTTGGCAGAACAGTCCTTCAGGGATTTCGAAGTTGTCCTGGTGGATAACGGCTCGGTGGATGAGTCGGTTTCATTCGTTAAGCAACAGTTACCCTTGGGTGAAACTGGTCAGTCTCAATGAAAACACAGGTTTTGCCGTTGGCAACAATCATGGACTGCAGCACGCGGTCGGCGACTATATCGTTACCCTGAACAACGACACCCGGGCTGAGCCGGATTGGTTGGAAATCCTGGTCAAGACGGCGGAAAGACATACTGACGCCGGGATGATCGGATGCCGAATCTGCTCGTTTGACGATCCGGATATTATCGATTCGATCGGCATGGGGATCTGTCGCGACGGGATGTCACGAGGGCGATTTCGTAACCGGCGCTGGTCGAGCCTCAAGATGCATGAGGTTGAGGAGATTCTCTTTCCCAGTGCTTGTGCCGCCCTGTACCGACGGTCGATGATCGATGAAATCGGTTTTTTCGACGACGATTTTTTTGCCTACGCCGAGGATTCGGACCTTGGGCTGCGCGGAAGGCTGGCCGGTTGGAAGGCTGTTTTGGCGACCCGGGCGGTTGTGTATCACAAGTATTCCCAGAGCAGCGGGAGCTTTTCGTCTCTCAAGGTCTACCTTGTAGAGCGGAACCACTATTGGGTGGCATTAAAGAACTTTCCACCCGGACTTATTTTTATGCAGCCTTTTTTCACGATACTGCGTTATCTCGAACAGGCGCGTACTGTCTTTTACGGAAGCGGCACTGGCGGTGAGTTTCGGTCCAGCGAGTTCAAAATCCGAGCTGGTGAAATCTCTGCTAAAAGCAATTTTTGACAGTTTGCGAGGTATTCCGAGGATGTACCGCAAACGACGACAGGTGATGAGAATTAGACGCTTATCCATGCGCGATTTTACCGAGCTGTTGCGTGGATATCGGATTATCTTTCAAGGAGTTGCTGGATAATGATTGACCCTGACAAGGCTGCCGGAGAAGCAAGCTAATGCAAGGATTTTTCCTGGTAGACAGAATTCAGCTCGTATCCATACTCTTCAGCCTGGCGGTTTTTGCCACGATTTTCTTGTTGGTCAAAAATCGGAAGGTCAAGGAAGAGTATTCGATTCTCTGGTTCGCCACGGCCGTGGTTTTTCTTTACCTGTCGGTTGATCGCTTTGCCGTCGATCGTTTGGGCGACTTGTTCGGTATCGCTTACAAGCCGACCATTATCCTGCTTCTTATCGCCGGGTTTATCACCCTGGTCCTGGTCCATATCACGGTGGTCATTACTCGCCTGACGGACCAGAACAAGGAAGTGATTCAGGAGTTGGCTCTGGCCAACCTGAGCCGCAAGCTTCACAACATACCGCCTGAAGTTGCGCAAAAGAAATCCGAGGTCCTGGTCGTTGTACCGGCATATAACGAAGCGGAGAACATCGGTCGAGTCATTGCAGATCTCAAGACACTTGAGCTTAATCCTGATATCCTCGTGATTAACGATGGCTCTCATGATCAAACATACGAAGCGGCCAAGGCCACCCGCAAGGCGCTGGTCGTCAACCTGCCGAATAATCTTGGCATCGGCGGCGCCGTGCAGACCGGCTTCAAATGGGCCGCCCGTAACGGATACCGGGTCGCGGTGCAGTTTGACGGTGATGGCCAGCATATCGCCGCAGAGATTCCGAAACTGCTCAATGCCCTGAATGGGCGGCGGTGCCAGCATGGTCATCGGTTCACGCTTTCTCAAAAAACATTCAGGCTACCGCTCCACCTTTGCCCGGCGTCTCGGTATAAAAGTTTTCATGGGGGTCAACTCGCTGCTGATCGGTCAGACCATCACCGACAATACGTCAGGTTTTCGCGCCTATGACCGGAAAGCCATCGAGTTTCTGGTCCGCAATTATCCTGTCGACTATCCCGAGCCGGAAGCGGTGATTCTGCTAGGGAAAAACGGGTTTACCCTCGCAGAAGTTTCAACTGACATGCAGGAGCGGCAATCGGGCGGCTCTTCGATCCATGGTTTTTTAAGCCTCTATTACATGGTCAAGGTGCTTCTGGCGGTCTTCATGACTGCGCTGCGCAAGCCGGTATAAGTCATTCCCTGACAATTGTCTTGAAAAATGTAATGACTCACTTCAATTTGGCAGGCTTAAAGCGAGACGAAAGCCAATATCGTTTCTGCGCACATGAGGCTTTGCCGCCTCGCGATAGGTTGTCCGTGTAAGACCCGCCGGAAGCTCCCATTCCCCGCCACGAATGACGCGGTAAATGCCAGTGTCCGGGCCCTGCGGGTTGTTGCGCGGACTATTCGCATAATAGCTGTCGTCATACCAGTCGCTGCACCATTCCCACACATTGCCGCTCATGTCATGCAGCCCGAGGCTGTTTGGTTTTTTCATGCCGACCATGTGGGTTTGCCGGTTGCTGTTGACCATATGCCAGGCAAAACGCGGTAAAGACTCCTCGTCGCTGGTTCCTGCATACAGCTTATCCTTCCCGCCGCTACGGGCTGCATACTCCCACTCTGCTTCGGTCGGCAAGCGGTAAGCTGCGCCGCTTCTGCTGTTTAGCTGGCGGATAAATCTTTGCGTATCATCCCAGGTGATTCTTTCGACCGGACGTAAATTCCCCTTGAAATAGGAAAAATGGCGCCCCATGAGTTTCGTCCACTGCGTTTGCGTCACCTCGTATTTTGCCAGGTAAAAATCATCGACGCATACCTCGTGAACAGGCCCCTCGAACGCCGTCAAATTGGATCCCATCTGGTAGCAACCGCCTCTGACCAAAATGAATTCCATGCCTGAGATCGGTTCTGTGAACGTTGTCGCCGAAGATTTCAGCGCTATTGTCTTCAGGGGTTGTCCTGATGAACTCAGGCGTTTGAGCAACTGTGCCGGCTACGGTCTCTTGCGTTTCATGTAGGCGGGTTCCCCGGTTGATCCTTGTCAAGCACATCCTGTAGTTTGATCGATGACTTTTTTGCCCGATGCTGAGGCCTCTCGCTGTTGCTCAGCATCTCTATTTTGCGCTCTTTGCGTGGTGAGCGGCTGCTCCTTCACGGGGTCGGATGCGACAGGTCTTTGCTCCTCCCGATGCACCTCTTTTTCCAGGGGTGCGGAGAGAACATGGTTGATGTCCGGCGGAGGAAGTCATCTCTTTCTTGGTTGACAAGAGAGGTCTTTCCGTACTGTGCCGGAGACGACCATTGCAGGTTTTTTTCTGATTCGCCGACATTGAAGTCGGAGAATCACTGTCACTTTCCGTAATATAAACTGTAAGCACAATAAGACAGCAAAAGACAAATGAGCATGATAATTGCCACTCTAATGGCATTGCGTGTCCTTTTTACTCTGTGGTCTTGTTCAGCCATTATTCCAAGCCTGCAATTAAAATATTCGCAATCGGGTTAGCCTTAGTCTGTCGATCGTATGTAAAATATGCTAAAGAAATACTTGCCAAGCAGTCAATGATTTTAAGTGCCAAGTTTAGGAAAAGTTTCTCTCCTGCGGATTTTATATGTTTCAGGCTCTCTTTTCCGGTTGTTTGCCGACCTTTAGGGCTTGTTTCCAAAAAAGTTCTTGGGAGCTATTTCTAATGGGCTGAGTATGCAAAAATCATTTTTAAAGCCCGATCCTTCATGCCGATTTACATCTCTAGCAACTTAATGGAGTCAGAAAGATATTCTGCAGGAAATTTTTTCCCGCATGGTTGAGAATCTTTCTCGAAATAACCTTATACACAACGTGCACGACTGACACCAAGAATTGCGAGCTATTGTTCAACAAGCGTGACTCCCATCCTGCCGGGGTCGATTTTCTTGACTAATTCTCTTTGCGTCCCGGTAGATCACGATCGCGATGCGCCTCATGCCTGAATTTTCGGCTTCCTTTATCGCAGCACGTAAAGCTTCGATTGTCTCCGGTTGCATGTTGTTATAGCTCTCAAGGTAGTCCCCTTCCTGTATGCCTGCCCTGGATGCGTTACTTTCTTCCTCAACGTCCAGGACCTTGAGAGCTGGCGCTGGCAACAGTTGAGATGGGGTGCGGTAGAGGATCAGGTACGAACGAACGATGTGCATGGACTGGTTGATCAGTTCGTCCGAAGGCCGTTTTTCTTCCGGGATATTGGAAAAGTCGTAAGCTTTCGGTTGGTAACGCAGTTCACTGGTTTTGCCGGGAATTATGTGCGGGGTGAGGTCGATCCACCATGGGCGCACGATATCACCGGGTGCCCAACCGGCGCGTGCGTACTGCCAGGTTCCTGCCTGTGGGCGGACCGGGTTCAGGTAATTGTCGCTACGCCAGAGGACATTCTCGAATTGCAGCTCCTTTTCAGGAGTCTTGTTTTTGTCGGGAGTAAAAATCACGGTTCGCCGGGCCGGCGTAAATTCGCCGACTTTTGTATGACCCGTCGTTGTGATGAACAGTTTTGCCTGCTTGGCCATTGGCGTCGATTTTGACGGTTTGCGGAGTGAAAAAGTCGCTGAAATGATTGTCGGCTGACTTGTATTGAGCCGTTCCATTCCACAAGGGGATGACCCGGTAAGGTTCGAGGTCGAGAGCCCCGTGATAGAAGTCAAGCGACATGCTCATCATGTAGCCGCGATTTTTTTCAAAAGACGTTCCGGCAACCAGCTTGAAAGTCACTTTCCCGCTAAGCAATGGCCGGAAATGAGTGACATCGACTTTCCATTGGCAAGGCGTCCGGTAGGATGTGATGAAAGGGACGATATCGTGTTCATTACCGTCTTCGTCAATCACGTACAGATGCCCGGCCTGGTCCCATTTGTTCCAGTTCGGCCCGGCATCGTGAATCTCCAGCGTCAGGATCACCCGCCCATAGGCCCATTCGAGTGGTGGTAGGGTGATTTCCTTTTCATGAAATCTGGTCGAATTGTTGGTCAGGACATGGTTGAAAACCTCGAAGTGATTCGGGGGGCGTATTGGTGCTTGCGGGTCTTGTTTTTTGTGAAAATCACGTCTTTCACGTCGAACTCGGTCGCTACGTCGGTGCGCGTACCGGCCCCGATCGCCAGTCGAGACTCGTATGGGGTCATGCCGGCCAGGAAGTACCCGTCGTAGACTGCTTCACCGGCAAGGCGGACCGTGATCTCGGCGCCACCAATGACATAATGCACTGAGATTTCGCAATCCGTGAAACTGCCGCGGAATTCTGTCGGCGCAACGCGTTTGACGATTTCCCGGCCATCCCAATGCAGCGAGACCTCACGTTCGGGAAGCCCCTGGTAATTTCCCCATTCTCCAAACGGGTCACTGTTCGGTGGGTTATGCACGTCGATGCCGACGGCGAAGGTTCCGGCGAGGTTTGGCTCCACCCAGCTTTTGAGGAACGGTGCTGGTCCCCGTTTGCCATATTCTTTTGTATTGAGGAATATGAAGGCTCCGCCGTCGCCGCCGGGGAGGACACGGAACCGGCAGCGCAGCGTCTCCTGTTCGAAGAGGCCTTCCTGCGTCAAATCGAAAGCCAGTGCGTTGGATTGATCGAAGGTCCCGTTCCCGTCCAGGAGAGAATAGACTCCCTCGCTGAAAGAGGGTCCGCTGCCTGCTCCAAATGAATGACAACTGTGCTTTGGGCAGTTCCAGGGCAAATGCCCCAGTTGTGCCCAGTACACTCAGGCATAAAACAGAGAGTCGAATTGTTTTGGTTGAGATAGGTCTGACTGACACTGAATTGAGGCAAAATCATGGCATGAAGTTCACATAATCGGGATTAAAACTTGTATCACTTCGCCTGATCTGTTTGTGACGAGGGAATATCTCATAAGATATTATATGAAACCATCTGCCTTTAAGGTTTCAACTGTTTCTTCTGCAAGCTTCTGCATCATCTCTTGTCTGTTGCTTTGCAAGATGGGTTTCCATACGTGTCGACCAGATCAATTTCTCGGTTTTTGGGTCGTATAAGAGTGATTCAACAGTCAGGACAACGAAACTTGTACCTGTTGGCGACATTTGGATGTGGCTCTTATGCCACTGCTTTTGGATTTAATCCTCAGGCTGTCGAATGGGTAAAGACTAAAGTCAATTTCTTTGCCATTCAGTAAGTTTTTGTGAATAGACTACGGTCCGGTCCGGCTTTTGGTTGTGAAGTGTGCCTTGGTTCGCTGGCCGACCACTCTGGTCAGGAGGACTGCATCACATCCGCTGGAGCGTATTTTCTCGAGGATTGTTTCCCGTTCAATTTCATCGTAACGGAGAGCGTATGAATGACTTGGTCTGGAATCAATTCCTTCTTCTGCCAGTCTGGCCGAGAAAATGCTCTCATAAAGCATACGATCCGAACCTTCGTTGACAAACCCGATAATGAAGATATTTTTAAATTCTCCCGCGTGGCTCTGGTTTGACCAGGAATCGACCACCCTGGTGCTGGAGCAAGAGGCTAAAAGGAACCCCAGTAAAGAGATGAATAGAAAATGTCTGAATGCAATCATTGTTTCGAATCTCCGTCAATTCAACACCCTCGAGGTGCAAATACAAATCCAGACATGATAAGCTTTTGATCTTCAAAATACAGAGTCCTCTTATCTTTCTAGTCTATAGAACTCTTTGAGAAAATGAAAAGATTGTCTTGCAGAAGTTAAGAGAGCATCTGGTCGTTTACAAAGTGCAACAGACCGTCAATGTCTCTTCAGTGCCTCTTGGACATCGGCTCTGAGTGTCATTGCAAACTTGGTTGACAAAGCGACAGGGCATGACATAGAAAGAACCTAGACGTTTAGAGAGTTGGCTCGTCTGCACATCCTGGTTATATTGTTTTGCAAGAGAGCGTTCTTGCAGGAATTGTGGCTGTCATGATTGACGAGGAAACCGTCCTTCTTCAACCTGATATAGCTGAATAATCCGGACATCACCCATGGAGGAAGCATATGTCAAGACGCTGGTTCTTAATCGTTATTCTGCTGTTGATTGGTTCTCCGGTCCCCCTGCTGCATGCTGTTGGCATGGGAGGCATGGGAGGCATGGGTGGTGTCGCAGGTATGGTTGACAAACTCTCCATCCAGACCAAGAGTGTCGGCCCGGTCGTCTTCAGCCACAGTCGGCATGCCTTCCAATGTAATGTCTGCCACCCGAGCATCTTCAAAAAGCAGAATAACAGCAACCATGTCACCATGGAGATGATGGAGCGGGGCAGATCCTGCGGCGCCTGCCACAACGGGCGGCAGGCTTTCAGCGTGACCGGCGACTGTGTCACCTGCCACGCCGGCGATATTGCGATCAAGACCAAGAACGTCGGCGTTGCCATGTTCAGCCACGAAGTGCATATCGATATGTTCGGCTGTGAAGACTGCCATCCCGATCTCTACAAGCCGCGCAACAACAGCAACCATGCGACCATGGAAGCGATGGCAAAGGGCGAGTCGTGCGGTGCCTGCCATGACGGTGATTCCGCGTTTGGCGTGGCCGGCGACTGTGCGACCTGCCATGCCGGCGATATCCTCTACAAGGACGAGGATGACGGCAATGTGGTCTTCCCGCATACCGCTCACATCGACATGTTCGGTTGCGATGAATGCCATCCGGATCTGTTCAAGCCGAAGCGGGGTGCCAACAGGGCGTCCATGGAAGATATGGAAAACGGCGAATCCTGTGGCGCCTGCCACGACGGCGATACCGCTTTCGGGGTGGCTGAAGATTGCGAGTCGTGTCACGAGATGTGAGTGGGGGGAAGCGTCAAGGACTGGCAGATGAGTTTTTATGAGTTTTGGGGCAACAGATGGTTAATCTGTTGCCCTTTTCATTGTCCTTTGGACTTCAGAGAATAAATAAGCGTTTTTAGTCCCGTATCTGCAGGCCGCAAGTTGTCTCATCAGTGTGATCCTGCCACCCCAGATTGAGAGCAACTCAGCGAGGCCCCCTGTAACGGGCCGGCTAGTCTCCTCTGTTTTTCCTTAAAGCCATATCCCCTTCGCGAAGTTTATAGCCCTCTGCTAAGAGCAGGCACTTTTTGCATACTTTTGTTGCCGGACAAAAGTATGGCGTCCGGCGTGACGCGAACTGCCGGTTTTGCTTTTAATTCTATTAAGTTCTAAGTTAAATCAAAGCAGAACCCGGGGGTTGCGCCCCCCGACTGCGCCTTACTCTTTTACTGGCCTAAAAGAGTAAGCAGAAAAGGGCCTACGCTGCGCTGGGCATAGACGTCCGCATGGTTTCCGTGGATTCTAATGGCTTCTGTGTCCGGGAGCCGGCCCGTTACAGGGGGCCTCACGGTACTGCTTTCTTGACCCGGTGGCCAATGGTTGCATTTGATCTCTGAATCCAACCTTCTGAATCCCGAAGTTATCTCCTTTGTAAATATTCGCCGATCCGGTCCACCGCCTTATCCAGATTCTCCATCGAATTCGCATAGGAAAATCGCAAAAACCCTTCGGCGCCCTGGCCGAAGTCGATGCCGGGCGTTACCGCAACGCCGGTCGCTTCGAGGATCTCTCTGGCCAGCGCCAGAGAGTCGTGGGAGATGTGCCGGGCGTCGGCGAGGACGTAGAAGGCGCCGACCGGCCGGGTGTGGACCTTCAGGCCGATTTTTTCGAGTCGCGGGATCAGGTGCCGGCGCCGGCGGTCATATTCGGCGCGCATCTCGGCAACATAAGATCCGCATTCACGCAGAGCCGTGACGCCGGCCAGCTGGACAAAGCTGTTGGCGCTGATCAGCACGTTCTGATGAAAGGTCTGCAGGGCCCGGACGGCGCTTTGCGGCGCAATCAGGTAGCCGAGTCGCCAGCCGGTCATGGCGTAGGCCTTGGAAAATCCGCCGAGGACGAACGCCTCTTGCGTGAACTCGAGAATGCTGTGCTCGTCTCCCTCGTAGGTCAGCCCGTGATAGATCTCATCGGAGACCAGCGGAATTGGCAGCCCGGCAAGTTTTTCCAGCTCCTCGCCGGACAGGACCGAGCCGGCCGGATTGGCCGGGGAGTTGATCAGCAGCGCGCGTGTCCGGCCGTTGATCAGGGTCTTGACCTCTTCAGCCTGCGGCTGAAAGCCCTGCTCGGGACGGGTTCTCAGGAAGCGGGGTTGGCCGCCGACGAAGCGGATGAAGTTCGGATAGCAGGCGTAACCGGGGTCGGTGAGGATCACTTCGTCACCCGGGTTGCAGAGCGCCGCGAAAAGCAGCAGCATCAGCGGACTGGTGCCGGATGAGACGATGATCTGCTCCGGGTCAACCGTGACTCCGTAGCGTTTCCGGTAGTGGTCGGACAGCGCCTCGCGCAGTTCGATCCGGCCGAGCGAATGGGTGTAACGGGTCTCCCCGGCCAGCATCGCCTCTCGTGCGGTGTTGACGATCGGCTGCGGGGTCGGAAAGTCAGGTTCGCCGAGGCAGAGATAGATGATCTCCCGGCCCTGCGCCTCAAGGTGCTTGGCCCGCTCCATGATTTCCATGGCCAGAAATGGTGTCACTTCGCTAGCGCGCCGCGCGAGGTGGATGATGTCCGGATTGGTCAAGGCTGACTACTCCTTGTCTTCCAGGGTCTTGAGCATGGATAATTGCTGCTTGGTCGTCTCAATGGCATCAAGAGCTGCCTGGTGTTGCGGATTGAATGCGAGAATTTGCTGCCAGATGTTTATGCTCCTGGTGAATTCTCCGGCGCGATACGCAACCAGGCCGGCCTCCATGAGTTTTTCGGCACAGGTATTGAGCTTGTCTGCGATCTGCGGTCGGGTCAATGCGACCCGCTGCTGCAGTCCAGGGGATTTCGGGTAGCCGTCCAGAACGGTTTTGAATAGCTGGGCGGCATCGGGGTAGCCGCCCGTCTTCAGCAGTCCGTCCGCGTCCTCCAGGCAGGTGTTTACGGCCTCCAGGTATTCTTCGGCCAGGGCCTGTTCCCCGGCGCCCTTGCTGATTTCGTCACGGATCAAATTGACAGCGTCCGCATACTCCTGCTCGTCCAGCAAACGGCGGGCCTGCTTCTGCGCCCGGGCATTCTTCAAAGTGGTAGTCTCAGGTTTTTTGGTGGTTTTTTGAACGGTTGCCGGCTCAGGAGAAACCTTTGGCTCGTGCGGCAGCACCCCGCAGGCTGAGAATGTTGCCACCGACAGAAGGACTGTGATGAGATAAAAAATCATGCGTGTCATGCGGCTCTCCAGCAGCGAACAAAGACTGGTCGTCTGCATAATCTTTAAGCGCATCGAGAAAAATATCCGTCAGCTCAGGGTTGAATTGGCTGCCGCGGAAATGGATGATTTCAGCGACAGCCTGTTCCCTGGAGCAGCCGCTACGATAGGGCCGCGATGTGGTCAGGGCGTCGTAGGCGTCCGCAATAGCGACGATCTGGCCGTTTGTTTGTCTCAGGGTGCGGGGAAGGACGGGATTCTATTCAGACAGTTTGACGTAGCATGCCACCTTCACCGATAAAACTCCACATTGAAATCATTAGATTTGCGCTATTCAATGGAACATTTATCCAATGACTCATTCAGCTTTTTCCTGAACCCATTCTCCGGCGTCTTCGACGTCCTTGCCTAAGCCTTTCATGGTTTCACAGGCGGATATTGTACACACCATCATGCCCAGGGCGCAGGATCTTCTTCATTGTTCACTCTCCTTGGGTTTGTCAGCGGAGTTCTCCGCGGATTTTTTGCGCTCTTCGCGCCACATGTCGATAAACAGCAGGGTGACACCGACGGTAATCGCCGAGTCGGCGACGTTGAATGCCGGCCAGTGATAACGTTGCCAGAAGACATCGAGAAAGTCGATCACCTCGCCGAGACGAACACGGTCAATCAGGTTGCCGAAGGCCCCGGCAAAGACCAGCGACAGGGAGAAAACCGCCAGCTTCTGGTCGTTCCTGATGCGCCTGATATACCAGAGGATGCCGAGCATGGCAACGATTGACACGGTGATGAAAAACGGAATACGTACGGCGTTGTCGGCAAGGATGCCGAACGCAGCGCCCTTGTTGCGGACATAGGTCAGGTTGAAGAAACCGCGGATCACCGGCATCGATTCGTGGAGCCGGAAGTTGGCGTCCACGTACAGCTTGGTGGCCTGGTCAAGGGCCAGGATGACAACGCTGATGATTGCGAGGATGCGGTATCTTGACATAACCAGCCGGTACGAGTCCGGGTCGCTTTCAGGCAAGAGCTTCAAGGCACCGGTGGCAGATCTCCGGATGCTCGGTGTGCTCACCGACAGATGTGGCGTAGTTCCAGCAGCGCGAACATTTCTCTCCTGCGGCCTTGCTGACGCGAATCTGCAGCTCCGGCAGGTTCTCGCCGGTTGTGCTGTTCTCCAGGCTGTCGCAGAGATCGACTTGCGAGACGATGAACAGACTGGCCAGTTGCCCGGCCTCGTTTTGCAGCAGTGCTGCGAGATCGCCCCCGGCGGCCAGCTCAACCCGGGCGTCCAGAGGATGGCCGATGGTTTTTTCGGCGCGCGCCAGCTCCAGGACCTTGGCGACGTCACTGCGCACCGCCAGCAGGCGGTCATACTTCGCTTCCAGTTCGACATCAATCAGGCTGGCTGCAAAGCTCGGGAACTCTGCAAGGTGGGCACTTGCCTCGCGCTCACCGGGCATGAAACTCCAGATCTCATCGGCGGTAAACGACAGCACCGGTGCCATCATCCTGGTCAGGGCGTCGAGGATGCGATACATGGCGGTCTGGGCACTGCGGCGCGCCGGCCCCTGCTTCGCAGAGGTGTAGAGCCGGTCCTTGAGTACGTCGAGGTAGAAAGCGCTCATGTCGACGGCGCAGAAATTGTGCACCGCGTGGTACAGCACGTGGAAGTCGTAGGCCTCGTAGGCCTTCAGGACCCGACTCACCAGACCCTCGAGTTTTGACAGGGCCCAGCGATCGATTTCGAGCAGCTCATGGTCGGCAACGCTGTCGGTGGCCGGATCGAAATCGTGGATGTTGCCGAGGATGTAGCGGGCCGTGTTGCGGATGCGGCGATAGGCCTCGGAGACCTGCTTGAGGATGGCATCACCGACGCGGGTGTCGTTGCGGTAGTCCTGGGTGGCGACCCAGAGGCGCAGGATCTCGGCGCCGTACTGTTTGATGACTTTTTCCGGTGCAACCACGTTGCCGACCGACTTGGACATCGGCCGGCCCTTTTCATCGAGGACAAAGCCGTGGGTCAGGACCGCCTTGTATGGCGCGGCGTCACGGGTGCCGACCGACGCCAGCAAGCTCGAGTGGAACCAGCCGCGATGCTGGTCGCTGCCTTCGAGGTAGAGGTCTGCCGGTGACTGCAGCTGCGGGTTCTTTTCCACCACGGCGGCGTAGGAGACGCCGGAATCGAACCAGACATCGAGAATATCCATCTCCTTGCGGAACCCGTCGTGTCCGCAACCGGCGCAGGTGGTGCCTGCCGGCAGAAGCTCGCCGGCGTCCTTTTCAAACCAGATGTCGCTGCCGCCTGCTTCAAAGAGGTCGGCGACATGGTGCATGACCTTGCCGTCAGCCAGCGCCTCGTCGCACTTGTCGCAATAGAACACCGTGATCGGCACACCCCAGCTGCGCTGGCGGCTGATGCACCAGTCGGGACGGTTTTCGATCATGTTGTAGATACGTTCACGACCCCAGTGCGGGATCCATTGCACGTCGTTGATGTGTTCAAGCGCTTTCTTGCGCAGCTGGTTTGCCTCCATCGAGATGAACCACTGCTCGGTGGCGCGGAAGATGATCGGCTTTTTGCAGCGCCAGCAGTGCGGGTAGCTGTGCGCAACCTTGTCCTCGCCAAGCAGGGCGCCGACTTCGGCCAACTTGGCAGAGACCTGCGGATTGACCGCCGGAACCTTCTCGCCGCCGAAGAACTCAAGGTCCTTGCGATAGCGACCGTAGTCGTCGACCGGGTTGTAGATTTCAAGGTCGTAGCGCAGGCCGGTCAGGTAGTCATCGTGGCCGTGTCCCGGGGCGGTGTGGACGCAGCCGGTGCCGGCCTCCAGGGTGACATAGTCGCCGAGTACCAGTAGCGAGGCGCGGTCATAGATCGGATGGCGGCAGGCGCGTTTTTCGAAGGCCTCGGCCTGGAAGGTTTTGACAACCGTGTAATCGGTGATGTTCAGTTCGGCGAGAACTTTTTCGTAGAGGCCCTCAGCCATGACCAGCAGCTCACTGCCGGTGTCGACGGCGACATAGGGCAGCTCCGGGTGCAGACAGACGGCAAGGTTGGCCGGAATCGTCCAGGGTGTCGTGGTCCAGATGACGAAGGACAGAGGCTTGCCGGAGAGCTCGGCGAAGCCGGCCGGCAGTTCATCCCGGTAAGGAAATTTGACGTAGATCGACGGTGAGGTGTGGTCGTCATACTCGACCTCCGCCTCGGCCAGTGCCGTGACACAGGACGAACACCAGTGAATCGGCTTGCGTCCCTTGTAGAGGCTGCCCCGCTCGGCAAATCGTGCCAGCTCGCGTGCCGTGGCCGCCTCGTAGTCGGTGGTCATCGTCAGGTACGGGTGCTGCCAGTCGCCGAAGATGCCGAGGCGCCGGAACTCCTCGCTCTGGATTTCGACCCATTCCTGGGCATAAGCCCGGCACTCCTTGCGGACTTCTGCCTTGCTCATCTCGCGCTTTTTGTTGCCGAGTTTCTGGTCGACCTTCAGTTCGATCGGCAAGCCGTGGCAGTCCCAGCCCGGCACGTAAGGTGCGTAGAAGCCCTGCATGCGCTTGCTCTTGATGACGATGTCCTTGAGGATCTTGTTCAGCGCGTGCCCGATATGAATGTTGCCGTTGGCATAGGGAGGGCCATCGTGCAGGGTGAAGTTCGGTTTCCCGGGGGTCGGCTCGCTGACCTTGCGGTCCAGTTCGAGCTCGGCCCAGTGCTGCATGATCTCCGGTTCGCGCTGTGGCAGGTTGCCGCGCATCGGGAAATCTGTGACCGGTAGGTTGAGAGTCTCTTTGTAATCCATAATTCAGCTCCGCGGGCCCCCTGTTGGTGCAGATTTAGAACACCGCAACTTATCAAAATGGCTGAATAAGTCAAGGTAAATCAGGTCTTTCGCCCGGTCGATTGATCGCCCCGGCGGGGCGGTCGGGTGCTCAGCAAACCTGCTTTCGACGGGCGTACAGGCAGGTCTGGTCAAGCGGGCATTCGGTACATAATGTGTTCTGTTTGCGACAGCAGGTTTTGCCAAGTTGGACGATCTGGGCGTGGTAATCGTTATACAGGGCGACCTCTTCGGGGAGATTCTGCATGAACAACCGGCGGACCTGATCATAGGTTTCGTTGCCCTGCAAGAGACCGATGCGCTGGAAGATGCGCCTGGTGTAAGCGTCAACCACGAAACTGGGTCGTGCTGCTGCGTAGAGAAGAATCGAGTCGGCCGTCTCCGGACCGATTCCTGGCCAGGGCCAGGAGCCTGCTCCTGGCTTCAGGCAGGGGTCCACTGCACAGGGCGGTCACGTCTCCTCCCCAGTGATTGACCAGGTGTCGGGCCAGGTTCTGCAGGCGGCAGGCTTTTTGCCGGAAAAACCCGGCGGGTCTGATCAGCTGTTCCAGTTTGTCCGGAGCAAGTTCGGCAAGCTCCTCCGGACACATGACCCCGGCATGTTTGAGATTGTCGATGGCGTATTCGACATTCGTCCAGGCCGTGTTCTGGGTCAATATCGCTCCGACCGCCACTTCGAAAGGGGTGTCTGCCGGCCACCAGGCAAGCGGCCCGAAATGTTCGTTGAGTCGCTGCTGGATCTTGTGGATCAAGCTGTGGGGAAGGAGTGTCATGGCCGACCATGTCTCTGGTTCGGGTCTGGCTGGATCAGGACTTGTCCGGGGCGCTATGACCAAAGGCGGGGGCTTTGGGTAACGACACGCAGAATGTCGCGCCTCCGCCAGGGGTCTGTTCGACCCAGGCCTGCCCGGTACATCTTATGGCAATCTTGCGGACAATCGCCAGTCCGACGCCTGTACCGCGACGGCCCTGAGAGGACTTGCCGCGAAAGAAGATGTCAAAAACCTGTTCGCTTTCCTTGAGCGGGACGCCGGGCCCGTGATCCTGGACGTAGTAAGTGATCTGGTTCGCTTCGTCCCAGCAGCCGACTTTGATCGGGCCGCTGTCCACAGGGGCGTACCGGCAGGCGTTGCCGAGCAAATTCGAGAAGATCTGGTAAACGAGGGTCTCCGGCAGCCAGGTCTGCTGCAGCTTGTCGACCATGACCTCCGGGTGATCGGACTTTTCGAGTGCCAGTTCACGGAGGACCTCATCGACGATCATGTTGGCATCGGTCGGATGCTCTCCGAGCTTGATGTGGCTGATCTGGGCCAGATCGAGAAGGTCGTCGAGCAGGGCGATGGCCCGCTCGCTCTGGTGCTCTGCCTCGGTGAGAATCTGCAGGACCTGCTGGTCAAGCACATCTGCGTAAGTCAGGCGCAGAAAGTCCATGTAGGTGACAACCGGCGCAAGGATTCCCCGCAGGTCATGGGAAACCGAGTGTACGAAAGCGTCGAGTTCGCGATTGGCTTCCTGTAAATCCATTTCCGCCTTGTTGCGTTCCGTGATGTCCCGGCAAACTGCCAGTTTCTGCTTCAGTCCGTCTTCTTCCGGCATGGGCGAGTGGATGACCTCATAAAGTCTGCCACGGTCCCCGAAGTTCCGTTCGTCGCGTAATGTGCGATTCCTGAGAACCTTGTCCATCGGACACCATGAACAGATTTCCCCCTCGCTGTGTAAAACTTCGAAGCATGGCTCGCCGACCCGGTCGCCGAAAATTTGCCGCATGGCCCGGTTCATAAAAGTCAGTTTGTACGCTTCCGTGGCGATGTAGGCCATGTCGTCCATGTTGTCCAGCACCATCCGGAAGCGGGCCTCGCTCTTTTTCAGTTCCCTGGTTCGTTCCTCGACGCGGCTCTCCAGTTCCACCGCCTGATCGCGCAGCGATTCTTCCAGAGAGCGTTGGCGCGTGATATCGATAAACGACTCAATCCCGCCGATGATGTTGTCCTTGCCATCGCGCAGGTATTCCATGTTCTTCAGCAGATGAATGGTTTTGCCGGATTTGGTGACAATCGTACAGTTGGCGCCGATGATCGGCTTGGGGATTGCGGGATTGAACAGGCCACATACTGCGCCGCAGGGAATGCCCTGCAAAAAAGAGCAGTGCTGGCCGACCGCTTCCTCGGTGGAGTATCCGGTGATTTTTTCGGCCGTCTGGTTCCAGTGGACGATCTGCATGTCGCTGTTGACGACAAACAGGCCGCTGGGGATCGTCTCGAGGGCTTTCTCGATCGTCAGGTTTTGCATGATTGTCTGGTCAGTTGTCATCGGAATCCCAGGTCGTCTTTTTAATCCACGGCGCATATTAACAGAAACAACCGGAGTTACACAAGATTGGTCATTTTATGCCCGGCCAACGACGGCAACCTGTATTTCCTTCGCGCCACCTTGTAAAAGGGTTCGGCAGCACTCCCTTACAGTCTCGCCAGTGGTCATAATATCGTCTACCAGAAGGATTCTTGCACCGGTCACCTGCCCGGCAAGACGAAAGGCATTGCGCAGGTTACGACTGCGTTGGTCTGCCGGGAGTCCCTGCTGTGGCGGCGTCTTGCGGGAACGTTGCAGCAGCCTGTTCTCTATCGGCAGCTCGAGCTGACGTGAGAGTGGCCTGGCAATTTCGAGCGCCTGGTTGTACCCTCTCTGCCTCAAACGATGCGGGTGCAGCGGCACAGGAACGATGTAATCGCTCGGGTCTCCCGGTCCGGAATTGCTGATGATCTTGCCAAGAATCAACCCCAACGGCTTGGCGAGGGCGAGCTGGTTGCGGTGCTTCAACCGGTGTACCGCGTCTTTTATACTGCCCCGGTATCTGCCTGCGGCATGAACCCTGGTAAAACTGGGTGGGAGTTTCAGGCAGGTCCCGCAGAGATGGCTGGAGGTTGCGTCGGCAAAGGGTTGGGCGCAGAGGCAACAATGCGCCGGTCCCAAGGGGATTACTCCTGCCATGCATGCATCGCAGAAGTCGAGCACCCTTGTTGAACCTTGAAGGCGCTGTCCGCAGAGCAGGCAGGCCGGCGGGAGAAAAAGATCGACACTCGCCTTGAGGCTTGCGCAGAATTCTTGCCACATGAATCCCCTCCATAGCTCAATAGATTGCAATTGACAAAGAACAAATGCTAACGCAAAAACGCAAAGAAGTGAATCAAGACGCAGAAAAAAAACATCAAGGCAACAGTGTATTGCCTCTTTCAACGGCTTTTCTGCAACAGGAGTGTGCTCAGGAAATCAGGCTTTTGCCTGTCATCTCCGGCGGGATGGTGAGGTTCATCAGGGTGAGAATGGTCGGCGCCAGGTCAGCAAGAATTCCTGGCTGCAGCTCTGCCTGCCGGTTGTCCGGGTCGACCAGGATCAACGGCACGCGATTGGCGGTGTGTGCGGTCTGTGGTGCGCCGGTTTCATCGACCATCGTTTCACAGTTGCCATGATCGGCAGTGATCAGGGCGCAGCCTCCGGCTTCCAGCAGGGCGTCGACAACGCGCCCGGCGCATTCATCTACGGTCTCCATGGCAGCAATCGCAGCCCGGAGAATCCCGGTGTGGCCGACCATGTCCGGGTTGGCGAAGTTGAGGATGATCAGGTCATAGATCCCCTGCCTGATGCGATTGACCACCTCATCGGTGACTTGAGGAGCGCTCATGGCCGGTTTCTGGTCGTAGGTGGCAACATCTTGCGGTGACGGCACCAGGACCCTGTCTTCGTTGGCGAACGGGACTTCCTCCCCGCCGTTGAAGAAAAAGGTCACATGAGCGTATTTTTCCGTTTCAGCAATGCGCAGCTGTTTCAGCCCTGCATCTGCGACAACTTCGCCGAGGATGTTGTGCAGGCTCTCCGAGGTGAAGGCAACCGGCAGATCGAATGTCGCATCGTATTCGGTCAGGCAGACGAATGTCGAAAGTCGCGGCACGCTTGGCCGCGGGAAAGCATCGAAGCCGGGCAGGGTAAAGGCGCGGGTGATTTCTCTGGCCCGGTCGGCGCGGAAGTTGAAGAAGATGATGCCATCGCCATCATTGATGATCCCGGCCGGTGAGCCGTTGTGCAGGATAACCCTCGGTTCGACGAATTCATCGTTTTGGCCTGCGGCATAGGCGGAACCAATCGCCTCTGCCGCTGACTCGGCGGGTTGTCCTTCGCCAAGTGCCATGGCTCGCCAGGCCTTCTCGACGCGAGGCCATCGGTTGTCGCGGTCCATGGCATAATAACGACCGGTCACCGTGGCCAGACAGCCGTGGCCGATTCGCGCCATTTCCGCCTCAAGTTCTTGAAGATATCCGGCGCCGCTTTGCGGTGGCGTGTCGCGCCCGTCCATGAATGCGTGAACGCAGGCGTCGACACCGGCCTGTTTTGCCAGCTCGATCAGTGCGTAGAGGTGGGTGTTGTGCGAGTGGACCCCGCCGTCGGATAGCAGCCCCATCAGGTGGAGCCTGCCACCAGCCTGGCGAATCTTTGCCAGGGCGTCGATCAACGTCTGGTTGGTGAAGAAGTCGCCTTCCTCGATGCTGCGGCTGATTCTGGTCAGTTCCTGGTAGACGACCCGGCCGGCGCCAATATTAAGATGCCCGACTTCCGAGTTGCCCATCTGTCCGTCGGGCAGGCCGACGTTGAGTCCTGAGGCGTTCAGCCAGGCGGTTGGGTATTCCCTGGCAAATCCATCCAGGCGAGGGGTTTGCGCCTGGCAGACAGCGTTGTTCTCGCAGCTCTCGTTGATCCCCCAGCCATCAAGGATAATCAGTGCAACAGGTTTTCTCATGCACCTTGCCACTCTTTTTGCTCGCCGTGATGGACGACCATATTCTCCGGGGCAAGCGGGCGGGCTTCCTGGAACAGCTTGCGGTCTGCCAGGCTGGAGCTGTTCCACTCGCCGCACGATGGGCAGCGGCTGTTCCATTCGTTGGCAACATGCTGACATTTTTCACAGACGAAGTTAAGGTGCAGGCGTTTGGAGATGCCCAGGGCCTTTTTGTATTCGTTAATCGCCTGTTCCGAATCTTTACAACGGCGATAGGTCTCGGCCAGCAGTAAATGAACCTGTGAAGATTCGACGCCGGAACTTTCCACGGCCTGCAACTGCTCCTTGGCTTCGTCGATCATCTCCAGTCGCAGGCAAAGCTTGCCGTAGAAGATGCGGAACATCAGGTCGTCACCCCGCTCGAGACTCTGGCTGCGGAAGAAGTTGAGCAGAGAGGAAGGATCTTCACGCTTCATGAAGTAATCCTCGAGGCGCTCGAGGAAGACCCCTTTGCCGAGTTTTTTGTAGCCTTCCTGCCAGGCGATGACCGCGTCGCCGCCCTTGTCAAGGGCGACATATGCGTCTCCCAGGGAGACCTGTGCCGGAGCGAAGTCTTCCTTCTGTCGCAATATGTCTTTTAGCTCTGATTTAGCATCTGCTGGTGAGCCATCAACGATAGCCTGACGGGCCACTTCGTAGCGCAGGTAGAGGAGCATCTCTTTTTCACTAGCGACGCGATTGGCCCCGGGGCCGGCCTTGAGGACCCGGCGCTGGATATCCAGCGCATCCTGCCAGCGGTCATGCTTGATGTAGAGGTCGCGCATGGCACGCAGCGCCTTGCGATTGTCCTTTTCCAGGGCGATCAGTGCCTGGTAGGTGGCGATCGCCTCATCGTCCTGTCCGGTCTCTTCCTGGATAGCGGCAGTCTTGAACAGGACTTCCAGACTCTTCGGATCTATTTCGCTGGCTTTACGCAGTACGTTCAGGCCTTCCGCGGGATTGCCCTCCTGGCTGTCAAGTGTCGCCAGGGCGATCAGGGTGTCAACCCTTTTCGGGTCACGGTCCAGAGCCTTGTTCAGCAGTCCGCGGGCCTTTTTCAGGTCGCCGGAGAGCAGCCGACCGACACCCTCGCGATAGATGGCACTGATCTCACGCTGTTTTTTTTCGGTGCGTTCCTTGCTCCAATGTTTCATCCAGTGGGTCACACTGCTGTATATGTGGGCGCCGAAGCCAAGCAGCACGCCGAGAATGACGCAAGCGACGATGACCATCGCAGCCGGATAGGTCAGGCTCTGCTCAGGCATGTAGAAGACCGTCACCATGTGCGGGTTGAGGCCCCAGAAATAGAGAAAAAACAGAACAAAAAAGATGAAAAGCAACAATACGGCCATGAATGTCATTGCGTCCTCCCGGAGTCCATTCCGCCAAGAATCTTAAGTATGGTTATTCGCCAAATTTCTCAATGTCAGTTTTACATTCAATACAATACCGCGAAAAAGGCCGAACTTCCATGCGCCGGGGTGAAATTTCTTCGCCACAGCCCATGCAGATGCCATATTCCCCTTTTTCGATCTGCTCCAGAGCGACATCGATATCGTGAATCCGTTGACGCTGGGTTTCACTGACATTGAACAGCACATCACGGCTGTAGGCCGCGGACGACATGTCGCCGATATCAGGGACGCCATCCTGGCCAAGCTCGCGGCAGGTCTCGTAAGAATTGCTGACATCCTGCAACAGTTCCTGGCGCTCCTTCAGTAACTGTTTCTTGATCTGGTCATACTGGTCACTCATGCTACTCTCCTTAAATTCAGTTTCAAACTACATTCTAAAAGATATCTTGCCAGTTGACCACAAAAGAAGGTCTTCAGGCAAAAAAAACCATCTCTCAAGATGAACCCTCCGGCGGGTCCGCGCAAATTTAACGCTCTGTCAGTGATGATAGGGCTCATTGCGGATGATCGTGCAGCATCGGTAGAGTTGCTCGAGGAGCAGCAGGCGTGCCATCTGGTGGGTGAGGGTCATGGCCGATAAAGACAGGACCAGGTCGGCCCGATTGCGCAAGGCTTGACTCAATCCATACGGGCCGCCAATCAGGATGGTCCACTCCGGTATGCTCTGCACCATGTGTTCGTTCATCAGGGCGGCCAGCTTTTCCGAGCTGAGATGCTTGCCGCGCTGGTCAAGGGCGATGACAAACGTCCCTGCCGGGATGCGCTGTGCCAAAAACTCTCCCTCGGTTGCAATAATTCGCTGTAAATCAAGCTTGCGACCGGTTTTGTGTTCCTTGATTTCGGTAATCTCAAGGGGCATGTAATGCTTGAGGCGGCCAGCGAATTCAGCGCAGCCATCGTTCAGGTGAGGCAGGGTCAGACGGCCAACGCAGAGCAGGTTCAACTTCATGAAGTGGCCCGGGCCATCCCGGGGGCTTGCTCATTTACAGGGATTTCTTCAGCATCACACCAGAGACCATCCAGATCATAAAAGAGCCGCACCGGTTCATGAAAGACATGCACCATGACGTCACCGTAATCGATCAGCACCCAACGCCCTTCGTTAAGCCCTTCGATGCCGATCGGCCTGGTGTCATGCTCTTTTTTCAGTCCCAGGTGGACGGACTCTGCTGCGGCGGATACCTGTCGGTCGGAATTGCCCGAGGCGATGACCAGAAAATCAGTGAGCGATGAAATCTTGCGCACATCCAGGATACGGACATTGAAGGCTTTTTTGTCGAGGACGTAAGCAGCACAGAGCTGCGCCCGGTCTATGGATTGCAAAATTATTGACTCCTTGAGCTTGACGTTGTGCGATAGAGCCCATGCTCTTCAATATAGTCTGCGACAGTTGGCGGGACCAGCTGGCGGACCGATTGACCCTCAATCAGTCGTTGGCGGACCTGGGTCGAGGAGATATCGAGGTGGGTTCCTGACAGAAAAAACACGTAATTGCCTGATTTGTGTAGAATTTTACCTGCATGGCTATCGTAGCAGAAGTCCCCGCGGATGGCAACGGGCAGGGGGGCGAGCGGATTTTCGATGGCGACCCCGGGGCGGGTCGTCACCACCAGGTGGCAAAGGCTGAACAGCCGGGCATAGTCCTTCCAGGAGGCGATATCACGGTAAGAGTCGAGTCCAACGATGAAGAAGCGCTCTCCGGCAGGGTCTTGCCGTTGCAAAATTTCCAGCGTGTCAACGGAGAAACTCTTGCCGCTGCGGCGGATCTCCAGGTCCGAGGCCTGGAAAGACGGATAATCACGGATTGCTCTTTCGACCATGGCAAGCCGGTGGGGAAAAGAGACCTCGCCGGCAATCTCCTTGTGCGGCGGGTCGGCAGCGGGAATAAAGAGGATCCGGTCGAGCCGGAACGCCTTTTGTGCCTCTTCAGCAACGCGCAGGTGCGCCAGGTGGATCGGATTGAATGTGCCGCCGAGGATGCCGGTTTTCATAGCGAAAAGATTTTATTTCGGGTCAGATTCAAAGCAAAACACCAAAAGTATTTAACGCAAAGTTGCAAAGGTTAAAGATAAAGGCACAAAGGAGGCCTAATACTATGGGGACCTCTTTGCGTTTGTATGTCTTTTTGGCGTCTTTGCGTTAGCTTTCCCTTGTTGCATCTTTGTCAGGAGCGAATCTGGCCGTCGCCCAAGACGATGAACTTGCGCGTGGTCAGGTCTTCCAGTCCCATCGGCCCGAAGGAGTGCAGCTTGGTCGTGGAAATCCCGATTTCCGCACCGAGGCCGAACTGGTTGCCGTCAGAAAAACGTGACGAAGCGTTGACCATGACGACACTGGAGTTGACTTCGCGCAGAAACCGCTGCGAGTTCTGGTAGTCACGGGTGATGATCACCTCGGTGTGCAGGGACCCGTACTTGCGGATATGGTCAATTGCCTCGTCGATATTGCCTACCACCCGCACGGCCAGCGTCAGGTCAAGATATTCAGCGTGCCAGTCCTCTTCCGTTGCCGGCAGGACCGACTCGGCGAACTCCCGTGTGGTCTCGCAGCCGCGCAGTTCCACCCCCTGGGCACGCATCGCAGTCGCGATGCGGGGGACAAAGGTCTCGGCAATGTCCTGGTGGATCAGCAATGTCTCCATGGCGTTGCAGACGCCAGGGCGCTGGACCTTGGCATTGATGCAGATTTTTTCCGCCTGTTCATAGTCGGCGCTCGCATCAACGAAGGTGTGACACACCCCCTTGTAGTGCTTGATGACGGGGATCCGCGAATTTTCACTGACAAAGCGGATCAGACCTTCACCGCCGCGCGGGATGATCAGGTCGATCTGCTCTTCCAGTTTGAGCAGTTCGAGAATCGCGGTGCGATCGGTTGTCTCGATGACCTGCAGGGCCGTCGCAGGAAGGCGCATCCGCTCCAGTTGGCTCTTCAGAATCCTGCCGATCGCGAGGTTGGAATGAATGGCCTCCTTGCCGCCACGCAGAATGACGGCATTGCCGCTTTTCAGGCAAAGCCCGGCGGCATCGGCAGTGACATTGGGCCTCGATTCGTAAACGATGCCGATGACTCCCAGCGGAATCCTCATGCGGCCGATCTGCAGATCGTTGGGACGACGCCACATGCCGGTAATTTCACCGACCGGGTCCGGCAGTTCTGCAACTTCACAGAGGCCGTCAGCCATGCCGCGAATTCGCTGGGCGTCGAGGGCCAGTCGATCGACCATGGCCGGGGCCAGCCCCGCTTCGCGCGCGGCGATCAGGTCCTTCTCGTTTTCATCGATCAGCACTTCGGTCTGGTCCAGAAGTGCCTGGGCCATGTTTTTCAGCAGCTCGTTCTTGACGGCAGAGGAAAGCCTGGCCAGGGTCTGGGACGCGGTCTTCGCGTCCTGTGCGACTTTTAGCATCTGCTCCGTTACGCTCATCGTTCTACTCCTTAGTTCTGCACTCAGCCGTTTGTTCAGTTGCTGATGACCAGGTTGTCCCGGTGGACAACTTCGTCGCCGTACTGGTAACCAAGAATCTGCAGGATCTCCCTGGTGTTCTTGCCGATGATGCGAATCAATTCGGCCGAATTGTAATTGGTCACCCCCTTGGCGAACTCCTTGCCGTTGAGATCGCAGAGGCGTACGGCATCACCGCGTTCAAAGGTGCCATCCAGCTGCCTGATCCCCGAGGGCAGAAGGCTCTTCCCTCGTTCCGCTACAGCATTGTGTGCGCCATCATCGAGGATCAGCTTGCCTTTCGGTTTTTTGGTAAAGGCAATCCAGTGTTTGCGTGCCGCCATAGGATCGCGCGCCGGCAGGAAGTAGGTGCCGAGCTCGTGGCCATCGAAAAGGTAGAGCAGGTTGTGCGGGGTCAGGCCATTGATGATCGCTGTCCCGGCTCCGAACAGAGTGGCCCGCTTGGCCGCTTTCAGCTTGGTCGTCATGCCGCCCGTGCCGAGCAGGGTTTCTTCCTGTCCAGCCATGGCCTCGATCTCCGGCGTGATCCGTTCAACTTCCGAGATCAGTCTGGCTTCGGCATTGTGCCGGGGGTCACTGTCGTAAAGACCGTCAACATCCGAGAGGATCACAAGCAACTGGGCTTCCACCAGGTTGGTCGCCATGGCTGACAGGTTGTCGTTGTCGCCGAAACGGATTTCATCGATCACAACGGTATCATTCTCGTTGATGATCGGGACAACGCCATATTCCAGCAGGGTCATCAAGGTGTTGCGGGCATTCAGATAGCGGCGGCGGTTGGCAAGGTCGTCGCGGGTTAAAAGAACCTGGGCGGCAGTCAGCCCATGTTTGCGAAGCGCGTCTTTGTAAGCACGCATCAGGCGACTTTGGCCAATGGCCGCAGCCGCCTGTTTGAGAGGCAGCGGCAGGTTTCGTGCGCTGCCTTTGATGCCGAGGTCCGCTTTGCCGGCCGCAACCGCTGCAGAAGAGACGAGGATAACTTCATAGCCGCGCTGGCGAAGGGCATGGACATCTTCGCAGAGTGTCGCTATACGATCGAGGTCAAGGCCGCTGTGGTCGGAGATGACTCCGCTGCCGATCTTGATAACCACCCGTTTGACATGTGCCAGTAAAATCGTACGCATTTTATTTGTGTGCCTATAGTGTGTGAAAGTTACTGAAAAAACTGGAAAACTCTACCTTTTGAAGCCTCAGCTGTCAAGCCGGGCTCGCTCTGACGCATGCGGTCGAGCTCACTGGCAACTCTGTTGACGAGTTCAGGCAGCCCTTCGCGCGTTACTGCCGAGATGGCCAGGGTCAGATAACCCCGCTCCTCGAATATCGGGCGCAACTGGGCGGTCTGCTCACGAACTTCGGTAATGTCCTGCTTGGTGAAAACCACCAGCATCGGTCTTTTGGCCAGTTCCTGGTTGTAGCGCTTCAGTTCCTGATTGATCAGGTCAAAGTTCTCGACCGGGTCGCCTTCCTGCAGTCCTGACAGATCGACGAGATGTAAAAATAAGTCGGTCCGTTCAATATGCCTGAGGAATCGGGTTCCCAGTCCCTGGCCGTCACTGGCGCCCTCAATCAGTCCGGGAATGTCGGCCATGACGAATGAACGAAAGTCGCCGTGTTTGACGACACCGAGATTCGGCACCAGGGTAGTAAACGGGTAGTCGGCAATTTTCGGCCGGGCGGCAGAGATACTTGAGATCAGAGTCGATTTGCCGGCGTTTGGCAGTCCTACCAGGCCGACATCGGCAAGCAGCTTGAGCTGCAGGCGCAAGGTTCGTTCCTCTCCCGGCATGCCCGGCTGGGTGTGTCGCGGGGCCCGGTTGGTCGAGGTCAGGAACCGGGCATTGCCGCGTCCACCCTGTCCGCCTTTAAGCAGGCAGAAAGCCCTGCTCAGGCTCGGTCAGGTCGGCGAGCAGTTCACCGGTGTCATCATCGTAGACCAGGGTGCCCGGCGGAACTTTGATGACCAGGTCCTCACCACTCTTGCCGTGCATGTTCTTGCCCATCCCCGGGGCACCGTTTTTGGCTTTGAGGTGCTGGCGATAGCGCAGGTCGAGCAGGGTCGACAGGGCCATGTCGACTTCCAGCATGACGTCGCCGCCGCGTCCGCCGTCGCCGCCGTCAGGTCCGCCGAGCGGGACGAACTTCTCCCTGCGGAACGAAAGGCAACCGCGACCGCCATCGCCGGCTTTGGCTTGTATTTTGACCTCGTCGATGAATTTCATTTGTTGTGGGCGTGGCACTTGCCACGTTCTTCTTCCTTTGTAACAGAAAAAACCCGAAGTTCACTTGAAGAACCTCGGGTTTTTAAACTTGTTCAGGTGATACGCTTCAGGCGTAGACGCTGACTTTCTTGCGATCCTTGCCGAGACGCTCGAACTTGACCTTGCCTTCGACCAGGGCAAACAGGGTGTAATCTTTGCCGCAGCCGACATTGTTGCCGGGATGAATGGTCGTACCACGCTGGCGAACCAGGATCGAGCCGGCCGTTACAAGTTGGCCGTCGTAACGTTTGACTCCGAGGCGTTTGCCGGCACTGTCGCGGCCGTTACGGGTACTGCCGCCCGCTTTTTTGTGAGCCATGGTTTTACTCCTTACGCTTCAATATCGGTAATCTTCAAACGAGTGATGGGCTGACGGTGGCCGTTTTTCTTGCGAGTGTTCTTGCGCCGCTTCGATTTGAAGACCAGGATTTTCTTGTCCTTGCCCTGTTCGACGATCTGCGCTTTAACTTTCGCTTCCGGCAAGAGAGGTGTTCCGATTTTGACCTCTTCTCCGCCAACCATGAGGACCTCGTTCAGTTCGATGGTGTCACCTACCGCACCATCCAGTTTTTCGACCTTGAGCAGGTCGCCTGCGGAAACTTTATACTGTTTTCCTCCGGTTTTAATGACCGCATACATCGCCAGTCACCTCGCTTTCTTACCTTGGATTGCGGGCCTTAGCCCGCTCAGGAACTGGTACTTATACGTCTGAGGTCAAGCAGATGTCAAGTAAATAATGGCCTGTCGTGACACCTGGCGCGACCGGTTTTCAGTCCTTCCACCTCGCATCGTGCTCTCCATGGGAAGAGTGTCAGTGATTGCTTCAATGGCGGGCCTTTTTGCCAATATGTTCGACAAGATGTCGCTCAAAGGAGAGAATGCAAAGGGCTCTCCGGGTTCGGATAGTGGGTTATTGTTATGACGAAATTATGATAGAATGCAACAGTTGTCTGGTTGCCCCTTATCGAAAGGTGGCCTGCTCCAAACATGGAGATGCAATGAAGCTCAATTTAACGGTCACCAGGAAAGTCGAGATCGGCTACCTCGTCGTTATTCTGTTCGGCATGATAGCGATCGGTTACGCGCTGTTTAGCCTTCACGAACACAACCGTCGGACTGAAGAACTGGTCGGCGTCCAGTTCCATGCTTTTACTATCCTGCGAGATCTTCGCCAGAACCTGTTGGCCCAGGAGAACCTGGAAAGCCAGCTGGTTATCCTGCAGGACCCTCAAATCCTGGAACTCCTGGAGCGTCGAACCGCTGATCTTGATACACTTCTGACGAGTATCAACGCTTCAGCATTGCCCGATTATTTTTCCCCCCTGCCGCCCATGCTTGAAGATTATGTGTCGCGTTCGCGGCATCTCAACCAGTTTTTTACGGAAAAAAACTGGCAGCAGGCCTCGGCAATTGCATCGGCCGAGACCGCACCTCTGCGCAGCCAGCTGCTGGAATTTCTCAATGACCTCCGGCCTACGGCACCAGAACGCTCTGAAGGCAGATCTGAGCCAATTGTCAGAGCAGAGCAGCGAGGCCTACCGCATGACGCTGATCATCACATTCATCGGCATCATCCTGACTGCTCCGATAACACTCAAGGTCATCGGCAGTATCCGTCGTTCGGTCAAGAGCCTGCAGGCAGCAACCCGGGAAATTGCGGCCGGGAATTTCGAAACACCGATTGGCATCAAGGGTAATGACGAATTCGGCCAGCTGGCCAGGGACTTTTCCAGCATGGCCCGCAAACTCATGGAACTCGAGCAAGCAAGCCTGGATGCCAACCCCCTGACCCGGCTGCCGGGCAACCTGGCGATCGAACGCGTACTGGAGGACCGCATCGCGCAGAAGCAGTCTTTTGCCCACCTTTATGTTGATCTGGACAATTTCAAGGCTTACAGTGACCATTACGGTTACAGTGCCGGCAGTGACGTGATCAACCGGGTCGGTGAACTGCTCAAACGCCTGGTCGCCGAGCATGGCGGTGAAGATGATATGGTCGGCCACATCGGAGGAGATGATTACATGATTATGACTTCTCCGGAGCGTGCAGAAAATCTCGCCAAAGCCATCATCACTGAATTCGACCGCCTGGTCCCCGAAATTTACCAACCAAAGGACCTGCAAGCGGGCTTCATATCCGGCACGGACCGATACGATGTGAAACGTTCCTTCCCGCTGATGACCATATCGATTGCCGTCACGCTGTCCGAGAATCTGGATAACCCTTCAATTTCGCTGATCAGCCACAATTCGGCCAGTATGAAGGAGCACCTGAAGAGGCTCAAGGGCAGCAACTACCTCATAGACCGCAGGAAGCAACTGTCATGACAACTTCGAATCGGTGGCTTTTTTTTCTTCTCGTGAGCGTCGTTCTGGCCGGTTGCCAAGGCCTGCATCTCCAGCAGAAGGGCATCATTGACAGAAGCAGAATCCTTTGCGAAAGGGCTTGATCAATACATCGAAACCGGTGACTTGCAACCCCTGAAAATGCTGCCGAAAGAGTACCCGGACGGCGCATGGGGACCGAGGGCCGAGTTGGTGGTCAGGCTGGCCGAGCAGCAGGAGCAGCTCGTTGCCGATAAAAAGAAAACGATCGGTGTGCAAGGAAGCAGGGCAGAAGCAACAGGCCCTGCAGAAAGATCAGGAACTCGCCCGCTGCGATAATGAAGTGGCGGCTCTCAGGAAAAACAACCAGGAACTTACCAAGACCATCGATCAGCTGAAAAAGCTTCTGATCGACATGGAATCGCGGTCGAATTAACCGGGGCCAGGGCTGCCCGGTCGTGCCGCGTGGATTAAAGCTCTCCCCGGTCAGCCGATAATAATCTCGAACTGTTCGAGATGGAACCCCTGCCGCGCTGCAATCGTGATCTGCTTTTCGAATTTCTTTTCCAACTCCTCTATTCCAGTGACGCTCCTCGTCGTAGAGGATTGCGGCAATGTCCGGGTGGACCAGCAGGGTCATGCGGTATCCCGGGGCTGGCCCCATCTCGCGCTGCAGCTCCCGAAAAATTTCGTAGACCGTCGTTGTGCGGCTCTTGACGTAGCCCTTGCCTTCACAGTATGGGCAGGGTTCGCAAAGGGTCCGTCCGATGCTCTCGCGAACGCGCTTGCGGGTCATCTCAACCAGGCCGAGCTCCGAGATCTTCAGAATATTGGTTTTTGCCTTATCATTTTTCAGCGTCTCTTCCAGGGCGCCATGGACCTTCTCGCGGTGGGCCTCTTTCTCCATGTCGATGAAGTCGATGATAATCAACCCACCGATATTGCGCAGGCGCAGCTGGAAGGCAATTTCCTTGACCGCTTCCAGGTTGGTTTTCAGGATCGTGTCCTCGAGGTTGTGCTTGCCGACAAAGCGACCGGTGTTGACATCGACGGCCGTCAGCGCTTCGGTCTGTTCGATAATGATATAGCCGCCGCTTTTCAGCCAGACCTTGCGGCCCAGTGCCCGGGCGATTTCCACTTCGAGGCCGAAGGTGTCAAAAATCGGCTCGCTGCCATGATACTCCTCGACCTGGAAATTGTGCCCGAGCATGAAGGTGTCGAGAAAGTGGACAATCTTCTTATATTCGACCGCGCTGTCGACGATGATCCGGGAGACATCTTCGGTCAGGATGTCTCGCAGGACCTTGCTGGTTACATCCAGGTCCGAGTGGATCAGGCAGGGGGCGTTGTCGTCTTCGCAGTGCTCGCTGATCTGGTCCCATAGGTTGACCAGATAATCCATGTCGGACTTGAGCTCTTCGCCATCACGCATCTCTGCGGCCGTACGCACGATGAAACCGGTACCGGCCGGGCGCATGACATCGACCAGGTGACGCAGACGTTCGCGTTCATCTTCGTTTTCAATCCTGCGCGAGATCCCGACGTGGTCGACGGTGGGCATATAGACCAGGTTGCGGCCCGGCAGCGAGATGTGCGAAGTGATGCGTGCGCCCTTGGTCCCGATCGGCTCTTTGGCAACCTGGACGAGGATTTCCTGGCCTTCCTGCAAGAGTTCCTCGATGGGTGGCAGGGGCGGCCTCTCTTCACCGGTCTCTTCGCTTTGTTGGTCATGGCGATGGCCGACTTCAACGTAGTGTTCGACGGCTTCCATCTCATCGAGGACATCGGCAACATAGAGAAAGGCTGCTTTTTCAAGGCCGATATCGACGAATGCCGCCTGCATGCCTGGCAGGACCCGAATCACGCGGCCCCGGTAGATGTTGCCGATGATGCCGAGTTCACGGTTGCGTTCGATGTAGAGCTCGGCAATGTGGCCGCTCTCCAGAAGCGCAATCCGCGTCTCGTGGGACGTGGTGTTGATGACCAGCTCCTTGGCCATGGTGATGTCTCCTTAGCTTTAGGTGTCTATATCGTTAAAGTGAAAAATCGTTGGCATTCTTCAGGACGCAGTGACGGTGCCGGAGTTCTGAAAAATCCGGCGTCAAACTTGCGTCGTATTACAAATTTACCTGTATTTCCGGCTCTTTCAACTGAATCGATGTTTTACATATGCCCATCGTGCGAACATCCTCGATCTCTTGTTCCATGAGATAGGCAGCGAGAAACAGAGGACTGCCGGATTTCAACTCCATCCAGAGTTGCTGGTCCCGGCACTGCAGGTCAAGAACCCAGGGCCGCAGATCGATTTTTTCCTGGCGGTTCTTTTTCGTCCGGGTGGTGATGACGCTGTCCTGTTGCATAAAATCCTTCAATCTGGCTGCGAAACCCTCGCCCGGCTGTTCCGGCAAAGGCACACGGTAGGTCGCAGCGACGACACTGTTTGCCGGCGCATCGCCTTTGCGCGGCCAGGTCTCTGCCTTGATGACCCGGACCCCCTCCGGAAACTCCCGGTTGAGGTCCTCCATGGCCGTTGCCGGGGCACAACTCGCGGTCAATTCAAGGTCCACGATTTCCGCTTCGCTGGCCACGCCGAGCGGCAGGGCATCGCCGAAGCTGATGCGAGGTGCAGGGTGGAAGCCTGCCGAATATCTGATCGGCAACCCGGCCCGGCGTACGGCCCGGTGGATCAGGGTCATGTATTCGAGATGGCTCAGGCTTGCCGTGCGACCGGTTTTGGTGAGAGTCAGCCGCAGCTTTGGCAGAAGCTCAGCCTCAGGAATCGTGGTCTCTGTCGCAGGGATTTCCCCACCTTTCGGTTCCCGGTCGGACAGGCGCGGCCTGACAGTCTCGAAGTCACAGAGCCCGCAATAGCTGCACTGGCCATCACGGCAGTCCGGTGTCTGCTTGCCGAGCAGGGCATTCTGCCGCTCGCGCAGCAGGAAGTCCTTGCTGACTCCTGAATCGATGTGATCCCAGGGCAGGGTTTCCCCCGCCTGACGTTGGCGCAGGTACCAGGCCGGGTCGAGGCCCACGACGGAGAACGCTTCCTGCCACAAGTCCCAGCGGAAATGATCGCGCCAACCATCAAACCGGCAGCCCCGTTGAACGGCTTCTGCGAGGACGGCGCCAAGGCGACGATCGCCACGGGCGAACACTCCCTCGAGAAACGAGAGCTCCGCTTCGTGCCATTTGAGCCGCAGACGCTTCTTCTTCAAAGCATGGCGAAGTTTTTCCTGCCGGGCCAGGGTCTCGTCAAAGCCGATCTGCGCTTCCCACTGGAAGGGCGAATGCGATTTTGGCACAAAAGTCGACACCGAGACGTTGACATCGGCCCCGCCCTGGGTGCCGCGCCCGGCAGCCTTGACGCGTGCGGCCAGGTCGACCAGTGCATCCAGGTCCTCGTCAGTTTCCGTGGGCAGGCCGATCATGAAATAAAGCTTGATGATGCGCCAGCCGAGTTCAAATGCCGCCTGGGCGCTCTCAATCAGGTCTTGCTCTTTGATCCCTTTGTTGATGACCTGGCGCAAACGTTCGCTGCCCGCCTCGGGAGCCATGGTGAAGCCGGTTTTGCGGACCTTCTTGATTTCATTCATCAGCTCCGGAGTCAGTGAGCCGACCCGCAGGCTGGGGAGTGATATCGCTACGCGCTGGTCAGCATAGCAGCCCATCAAATCCTGCATCAGGACCTCTATGGCGCTGTAATCGCCCGTCGAAAGAGAAAGCAGGGAGACTTCGTCGTAGCCGGAGTGGCGCAGCATCTGCTCGACCAGGCTGCGGATCGTTTCCGGTTGCCGTTCACGTACCGGGCGGTAGATGTACCCGGCCTGGCAGAAGCGACAGCCGCGGGTGCAGCCACGGGCGACTTCGACGGCAACCCGATCGTGAATTGTCTGCAGGAAGGGCACGATCGGCTGCACCGGGTAGGGCGCCGAGTCAAGATCAGGCAGCACGCGTCGCTTGACTTTGCCCGGTGCCCCCTCAACCGGAGTGATGGCCGCGATCCTGCCGTCCGGCTTGTAGCTGACTGAAAACAGGGCGGGCACGTAGAGGCCTTCTATCGCAGACAGCCTCTGCAAAAGCGTCGCCTTGTTCTCGCCGGCCAACCTGCTGTCACGAACAGCGGTACAGAGATCGATGATCGCCTCTTCACCGTCACCAATCACGGCACAGTCGATAAAATCGGCAAGTGGTTCCGGGTTGAATGCGCAGGGGCCGCCGACCACGACCAAAGGGGCCTGCTCACTGCGCTCACTTGCCTGTAGTGGCAACCCTGACAGTTTGAGCATGGACAGTACGTTGCTGTAACAGAGTTCGTATTGCAGCGAAAAGCCGATAATGTCGAAATCACCGAGCGGGCGCCCGCTTTCCAGAGAAGCTAGGGGCTTGCCCTGGTCGCGCAACTGGGCCTCACGGTCCGGCCACGGCGTGTAGCTGCGTTCAGCCGCAATCCAGGGGACATCGTTGAGGACGCGATACAGGATTGCCGAGCCGATGTGGCTCATGCCTACTTCATAGACGTCGGGAAAGGCCATCGCAAAGCGCAGGTCGACCTGGTCCCAGTCTTTGCAGATGCTGCCACGTTCACCGCCCAGGTAGCGGGCCGGGCGCTTTAATTGATAGATGGAGGATTCGCTGGTCATGAGCATCCCAAAAATCGTTATGGTTAATCAATCGCATAAAATAGCACGATTGTTTTCCCGGTGGACGAGAAATCCAGAGGTGTGCTGTTTTCCGGGTCAGGATCGCTATCCCTGGAATAGAAAAGCCCGGCTCGAGACCGGGCTTCAATCATTGGCATAATCCTGTGACGGATGTTATCTGCTCTGCTCCAGCATATACATGACCGCAGCGGAGACTTCCTCATCGGTCAGTGCACTGTTCCCGCCCTTGGCGGGCATGAATCCGCTTTTTCCCTGATAGCCGTTGATTGCGTTGCTGATCACGACATCAGCGTCTTTGGCGCTACGTTCAGACCAGGCCGGTTTGTCGCCGACCCTGGGAGCACCTGCGATGCCGCTGGCATGACAGGGTGCGCAGAAATTCATATAGACTCCCTGGCCTCTGGCTGCATCAGCAAAAACCGCAGGCGCCGTGACAAGTACGAGCATGACAATAATAGTAAGGGTAATCAGTTTTTTCATGACCAGTCCTTTTCCGCAGTGTCTGCAGAGGTTTTAACAGGGGATCAAGGGATTGCCAGCCGTCAACTGTGGCAAGGCGTGAAAAAGATCTTTCCTCAGCGCTTGTTGCGGTTGCTTTTTGACGCCTGACATTGCTGGCATGCTGTCGAATATGACTTGCCGCATTCCTTGCATGTGTTTGTTTTGGACGTACTCATGGTACCTCCTCAATAATATAGTGTTGCCGATCATTCCTGCCACATCGGCGGCTATTTTAATCCGCCTGCAACCGGTGCGCAAGCTATATTTTAATCCCTTTTGACAGCCCCCAGCCCCCAGTCCCCAACCCCCGCACCTAACCCAGCCCCCAGCCTCCGCCCTTAAGCCAGCCTCCGCCTCTAACCTTTGCGTTGAAAGGATTTTTAGGTTTTTCGTGACGCGTTTCCTCATTATTATCAATAAAAAACTGAAAATTAATTTAAGAAAAGGGCCAGAAAAAGCCCATACGGAGGGGTGTAGCCTTCATTACTGTCAATAAAAACAGTAAGTTAAAGAATATTAAATAAATATGAAAATATTTTAACTTTTATGCTTGACATGAATATCTTCTAATGTTAAAACTCTAATCAAGATCAATTAAAAATAATTAACAAAAGGAGAACATCATGAAAACTCAAAGCCGCTTTATGGATACCGTAAAAAGTTCTTACCTGGTTCTCGTTATTGCCGCTCTCGGCGTGTTCGCCTTCATCTCTGCAGTTCTGATCGCATGGCCGGCACTCGCCTACATCGGCTCGAAACTGTTCAACTAGGATTTATTAACTTTAAGCCTCGCAACTTTGAGCGAAGACACCCATAGGAGAAACATCATGCAAAGCGCAGCCAACATTATCAGTTCCGTCAAAGCCAGTTACACGATTGCCGTCATGGGTGTCCTGGGCCTGTTCGCCTTCGTCTCCGCCGTACTGATCGCCTGGCCGGCCCTGGCCTACCTCGGCGCCAAGATGTTCAACTAAAATTTAAAGACAACAAGGGGACCGAAATTATTCGATCCCCTTTTCATGTCCCGGATTTTATCCTCTTTTCTCGTCCAGCCCCCAGCTCTCCAGCCTCCAGCCTTAACGCCCGTTCGCTTTGCTCACTCAAGGCGCAAAGACGCAGAGCTTATAACTATAGCGTTCTCATTCGCGTCTAGCCTCTGCCTCAACCTTCGTATTTATCCATTCCCAGTAACTCCAACCTCCGTCTCCATTGCCTTTCGTTATGTATGCAAAAAGGCCGCCCCATTGGGACGGCCTTTGTCGTTTCATATGAAATCGATCGAGTCCTTCAACTGCTCATGCCGAACATGGCCTTGTAGTCATCTTCGACGAGTTCAAGATGATTGTGGGTTGAGGTGGCGTTTGCCAGATAAACCTTGGAGATCTCGGGGTCGTCTATCTCGGCCGCCATCTCCCGCAGGGTCTTCTCCAGAGCATCTTCCTGCTCAATGGCAAGTTCCAGGGCTTTGCGCTCGTCAAAGTCCTGCATCAGGAGGTTTTGCAGGCCTTTCCACCAGTCGGATTCGGTGTTTGGCGGGGCGCTCATGAATTCCTGGAAAGAGGGGATGTCGTCCCCAGGATATATCCTGTAAAAAGATTCTGCGTGTTGGTATTCTTCGCGCGCAAGGATTTCAAAAGTCTGCCGCGCCTTGTCTTCCATCATACGCTCGGCACCATACTTGTAGAAGTCCATGGCGTCCTTTTCGGTCTGGATGGAGTCCTTGATCGCTTTCTGAACGTCAATGAGTCCCATGGTGTCTGCCTCCCTTTGATACGTTTTTTTGCCCAAGCATAAATCGGCCATATTCATAACACATTTTAACGAAGAGGTCTTGTTTTTTCTTGTTTTGAAAAAAGGTTTTTTCCACCATGGTCTTTAGCCAATCCCTCAGCATCTTTGCAGTTTATGAAGCTGCAGTGGCAATCCGTTCTGTTGCTTAGGATTGCGACTCAAAAGCTGAATGGAGCCGTATTGTCTTGTTGCCGCCGGGTTCTTTTTTTATTCGGAATAGGTAAAATAGCCTTTAAAAAAGGCTTGGGGCCCAGTATCCCGGGATCAAATAAGTTGAAACCGTAAACGCCTTTCGGGTACACTCCACCCTGAAAGATAACTGAAAAAGTCAGAATAAAGCTTGCCGAGGTCCGCATGTACAAAAACTTCAACCTTGCCCTTGTCGGTGTGATGACGATTCTAACCCTTGCCACATCCGCTTTCGCAGCTCCGGTTGTCCTGTTCGATGAATCCCATGCCCAGCAGTTCCTGATCGGCAAAGACGGACCGCTCGATCTGTCCGCACTGGCGGCCGCTTACCGCGAGCACGGTTTCCAGGTCAAGAGCTTTGCAGGACCACTGAATGGCGCGGAATTGTCCTCGGTCGATGTGCTGGTCCTTTCCGGACCCTTCAGGCCACTCAACCAAGATGAAGTTCAGGCGGTTCTCGATTTCGTCAACAACGGCGGTGGCCTGGCGGTCATGCTGCATATCCCGCAACCAACGCTTAACCTCCTCCGGCAGCTGGATGTCGATGTTGCCAACGGAACGCTGCATGAAGAAGCTGCCGCGATCGGCGGCAATCCTCTTTATTTCAAGGTCAGCAAACTTGCCGTTCATCCACTGACCGCAGGACTTGAAAGCTTTTCGGTTTACGGTAGCTGGGCCTTGCGAGGCGCTGCCGACCATGTCACGACACTGGCTGAAACCGGCCAGCATGGCTGGGTCGACCTGGACCATGACAACCAGTTTTCCAAGGCAGACGCAATGCAATCGTTCGGTGTGCTGGTTGCCGGCCACCTGGGGCAGGGAAGATACGTGGTTTTTGGCGACGATGCGCTGTTTCAGAACCGGTTTTTCGATGAGTCCAATCGGCGCCTGGCTATCAACCTGGTCAACTGGTTGGGTCATAGATAGGCATCTGCTTTAAACGAGGAAAGAAAAAGGCAGCTCGATCGAGCTGCCTTTTTTATGTGCGACTATTCAGCTTTCAGTCGTTGAGCCAGGCCGACAGTTCACTGCGTGTCGTTTCAGCATCGCCGGTATTAAGCTCGATCAGTTTGCGTAAATGGGTCAATGTTTCAAGATCCTCACTGATGAACTTGAAGCCGTATTGCAGAACCTCGACATGGACAAGTTCAGCGTCGAAGTTGAGGGAGATTGCCGTCCCGGGCAGGGCAATGCTGAGTTTGCACCTGGCCCCCGTCGGGATTGGCAGAGGCGCCATTGTCTCGACCAGGGCCCCTTTCATGGCAACATCAAGGAGTTCGCCAGCCCAGTAATCCTGGTCAACAGTGAGCGAAACTTTGGTTTCAAAAGGAACCCTGCGAAATCGTCGACTTTTCATTTCGTCTCCCGTCAATCGGAAATAATGCACGTTGAACTATCCGAATTTTAGCGCATAAAGCCTCTCAAGCAAGTTCCGGAAAAACAACGCTAAGGTTGCCGCTGCTCGCAGATGCCGAACTCCTGGCCGCATAAAGCAAAGAAGTTCCGCATCAATCGGTAGGTGATCCCCCAGAGCAGGGGCTGCTCCGGGTTGAGCAGTTCAACGGCGGGATGGATTCTTGCTTCGCCGCGATAGACAAAAGTCCTCTTTTGGTGGCGTTCCGGTTCAAGAAGCTTTCCCAGGGGGCACCAGAAGGTCGTGTCAATTTCATGATTCGGTTGCAGTTCAGCAGAACCCTGCAGTTGATAAACAAAACACGAGACCAGCACCGGCATGATTGCACCGTACAGATCGTCGAGGCGGCCAAGGTGGCGTGCCCGGCCAAGATCAAGGGACAATTCTTCGAAAGTTTCCCGTTCTGCAGCCTGCTTCGGTGATTCACCGTCATGGTTGAGCCTGCCGCCGGGGAAGCCGATGTTTCCGGACCAGGGGTCCTGGTCATGGGTGGCCCGGATGATAAAGAGCACCTCCGGAGAGCAGGCTCCTTCCCTGAGGAGCATGGCAACAGCCGCGTGCCCCCGATCGTTGACCGGTCTTTCAGCCGGGAGATATGCTGACAGGGCGGCAGCTATGCTTGACAGATTTATACTTTCGGTATTTTTCATGATGATAATAGCAGTTTGAGTCGTTTCAATAAGTTGCAGAATCTGTCTGGCCTGCAGGTTTGCAATGTGTTGGCAGTCAGTGCCCAGGGCTTTGGCCAGCTGCGGCATGAAGCTTCGCTGCAGATGACCAGGCATGGTATCGATGACCAGGGCCGGCACCATCTCCTGCCCCAGCTGTCGGGCGAAATCAAGCGCTTCTTGCGCCGGATCGGCACCGGGGTGCAGCGGCATTGTCGCTTCACCGTCCGAAATCAGGACCAGCAACGGTTCCACCGCCGGGTCTTTACGTTTTGCCTGGGCGATCACCTGCCCGGCTTTTCTCAATCCTGCCGCCAGAGGGGTTGCGCCGCCGACCGGCAGACGATCCAATTGCTGCCTGATGCGCATGACGCTGTCGGTGGGCGGCACGACAAGCTGGGCGTGGCGATCGCGAAAGGTGATCAGGCAGACCTGCTCACGGTTCAGGTAGGCTCGTGCGGCAAGTGCCGCGATCGCACCGAGGGCCGCGGACATGCGCGTCATGGGGCCGTCCCCCATGGAGTCCGAAGTGTCGATGGCAAAGACCACCAGCCGACGAGGTTTCTGGCTACGCAGCTGCAAATGCAGGTCCGCTGAAGTCAGGGCTGCCTTTGCCCGGGTTCCCTTGAAAGGGCCAGACGCGTGATGCAGGCATTGACGGTTCTGCCTACATCAATCGGTGTCAGTTTCCTCCCGGGTTGCCATGCGCGACTCCCGGTGCGTCTGCCGTGAGTTGCCGATCCGGATGCGCCGGGTGTCGGCGCGCTTCTGCGTTGCTTTACAGGGATGTTCGCCAGGTCAATGCTGTTTATGTCGAACGACTGATCGGCGCAGAAGAAGCGGTCGTCAATTTTTTTTTTAGGAAAGTAAACAACGAGCTCCCCGCAGCGGCAGAACCGGGAAAGTCCTGATCGTCCAGCAGGTAAATCTCATCATGCTCCTGTCCTGGATGCGGGTTTGAAAGCGCTCTCTGCATCGTCTCGGGGTTCAGCTCAGCGAGTTGCCTGTACACGTCTTCCCGGGACAAAACCGTTGAACCGGGGATGCGATGTGCCAGGGCGAATCCGGCAACTTCAATCAGGTCGGAGATGTCGACGCTGTCGCGGTCGAGGAGGGCGGCAAGTGCTCTTGCCGATCGGACCAGGGCCAGCTCTGCCCGGTGTCCCTGGACCCTGGCGGCGGTTGCGATGGCTACCGCGCGGTCAACAATCTCGGCAGGAATGGCAACCTCGTTGAGACGTTGCCTGGCCTGCAGGACCTGCTGCCTGAGCGCTTCGTCGCTAGCGGTGAAATCACTTGTAAATCTGTTCGGGTCCTGGTCGAAAGCGAGCCGGTGTAAAACGATCTCGCGTCTTAAGGAAATATCATCGACTCCGGCGATCGTCACGCAAAGCCCGAACCGGTCGAGAAACTGCGGGCGCAGCTCGCCTTCCTCCGGATTCATGGTGCCGATCAGGATAAAACGTGATGCATGGTTGTACTGAATTCCCTCACGCTCGACGAGGTTCTGGCCGGAGACCGCGGTGTCGAGCAGCAGATCGACCAGGTGGTCAGGCAGAAGATTGACTTCGTCAACATACAGGATGCCACGATGGACGGCAGCGAACAAGCCCGGCTCAAACTGGCGTTTGCCGCTCTTCAGGGTGTTTTCCAGGTGCAGTGTACCGACCAGGCGGTCCTCGGTCGTGGAGAGGGGCAGGTCGACAAATGGCGTTGCGATCATCTCGCGGGGCAAGCTCGCACCGGAGGCACGTTGAGCACGACATTCCCAGTGCAACGCGTCCGGTTGATCCGGGTCGCAGTGGAAGGGACAGCCTGCGACGACCGTTATTGATGGCAGCAGGGCGGCCATGGCACGGGCGGCAGTCGATTTGGCCGTGCCTTTTTGCCCACGGACCAGCACGCCGCCGATGGCCGGATCGACTGCGCTGATCAGGAGGGCGGTTTGCATCGCCTCCTGGCCGAGAATTGCAGAGAATGGAAAACTTTCAGCCATGGGAACAGAATAACCTTGTATGAAGTTATGGCTCTATCATCTCAAGATTTTTACATCGGAGTCAAACAACGAGATCAGTCTGATGAGTAGTGTTCCTTCTTCTTTTCCAGTTCTGTTGCGTAGCAGGCCAGCACTGAACGGCGGGTCAGCATGTAGAGAACCTTGTGCGGGTCTTCTTCATCAACCACCGGGATCTCCTCCAGACCGCGGCTGGAAAGCTTGCGCATCACCTCTGTCAGCGATTCGTCCGGGGTCGTCGTAATGACCCGTGATACGGCAAGGTCCCTGGCAAGGACCAGGCTGGGAGGCAGGTCCTCGGCGAGTATGCGCCGGATGTCGTTGACCGAGAAGATTGCTGTCATCCGCAGCTCGTCGTCAACCACCGGGTAGTAGGCTCCCTCGGCGTTAGCAATCAACTCGAGGATCTCCGGCAAGGGCAGACCTTCGGCAATCAGCGTTGGCTTTCGACCATGTTCGCGCAGGTCATCAACACGTTTGCCTTCCAGGACGTCAACGATGAATTCGCCCAGATGCACCGGTGAGTCAATGCGACTTTTAACCTGTTTCTGGTAGATCGAGTTGCGTGGAAAGACGATCATGGCGACGGTGCAGACCAGCATCAGGGGGGCCAACAGGCCGTAGTTCCCGGTCAGTTCGCTGACCATGATCAGGGTGGCGATCGGTGTGTTGGAAACGCCGGCGAAGAAACCGGCCATGCCGATCAGGACATAGGCCCGCGGGTCGTGAACCATGGCCGGGAAGAGCAGCTCGGCAGAGGCGCCGAAGGCGCCACCGAGCATCGCACCGATCACCAGGCTCGGGGCAAACACGCCGCCGGAGCCGCCGGAAGAAATGGTCAGGCTGGTGGCAACGATTTTGGCCAGGGCCACCACCAGCATCACCCACAGGGCGACCTTGCCGTACAGCGCCGCCTGCACCATGCCGTAGCCTGAACCCAGAACCTGGGGGACCACCATGGCCAGCAGGCCGAGCAGGAACCCGCCGACGGCCGGTTTCAGCATGATCGGGAAATCCCACTGCTTGAAGAGTTTCTGGGTCCCGTAGAAGCACTTGACGTAGAGCCTGCCGAGTGCGGCACAGGCAATGCCGAGCAGCAGGAACAATATCAGCTCCCGCGGGTGTTCAAAGCTGAAGTAAGGTGTTGCCAGCAGCGGCTTCCAGCCGGTGGTGGCACCGAACAGGGAAAAAGCCGTGATCGATGAAATAATCGCCGGGATCAGCCCCTCGTGTTCGAACTCCGGGTTCTTGTAAAGGACCTCGACGGCAAACAACGCTCCGCCCAGGGGGGCGCGGAACGTGGCGCCAATTCCTCCCGCCATGCCGGCGAGAAGCAGAATCCGCCGGTCGGTGGAAGTCAGTTTCAGCTTGCTGGCGATAAACGAGCCGAAGCCTGCTCCGATCTGGGCGATCGGTCCCTCGCGCCCGGCAGAGCCACCGGTTCCGATCGTGGCGATCGATGCGAGGCCCTTGATGATCGGCACCCGCCCCCTGATGATGCCGCCCTTGTTATGGAAGGCGTCGATCGCCGCATCCGTGCCGTGGCCTTCAGCTTCCGGGGCAAACTTGAACACCAGGAAACCGGAAATCAGGCCACCGATGACCGGGACCAGGAACAGAAACCAGCGGTAGTCCATGGCCAGGTTGTCGATCATCCCGTCGCCGATCGCCAGAATGGCTTCTGCTCCTTCGCCAGGCGGGTGGTAGCCGGCCATTTTGAAAAGGAACAAATGTTCAATGCTGTTGGTGGCGAAATAGAAGAGGACCGCCGCGCTGCCGGTCACCAGGCCGACAACGACACTGAGGATCACCGGGCGCGTCAACATCCGCCAGTCGAGTTTTTTCAGGTTATCGAAGAGGTGATTTAGATCGGCCACGGTTGATGAACTTTAAGTTGCCTTAGTCATATGGGTAAACAAAATGCTGCGCGAGCGTCACAAAAACAGACTTGCGGGGCTGCCCGTTGACGGCTCTGCTGATATGGCCGCGCCCGGTGGTGTCTTCGACCAGCAGAATGTCGCCGCTATGAAAGGTCCGTCTGGTTCCGGTGCTGACCTCGATTTCAACACTGCCCTGAAGCATCAGAACGAACTGGCGACATGGGGCATTGTGCCAGGTATAGTTATAGTCGCCGTCTGTTTCACGGAAGATAATGCCTTTCACCGGAAACAGCTCGGAAAGAGCGCCGATTTCACCTGCATCCTGGAGTGGGATGTCCAGCTCCGCAAAGCGGGATTCTCCATCTTTGTCGGCGTAGATACGGGTCACTTTCATTTGCAGAGCCAGTCAGTAGTTGGACTGCCTGAGTATCTTTGTCCTGGTCTCCGTTAACCATTTATCGTTGGCCAGCTTAACTTGCTTGAGGAAGCCGTAGGAAATCATGACGCTGCTCGTCGTATCTTTCATGAAGGAACAGACAAAGAAATTCGAATAATCGATTTTCTTCCAGAGCCTTTCCTGCTGTTCTTCGTTCAACGCATAACCGATTTGCAATTCCTCGAGCAGAAAGGCTTTGTGGTCCTCTCTTGTCGGTATTGTATAATTGAGATAGACCACCCCGGCAATCAGGGCGAAAATGATAATTCGTGTGACCATGATGAATGGTTTTCCTCCTCCTTGCGATTAATTCGGCTCAGAATAGCGTAAAAAGGCAATGATGAACAGGGTTTCCGTCATTTCTTCTGTAAGATGTCGGGTTCAACCTCAGAAAATCACGAAAGTGGGATCGTCATGGACAAACCTTTGCTGACTGACCTATATGAACTGACCATGCTGGCTGGTTACCAGCGCGAAGCGATGCTCGAGGAACCCGCGGCCTTCGAACTGTTTTTCCGCGAGACCCCCTATCAGGGGGGGTATGCGGTGTTTGCCGGGCTGCAGCCGGCCCTGGAGTATCTTTCCGGACTGGCCTTTACCGGAGAGGATCTTCATTTCCTGGCCTCGCTTGGCCTGTTTGACGATTCCTTCCTCGAGTTTTTGAAGTTGTTCCGGTTCCGTGGCAAGGTGACTGCTCCCCGGGAAGGAGAGATCGTTTTTCCGGGTGAGCCGCTGCTGACCGTAGAGGGGACTTTGGCCGAAACCCAGTTCGTCGAAACCATGCTGCTCAACATCATCAATTTCCAGACTCTGGTAGCAACCAAGGCGGCCCGGCTGACTCATGCTGCGGGCGGGAGTCAGGTCATCGAGTTCGGCCTGCGGCGTGCCCAGGGCCCCGATGGTGCCATGAGTGTCGCCCGTGCCGCTGCCATCGGCGGCGTGCGTGCCACCAGTAACGTCCTCGCCGGGCGTGTGTTCGACCTGCCGGTGAGGGGGACTCACGCCCACAGCTGGGTCATGGCGTTCGCCGACGAGCTGAGTGCTTTCCGGGCCTACGCTGAGTCTTTTCCGGATCATTGCGTACTCCTGGTCGATACCTACGACACTCTCTCAAGCGGCTTGCCGAACAGCCTCGTGGTGGCCAGGGAATTGCGCGCCGCAGGGCATGAACTGATCGGCGTTCGGCTCGATTCCGGCGACCTGGCCTACCTGAGCCGTCAGGCGCGCCGGATGTTCGATGACGCAGGCTTCCCTGACGTGAAAATCGTCGCATCGAACGAACTGGACGAATACGTCATCAATTCGATCCGCAGCGAAGAAGGCCTGATCGATATTTATGGGGTCGGGACACGCCTGGCGACCTGTGCCGGTCCCGGCGGCGGAGCCCTCGGCGGCGTATACAAGCTGGTTGAGTTCGCAGGCAAACCGCGCATGAAAGTGACCAGCGACCCGGTGAAAAGCACCTTGCCCGGTTGTAAACGATGGCTGCGGGCAAAAGATGGCAAGGGCCGGTTTATAATGGACGTACTGGACCTTGATGATGACAGGGACACGCCTTTTGCGGCAGGACAGGTTGCCTATGACCCGAGACATCCCCAGCGTTGCAAGACGGTTGCGGCGGAATGCCAGCTTGTCGATTGTTGTTCAGTGGTCATGGAGGGTGGCCAGGTTCTACAGCCTGCCCAGTCATTGATGGAGATGGCCGACTATTGCGAAGCTCAGCTGAAATGTTTGCCGGAAGGCAGTCTGCGCCTCATCAATCCGCATGTTTACAAGGTCGGCATCAGTAAACGACTGCTCGACCTCAGGGAAAAACTGCAGCGAGAGCATTCCTGCTGAGTTCACATGACCTTCACGCCAAGGACCTCGGACATCTGTTTCCTGGCAAAGGACCCGTCCCCAGCATCCAGGTCCGCCACGCAGTCCGACGGTACAGTCACGTCGTAGCCGCGGATGACAGCGTCATATGCGGTGTAGAAGATACAGATGTTGGTCACGCACCCGGTCAGGGTGAGATGGTCTATGTTGCGGCTCTGCAGTAGCCCCTCCAGGCCGGTCTGGTGAAACGCCGAGTAGCTGGTCTTTTCGATAATCGGATCCGTTTCAATCGGGGCCAGTTCATTGATGACTGCTGCTCCGTGGGTCCCGCGCACCGCGTGCGGCGGCCACCCCATGCGGGAGAACTCCGGGTCATCTTCGGTGTGCGAATCACAAACGTAGATGACCGGTCTGTTGCCCTTCCTGGCCTTGTCCACCTGCGTACGGATGTTGTCGATGATCGCGCGGGTCTCCGGTACTTCCAGCGGGGCCCCCGGTAAAACGAAATCGTTGAGCATGTCGATGATCAGCAGCGCGTCGTTCATGTGGTCCTCTTCTCCGTCAAGTTATTGCACCGAGGCGCCGAGTTCGACCCGGGCGCGGGTAGTTGTCTCCTTATCCGGAGCCGCTGTGATATCAGGCTCTTTGAGGAAAATCCTTGCCTTGGGCAACTGCCCTTCTTCGCTGAGGAAATTCTGCACGGCCAGAGCCCTTTCTCGGGCGAGTTTGCCGAGGACCTCCTCGTCGACCTCGGTGTTGGCGTAAATCAGCTTCTCCATCTCGCTTTCCGGAAGTTTTTTCGTCATGCCGATGAAATTCCTCGGTTTGGGGAAATCCTTTTCGCGGTAAACCTGCCAGAGGTAGTCGGCATACTCCTCGGCGGATACCTTGACGTCGTCCTCCCTGAGCTCCTCGGGAATGGCCTCTTCTTCGACCAGGTCAAGATATTTGAGTCTTTTGATCTCCGTAGACAGTTGCTCCTTGCGGTAGCCCTCCGGGTCATTGTCTGGATCGACAAAACCGCTGACTTCAACATCCAAACCGGGCCGATCAAGCAGCGCCTGGGACATGCGCTGCAGTTTGTCCTGCTCTACCGGACTCAGACGAGCAGTGCCGTAATCGAAATGGATGCTGCTGAAATCCTCTTCACCGCCGCCAAGCATTGCGCCGAGCAGGGCGAAGGGCGAGGTGGCCGCTTTGACGAGCAGGTTCTTGATGATGGTCCAGACCACACCGGCGATACTGAACTGTGGGTCATCGAGATTGCCGTAAACCGGGATATCGAGATGAATCTCGCCGTTTCTGTCCTTGAGCAGCGCGACGGCCAGCTTGACCGGCAGGCTGGTGGCCTGCTCGCTTTCCACGGACTGGCCAAAAGTGAACTGATCGAGAAACACCTCGTTGGTGGCTTTCAGCTGGTTGTCTTCGACCTTGTATTCCAGCGAAAGGTTCAATTTGCCTTTTTCGATCAGGTAACCGACGTAATTTCCCGAGTAAGGCGACATGGGGCTCAAGTCAATGTCGCGAAAACTTAACTTGAGGTCGAGGAACAGTTTTTCCGCAAGCGGGTTGACAAAGCCGCTGACGCTCAAGGGAGACTGACCGCGCAGGCTGCCGCGCAGGTCAACCTCTGCACGGGCTGCGGGGTCGGAATCGAGTCCGCTGATGCGGCCTCCCAGTTCCCGCATGTCGGCATGGAATGTCCTGGGCAGGTTGCGGTCGGTAAAGTCGACCTGTCCTCCCTGCAGGGTGACCGTATCGATCCGAACGACCGGGCGAGGGGCCTCCGGTTCGGCTTCTTTCTCTGTCGCCGCCACCGTTGCAGAAGAGGCTCCTGCTGCGTCTCCTTCTTCGGCTGGTGAACTCTCTTTGCGGAACGCTTCAGCCAGGTTGAGGCGCGCCTCCTCGTCAATCAGGACCTTGGCAAAATAATCGCTGAGCGTGATCGACTCGATCGACAGCTCCATCGGGGCCGTCTGGCCGTTGATCCTGGCGAGTTGCAGACTGTCCCACTTGAGCAGGTCTTCGCGGTGGACGCCGTCCAGCAGGTGGAAGCGACTGATGCCAAGATTGCCACTGAAGCGGACGTTATGACCTTCTTGCTCCGGGGCGATCGACACCTGTGTGGTGAGATTCAGCGTGCCGTTCTGCAGCACCAGGTTTGCCTGCTCGCTGACATACGGGGCAAAGGTGTTCAGCGCGATGTTCTTCAGCTGGCCTTTCATCTTCAGCGACTGGTCTGCCAGGGAGGCCGTGCCGTCCAGTTGGACCTGGCCTTTGCGACCGAATCGCGTCGAAAACTCGAAAGGGCTCTGAACTTTCTCCGGCGCAGCCAGGTTGCGGAATGTCAGGTTGAACTCCCGTGCCTGCAGGTTTACAGAGGTTTCAGGCATGTCGTCACGGACATCGAATTGCCAGTTGACAAGCGCCAGCTCACCGATTTGGTAACTGAACTCCTGTGCCTTCATCCTTTGACGCGGGCGGCGGAGCGTTCTCCGGGGCCTCGGTCAATTTGGCCAGGACCGGGAAGTTGTCTGGAGAGCAGGGACCAGTGTCCTGCGTCGCTCCGGGAGAAATTTACCCGCCCGTCTTTGGCCACGTAGGATGCAAGCTCGAGCCGGTTTTCCGCCATGTCAAAAGAGAGTCCGGTCAATTCCAGCAGGGCGATGCCCAGGCCTTCGGTCTTGTTGAAGGCCATGTATGCATCTTCCCATGCAAGATGGCCCTGACTGACCAGAAGCGGTTGCTGAGGGTTGATATCCAGCCTGGCGCTAACCGACATGCTGCCACCGAGGGGCACGCTGTAAGCGTCCTGGTAGTAGGGAGCGTAGACGGCAGTTTTCAGATCTTTTACTTCGGTCTGCAGCTGAAGCGTAAACGGCTTGAGCAGGAAGTCGCCATGAGCCGTGATGTTTTCTTCATGCTTGGTTGCCAGTGAGAGCTTGAACGGGATTGCTTCGCTTGTATCCAGGGCAAACTTTTGCAAGTCGATATTAATCTCCTGGGCGGTGGTCGCAAAACCTCCGGCAGGGACATCGTCTTTGAAGTGGACCACGCCGTCACGGAGTCTGAAGTCGTCTATCAGCAGCCTGAGAGGTTGATCGGGTTCCTGTTCTTCGCTCTCCGGTGCGGGCTCTGTCTCCGGGCTGGCCGGTTGATCGCTGTCCATTGCCATTCGACTGTGGTTCCAGACCCCTTGCCGGTCACGATTCAAGTGAGACTTCCAGGTTGTACACGTGCAAGGCGCTGAGGTGGATATCCTTGGCCAGCGGGCGGGTCGGTGCGATATCCACTTGCATCAGCGGCAGGAAAAACAGCCTTTCGTTCTGGCGGTCGCGGATATCGAGTGAGGTCAGGTCGATGTGGCCGCTGAAGTTCCAGCTCCGGTCCGGCGTCGGCCGTGAGGCGGTAGAGGAGTTCCAGGTCGAAACTGAGGCGCCCGTTACGCAACTGGACCGGCAGTTCCATCGGCACATAGCCGAGGTAGAAGGGCAGGTCGATGTTGTCCAGGGACAAGGTTGAGTTGCATTTCCCGGGCCTCGGTGAATGGCTTGAGTTCTCCTTTAACGTCGACGGGTGCGTCATTGACAATTGCATGCAACATCGGCTGCACAGGGTTGTCGACCATGTAGGGGAGGTTGCCGATGGCTGGCAGGGCCAGGGTCAGGTCATGGATCGAATGACGGACCTGTTCGTCGAGGCTGCTGTCGACCAGCTCAACCGTGCCGTTACGAATCGTCAGGTTGTTGATCGAGAAACGAGCCGGCTCCCCTGCAGGTTCAGGATCGACAGGTTCGTCTGCTTTTGGAATCAGACTACTGAAATTGAACCGGTTTTCAGCCAGACGCTCAAGGTGTACATAGGGTGTATCGAGTTGCAGCTCGTCGATAACCGGTGCCATGTAATAAAGGGACTTCAGGCTCAGCGAGAGGGTCAGCTTTTGCCAGGTGATGAAGGGTGTTTCAGGGTCGGCCTCGCTGAGGGACAGGTCACCGATCGAAACGGTCAAACCGATCGGGTTGATGCTCATCGAGCCGATGCTCAAGGTGCGGCCCGTTTCCTCGGCAACAAGGCTTTGTGCCTTATCGACAATAATTCCGGGAAGGATCAGGCTGACAAAACCAAAAAGCAGGACGACGAACAATACACAGGCATAAAGCAGGCGCTTCCAGGTAAACATATTCGAGCATCCTTGAGAAGAAATGTTATCTAAAGGCTAGCACGGATATCAGCGGACGCAAGATGTGAAGATCTATGAAATTACTCGCACTCTGCAGGAGATGATGACGCAGGCGCCCAGTGAACAAGTTCATCTCTTTGAACGATTCGTTCATGTTCAGTGGCTGCCTGGATGTGTACGTTGGAAGAAACCCCTTGACATAATTAAAACAGATGTTTTAATCATACGTATGAACATTAACCTTTCCTACGTTGGAGGCACTGTCAGCTGATGAGTCAGCCGGATACCAAACAGAGGATTCTCGATGCAGCCGAACACCTGTTTGCAAGGGACGGCTACCATGCCACATCGCTACGTGGGATAACTACAACAGCCGATGCCAACCTGGCAGCGGTCAATTATCATTTCGGCAGCAAGGAAGCCTTGCTTGAAGCGGTCATTGTCCGCCGGCTTGACCCGCTCAACGAGATTCGCCGCGGCCAGCTTGAGGCGCTTCTGCAAAAGGCCGAACTGGCAGGGGAGTTGCCTTCCTGCAGAGAGGTCCTGCGCGCGTTTGTCGAGCCGACCTTGCGCCTGCGTCAGCAGGGCTCGGAGGCCGAAGATTTCATCGCTCTGATCGGACGGACCCTTGCCGAGCCGCGCGGCATTGCGATGTCGATCTTCCTGCGACACATGCAGCCCCTTTTGCAGCGCATCTTCCAGGCACTGGCCCTCTCGCTGCCCGCTTTGACAGAGCAGGACCTGTTCTGGCGCATGCATTTCACCATGGGCTGCCTGAGTCATATCATGCGCTGCCACGAGCGCTATTCGATGGTCCCGGAGAATGTCAATATCGACCTGCCCGTCGATGAACTGATCGAACACTTTCTTGATTTTACTGCCGCCGGTATGGAGGTGCCGAGGTGATACGGGGTTTGTTGTTTGCCGCCATGTTGTCAGCCATGGTGGGCTGCACATTACATGAACCGTCACCGGTGACTCTGCCGGTTGAACCACCTCCCGGATACCTGGAGAGCCGGGAGAGCGGGATGACGAATGCTCCGACTGAGCGTTGGTGGCTGGCTTTTCAGGACGAACAGCTGAACCGGTTGATGGAAGAACTTTTCAGGCAGAACCTTGAGTTGACCCAGCTGATTGCCCGGCTGGACCAGGTCGAGTCGCTGGTCAGGATCAACCGCAGCGCCCAGTTGCCATTTCTTTCCTCGGACGGCAGCTTGTCCCGTTCGCAGCAGCCCGGCCTGAACGATGATTTTATCGGTAATACGGAACAACTATCGCTGGTTGCAGGATTTGAACTTGATCTCTGGGGGAAATTGAAGGCCAGGACCAAAGCTGCACAACTTGATTATGCTGCCGGCCAGGAGGATTTACAGACACTCTATATAGGCTTGTCCGCGCGCCTGGCCGATCTCTATTTCCTGGCCGTTGAACAGCGTGCGCAAATGGCTCTGAACGATCAACTGGTGGCTTCCTATGTTGACACAGAACAGCGTGTCGAACGTCGCTATCGACTTGGCCTGGCCCCGGCGATCGACATGTACCAGTCGCGTCAGACCCAGACGGCAGCCCGGTCAATTCGCTATCTTTATGAAGCGCGTCTGGCCGAAGCCGAACACGCGATCAGCGTTTTGCTCGGTCGCTACCCGGAGCAGAATAAAAACGGCTCCCTTGCCGAGTTGCCTGCCGCCCCAGACCTTCCCGGTGTCGGTATACCGGCTGACCTGCTGAATAATCGTCCTGACCTGAGGGCCGCGTTGACGCGAGTCGGAGCCGCCGACGAAAGGGTTGCTGCGGCTATTGCCGACCGCTTTCCGTCAATCAGCCTGTCCGGCAGCTACGGGACGTTGCGCCAGGATGTGACAGCGGGGCTGCTGACCGGCGAGTTCTGGAGCCTGCTTGGCAACCTCAGCATGCCGATTGTCGATGGCGGACGGCGGCGGGCCGAGGTGGATCGTCAGCAGGCAGCACTGCGGGAAGCCGTCGCACTCTACCAGCAGACCGTTCTCAACGCGTTCAAGGACGTTGAAGATGCCCTGGCGAACAACTATGCCACGGCTCAAAGGTTGGAGCAACTTGCTGCAACGGCAGAAGCAACCGGGGCGACCTTGAGACTATCGACCGACCGCTACCTCGCCGGATTGGACGATTATCTGCCTGTGCTGACTGCCCAGCGCACAGATTTTGAAACCCGCAGCAACCTGCTCGCCGCCCAGAGACAACTTCTGGTCGACCGTATCAGCCTGGCGCGAGCATTGGGTGGCTCCTGGATGCAAGACCTGATGAATGCCCGTTTGCAGACGGAAAAGGAAGCGAAACAATGAGAACGAAAAGAGCACTACTGCCGCTCCTGGTCATCGTTATTGCCCTTGGGTTGACCTTTGTCCTGGTGAAATCGCGCAAGATACCCAAACCTCTGGAGACACCCTATCTCGGTCCGCTGGTTGAAACGGCTGAACTGGTAAAGAGTTCCCGTCGGGTCGTTGTCTTTGGTACAGGTACGGCCCAATCGAGACAGGAAGTCAACATTACACCGCAGGTCAGGGGGCGAGTCAGCGAATTGTCGCCGAACATGGTGGAGGGGGGGACGTTCCGCAAAGGCGAATTGCTGTTTGCCATTGAAAGCGTGGATTATGAACTTGCCATCGACCTGGCCAAGGCCAGTCTGGCCCAGGCCGAGCTGGAACTGCAGCGCAACGAGAATCTTGCCAGGGTTGCTCGCCAGGAATGGCAGGCCCTGAACCCCGGCAGTACTGAAGAGCCTGACCCCCTGGTGGTCTATGAGCCGCAGATGAAGAGTGCCCGGGCCCAGCGGGATGCTGCAGCAGCCAATGTCCGGCAGGCTGAAATCAACCTGCAGCGAACCCGACTGTTTGCACCTTTCAACGGTTACGTGCGTAGCGAACAACTCGAGTTGGGCCAGTATCTGAATGCCGGGTCCGCAGTCGCAACGGTGGTCGGGACCGATCAGGTGGAGATTGTCGTGCCGGTCACTCTCGATGATCTTGCCTGGCTGCAGGTGCCGCGCAACGGAGGCGTGCAAAAAGGCTCCGAGGCAGAGATTGAGCTGCAATCCGGCGGCCGGAACTTCCGCTGGCAGGGAGCGATAACCCGGGCCATGGGTGAGATCGACCCGCGTAACCGCACTGCGCATGTGGTGGTCACGGTTACCGATCCTCTTGCCAAAGATGGCGCAGGGAGAAGCCTTCTCAATCAACTTCTGCCGGGCATGTTTGTCGAGGTCCGGATGCTGGGCGAAGAACTTGCTGATGTCATCGCTGTGCCGCGCGGCGCTTTACGTGACAACGATACCGTGTGGATTGCCGACAGTGAAAACCGCCTGCATATTCGTACGGTCGATATTATTCGTCGCGAACGTGATGAAATTCTGGTCCAGGCCGGTCTGCAGGCTGGAGAGCAGGTCATCTTGACGGGACTGACCGGGGCCGCTGAGGGAATGCTGCTGCGTCCGAATTTGAGGGAGGCCAGGTAATGAACAGCGCGATTCGCTGGATGGCGGAGAACCATGTCGCCGCCAACCTGCTGATGCTGGTTTTTATCGTCGGGGGTCTGATCCTTGGCTTCAGCATCAAACAGGAGGTCTTCCCGGACGTGAATCTCGATCGGGTCCAGGTTTCGGTCGTCTATCCCGGCGCCGGACCGGAAGAGGTCGAAGAAGGGGTGATCTTCAAGATCGAAGAAAACCTGACCGGGGTGGACGGCATCAAACAGGTCAAATCGGTGGCTGCGGAAGGTTACGGAGTGGTTACCGCGGAGATCATGACGGATGCAGATATCGACCTGGTTCTGCAGGATATAAAAAGTGAAGTCGATCGCATCACCACCTTCCCGAAGGATGCGGAAAAGCCGGTCGTCAGCAAAATGCTCAACCGCCGCGAAGTGATCTCGGTGGTGGTCTTCGGCGAACTGCCGGAACGAAGCCTGCGGGAACTTGTCGAACAGGTTCGCGACGAGCTGTTGCTGGAACCGGGGATTACCCAGGTTGATTTGAGCGGTGTGCGTCCTTATGAAATCTCCATAGAGATCGACGAAACCAACCTGCGTCGTTACGGCCTGACCTTTGACATGATCGCCCAGCGGGTTCGACAGGCGTCCCTCGATCTTCCGGGCGGGACGATTAAAACCGGCTCCGGCGAGATCCTGGTCAGAACCAAGGAACGCCGCTATGTCGGCCATGAATACGCCAGTATCGTTATCCTGACCACGGTTGATGGCACGGAAGTCACCCTGGGAGATATCGCGACCATAAAAGACAGTTTCGAGGAGACCGACCAGTTCAGTCTGTTCGATGGCCAGCCGGCAGCCATGGCCAAGGTTTATCGCGTTGCTGATCAGAAACCGACCGAGATCTCCGATGCAGTGAAACGATATGTCGAGGTCAAGCGGCGGCAACTGCCGGAATCGGTCGACCTGGCCACCTGGAATGACAACTCGGAGCTCTTCAAAAGTCGCAAGGACCTGCTCACCAGGAATGCCCTGCTCGGCCTGGTTCTGGTCTTCATCACCCTCGGGCTGTTCCTGGAAATCCGCCTGGCGCTCTGGGTCATGCTCGGCATCCCCATCTCCTTCTGCGGGGCCCTGCTCTTCATGCCGGCGATCGGTGTCTCGATCAACATGATTTCGCTGTTTGCCTTCATTATGGCGCTCGGCATCGTGGTTGATGATGCCATTGTCGTCGGTGAGAACGTGTATGAACAGCGTCAATCGGGCAAGCCATACCTGCAGGCTGCGATTGATGGCGCGACCGAGGTCGCCCAACCGGTCATCTTCGCCATCCTGACGTCGGTCACGGCCTTTCTGCCGCTGCTTTTTACCAGCGGCATCATGGGCAAGTTCATCCTGGTGATTCCGGCGATCGTCATTACCGTCCTGCTGGTTTCCCTGGTGGAATGTCTTTTCATTCTTCCCGCTCACCTGGCGATCGGCCAGCGGGTCAAGGACCCCGGCCGCTTGCTGGCCAACCTTGAGAGGAACCGGCAACGATTCGGCCGACTTCTGCAGCGATTCATCGACGGGCCCTACCAAAAGACTCTCGCCCTCTGTCTGGAATATCGCTACACGACCGTTGCGATTGCCGTTGCCGTCCTGCTCCTGGCCGGCGTTGGCCTGATCGGCGGCGGAATCGTCAAGTTTCGTTTTATGCCCGAAGTTGATGCTGACGTCATTCAGGTCGCACTCGAGCTTGCTCCCGGCAGCCCGGTCGTCCTGACGGCGGAAGTTCAGGACCAGGTCGTCAAAGCCGGCCTGGATGTGGTTGCCGAGTACGATAAGACCAGACCTGAAGGTGTGTCGGTGATGCGTCACATCTTTTCGAATGTCGGTTCAGCTGTCGCGGATCGCGGTCCTGCCGGAGCCTTTACCAGCTCCGGCGGCAATATTGCAAGTATCTCGATGTTCTTGACGCCGAGCGAAATGCGCGGGGTGCCGGCCAGCGAGATTGCCAACCGCTGGCGGGAGCGGGTCGGGAATATTGTTGGTGTCGAGACCCTGACCTTTACATCGACCCTGATCCACCTTGGAGCCAATATTGACGTGCAACTGGCGCATAATGACTTCGTTGTTCTGGACCAGGCTGCCGAGCGGCTCAAGGAACTGATCGCCACTTATCCGGGTACGGGCGACATTACCGACAACTACACGCTCGGCAAGCGGGAAGTCAAGGTTCGCCTGAAAGCCGAGGCCCGTACTCTGGGGATTACCGAAGAAGATCTCGGCCGGCAGTTGCGCGGAGCCTTTTACGGTGCCGAAGCCCTGCGCCTGCAGCGAGGGCGCAATGAGGTGAAAGTCCTGGTCCGCTACCCGGAAGAGAGCCGTCAACACTTCTGGGATCTCGAAACCATGCGCATCAGGGTGCCGGGTGGCGGGGAGATTCCCCTGGACCGGGCGGCGACCCTGGTTGAAAGCCGCGGCTTCAGCAAGATCAACCGGACCGATCGTAAACGCGTCATCAATGTGACCGCGACCGTGGACAGCCATGTCGCCAACGCCGAGGAGATCGTCGCTGAGATCAAGTCCACCGCCCTGCCGAAACTGATCGCAGATTTCCCCGGTTTGAGCTATGACCTGGAGGGTGAGGACAAGAATCGCCGGGAGTCAATGGCGAGTATGTTCAACGGCTTCAAGCTGGTGTTGATCGTTATCTTTGCCCTGCTGGCGATCCCGTTTCGCAGTTACTCACAACCGCTGTTGATTATGGCTGCCATCCCTTTCGGGATCGTTGGTGCGATCCTTGGCCATTTTCTGATGGGCTACGACCTGAGCATCCTGAGCATGTTTGGTCTGGTTGCCCTGACCGGTGTGGTCGTCAACGATTCGCTGCTGTTGATCGACTACATCAATCGGCACCGTCGCGACGGCAAGGAGCTCACGGAAGCCCTTCTGAGTGCCGGTAAAAGACGCTTCCGCCCGATTCTGCTGACCTCTTTGACCACCTTTTTCGGGCTTACGCCGATGATCCTGGAAACCAGCGTGCAGGCACAATTTCTCGTGCCCATGGCGATCAGCCTGGCCTTCGGGATTCTCTTTGCCACCGGTATTACCCTGCTGCTGATTCCGACTCTCTACATGGTCCTGGAGGACTGCCGACACCTTATCGGGCTGTCGCCGTCCCACGCCGAGCATCATATTGAATGAACCTCCCGGAACGCAGCTTTCTCAGTCTTGAAAAAATCCGCCTTATATCGTTAAATGCCAGGACAAGCGGCTTATCCCTATTTAGAAGCGTTTCAGAGGTCCAAGTTGTTACTGAACAATGCCCATTTTCGTAAAGTCAAGAAGCTGGCCGGTCAAGCTGTCGGCGAATTCAATCTGATTGAAGAGGGCGACCGAATCGCCGTCGCCGTATCCGGAGGCAAGGACTCCTACGCCCTGCTGCACATCCTCCATCAGCTGCGGCGTCGTGCGCCGATCAACTACGAGCTGATCGCTGTCAATGTTGATGCCGGCTTCCCCGGTTACCGCAAGGATGTTCTTGAAAAATACCTGCGCGAGTGCGGTTTCCAGGTGCATATGGAAGTCACTGACTGCTCCCATATCATCGAGGAAAAATTACGCCCCGGTTCATCTTACTGCGCCTTCTGCGCCCGTTTGCGGCGCGGAGTTCTGTACACCGTTGCCGATCGCCTCGGATGCAACAAGATTGCCCTCGGTCATCATCTTGACGATTTTATCGAGACCCTTCTGCTGAACCAGTTTTACATCGGCACGCTTGCTGCCATGAGCCCCAGGCTGCTGGCGGACAACCAGCGTCACACGGTGATTCGTCCCCTGGTCTATGTCGAAGAAACAGATATTATCAAGTTTGCCCGACAGAACGATTTTCCGATTATCGACTGCGGTTGCCCGGTCATGGGGCAGGACGATCAGAAGCGCCAGAGGATGAAACGCCTGCTGGCAGAGCTGCACAAGGAAAATCGCTATCTGAAACGCAGCATGATTAGTGCGCTGGGCAACGTCCGCCCACGTCACCTGCTCGACCAGGAAATGTTGAGGCTGGTGCAAATGGAGGACGAGACCTGATGATGTCTGCTCTATATCACGGACTGGTTGACGCCCCAACCAACCAGGAGAAATGTTTGGCGCCGAGCGTTGGATGACGCTTTCCGCAGACTGCATGGTGACCATATGGTATTCTTGGACAGGCGGTTTGCCGAGATCGATAAGTTCCTGGCAGGACAGTTGCCATTTGATGACTGTAAAGCGATAGTCATGGACTTCCACAGGCCGATTTGACGAAGAGAGATCAGACTGAATGTTGTTGGGAGAGAAGCAATCCGAAATCAAGCAGGTTGCGGTGGTGACGCGCGATCAACAATTCAACCGGCTGTTAGGCAGTGTCCTGGCCGAATGGAAGTTTATTGCTGTTGAAGACCTGACTGAGGCGAAAGTTGTTTTTGCCGAGCAAGGCATTGACTTGCCCGACATCCCTGGTGAGGTCGTCTGGTTGACGCCGCGGCCACTATCTGAAGACCGTTTCCTGACAACGCCGATTTCCCTGACCCGGCTCTACAAGCTCCTCGAAACAGAATATTTTCCGACCTCGCGTCGCCATATCCGCGTCGCCATCGAAGTCCGGGCTGATGTCTGTCTGGACAGCGTCTGGCAAGAATGTCAGTTGATTTCCATATCTGATCGTGGCGGACGTATCGTCTGCCAGAATGAGGTTCAGCGTGGCACGATGCTGCAACTGGAAACAAACGTAGCGGGGAAATTCTTGCAGCTGCCGGCAGAGGTTCTCTACTGTCTCCCGGCTGGAGACGTCCTGCGCTCTTCCAGGCCTCAGATCGGCGTCCTGTTCAAGCCGACAGATGACCGGGTGATCGACATGCTACGGTGCCACATTGAAAAGATTTGCGTTGCAGCCGCCTGCGCAAGGGAGGGCATCCCGCTGAACGATCCGTGCCTGAGCTGGGTTGATTTGGTCGATGACCCGTGGGCCGAAGTGACTTGACCGCCGGGGAAAACGGATCGGTCTTAACGGAACATCTTGCCGAACAGGCTTTTTTTCTCTTCCCCTTCTTGCCCCTTGCGCATACCCATCAATCGTAGTTCGCGCAGGGCCTCGGTACATTTGGGGTTGTACAGTATCGCCCTTTCAAAGTGGCGTTGCGCCTCGCTTTGCTGGCCTTGGTCCTTGCAGATGTACCCGAGGTAGAGGTGCCCCATACTGAGTTTGGGACTCAACTCGGTCGCACGCATCAGGTTCTTGCGGGCAGTGTTCATCACCTCTTTCGATTTGGGCTCGGCCTTGTATGATGACCACGCCTGGTACATCAGATACTCCGCTTCATTGGGCCTCAGCTCTAGCGCTTCGGCAAAGGCTTTTTCCGCATCGCGGTATTTATGTAATCGCAGGCACGCCATCCCTTTTTGATAGGCGTCCTCCGCCTGCAGGAACTTTTCCGGGGTGGCCGAGCTGCTCCTCGACTCCGCTTTAAGGTCATTGACGTAATGGGCTTTCGCCTGCTCGTCGACCAGAGTCTCGTGGGCATCGCTTATGCGTTGGAAAAGTGCGTTAACCTTGTCTCTCAGGTCAGCCAGGACATCCTGTTCAAAGAAACGATCGGGATGATATTTCTTGACCAGGCCGTGGTAGGCTTTTCGTACCTGCTCCCTGGATCCGGTTTCGCTGACGCCGAGCAGGGTGAAGTAGTCCTGTTCCATCATCCAGGTATAATCTTTCATGAATGCTGCCCGCCGTGCACGAAGCTCTTCCGTTTCTTCAGCGCCGACCTCTTCAGCCGCTGCCGGTTCTTCCTGGACGCTGACCAGTATGCCGGTACTCAAAAGTGCAGCCAACAGTGGTTCGACCTCGTTGCGCGTCAGGATATGGCGCTGAAGAATTTCATTTAGCGTGACGTTCCCCTTGCAGTTGTCCAGAATGCGTTGATCATTGCCGGTGAGGTCTATTTCCTGAAAACGGTAAAGAGGGCTCTCTGCCTCTTGCAGATAATGATCAAGGTGCGGCTCGAGGATCTTTGCAAGCTGCGTACGGCTGGCGTGTTTGCGCAGCCCCTGCAGAATCAGATTTGCCGGAGACAGGTTTATGCCGGTCACGTTCTGCTTGAATTCACGCACCTGGAGGAAGCGATAGCGGCCTTCCGGCCAGGCAAAGATGCCGAGGATCTTCTCCAGGACCTGCTCGCGCAGAATATCGTGCAGCTGGTGAGGCGTGAGCAGTCTCATCTCGATCAGAGCCATGCCGTGGCGCTGGCCTTGCGGCTTGGCTCTCTCGAGGGATTCTCTCAGTTGATCTTCAGTCAGCAGCCCCGCACGCAGGAGTCGCTGGCCGAGAAACTCGCGAACCAGGTTTGACCGAACGAAGATCGGATAACCGTCGCGGATATAGACAACTTTTTTCAAATTCTTGTGCTCGAGGTGAAGCAGGCCGGTTGCACGCAGGCCGTACAGGTTGTGCAGGATGCGTGGGAAGTCCGATTCAGCGAGATTCCCCTCAATGCTCAGTCTCTCCGAACTTACGGCTGCTGTCGGAGCGCCGATCAGTGCCTCGATCTTCTCCTGGAGGGTTTTCAGCGGGAAAGGCTTGAGCAGGTAATCGGTTGCACCGTATTGTTCTCGGGCATCTCGAATGTTGTCGGCCTGCTTGTAGAAAGCTGTCATCACAACGATCGGCAAATCCCCGGTCTTCGATAGGGCCCTCAACTTGCCGCAGAGCTGCAGGCCATTGGTCCCGGGTGGGAGAACGTCCAGTAAAACCAGGTCAACCTTGAGGTTGTCCAGTTCCCGGAGGGCTGCTTCTGCTTCTTCAAAGCTGTGTACTTGATAGCCATGCAGGCGCAATGACTCGGATAGAAAACGTCTGATGTTCGCGTCGTCATCGACGATCAGGATATGCTTTTTGTCCCCTTCAGAACTCATCTCGAGCGTTCTCCATGTGCTTGCAGAATGCGATTGAAAGTCTCCCGGATGGTTTGGGTCGTGCCCGCGTATTCATCGAGAAATAATCTTTCCGGTTGTCCCATCGCGTCCTCGTAACCGAGATGTCGGGCCAGTTTGGCAAGGGATGCCGGGTCGGAGGTCAATTCGTTGACCGACTGATCATGGACCAGTCGCAGCTTGTTTTCCAGCCGGCGCAGAAACTTGTAGCCTGATGTCAGGTTTTCATAATCATTTTTCGAAAGCAGGTTTTCGCCCAGCAGCTCGTGCAGCGTATCCAGGGTATTGCGGCAACGCAGCGACGGCCTGTCACGACCATGCAGGAGCTGCAGGTACTGGGCGATAAATTCAACATCCACCATGCCGCCGCGGCCGGTTTTAATGTTGCGATGCTGGGCATCCTCCCTGCCGAGCTCTTTTTCCATGCGTTGCCGCAGACGGTAGATCTCTTCGGCGAGATCGTCCGGCAAAGGGCGTTCGTAGACGATCTCCGCGGTAAAGGCTTCAAAACTGGCGGCCAGTCCCGTCGAACCGGCAACCACTCTGGCCTTGATCAGTGCCTGACGTTCCCAGGGCGCCGCAGAGCTTTCATGGTATTGACGATAAGCCGGCAGGGAAGAGACCAGGGGCCCCTGGTTGCCGGACGGTCGCAGCCGGGTGTCGATTTCATAAACATACCCTTCCTGGGTCATCAGGGTCAGGACCGAAATAATCCTTTGGGCGAGGCGGGCAAAGTACTGCTGGTTGGTCTGGGGCCTGAAACGGTCGGGGTCGGTCCCTTCGACCGGTCGGGTTTGGCCTTCACCCTCGTAGATAAAGATGATGTCGAGGTCGGAGTGATAATTCAATTCCATGCCACCGAGCTTGCCCATGCCGACGATTGCGAAGGCTGCTTCGTGGCTGGTCCCGCTTGCATCTTCGCAGCAGGGCAAACCATAACGTTCCAACAGTTCCTCTCTGGAGATGGCCAGGGCCTGTTGCAGACAGGTGTCGGCCACCAAAGACAGCTGCAGGGTGGTCTGCCCCTGCGGGGTATGGCCGTGAATGTCATTCAGGGCGATGCGCAGGAATTCCTCATTGCGAAAGCGCCGCAGGGTGTTGAGCTTGTCTTCGTAATGGGGTGCATTGTCAAGCTGACCGGTGATTTCCTCAGTGAGATCTTCCGGCGTCTTGACATTCTGGGCATAACTTCTGGAGACCAGCGAGTCGAGAACTTCCGGGTGCTGGATGAAGTTACGGGAAAGAAACTGGCTGGTGGCGAAAAGCGAGACCAGGACCCTGATGATTTCCGGGTTTTCGGCCAGTAGCGCATAGTAGGTGCCACGAGCCCGCCGGCATGCCTCGAGGAAATTCTCCATGTTCGCCAGGGCCATCGGCGGGTCGGGGCTGTGCATCACTTCCTGGAAGAGCAGCGGCGCGATCCTGTCGAGTTGTCGGCGTGCCCGTTCCGTGAGATAGCCCTTGGTGCCCCCCTGGCGCAGGACCCGCAGGCTTTCGTAGGCCCCTTCCGGTGGTCGGAAGCCTTTCTCTTCGAGAATATCCATGCACAGGTCCGGGTCGGCGTTGGGATCGAAGAGGAACGCAACTTCCGGCTGAACCTGGGATGGTAACTCCTCATCGCTGGTGTAGAAGAGGTCGCGGAACACGGCTGCCACATTGCTGCGGTGATCCTGCAGGACAGCCATGAAGCTGCCGCTTTCGGTGAAGCCGCAGCGCCTGGCCAGGGCGGTGAGCTCCTGCGGGCGGACCGGCAGGTTGTGGGTCTGCTGTTCGTGGACAACCTGGATGCGATGTTCAGCCGTGCGCAGGAACCGGTAGGCCGCGCTCAGGGTGTCCCGCTCCTCGGCAGTGATCAGCCCCTCGTTACAGAGGAGCTGCAAAGCCTTGAGAGAGTTGCGTTCGCGCAGGCGCGGGTTTTTGCCGGCGTTGATCAGTTGCAGGGCCTGGATGAAGAACTCGATTTCGCGGATGCCGCCGTGTCCCAGCTTGAGGTTCTGCTCGCCCTCTTTTTCGCGGCTCAGGCTGCGGTCGATTTTCTGCTTCATCACCTTGATATCATCTATCATGGCGTAATCCAGGTGGCGCCGGTAAATAAACGGATTCAGGCGTTCGAGGATTTGCTCGCCAAGGGCTTTCGAGCCGGCGACCGGGCGGGCCTTGAGCATCGCCGAACGCTCCCAGCTCTGTCCCCAACTTTCGTAATAGATCTCTGCGGCCGCCAGAGAATTAGCCATTTCACCGCTGTTGCCCTCGGGGCGCAGGCGCAGGTCGACCCGAAACACGAAACCGTCTTCTGTGGCCTGGCCGATCGCGCGGGTGATCATCTCCGATAATTTGACAAAATACTGGTGCAGCGAGATCTGGTTGTGCTTGCCGCGCGTCGGATCTTCAATTCCTTTGGTCTGCCCGCGGTCGGAACTGTAGAAATAGATCAGGTCGATGTCGCTGGAAAAGTTCAGCTCGCAACCGCCGAACTTGCCCATGCCAAGGATGGTGAACTCGGCCTCACGGTTCGGTTCTCCTGCCTCAGCGTCCAGCAGCGGCGCGCCGTATTCTTTCTGCAGTTGGCGGCTGCAGATTTCGAAGGCTCTCTGCAGGGTTGCCGCCGCCAGCGCCGAGAGTTCGGCCGTGACTTCCTCGAGCTCCGCCATGCCGCACAGGTCGCGAGCGCCGATGCGCAGCATCTCTTCGGCCTTGTAGGTGCGCAGGCCCTTTTTCATCTCGGCAGTGTCAGCGTCGTCGCCAATCATCTGGCGCAGCTCAGCGCACATTTGCGGTTCCGTTTTCGACTGGTTGATCTGCCCCTTGCGAAACAGCCCGGCGAAGAAACTGGCCCGGCGGCAGAGGATGCCGGACAGGAATGGCGAAGCTCCAAGAACTGTCAGCAGTTGACGGGTGCTTGTCTCATCAATAAGGACGATTGCCAGGTCGGATTTATCAACCCTGGTGCTCAGGCGTTCGAGGTTATTGAGCGCCAGGTCAGGGTCAGCCGTTGTCAGGGCATGCCTGGTCAGGGCGATGATCAACCGGGGGTCGGCGAGGGTTTCATGAAGCAGGCAGAGGTTGGTCGCAGTCCTCCCCGGTTCGCCGAAACCAGCCTCAGCAGCGATGTCGGCGAGGTCTGTTTCATTCCCCGTCGCGAGCAGCTCGAGCCAGATTTGGTCCTCGGCAAAAGACATCGGTACGACTACCGGTTCTTAGCGACGAGTGCCGCCAGCTGTTCGGTGTAATTGTCCCGGGCGACGCCAAATTCGGTAATGATGGCGCTCACGAGTCGGGCCGGGGTGACATCGAAGGCCGGGTTGAATACGGCAATGCCATCCGGTGCCAGTTGCTGCTTGCCGATGTGGGTGACTTCACGGGTGTCACGCTCCTCGATCGGAATCTGCGAGCCGTCGGCGATCTGCAGGTCGATGGTCGACGTCGGTGCGGCGACGTAAAAAGGGATATTATGCTCTTTGGCGAGGACCGCGACCGTGTAGGTGCCGATCTTGTTGGCGACATCGCCGTTGGCAGCGACGCGGTCGGCGCCGACGATCACGGCATCGATGGCACCCTTCGCCATCAGGTAGCCGGCCATATTGTCACAGATCAGGATAGTCGGAATCTGGTCCTTCTGCAGCTCCCATGCGGTCAGCCTGGAGCCTTGCAGAAACGGCCTGGTCTCGTCGGCCAGTACCGTGACCTGCTTGCCGGCGGCTACCGCGGCGCGGATGACACCGAGGGCGGTGCCGTAGCCGGCAGTGGCCAGCGCCCCGGCATTGCAGTGGGTGAGGATGCGCACCTCATCAGGCAAAAGCTCGGCACCGTGCCGGCCCATGCTCATGTTGATGCGGATATCCTCATCGTTGATGGCCATGGCTTCATATTCAAGCCCGATCTTCAGGTTCTCGACCGGCTGGTCGGGATTGGCGCGGATCAGGCTCTGCATGCGCTCCAGGGCCCAAACAGAGGTTGACGGCCGTTGGCCGGGTCCCGGCCAGGACATCACAGACCTTTTTGAACTCGCTGACAAACTCTTTGTAGTTGTCAGCCTCGATGGCACGGGCACCGAAGTACGCACCGTAGGCGGCGGTGACCCCGATTGCCGGTGCACCGCGGACCACCATGCTGCGGATCGCTTCGGCAACCTCCTGGTAGTCGCTGTATTCCAGCCAGACTTCTTCGGTCGGCAGAAGCCGCTGGTCGATCAGGCGCATGACGCCGTTACTGTACTTGATTGGGCGGATGCCGTCGGCTCCGGGTGCGAAAGTGCAGTTGCTCATGGTTTGTTCCAGTCTGTTGAGAATCCAGAAGATCAGTATTCAGGAGGAGATAGTTTTTTCTCCAAACTCCAGCCCCTAGCCCCCAGGCCCTGGTACCCCGCCCCTAGCTCCCAGCCTCCAGCTTCTTCTTCAGCAGTTGATTCACCATCCCCGGGTTGGCCTTGCCCTGGCTGGCCTGCATGACCTTGCCGACGAAAAACCCGATCAGCTTGTCCTTGCCGCCGAGGTATTCGGCAACCTGGTCCGGGTGGGCGGCAATCACTTCATCGACCAGCCCTTCGATAGCGCCCGTGTCGGTGACCTGCTTCAGCCCTTCTGCCTCGATGATCTGGTCTGCGGTCTGGCCGTTCTGCCACATCTTTTCAAAGACCGTCTTGGCGATTTTCCCTGAAATGGTGCTGTCGGCAATCCTGCTGAGCAAACCGGCCAGCATCTCCGGCGCAACCGGGACATCGCTGATAGTTGCTTCGGCCTCTTTGAGTTTGCGCAGGACATCGCCCATCACCCAGTTGGCGCAGGCCTTGGCATCTCCCGAGGCCTGTACACAGGCGTCAAAATAGTCTGCCAGTTCGCGATCGGACGCCAGGACTTCGGCGTCGTAGGCGGACAGACCGAGTTGGTTGACAAAGCGGGCCCGCTTGGCGTCCGGCAACTCGGGGAGCGTTGCGCGCACCTCCTCGATCCAATCCTGGCTGATCACCAGCGGCACCAGGTCCGGATCCGGGAAGTAGCGGTAGTCGTGAGCCTCCTCCTTGCCGCGCATGGAGCGGGTCATGCCGGTGTTGCTGTCAAACAGACGGGTCTCCTGGATGACCTTGCCGCCACTCTCGATCAGGTCGATCTGGCGCTCCACTTCGTACTCGATCGCCTGCTTGATAAAACGGAACGAGTTGATGTTCTTCAACTCGGCACGGGTGCCGAATTCCTGCTGGCCGAACGGCCGGACCGAGACGTTGGCGTCACAGCGGAAGCTGCCTTCCTCGAGGTTGCCGTCGCAGACGCCGAGGTAAACGACAATCTGGTGCAACTTCTTCAGATAGGCGATCGCCTCGTCCGCCGAGCGCATGTCCGGCTCCGAAACGATTTCCAGCAACGGCGTGCAGGCACGGTTCAAATCGACCATGGAGACGCCCGCGGTATCCGGCGTTTCGCCGTGAATCAGCTTGCCGGCATCTTCTTCCATGTGGGCGCGGGTGATGCCGATTCTTTTACTCTCTCCGTTTTCAAGGGGGATATCCAGCCAACCGTGCTCGCAGACCGGCAGTTCGAACTGGGAAATCTGGTAACCCTTCGGCAGGTCAGGGTAGAAGTAGTTTTTGCGGGCAAAGATCGAGCGTGGCGCAATGTGACAGTTGGTCGCCAGTCCTGTCCTGATGGCAAGCTCGACGGCTTTTTTATTCAGGACCGGCAGGGCGCCGGGCAGGCCGAGACAGACCGGACAGGTCTGCGAGTTTGGAGCCTGGCCGAACTCTGTCGAGCAGCCGCAAAAGATCTTGGTTTTGGTCGTCAGCTGGACATGGACTTCCAGGCCGATGACAGTTTCGTATTGTTGAGTCATATCATTCACCCTTTTGCCACAAAGACTCGAAGGCCCCAATTAGATCAACAACTTTTTTGCATGCCTTCGTGTCTTTGAATCCTGGTGGCGATTAAAGTTCGGGTCTTCTTTTGTGCCATTCCGTTGCCTGTTCAAACGCATGCGCGGTATGCAGGATAGTCGCTTCATCGAATGGCTTGCCGATCAGCTGCATACCGATCGGCAGGCCTGCTGCCGAGAAGCCGCAGGGCAGGCTCATGGCGCAGGTGCCTGCCAGGTTGACCGGGATGGTGTAAATGTCCGACAGGTACATCTGCAGCGGGTCGTTGACCTTCTCGCCCATGGCAAAGGCCGGGGTTGGCGCCACCGGTGTCAGCAGGGTGTCGACCTTGTCAAAAGCCTCCAGGAAGTCCTGGCGGATCAGGGTCCTGACTTTCTGCGCCTTGAGATAGTAGGCGTCGTAGTAACCGGAAGAGAGGGCGTAAGTACCGAGCATGATGCGGCGCTTGACTTCGGCACCGAAGCCGGCAGCCCGGCTCTGCATGTACATGTCGATCAGGTTCTCGGCACGTTCGGCTCGCAGCCCAAAGCGTACGCCGTCGTAGCGGGCCAGGTTGCTGGAGGCTTCCGCTGTGGCGATCAGGTAATAACATGCGACGGCATAGGTGGTGTGCGGCAGGGAGACGTCGATGATTTCGGCGCCGAGGTCACGATATGTCGCAACGGCCTGCTCAACGGAACTGCGGACGTCCGCATCGAGGCCGTCGATGAAATATTCTTTCGGCAGGCCGATCCTGACTCCGCCCAGGTCGCCGTCGAGAACGGCCTGGTAATCGGGGACCGGAGTGTCCACCGAGGTCGAGTCCGACGAATCGTAACCGGCGATCGCCTGCAGCAGCAGGGCGCAGTCCCGCACATCGCGGGTGACCGGGCCGACCTGGTCGAGCGATGAAGCGTAGGCAACCACCCCGTAGCGGGAGACGCGGCCGTAGGTCGGTTTCAGTCCGACCACGCTGCAATGGGATGCCGGTTGGCGGATCGAGCCGCCGGTGTCGGTGCCCAGCGCCGCAGCCGTCTGGCGGGCGGCAACACTGGCGGCGCTGCCGCCCGATGATCCTCCCGGCACGCAGTCCGTGTTCCACGGGTTGCGAACCGGACCGAACGCGCTGTTCTCATTGGAGCTGCCCATGGCGAATTCGTCCATGTTGAGCTTGCCGAGGATGACCGCATTCTGTTTTTTGATACGTTCGATTGCCGTCGCGTCGTAAGGGGAAACGTAGTTCTCCAGGATGTGTGAGCCGCAGGTCGTGCGCAACCCGGCCGTATTGAAGATGTCTTTTGCGGCAATCGGCACCCCTGTCAAGGTGCTCACCTGGCCGGCAGCGATCAGCCTGTCGGCCGCCTCTGCTTCGGCGAGCGCCGTTTCATTGCAGATGGTGATGAAGGTGTTGATGACGGGATTGGTGGCCGCGATTCGCTCCAGGTAGGCCTTGGTTATCTCAACCGCGGAAAATTCCCGCTTGTCCAGTCCGCTACGTAATCCCGCCAGGGTCAGGTCATAGATCGTCATGATGATATTATCCGTATGATATGGGAGCTATTCGATAACTCGACGGACCCGGAACGCGTTTTCCGTCGCATCCGGGGCGTTGCCCAGGGCCTGCCTGGTGGTAAAGCCGGGCCTGACTTCATCCGCGCGGAAGGCATTCTCCATCGGTACGGCATGGGCGGTTGGAATGATCCCTTCCGTATCGAGGGCGTTGAGTTGCTCCACGTAGTCAAGAATTGCATCCATTTCGCCGGTCAATGAGTCGAGTTCCTGGTCGCTCAGGGCCAGGCGGGCCAGGCGGCTGACATGCTCGACTTCGGCTCGGGTTATTTTCATTGCGTTGTAAACCTCCACGGCTTGATTTCATCCAATAAGCAATTAAGAAAACTATCACGGGCTCCCATGACAAGGCAAGCACGGCAAAAGCCC
>CAVRQQ010000034.1:0-173988 GCA_963723355.1 uncultured delta proteobacterium
CTGAATGTCTGTATCTACCGTATTCCGGAAGGCCTTTCGGTGGTCAGTCCGCGTTCACGCTGCCCACACTGCGGCACAGCCATCAAATGGTACCACAACCTGCCGATTCTCAGCTGGATTCTCCTGCGAGGGAAATGTGCCTACTGCGGGACGGGCTTTTCTGTGCGCTATCCTTTGGTTGAAGCGCTCAACGGATTCCTCTTCGTTTTCTTCTTCTACCGGTTCGCATTTCATCCCGTAACGCCCGTTATATGGCTGTTGTCAGCGACGCTGGTTGTCATATCTTTTATTGATCTTGACCATCAGATCATTCCCGACGTCATAAGTCTGCCTGGTGTGGTTGTCGGTTTTGTCTGTTCTTTCCTGGTCCCTTGGATTACCTGGCAGGAATCTCTGGCCGGCATCCTGCTCGGTGGCGGATCACTGATGTTGATCGCACTGGTATACGAAAGTGTGACAAGGAAGGAGGGTATGGGGTTCGGCGACGTCAAACTGCTCGCGATGTTGGGGGCGTTTTTAGGCTGGCCTGCAATTTTCCCGATTATCTTCTTTGGCTCTGTTTTTGGTACTTGCGTCGGCGTGCCTCTGATGCTTTTTAATAAAGCCGACAGCAAACTCGCCTTGCCGTTCGGCCCCTTCCTTTCGCTGGCCGCATTGTGCCATGTTTTTTTCGTCGATAAGCTGGATCCGCTGATGCGCTGGTATGCAGAAGTGCTGACATATTTTCTGCAAAATATCTGGTAAACCACCCCGTTTTACTGCCTTTATTCACCCACTAAAGCAATTTTTGCCGATTTTTTTTTACACTTTATCTTGTGGTCACCAGATTAGAGCAACCCTTGATATTGTGTTTTTTGCTCCAACTTGTGATAATTACTAACACTATATGGTTTACATATAGATACAATTGCTTGACAATTGTTTTAATTTACCTATAATTGCACCTAATTTTGTATAATTAAGCTCACAATTACTTAAAAGACGGTTGCCTATGAAAAACCAAGTCAGAGAAATTCGTGAAGCCCAATTGATGAGTAAGGCAGAATTAGCTCGCAAGGCGGGTGTCTCTCCGGTGACGATCGATCGCATTGAAAAAGGTGAGGAGTGCCGGATGTCGACCAAACGCAAAATTATTCTTGCGCTTGGACTCAAGCTTACAGATCGCAATCATGTTTTTCCTGGTGATGCGTGATGGTTGGTACGTTGTTTGCTGTTAGTTACGACGTGCAGAGTGGGAGAGTTCAAATCAGACCGAGTGATTCATAGCGTTATAGCCAGGGGTCCACATGTTATTCCAAAAGAAAAAAGACGTGATTGGCATCGATGTCGGCTCAAGTTCGATCAAGATGGTGCATCTCAAGGAGGCCAAAGGCAGTTTCCAGCTGGCCAGCCTCGGGCTGGCTGTCCTGCCACCCGAAGCGATCGTCGATAACGCGATCATGGACTCTAGCGCCATTGTCGAAATTGTCAAAGGCCTGGTGGAAAGCCATAAGCTCAAGACAAAAAATGTCGCAACTTCGGTGTCCGGGCACTCGGTGATCATTCGCAAGATTCAGCTGCCGATCATGACCGAGGAGGAAATGGAAGCCTCGATCCAATGGGAGGCAGAACAGTACATCCCGTTCGAAATTTCCGAAGTTAACCTTGATTTCCAGATTCTTGGTCCCGATGCCAACGACGCCTCGCTGATGAATGTCATCCTGGTCGCAGCCAAAAAAGACTTTGTCAACGATTATGTCGCCCTCTTCAAAGAGTGCGGGTTGAATCCTCAGGTTATGGATATCGACTGTTTCGCCGTTGAAAATGTCTATGAGGTCAACTACGGGACGAATGATGGTGAAATTGTTGCCCTGATTGACATGGGGGCAAACTCCATGAACGTTAACGTCCTCCGCGGTGGCATGTCGGTGTTCACCCGTGATATCCAGGTCGGCGGGAGTGCCTATAACGAGGAGATTCAGAAGCGACTTGGTCTGAACAACGAAGATGCTGAAACCGTCAAACTCGGCGGCGAAGTGGCAGATGTCTCCCCTGAATCAGTTGCGGAGGTCATGGAAGACGCAACCGAGAGTTTGACACAGGAAGTCCAGCGTTCCATCGATTTCTTTTCGGCAACGTCATCCGACGAGAAAGTCGAGAAGGTTTTTATTACCGGCGGTGTGTCAAGGGTTCCTTCAGTGAAGACCTCCCTGGAGAATCGCCTCGGTGTCGAGGTTAACGTCATTGACCCCTGGCGCCAGATTTCATTCAGTGAAAAAGATTTTGACCCTGAATACCTGCAGGCCATGGGCCCCGTCTATACTGTTGCTGCAGGCCTGGCCATGAGAAGGATGGGAGACAAATGATCCGCATAAACCTACTGCCTGTCAAGGCGGCGCAAAAGAAGGAGATGCTCAAAGGCCAGATGATGGTCGTTGTGCTGGTTTTGATTGTCTCTGCCGGTGTTTGTGCCGCTGGTTATGTCTATCTGACCAGTGAGGTTGAGGCGAGACAGGTGCAGATTGATAACAAGAGGTCAGAGATAGCGCGACTGGCGAAGGTTATCAAGGAAGTCAAGGACTTCGAAAAACGCCAGAAGGACCTTCGTGCCAAGCTTGATGTGCTTGAGAAGCTCAAAAGCTCTCGAGGGGGCCCGCTTTACCTGCTTGATGAGTTGTACCGTGCCATGCCGGAAAAGGTCTGGTTGACCGGTTTCAAAGAGAGTAATGGCAAAGCCCAGATAAAAGGGGTCGCTGCAAATGAGGAAGATGTTGCGATGTTCATGAGAAACCTGGAGCAATCAGATCTTTACAGCGGTGTCGACCTCAAAGTGACCAAGCAAAAGGTCCAGGACAAGATCAAGTTTCACGAATTTGACATATCCTGTAACACGAAGAGTGGCAAGCCAGGTCAGGATAAGGGAAAGCAATAGCCTGAGATGGGGAGACCCATCCACGGGAGTGATAAATGAACCCAAAGCTCGAAAAACTTCTTAAATTACCCTTGTATCAACGGGTGGCAATTCTTGCTGTGCTGGTTGTTCTTCTGGTCGGCGCCTTCACCTGGGTTGCGCTTTTGCCTGAATACGAAAAAATCGGTGAAATGGATCAGGAGCTCAGTCGCCTGGAAGCAGACCTGATCCAGAAACAGCGCATTGCCAATAACTTGCCGAAATTCAAAGCGGAATTCTTAAAACTTGAAGAACAGCTTAAAGCTGCGTTGACCCAACTGCCTAACAAAAAAGAGATTCCCAGCCTGTTGACGAACCTTGCAACAATCGCAAGGGATAATGGCCTGGATGTGGTCTCGTTCAGCCCCAGAGGGGAAGTCTCAAAGGGTTTTTATGCTGAGGTGCCCGGCTCGGTGGATCTGGTTGGCACTTATCACCAGATCGCCGAATTTGCCCAGGCGGTGAGCAAGCTTTCGCGAATTGTCAATCTCTCCGATCTGGAATTGAGTTCGCCTAAAGTTGAAGGTGACGTAGCCGTTCTCAAGATCAAGTGCAAGGTGACCACTTTCCGGTTTGTGGATAATGCGGATAAAAAAGGGTGATATTCATGGTACGTAACTTTACATACTTGGTCTTCGGGACTTTGGTTTGCGTGTGCCTTATGGCATGTATGGAGGAGGAAACCCCAACACCCCGTACGCAGACAGCAACAGTCAAATCAACGCCCCCCGCAACGTCAGTTCAACCGCCAACGGAAGCCGTTGTTGAAAAAACTGAGAAGGAAGACGAGTTTGTCTACGTTACTGAAGGAAGGCGTGATCCCTTTGTTCCTCTCTCAAGGATAAAGAAACCTCTGATAACGGTTGTTGACGAAGAGCCTCAAACTCCCTTGCAAAGCTATGACGTCGTTCAATTCAAGTTGATCGGTGTGATAGTCGGAATGGGCGATCCCAAGGCCATGGTTGTTGCACCGGACGGGAAATCCTATGTGCTGGCCAAAGGCGTAAAAATCGGTAAGAACAACGGCATCATTATTGATATCACAAGTGAATCCGTAGCCATACAAGGAAACATATTACGATTTTTCAGGAAATGTAATTGAAAATATTCAGCAAATTACGGTTCCCAGGCGGGAAGGAGTATAATCAATGCGCGGGGTGAAGATTATGTCGAACCAACTAAGGTCTAGCGGGGCCACTCGCCTTGCGAAATATCTCTTGTGCAGTTTCATGGCAATATTTCTTGTCAATGGGAATGCATTGGGGGCGGACGCCAATAAACTGACTGCCGTTTCTCTGGACTCAGCTGCGGCAGAGGCGACGATCCTGATAGAAACTGAAAAGCCGGTTGGTTACAGGTATACGGTTTACGATTCATTTGAGCCGACTCGCGTTGTTATCGATTTCCCTGGCATGGAATTGTCAGAGCTTGAAGAAACGCTTGCTGTAGCTCAGGGCCCAATTCAGGAAGTTCGTGTCGCCGGTTTTGAATTGACCTCCGGACAGCTGGCGAGAGTTGAAATCCTGCTTGCCGAAAGTACTGAATACCAGGTCAGTCTCGATGGTCAGAAGTTCCGCGTGGCTTTTACTAATGTTGCAGTAGAGCCTGCAATGGCAGAAGCCAAATCGGTTGAACCCTCACCAGAGACGCCTGTTGTCACTGCCGTTGCACCGGTCGATTCATCCGTCGATGCAAATGTATTGTTAAAAGTTGATTACTCCCCGAGTCAGGCTGTCATTCAAGCGGACGGCAAAATAGACAACTTTAAATATTTCACCCTGAAAAACCCTGCCCGACTGGTTGTCGATGTCTATGGCCTGAAACCCGCCTTCAAAGAACGCGTTTTCCCGGCGGGTAAAGGTTTTAAACAGATACGACTCGGCATTTACGGTGACAAGACCCGACTGGTCTTCGATGGCAGCGGCGCAAAATTGCCGCAGCATAATGTCGAAAGTCGCGACACTGATATCCTGGTCTCATGGGGTGAAGTGGCGACAGCAAATGTGGAAGAGCAGACACCTGAAATGGTAGCTGAAAAAGTCGCTGAGCCGGTTGCTGAAAAAGTCGCTGAGCCGGTTGCCGAAAAAGTGTCGATGCCGGCAAAAGGCCCTGCGGCAGTAGAGGCGATCGATTTCAATAATGAAGATGGTCGCAGTGTGATTGCCGTGACGCTTTCCAACCCGGCCAAAGTTACCGGCCCCATCGTGGAGGGGAACCTGGTCCGTTTTGAAATTGTCGATTCTTCGATCAGTCGCGCACTGCGCAGAAAGATCGACGCATCGGCATTCCCCAGTGCCGTGACTTCAGTGACGCCCTACACTGTAACAGATGGCGACCACCAGAATGTTCGCATCGCCGTCAACTTGAAAGGCCAGGTCTCCTACGCCCTTGAAGAGGACGGTTCCAACATCCGCCTGGTCATTGACGACGGTGCCTACGCCGAACCGGTCCCGCCAGCGGTCAGTACAGTTGAAGTTGTTGCTCCGGAGCGTTCTGAAATGGCCGTTCAAGCAGCAGAAGAGCGGGACTTCGCACCTACATCCAATACGTTCACAGCAGATGAAATGGCTGCCGAGGCTGCTCGATATAACGGCGAAAAAATCACCCTGGTTTTTGATGCTGCCAATGTCCGCAGCATCCTGCAACTGATTGGTGATGTGAGTGGTCTGAATATTCTGGCCAGCAGCGATGTTCAGGGTACCGTAACCCTGCGCCTGATTGATGTGCCATGGGATCAGGCCCTTGATCTGGTTCTGGAGACCGCCAGCCTTGGTAAAATTCAACAGGGCAACATACTGCGTATTATGCCCAAGGACAAAATCAGGGAGTATTGAACAGGAAGCGATGAAGGAACAGATGATTGCGATTGAAGAAGGTGTGCTTGTAACCAAGACTTTCTCAGTCAGTTATGCATCTGTCGATGATATGAAAAACTTCCTGACCGATATCAAATCTGACCGGGGATCGATCATTGCTGATTCCAGAAACAAGCAGCTTATCGTTCGTGATGCCGCCGCGGTTCTGGAACAGATGGAAGAGATGATCGTCCAGATCGACAAACCGGAGCGGCAGGTCATGATCGAGGCGCGAATCGTTGAAGCAAATACCAACTTCTCGCGTAACCTGGGGATCAAGTGGAATTTTGATTACCAGCAAGATGATACGCACAGCACCAATGGACTCAATGACGCTGCCCTGGGCATCGGTGGCTCCTTCATCCTGCCGGTCACAAACCCGGCAGTGGCCGGTGCCGCTTCGGCGATCTCTTTCGGCGCTCTTGACGATCAGCTTGATATCGATCTGCGATTGGCTGCGTTGGAAAATTCCGGTGAAGGCAGGATTGTCTCAACACCGAAGATTACAACATTGAATGGTGAGCAGGCGACGATCTCCCAAGGGACAAAGATTCCGTTCTCTTCGGTCAGCGATCAGGGTACCGATGTCCAGTTTGAGAATGCAGAACTGAAACTCTCTGTCACCCCCGAGATCAATCCTGATGGCAGTATCCTGCTTGAAATCGACACCTCAAACAGCTCCGTCGGTTCGGTTGTGCCCACGGCGACGGGTGATGCGGTTTCGATCGATGAGAAAAAAGCCCAGACCAAGGTTCTGGTTCGTAACGGCCAGACCACGGTGATCGGCGGAATCTTTATCGAACAGGAGCAGAAGTCCCAGTCAGGCGTACCGATCCTCATGGACATACCGGTCCTTGGGCATCTTTTCAAATCGACCAGCAAAACAAAGGACCGTCGTGAGCTGCTGATATTTATCACGCCACGCATCGTGGAATCTTGAGCACTCACTTCAAATAACAGTCGGAAAAGGACAGGTATCCCCTGTCCTTTTCTATATCAACATCATGGAAAAATGAAAAATATCGGGACTCAAAATATCTTTCTGACCGGGTTTATGGGGGCCGGGAAAAGTACGGTTGGTCATGCCCTGGCAACATTGACTGGTTGTCCATTCTATGATTTGGACAGTTTGATTGTTGACAAGGAACAACGTTCCATTGCAGAAATCTTCAAAACAGATGGTGAAGAGTACTTTCGTAATTGTGAAACAAATGTTCTGTCAGCTTTGAATGAAGAAAAAAATGCCGTATACGCGACGGGTGGTGGTATTGTATTACGCGAAGAAAACAGGACCCTGATGAGAGGTACCGGCAGGATAATTTACCTGCGTAGCCGTTGGGATACTTTATGTGAGCGCCTGAAAGGCAGTGTCGACAGGCCGCTGGTTGACCCGGCAAAAGGCTGGTATGATCTTGAGCAGTTATGGCTGCACCGGATGCCGCTTTATCACGACGCTGACCTGGTCGTCGATACAGACGGGGTCACTCCCAGGCAAATCGCAGAGAAGATTGTGTCGATGTTGCAAACGGAATTGAAAGAATGAACAAGATTATTGTCGGCCTTGCCGAGCGCAGCTATCCAATCTGGATTGGGGAAGAGATCTATGCGGATCTTGGTGCGGCACTGGATGAAGTCAATTTCCCGAAGAAAGTTGCGATTGTCACGAATCCGACAGTTGGTGATCTGTACTGTAATCAGGTCGTTGACGAACTTGTGCAGTCTGGTCGGCAGGTGGATGTCATCCGACTCCCTGATGGCGAAGAGTATAAAACGATCGCCACTCTCGAAGAGATTTTCGATGTTCTGATCGACAGGCACTTCGACCGGTATTGCGGCCTGCTGGCGCTTGGCGGCGGAGTAATCGGCGATATTGCCGGATTTGCGGCCGCCGCTTATTTGCGCGGTATTCCGTTTGTGCAAGTTCCGACGACTCTTCTCTCCCAGGTTGACAGTTCCGTGGGAGGTAAAACCGGTGTCAATCACCCCCGTGGAAAAAATCTGATCGGTGCATTTTATCAGCCCCGCCATGTACACATTGACGTCAAGGTTTTGCGTACCCTGTCACAGAGAGAGTATGCATCAGGTCTGGCCGAAGTCGTCAAGTACGGCATTATTCGGGACCAGGGCTTTTTCGAATGGATGGAAAAACATCGTCAACAGCTTGCCGAGAGATCAGCTGACGCACTGATTCACGCGGTAATGATGTCTTGCCAAATAAAGGCGAATGTTGTAGAAAATGACGAAAAAGAGCAGGGATTAAGGGCACTCCTCAACCTGGGCCACACCTTTGGTCACGCAGTGGAGACACTTGCCGGTTATGGTGTGGTCAAGCATGGCGAAGCCGTGGCCATCGGCATGGTGATGGCTGCCCGGATTTCACACAGGCTTGATCTCTGTACGATTGAACAGCTAGACCGTATCATCGATTTGCTGACTTACTTTGAGCTTCCTGTCACACCGCCGGATTTTTCCGTTGCCGACTACCTTGCTGTCATGCAGCGGGACAAGAAGGTTAAAGATGGAATGGTCAGAGTTGTCTTAAACCACGGTCTTGGCTCAGCCGATCTGCACCAGGTCGACGGCCTGGACATGTATTTAAAAGACCTTTTAACCTGAACCTGGAAGGGGACGATGACAACGGCGAACACAGGAGGAAGTCTGATCGGCAAGATCGGCAGTTATTTGCAGATCGTCGCCAAGGACCCTAGCTCTACCGCATTTGTCCCCCTGGCTGAAGCGTATCGCCAGGTGGGGTTGCTTGATGATGCCCTGGAAGCGACCAAGCTGGGGACGAAGATGCTCCCTCATTTCAGCCCGGGATTTTCCGCAATGGGACGGGTCCTTGGCCAGATGGGTCGGATTGACGAAGCTATGAGTGCCTATGCCCGGGCACTGAGCATCGACCGTCAGAGCCAGGCGGCCCTGGTGGGGTTGGCTCGTCTACACCTGATTCGCGGTGAACGCGATCGGGCGCGCAAAATTCTTGCCCAGGCGAAAGAAGCTCACCCCGGCGATGAAAAAATCTCCGATATGCTCAAAGCCCTTGATCTGCCCAGGCCATGGGACAAGATCAAGCCGCGTCTGCAGGATCAGGCGCCGACCGTCCCGGCCGAGACCGTCGCTGTTGAGACAGGTGAACCGATCCCGACTGCCACCCTGGCTGAAATCTATGTCAAGCAGGGTCTGACTGACAAGGCGATTAAAATATACAATGACATTGTTGATGACGATCCGGGGAACAGCGCGGCCCGTGAACGACTTATGCAGTTGCAAGGAACGGCCGACAGCGAATCTCAATCTGAGCCGGCTTCGGAAAATGAAGTTATCGCCGAGCCAAAAGACCGGTCACCGCTCGCAGTCATGCAGCGTTGGTTGTCTGTGATCAAACAGGGGAGAGCAAATGTTTAATGAAATCCTGCAAAAAATAGTTGTTGAAACAGGTGGCGGCATTGGTGCTGTCCTGATGGGCTATGACGGCATTGCCATTGACCAGTTTTTTTCTCCCAATGAAGATGTCGACGTGCAGATGGTCGTTGTCGAATACTCCAATGTCCTTAAAGAAATACGCAAGACGGCTGAGATTCTCAGCCTTGGTGATATGGAGGAGATTTCGATTCGTACGGATCGTTTTATTATCGTTATCCGCATCCTTACCAGCGACTATTTCGTTGCAATGATCATCCACCAGGACGGTAATTTTGGTAAGGGCCGTTATCTTATGACTCGCGAAAGTACCAACCTGATTGAGGCCCTGGGCTGAAATGAAGCGTATTCTTGTATTGCACGGGCCCAACCTGAACCTTCTGGGTCAACGAGAACCGGAGGTGTACGGGCGTCAGACGCTCGCTGATATCGACGCTGAACTGGCCCTGCTTGCCGATCAACTGGGCCTTGCGATCGACACTTTCCAGTCGAATCATGAGGGGGATCTTATCGACCGGATTCACGCCTCTGCAAATCGACGGCTTTTCCGGAATCATCATTAATCCCGGTGGGTTGACTCATACCAGCGTGGCCCTGCGTGATGCAATCTCTTCAATCGAGCTGCCTGTTATTGAAGCCCATCTGTCGAATATTCATGCGCGGGAATCATTCCGTCATCAATCCTATGTTGCCGGTGTCGTCGTTGGCCAGGTTACCGGTTTTGGGGCCACGAGCTATCAACTGGCGTTGCGCGGTCTCGCTGCGCACCTTGCTTGACCATTTTCCACAGTCATGAATTATTCCCTACGCAGGCAGAAAGCTGTTGATCTTCTGACACGGCTCAAACTGGACGCACTGGTCCTCTGCCATCCGGAAAATATCCGTTACCTGTGCGGATTCACCGGCAGTGACGGTGCACTAATCGTTTCGACGGAACAGCTTGTTTTTCTGACTGATTCGCGTTATACCACTCAGGCTAGCTCGGAAGTTGTTGCGGACAAAATTGATGAATACAGGGTCAAGAGCGACGGTGTCATTGCTGTGCTCACGTCCCTTGCGGTCGAGCGGATCGGTTTTGAGACCGGTCTGGCGGTCGGAGTCTTTAACGAGCTCCGTGATAAAGGTGCCTCTGGCTGGCACTGGCAACATTTGCATGACGAAATTCAAAGCCTGAGACTGCACAAATCGGCAGATGAAATACAATTGATTTCTGCCGCGACCGGGTTGAATCTGGCCGGCTTTGCAGAGATCAGGCCCATGCTCAGACCCGGAGTCAGGGAAGCAGAGATTTCATTGGCGCTGGAGTTTGCCATGCGTAAACGCGGTGCCGAAGAAAAGGCTTTTGATATAATCGTTGCCTCCGGGGAGCGCGGGGCAATGCCTCATGGCGTGGCATCTGACAAGTTGCTCGCCGAAGGTGAGCTGGTCACAATCGATTTCGGCTGCCGTTGTGCGGGTTATCATTCGGACGAAACAGTGACCTTGGCTGTTGGAGACGTTTCCGACGCGTTGCGCAGAATCTATGATACTGTCCTGGAAGCGCATGACCGCGCCTTGGCTGCCGTCGCTCCAGGGGTCGCCCTGTCTGAACTGGACCGGATAGCCAGAGACTATATCAGTGCTTGCGGTTATGCAGAATATTTCGGTCACGGTCTGGGCCACGGAGTCGGTCTTGAAGTCCACGAGGCCCCGGTTGTCTCGTCGCGAAGCAAGGCCGTTGCCGAAGCAGGCATGGTGTTTACTGTGGAGCCTGGTATCTATGTGCCGGGGGTTGGTGGTGTGAGGATCGAAGATATGGTGCTGGTGACTGCAGATGGGCACCAGGTCCTGACAAAAATTCCCAAGACGTTTCAGAACATTCTGTTAAGATAATTACTAACTTTATTTATTAACACCGGACTGTAAGCACAGGGCCGGCGACAAGGGAGGAGCATATATGGAAATCAAGGACCTGAGGACGTTGGTCAAAATGATCACCGACACCGATATCACTGAATTTGAAATGGAAAATGCTGAAGAGAAGATTGTCATAAAGCGTGGCCCGGAAAAAGAATACGTGCAATTTGCAGCGGCAGCCCCTGCTGCAATCGCAGCCCCTCCAGCAGCTTCGAGCGCAGCTCCCTCTGTTCCAGCCGCACCTGCTGAGCCTGCCGTAGCTGATGACAAGTACGAAACGATCAACTCGCCAATCGTCGGCAGCTTCTATCGCAAACCGAGTCCCGAAGCGGATCCGTTTGTTGATGTCGGCAGTGTCGTGGAAGTCGGCCAGGCGGTCTGCCTGGTCGAGGCGATGAAGATGTTCAATGAGATCGAAGCCGAGTTCAAGTGCAAGATAATCGAAATTCTCAAGGAGGATGCCGCTCCTGTGGAATTTGGTGAGCCGCTCTTCAAGGTGGAACGCCTCTAGTGTCCTGACCGACGAGTGTTAAAGAATCCCAGGCACTAAGGAGATATCCATGTTTCGTAAAATTCTGATCGCCAATCGTGGTGAAATAGCCCTGCGTATCATCCGGGCATGTAAGGAGATGGGCATCCTGACGGTTGCCGTGCATTCTGACGCCGACGCCGATGCCCTGCACACCAAGATCGCCGATGAAAGCATCTGTATTGGCCGCGCACCGAGCAGTCAAAGTTACCTGAACATGAAGGCCATCATCAGCGCTGCAGAGGTGACTGATGCAGAGGCGATTCATCCCGGCTACGGTTTCCTGGCCGAGAATGCCGAGTTTGCCGAAATCTGCCAGAACTGCGGTCTGACCTTTATTGGCCCGACCCCGGAGAACATTCGCTTGATGGGCGACAAGATTGCCGGTCGTCAGTCGGTCATCAAGTCCGGTGTGCCGATCCTTCCGGGCACCAAGGAAAATGTGCCGAACGTTGAGGATGCTCAGCGTATAGCTGAAGAGATCGGTTTTCCGGTCATCATCAAGGCAACCGCCGGAGGTGGCGGAAAAGGGATGAAAGTGGTCCATTCCCCAGCTTCTTTGCCAAACCTCTATGCGATGGCCCGGGCCGAAGCGATGGCCTCTTTTGGTAACTCCGACGTCTACATTGAGAAGTTCTGCGAGAACCCGCGTCATGTTGAAGTCCAGCTGCTTGGCGACAGTCACGGTAACGTTATTCATCTTGGCGAACGTGACTGTTCTGTCCAGCGTCGGCATCAGAAACTCATTGAAGAGGCCCCTTGCCCGGTTTTGACAGCCAAACAGCGCAAGGACCTTTGTGCGTGTGCTGTCGAAGCAGCCAAATCAATCGGTTACACGAGCGCCGGCACCATGGAGTTTCTGCTTGACAAGCATGGCAATTTCTTCTTCATGGAGATGAACACCCGTGTGCAGGTTGAGCACCCGGTGACCGAGATGATTACCGGGGTTGATATCATCAAGGAGCAGATCCGGGTCGCCTATGGTGAGCCTCTGCGTTACCAGCAGAAAGATATCAAGATCAACGGCCATGCGATCGAATGCCGTATCAATGCCGAGGACCCGGTCAAATTTACACCTTGTCCTGGCAAGATCGACGGCTATCATCCCCCTGGCGGCCTGGGTGTTCGCATTGACAGCGCTGTTTACGATCAGTACACGGTTCTGCCGCACTACGACTCGATGATTGCCAAGCTGATTGTGCATGCGGATACACGCGAAGAAGCGATTAAGCGCATGGCCAGGGCCCTCGATGAATTTATTATCGGTGGGATAAAAACGACCATCGAGTTTCACCAGCGAATCATGAGCAACAAGGAATTTATCGAGGGTGATATTGATACCGGCTTCCTTGAACGATTGAAACTTTAACCAAAAGGCCAGGGTTCCCTGGCCTTTGTTGTTTTAAGTCACATTACTTGACATGCACGACTGGCGCTTGATAAATTCCGGATTCCAGACCGGTGCCATGAACATGGCTCTGGACGAGGCGCTTCTGCATGCGGTGGCCAAGGGGACCTCTCCACCAGTGCTGCGCTTCTACCGCTGGCAGCCGGCAACGGTGACTCTTGGTTACGCCCAGTCCGTAACGACGGATATTGACCTGGAGGTCTGTCGTCAGGCCGGCCTCGATGTTGTCCGACGATCAACCGGAGGCAGGGCCGTGCTGCACGATAACGAAGTCACCTACTCGGTGATTGCTCCATCCGTCTCCGGACTGTTCGGCAGCTCCGTTCTCGACAGTTACCGGGTCATTTCAGAGGTTCTGCAGAAAGCCCTGCTGCAACTTGGTTTGTCGGCAAAGCTGGTTCCTGGCCGGCCGCGCGGGGGACAGCTGAATGCCACCAAGGCGGTCTGTTTCTCCGCTCCGTCCCAATATGAACTGGTTATTGACGACTGCAAGGTTGCCGGGAGCGCACAGAAACGCCACGGCCAGGCGTTTCTACAGCACGGTTCGATCCCGCTGGAATTAGACCTCGATCTGCTTGGGAGGGTTCTCAAGACCGATATAAATACTGAGACGGCAGGCTCTCTCGACAAGGTGGGATGGCTGAACAGGTGGGCCAGGCAGGCGCTGACGGTCACAGAGGTTGAGGCGTGCATCGCCGGAGAATTCTCGAAAGCTATCGATGCCTCGTTGAGGGTCTCCAGGCCGACAGCTGATGAACTGGATGCAGCAGAAAGGTTATGTCAGGAAAAATACGCTCATCCAGATTGGAACATGATGCGCTGATTTCTGCATTTTGTGCGGTTGTTTGAACATTGAACAGAATTTGTCTGCCGTGCTAGTATGCGTTATCTCAGGGGATTCACATGGAGGCGGATATGAATCGCGGATTAAAGCTTGTCCTGATGCTGATCGTTGCCATCTTCTGTACGGGGATGGGAGGGCTAGGCGGACAACCGGAAGGTACGATACCTGAAACAGACGTGAACATTCAGGCAGAGGTCAAGGATCGGGATGGTGTCACCACCGCTCTGGAGAAGTTTTCCATGGCCGGTAAAATCTCACTTGACGCCTGGCGCGGACAGGGCAAGCTGACGATACCCTTCGAGAATATCGATACGCTCACTTTCGGTGACAACAAGGGTGACGCAGTCATGGTTGACGTCAAACTCAAAACCGGTGAGACCATGACGCTGCAAGTTCGCTCACGCGCACAGTTTTATGGCTCGACGGGCTTTGGAGCTTTCCAGATCAAGTCAAAAGATCTTGCCTTGATTGATTTCCCCTGATGCTGAGCGATGCAACGATCTGGTTCCTGCGGAGGCATCTCTCCGCATGTTCTTTGCACGTTCTTTTACTTAGCCACATAACATGACATTAAAAATCGGACGCATTGCCTACCTGAATGTAGCACCCTATTTCCATTACCTCACGGAGCAGGGTTTCTCCGGCGAAATCGTTGCCGGGGTGCCGTCAGAATTGAACAGGATGCTGGCCGAAGGCACGATTGATGCCTGCCCCTCGTCATCTTACGAGTATGGCTTGCACTCTGACGACTACCTCTTGCTGCCGGGCCATTCGATCAGCAGCATCGGCCCTGTGCACAGCGTTTTGCTCTTTACCCCGGGGCCTCTGAACGAGTTGACCGGGCAGGGAATTGCAATAACCGGAGAGTCCGCAACCTCGATCAACCTTTTGCAGGTCCTGCTCAAGGAATTCTGCAGGATCGATGACGTTTCCTTCAAGGTTCCGGAGCAGGAGGTGGAGGCTTGTCTGCAGGACGGCCAGAGCGTACTTCTGATCGGCGATCGTGCTCTTGCTGCGGCACAGAATTGTCCTCAACATTTTCAAATCACCGATCTCGGTGCCTTGTGGTACCATTTTACCGGGTTGCCGTTTGTCTTTGCACTATGGATATTACGCAGGGAAGCGATCGAAAAATTTCCTCTTGAAGTCAGTGCTCTGGCGGGGCAACTACAGGCCTCGCGTGACTATGCCTTCGATCATTTGCCGGACATGGCCGCCCGTCTGTCCGCACGCACTGGTTTTTCTGCGATGCATCTTGAAGAGTACTGGCGTGGCATGTCTTACGATTTAACCGAAGGCCATATAGAGGGTTTGCGTCTGTATTTTGTGCTTTGCCATAAACACGGCCTGCTGGAAAGAGAACCCGATTTTCACTTCTTTGCGGCCAGGTAATCATCAATTATTCTTGCGTGGTCGAAGCAGAGAGGGGCGGGCAGCTCATCGACCGGAAAGAGCCGGACATTTTTTGCATCATCCCCGGCGATCGGGCGGCCCACGGCATCAGCGCAGAAAACTATTGAGATGTTGTGCTGCCTGGGGTCGCGCTTCGGGTCCGAATAGGCCCGGAATTGTCGCAGGTTGCTAACCTCGAGACCGGTTTCTTCTCGGGCCTCGCGCACAGCGGCCTCTTCCAGCGACTCGCCATAGTCGACAAACCCGCCCGGTAGTGCCCAGCCCCGGGGTGGATTGTGTCGTTCTATGAGGACGATTTTTTCGCCGATCTGAATAATGATGTCGACAGTCGGCAAGGGATTGCGGTAGCGGGTCGTCTGTTTGCCGCAGTGTGGACAGGTTGCGTGAGTCTGCATGTAAAATCCTCCGGTTGACACGTTGTTCCCGATTGCACTAATAATAGCCGAACTTTAATCATTTTGCCCGGGTGGCGGAACTGGTAGACGCAAGGGACTTAAAATCCCTCGGGAGCAATCCTGTACGAGTTCGATTCTCGTCCCGGGTACCACACAGGCGGGGGTTTAAGAGTTTTATTCTCTTGGGCCCCCGCTTTTTTGCATTTACGTTTGTATGCATGCCTACATATGTCAAAAAATAAGTCATGTTGAAGGATTTTTTTGCCGTCTGCCTGCTCTGCTGTTATTCTATGCCAAGAATGACCAATGTGGGCGGAAAATGCTCATTCCTTTGTACTGTAGCCAATGTCTATTGTAGGTTAGCGAGTGAAGGTCACTGTCAAGCTTTACGCCGTATTACAGGTCGGGCGATTCAGAGAGAAAGAACTTGATTTCCCGGTCGATACAAAAGTCGGAGCCGTGGTCAACAGCCTGGCCCTGCCATCCGAGCATGTCGATATCCTGCTTGTGAACGGTCGCCATGTTGACAGGGAGTTTCTGCTGCAGGATGGTGACGTCCTGTCGCTGTTGCCGATGGTTGAAGGTGGTTGAATGGCTATGAGGCCACGTCGCTGAACAGGAGAGGGTATCGTGCGTTTCTTGACCGATAATCCAGCGTTAGAGCCGACTTCGGTTCTCTACACGCGTTGTACGGTGGATCTCGAAAGTGGCGGTCTGCTGATGGAAGACGTTCCCTGTCGGAACCTTGAAGATGTCCTCGGCGGGTTCGGACGTACCTTCCAGATGCTTGCCGAACGAGATATCCGGAACGCGTATGTCGATGAAAACCCGTTGATCATAAATGTCGGCTTATTGACCGGCAGCCACGCCATGACCGGCATGCGCACCTATTTCTCAGGCTACAGCCCGATCAAGCAATCAAAAAAAGGCTTGCCGGCGGCGATGTGGTCGGCCGGCAGCGGTAAGTTCGGCGCCAAGCTGAAATGGACCGGACTCGATGAACTGGTGATTGAAAATCGTTCCGATCAGCCGATTTACATCGTCATTCGGGAAACCGGAGATCGGCCCGGAGGTGACGCTCAAACCCGCCGACCATCTGCTTGGCCTGACGACCCACGAAAAGATCATGGCGCTGCAGGAGCAGTATGACGATGCCCATTTTGCCGCGATCGGCCCTGCGGGTGAGAACTGGCAAAACGTTTATGCCGGGGCGGTGGCGTTAAGTACGGAGAACCAGCTCAAGTCGAAACAGGATAAAGTGCGTTTTGCCGGACGGGGCGGGATGGGCAGCCTGATGGGCTACAAGAATGTGCTTGCGCTGGTCGCACAGAGCCGTGACAAGCTGGGCAGAACCCCCGAACCGGTTAAAAAGGCCAACATCAACGTCATCAAGGGGGGTGGCTCAGCTCGCCTGCAGCCGATCAAGCGCGGCGGAGGCGGAGGGACCTGGGCAGCTTATGATGTGCTCCAGGCGTTTCACGCCGTACCGGTCAACAACTTCCGCCCGCAGGGCAATGATCTGCCGGAAAAATTGTTCAGGACTACAGTTGAGCAGCAGTACGAGATCAAGTCCGAGGCCTGTTATCGTTGCGGCATCACCTGCCACAACAATATCCATGAGCGCAACGCCGACGGCAGCGCCGGCAAGTTCCTGGCCAAGTTCGATTACGAGCCGCTCAACCTGCTCGGCACCAACCTCGGTCTGCACGATGCCGCACAGGCGGCCGCCCTGATCCATCATTTGTGATAATTACGGTATGGATGCGATTACGACCGGTGTGACGGTTTCCTACGTGCTTTCCTATAACCAGAGGCATCCCGAAAGACCTTTGCTCAACGGTGCAACCTTCGGCGACTTCGAAAAGATTCATGATCTGGTCAAACGGGCTGGCCTGGGCCAGCTCCCCGAGATCGGACATGGTGTGAAGCGGCTCTCTGAGAGTACGGGTGAAACCGATTATGCCTATCATGTCAAGGGGTTGGAGATAGCCGCTTATCAGCCTGAAACCAATCCAGGTTACTGTTGGGCGATTGCAGGGGGGCACATGTCGATGGGGACCTACGGCATGCTGGCCCGCGAGGGCAAGACCGACCTCGATTCCTGGGTCGCTGCCATTACCCGGGACAAATTACAGATCGTCGGTTTCGATATGATCGGCCTTTGCAAGTTTTTCGATATCGTTAATGGTATCGGCACCGACATGGTGGTTGATTGCCTGGCCGCTGAACATGGCCTCAAGGTGACCAGGGAAGAGTTGCAGGCCGCGGTAAAAAGAGCTTTTCTGCGTGGCCTGGCGCTTGAAATGCGGCAGGGATACGGCAAAGAAGAATATTGCCTGCCTGCTGAAGTGACGGCGAACCCGAACCGCAACATTACCCTGCCTGTCCTGACCACTCCGGAATTCCTGGCTGAACTGGAGAAGCGGGTCTGGGAGATCTTCGATCGTGAAATGCAGGAGCTGATATAACCTGCCATTTTTCGATGGCCGTGATCCGCGTTTGCGAGGTGTTGGCTTGGCCCTGAAAGGCATGCAGATTATTGCTGCAGAATTCCGTGCCTCCGGTGACCGTGGCTTTGCCGCCGTGAACCCGGCGACCGGAACCCTGCTCGAACCGCGGTTCAGAGAAGCTTGCTCTGACGACATCGACCGTGCCGCCAAGGCCGCTGCCGACTCGTTTGACCAATACCGCATGCTGCCAATGGCAGCAGCGTGCGACATTTCTGGAGGATATCGGCAGCGAGTTGACCGCCTGCGCGCCGGAGTTGGTTGCCCGGGCCCACGTAGAGACGGCGCTCCCGAGAGCGAGGCTCGAGGGGGAGTTGGCCAGGACCGTCAACCAGCTGAAGCTGTTTGCCCGGATGGTTAAACAGGGCTCTTTCGTTGCTGCCCGAATTGACCGGGCGGCCCCGGAGCGGACACCGGCCCCCAAACCTGATATCCGCACCATGCTCGTCCCGCTTGGACCGGTCGCGGTGTTCGGTGCCGGCAACTTCCCGCTGGCGTTTTCCGTTGCCGGCGGTGATACCGCCTCTGCGCTGGCGGCGGGTTGCCCGGTTGTGGTCAAGGGGCATCCCGCACATCCCGGCACCTGCGAGCTTGCAGGCCAGGCCATCGTCAACGCGATCAGGAAGAACCACATTCCACCGGGCATTTTCTCGCTGTTACACGCTCAGGGAAGAGATGCGGGCGCCGCGCTCGTGACCCATCCAGAGATCAGGGCCGTTGCCTTTACCGGGTCACTGTCCGGCGGCAGGGCGCTGTTCGACCTTGGCTGCTCCCGGTCGGAGCCGATTCCGGTCTTTGCCGAAATGGGTAGCGTCAACCCGGTATTCGTCCTGCCGAAGGTCTTGGCCGATCGCGGACCGTTGCTGGCTGAGGGCCTGGTCGAATCGATAACTCTCGGTGTCGGCCAGTTCTGCACCTCCCCGGGCCTGATCGTGGCAATCAGAAGCGCCGCTCTGGATCAATTTCTGGAGAGCCTGAAAAGCAGCCTCGAGGCAAGAGCGCCGGGAGTCATGCTCCACGAAGGGATTAAGCAGAACTTCCTGCATGGGCTGAACGGCCTGCAGGAGATTGACGGCGTCTCACGTCTTGATAGCTCGCGTACACAGCTGGATGGCTGCGAGATCGTTCCGGCCCTGCTGCGAACCGATGCACCGACTCTGCTTGACACCCCGGAAATTGCCGGAGAGCTTTTCGGTCCTGCTGCGATGGTTGTGGTTTGTGATTCAAGAGACGAGCTGCTTGTCGTGGCGGAGAGCCTGACGGGGCAGTTGACGGCCAGCGTGCATGGCACAACAGAGGATTTGCAAGGGTTCCGCAAACTCTTCGGGATTCTGCAGCGCAAGGCCGGCCGGCTGATTGTCAATGGCTTCCCGACCGGAGTCGAAGTGTGTCCTGCCATGCATCACGGCGGTCCTTACCCGGCGACGACCGACAGCAGAAGCACTTCGGTCGGAACGGATGCAGTACACAGGTTCCTGCGGCCGGTCGCTTACCAGGACTTTCCGCAAGAACTGCTGCCGGAGCCCTTGCGCGATTTGAATCCTCGCAAGATATGGCGCATGGTCGACGGCGACATGAGCACCGATGACCTGTAAACATGTCCGGCGGAAAATGATTTTCCATGGTGTCATCAACTTTGGCCCTTCGAATCAGCACCGATTCAGGTGTGGCCCAGGAGTCTGCTAATGGGTGTAACGGTCATAATCCCGGCGCGCTATGCGTCAACCCGCTTTCCCGGCAAGCCGCTGGCCGATCTGTGCGGCAAGCCGATGATCCAGTGGGTCTGTGAACGCTCTTCGCTCTGCGAGGCGGTCGACAGGGTGATTGTCGCCACCGACGATCAACGCATTGCCGATGCGGTAAGCGCGTTCGGTGGCGATGTGGTGATGACACGTGCCGACCATGCTACCGGTACCGATCGCCTGGCAGAGGTTGCCGCAGGCCTTGATGATGAACTGATTGTTAATGTTCAGGGTGATGAACCGCTGATCGATCCGGCAATGATCCACGCGGCGGTTGCACCGCTGCTGGCCGACAGCACTATTCCGATGGGTACCCTCGGCGCGCCACTGACCTCGCTGGAGGAGTTCCGGAACCCGAATGTCGTCAAGGTTGTCACTGACCGTGCAGGCTTTGCTCTGTATTTTTCCCGTGCGCCGATCCCGTATCCCCGGGATTTCGCCGACGACCTGGAGCAACGCTGGTCTGAACTGGCTACGGCCAAGCATATCGGCCTGTATGTTTACCGGCGCAGTTTTTTGCTGGATTATCCGAACTTGTCAGTGACGCCGCTCGAGGAGCAGGAATGCCTGGAGCAGTTGCGAGCCCTTGAGCATGGCTACCGCATCCGGGTGGCGACAACCGACCTGGTCGGCCAGGGGGTGGATACACCGGAGGACCTGGAACGTGTCCGGGCCATGCTGAGCTCTTCAACAGTGGCTTGAGTGTCCGCCAATAAGGGGTTTTCATTTATGCTCCGGACGTGTAAAATCCGTGGCTTGAATTGTTTTTGCAGTTTATCGAATCGATCGGTCAGGAGAAACTATGAAGACCAAGTTTATTTTCATCACCGGGGGGGTTGTCTCCTCGCTTGGTAAAGGGTTGGCCGCGGCATCTATCGGAGCTCTCATGGAAGCCCGCGGGCTGCGGGTCTCAATGCAGAAGCTCGACCCCTATATCAACGTTGACCCGGGGACGATGAGCCCGTTCCAGCATGGCGAGGTCTTCGTCACCGACGATGGCGCTGAAACCGATCTGGACCTTGGTCATTACGAACGCTATACCACGGCCAACCTGAGCAAAAAATCCAACTTCACCACCGGACAGGTCTATGACTCGGTCATCCGCAAGGAGCGGCGTGGTGATTACCTTGGTGGTACGGTGCAGGTTATTCCCCATATCACCAACGAGATCAAGAACAAGATCCTGGAAAACTCAAAAGATGTTGATCTGGCGATTGTCGAAGTCGGTGGCACGGTCGGTGATATCGAATCCCTGCCTTTTCTCGAAGCCATACGTCAGTTCCGTAGCGATCTCGGCCCGGAAAATGTCATTTATATCCATCTGACACTGGTGCCGTACATTCCAACGGCGGGTGAATTGAAAACCAAGCCGACCCAGCACAGTGTCAAAGAACTGCGTGAAATCGGTATCCAGCCGGAAATTCTGCTCTGCCGTTGTGATCGGGAGCTGCCGCGCGACATGAAGGGCAAGATCGCCCTGTTCTGCAATGTTCGTGAAGAAGCGGTGATCACCGCCCGTGACGTTGAGACGATCTATGAAGTGCCGCTGGCTTTCCACGAGCAGGGCCTCGATGAGCGAATCGTCGACTATCTGAACATCTGGACCAAGAGCCCGGATCTGAGCGCCTGGGAAAGGATTGTCAAGCGGGTCAAGGAGCCGGCCGGAGAGACGACGATTGCGATCGTCGGGAAATATGTCGAACTGACCGAAAGTTACAAGTCGCTCTCGGAGGCCCTGACCCACGGCGGGATCGGTAATGATTGCCGGGTGCAGTTGAAATATGTTGATTCCGAAGCACTGGAACGACATGGAATCGGCACCACGTTCAATGACGTGGATGGCATCCTGGTCCCGGGGGGATTCGGTGAACGGGGCAGCGAAGGGAAGATCGCCGCAATCCGCTTCGCCCGTGAGAATAAGGTCCCCTTCTTCGGTATCTGTCTTGGCATGCAGATGGCGGTTGTCGAGTTTTCCAGATCGGTCTGTGCGATCGAGGAGGCCTATTCCAGTGAGTTCAAGGAAGACGCCAAGAACCCCGTGATTCACATAATGGAAAAACAGAAGTCGGTAAAGGGCAAGGGCGGAACAATGCGCCTGGGAGCCTATCCCTGTTCGCTCAAGGACAAGACCCTGGCACGTCGGATTTACGGCCAGAAAGACATTGGCGAACGGCATCGCCACCGCTTCGAGTTCAATAATGCTTATCGGCAGCAGTTGGAGAAATGCGGACTGATCCTGTCCGGAGTTTATCCGGAGGAGAACCTGGTGGAAATTGTCGAGATTGACGATCACCCGTGGTTCCTGGGTTGTCAATTCCATCCGGAGTTCAAATCCCGGCCAATGTCGCCACACCCGCTTTTTGAATCTTTCGTCGGCGCCTGTTTCAAGGCCCGTCGGGAGCAGGACGACTCATGATGAAAAGCCTCGCTCTCGGTCCGTTCTCAATCGGTGGTGATAATCCTTTGGTCCTGATCGCAGGACCATGTGTTCTGGAAAACCAGGAGCACGCCCTGACTCTCGCCGTGGCCTTGCAGGAAATCGCCTTACGGGTCGGTATCGGTTTAGTTTTCAAGGCCTCCTATGACAAGGCCAACCGCACTTCGGTGACATCTTATCGCGGGCCGGGACTCGATAAGGGATTGCAGATCCTGCAAACCGTCAAGGAGAAAACCGGCCTGCCGATTCTGTCTGACATCCATGACGTCTCCCAGGTCAAACCTGCAGCGGAAGTTCTTGACATCCTTCAGATCCCGGCATTTCTCTCGCGACAGACCGACCTGCTGGTCGCTGCCGGTGAATCGGGCCGGGTCGTCAATATCAAGAAAGGTCAATTCCAGGCCCCCTGGGACATTGAAAATGCCATTGGCAAGGTCCTTTCGACGGGGAATGATCAGATTTTGCTGACCGAACGCGGGTCAAGTTTCGGCTACAATAACCTGGTGAGTGATATGCGCTCGCTGGTCATTATGCGACAGACCGGCTACCCGGTTGTTTTTGACGCCACGCATTCGGTGCAGTTGCCAGGTGGTGCCGGCTCTGCCTCCTCAGGGCAGCGTGAATTTATCGCGCCCCTGTCTCGTGCGGCTGTAGCGACCGGTGTTGATGCCCTGTTCTGGGAAGTCCACGAAAACCCCGCAAAGGCTCTCTGTGACGGGCCGAACAGCCTGCAGCTCGATTCAGTCGAAGGACTTCTGAGGCAGATGCTTGCTCTTGATAAAATCGTCAGGTGAACATGAACAATTACAATGAAATCCTGGAATCCGCCCGTAAAGTGATCAGAATCGAGGCCGAAGCCGTTGAATCTCTGGCGGCACGCCTCGACGAAAATTTCGCCAAGGCTGTCCTGATGATCCTGGAGTGCCCCGGCCGGGTGGTTGTCACCGGAATGGGCAAGTCCGGCCTGATCTGCCAGAAAATGGCCGCGACCATGGCTTCAACCGGGACGCCTGCCATATTCCTGCATCCGGCCGAAGGTGTACATGGCGACCTTGGCATGCTGATGAAGGGAGATCTGGTGATCGCCGTCTCCAACTCGGGTGAAACGGAGGAGATCGCGCGTATTCTGCCGGTCATCAAACGCATGGGGCTACCTCTGATCGCTATGGCCGGCAGCCCCGACAGCACCCTCGGCCGGGCCGGGGACGTTTTCCTGGATATTTCGATTAAGGAAGAGGCTTGCCCGTTACAGCTGGCCCCGACGGCGAGTACCACGGTTACACTTGCTATGGGCGATGCCCTTGCCGTTGCGCTGCTCCTGCAGAGAGGCTTTCGTGAAGAGGATTTCGCTCTCTATCATCCCGGCGGAGCCCTCGGCAAACGCCTCTTGCTGCGGGTTGAAGATCTGATGCATGTCGGGGCTGATATTCCGACGGTCAATGTGAACACGCCGCTCAAGGATGCCCTCTACGAAATTTCCAGCAAGAAATTGGGCATTACCGGGGTTGTCGATGAACAGGGGGGGCTGGTTGGCGTGTTTACCGACGGCGATTTGCGACGTACGATCGAACAGGGCATCGAGGTACTGAACAAACCAATTTGTGAGATTATGGGTGGCAAGCCAAAACGGATTTTGCGGACCAATCTGGCAGCGAAAGCGTTGCAGCGTATGGAAGAGTACAAAATTACTTCGCTGTTTGTTTTCGAAACAGAAGAGGAACAGGTCCCGGTCGGGATCATCCATCTGCATGATTTACTCAAGGCCGGGGTGATCTGATGGCGGTTGACCTGAACAGGATCAAGCTGCTTTTGCTGGATGTTGATGGCGTTATGACCGACGGCCGCATTATCTATCTTAATGACGGTGGTGAAGCCAAGGCGTTTGATGTCAAGGACGGCCACGGGCTGAAACTGATCCAACGTGCCGGAATCAAGGTCGGGATCATCACTGGCCGCCAGTCAGACATCGTCGCGCGTCGGGCGGCAGAACTGGGAATTGAACTGGTCTACCAGGGTGCCAAGGACAAGATGCAGCCGTTCATGGAAATTCTTGAAAAACTTGGCCTGGAACCCTCTGAGGTCGCTTATGTGGGCGATGATTTGGTTGACCTGCCGGTGATGCGGCTGAGTCGGGTTTTCCGCAACCGTGGCCGATGCATCTGATGATATCAAGCCTTATGTCGACCTCGTCACAAGCAGGCCCGGTGGGCGTGGCGCGGTAAGGGAAGTCTGTGATTTCCTGCTCAAGCAATCCAGTCTCTGGACGTCCGTGACAAGCCGTTATTTCGAAGATTAATACTTATACAATTCTCATGCCAACTTACCATATTGAGCTTTACAGCTCTCGCGCCCGGGTGCTATAGTGACCCACATCAATGAGCTACTTCAGACCCCGCAACCTTCTCCTTGTCCTGGCCCTGATCCTGGCTGTGATCCTGCTCGCAGTGATTGCAATGAGGTATCGCCCGGAAAACAATCTGCGAACGATTGTCAAGGCTTTGCCGGAGGGTATTGATGTTTCGTTACAGGATATTGACTATACTCATATCGAAGAGGGCCGGGCCCGCTGGCGACTCGTGGCCCTGCAGGTTGAACGCCAGGCCAAGTCGAGCACCCTGGTCGTCAGCAGTCCCCAGATGACTTTTTATGACGAGCAGGGTGAAGTCAAGGGCTCTCTTCAGGCTGTCAGCGGTGAGGTTAGCGAGGACTACCGGAAGGTTCAGTTGAACGATGAGGTGGTTCTGAAAAACATGTCGGGATACACCCTGTACACTGACCGGCTCACATATGATCATGATACGCAAACTGCCACCACAGACGCCCAGGTACGACTCGAATCGAAAGGTCTGCACCTGCAAGGGCGGGGCTTGGTTTTTCACGTGCAGACGAAGCAGCTTCAGCTGAATGAGCAGGTTGAAGGTGTTTTTGAGCCCTGAATAACGGCAAGGATATCTTCATGACGAAACTGATTTTGAGCCTCTTTCTCGCTGTCGTGTTTTTCCTGCCCGTCTCGATTTCTGCGGCGCCTGTTGATTCGTCGCAGAAACGCGGCCCGATTCATGTCACCTCGGATCGCCTCGAAGCGGATGATCAGGCACAAACCGTAATTTTCTCGGGTAATGCTGTCGCGACCCAGGACGATGTAACGATTCACGGGGATCGCCTGACCATTAAGTATGCCGGAGAAAAGCGCGAGATCGTGCAGATAATTGCCGATGGGCATGTCCGAATCGTGCAGCAGGAAAAACTCGCCACAGGGGAAAAGGCGGTTTATTACAAAGGGGAAGAGCGTGTTGTCATGACCGGATCGCCAAAAGTCACGGAAGGTGAGAATTTTGTCGAGGGACAGGAGATTACGCTCTACCTGAATGAAAATCGCAGCGTCGTTTCCGGTGGTGCCGGAGGTAGAGTGAATGCGGTTTTTACTCCCAGGCCGGAGGGGAACAAGTGAACCACACCCTGAGTGCCAGAAACCTATCCAAGACCTACAAGAATCGGCAAGTGGTCTCCGGGGTTGACTTCGAGCTCCATTCCGGTGAGGTCGTCGGACTGCTCGGCCCAAACGGTGCCGGGAAAACCACGTCGTTCTATATGGTCGTAGGCTTGGTCAAGCCCGATCAGGGCAAGGTATGCCTGGATAAAGACGATCTGACCAGCCTGCCGATGTATCAACGCGCCAGAATGGGGATCTCGTACCTGCCACAGGAAGCATCGGTATTCAGGAAGTTGACCGTTGAGCAGAACCTGCTGGCGATTCTCGAAACAGTGGAGAGATCGAAAGCAGTTCAGCAGCAGCGCAAAGATCAATTGCTGGAAGATTTTCGTTTGACGCATGTCGCAAAATCTTATGGCTACGCTTTGTCCGGCGGTGAAAGACGTCGGATTGAGATTGCCAGGGCGCTGGTTCTCGACCCCAAATTCATTCTTCTCGATGAACCCTTTGCCGGGATAGACCCGATTGCGGTTCTGGATATCCAGGAGATTATCGGCAATCTGAAAGAGCGCCGGATCGGTGTCCTGATATCCGATCACAATGTTCGCGAAACTTTGGGCGTTTGTGACAGGGCCTATATCCTCAATCAAGGCTGTATCCTCGAGCATGGTGCGCCTGATGTTATCGCTGAAAGCCCGAAAGCAAGGGCCATCTACCTTGGAGAGAAGTTTCGTCTTTAGTCTGCGCTTTACTCCGGGCATTGGCCGGACTTGACTTGCGCAGGCGTTTATTCGTTATGATGGTGACATGGCTTTAGAAATCAGACAACAACTCAAACTCAGTCAGCAGCTCGTCATGACGCCGCAGCTGCAGCAGGCGATCAAGCTGCTGCAACTGTCGCGTATGGAGTTGATGGATGTCGTAAGAGAGGAACTTGAGGAGAATCCTGTCCTGGAAGAGGGCCAGGAGACCCCTGAGGACAAGGCCCAGTCGGAAGAGGAAGCTGGCGGCAGAAAATACTGATGAGGCCGCACCCGAAGCCCTCAAGGAAATAGAAGGCGACGGCGATGGCATGGCGGATATCGACTGGAAGACCTACCTGGAGAGCTACAGCCTGGGTGGAACCACGGCCGACAGCTACGAGGATGATGAAGACCGTCCCTCCTATGAGAATCTCCTGACCAAAAAACCTTCGCTGACCGACCACCTCATGTGGCAGTTGGGTCTTTCGCGGCTGGAAAACCGGGAGAGGGAGATCGCCGCGGAAATCATTGGCAACGTTGATGATGATGGTTACCTGCAGGTTTCGATAGAAGAATTGTCCGCTCAGACTGGTTGTGATCCTGAGCAGGCCGAAAAAGTCCTCTCGGCCGTTCAGGATTTTGACCCCCCCGGTGTCGCCAGCCGCAACCTCCAGGAGTGTCTGCTCAAGCAGGTTGAGCAGCTGGGCATGACTGAAGATGCGGTCGGCATTATCCTACGTGATCACATTAACGACCTGGAGAACCGTCGCTACCAGGTGATCGCGAGATGCCTCCAGATTCCGCTGGACGATGTCTTCAGCGCGGCCAAGTTCATCAGCAGCCTCGACCCCCGCCCCGGCAGCCAGTTCGGCCAAGAGGATGTGCATTACATCATCCCCGATATTTTCGTCTACAAGATCAGTGATGAATATATCGTGGTTTTGAACGATGAAGGTCTGCCCAATCTGAGGATCAACTCTTTTTACCGCAATGCCTTGTCCGGCGCCGAGCAGCTGGATGAAAAAGCCGGCGAATATATCCAGGAGAAACTGCGTGGCGCACTCTGGCTGATCAAGAGTATTCATCAGAGGCAGAGAACGATCTACCGGGTGACCAAGAGCATCGTCAAGTTCCAGCGGGATTTCTTTGACCGGGGTGTTGAACATCTCAAGCCGCTGGTGCTGCGTGATGTTGCCGAGGACATCGAGATGCACGAGTCGACCGTCAGCCGCGTAACCACCAATAAATATGTTCAGACTCCGCAGGGCCTTTTCGAATTGAAATACTTTTTCAACAGCGGCATCAACACGACGGGTGGCGATTCGGTCGCCTCTGAAAGCGTCAAGAGCAAGATCAAGGAAATTATAACGGCCGAAGATGTGCGCAAGCCTTTCTCGGACCAGAAGATCGTTGAAATTCTCCGCGGCCAGGGGATCGATATTGCCCGACGCACCGTGACCAAGTATCGCGAGATGCTGGGAGTCGGATCTTCAACACAAAGGAAACGCTTGTTTTAATCTTGCCATGGCGTTCTCCACGCCAGCGGGTATAATTGAAACAGCCGATCTTTTTCATAACCTTTATTCAGGAGGTAAGGAAACTATGCGCATTAATGTGACCTTTCGACATATGGAAACGAGTGAGCCGGTACGCAATTATGTTGAAGAGAAACTGCCAAAGGTCAGAAAATACATTGATGAACCCGTTGAAGCCCAGGTGGTTTTATCGGTCGAAAAGAAAATACGCCACAAGGCTGAAGTCACACTGACTGCCAAAGGGATCACCATAAAGGCGACCGAAGAGACGACGGACATGTATGCCGCGATTGATGGTGTGCTGGACAAACTCGATCGTCAGCTCAAGCGTTACAAGGACAAGATCAAAAAACATAAACCTCTCGGTGGCCGCGAGCGCCGTGTAGAGAAAACGATCTTCGCTGCAGAGAGTATCGACGAAGGGCTTACTGAACCAAGCATCATCAAAACTGACAGCTTCCATGTCAAGCCGATGTCCGTTGATGAGGCCGTTATGCAGATGGACCTTCTGGAGAAAGAGTTCCTGGTCTTCACTGATTCGTCTTCCGAGGAGATAAATGTCGTTTATCGTCGTAAAGACGGTAATTATGGCTTGATTGTTCCGCAGGCCTGAGGCTATCTTTTACGGCAGGCGTTTTTCTGACGCCTGCCGTGGTTATCAATATTGAAGGGCGCGGGTTATTTGCAAGATGAAAATTTCGGAGTTGCTTGATCCTGCGGCGATTGTCGCAGAGCTGAATGGAACGGGAAAGAGAGACGTTCTGGCAGAACTCACAGATGCTCTGTTAAAGACGGATCAGAGTCTGTCACGGGATGATGTGCTGAGAGTCCTGATGGAACGTGAACGCCTCGGTTCCACGGGGATCGGAGATGGTGTGGCGATTCCCCACGGTAAGCTGAAGGATATCGATCGACTCCTGATCTCGTTCGGTCTGAGCCGCCAAGGCGTCGATTTTGATTCCATGGATGGCAAGCCGGCACATCTCTTTTTCCTGCTGGTCGCTCCGGAGGAGTCTGTCGGTGTACACCTGAAGACCCTTGCCAGAATTTCCAAGCTGCTGAAAAGCACGGCCGTACGTGAACGCCTGCAGTCAGCAGTCGACAGCGTAGAAATCCACCGCATTATTTCTGAAGAAGAAGAGCACCTGTAACGGTTGGAGCTATGCCTCGTCTGAGCATTTCAGAGTTGCTGTCCGAGACGGAGGCCGGGCTTGATCTGGAGCTGTTGGCCGGAGAGCGCGGCTTGAGCCGCGTCGTGCAAGTGCCGAGGATTCAAAAACCGGGACTGGCCCTGGCAGGCTACACCAAGAACCTGCACCCCGATCGCATCCAGGTTCTCGGTGACACGGAACTCAGCTATCTGGCTGAGCTGCTGCAACGAGACCCGGCCAAGGCGAGTGAGAATATCAAGACTCTCTGCTCACTTGGTATCTGCTGTTTCATTATCACCAAAAACCTTGTCCCCCCTGAAAACCTTGTGCGAGAGGTGGAAAATCACGATATCCCCCTGTTGCGCAGTCATCACCAGAGTTCCACATTCATATCGCTGCTGACCCAGTACCTGGAAGAGCGCCTGCTTGCCCAGACCAATGTACACGGCGTACTTATCGATGTGCTGGGAGTGGGCGTGTTGCTGCTGGGTAAAAGCGGCATTGGCAAGAGCGAGTGTGCTCTCGATCTGATCTTACGGGGACATCGTCTGGTCGCTGACGATATCATCAACGTCCGGTTGAAACTGCCGGCTGTCCTGTTTGGCCAGGGTAATGACCTGCTGCATTATCACATGGAAATCCGTGGTCTGGGGATTATCAATATCAAGCACCTGTTCGGTGTCGCGGCAATCCGTGAGCGCAAAAAAATCGACCTGGTTATCGAACTCGTCGAATGGCAGGATGGTCATGAATACGACCGGCTCGGGCTCGAGGAAAAGACCTACGAGTTGTTGGGCGTGGAGCTGCCCCTGCAAACCATACCGATTCGCCAGGGAAGAAACATCACAACCATTGTCGAGGTGGCGGCCCGCAACCAGTTGCTCAAGGAAATGGGGTATCACAGTGCGGTGGAATTCGAGGAAAGGCTGGAGCAACGCATGGCCGAAACGGCCCGGATTCATGCCCAGTCGATTATCGGAGACAACCTGGAATGAAGCGACAACTGGTTCTTATCACCGGGCTGTCAGGGTCAGGCAAAAGTACCGGGGCCCGCGCCCTCGAAGATGCCGGTTTCTTTGTTATTGACAACCTCCCACTGGTCATGCTGCCTGCTTTCCTCGCGTTGACCGGGCATGGTTACGAAAGAGTTGCGACAGTGGTCGATGCCAGGAGTTCCGATTTCCTGGGCGATTGTCATGAAGTGTTGCGGCGTATCAAGGAGCAGGGCCTGGATGTTGAGGTCCTGTTCTTTGAAACCGCCGACCACGATCTGATCAAGCGTTTTTCTGAGACGCGCCGCCGCCATCCCCTGGTCCAGAAAGAAGGCATCCTGGCCGCAATTCAAAAAGAGCGACAGGTCATGTCCGGTCTACGCAAACTGGCCACTGTGATCTTTGATTCCTCCGGCTTGACCGTTCATCAACTGCGCCAACAGGTCCTCGGTGCGGTTCTTGGTGCCGAGGAACAACATGGTCAGATGCAATTGCAGGTCCAGTCCTTCGGTTTCAAGAACGGTCTGCCGTTGGGCGCAGATCTGGTCTTTGATGTCCGTTTTCTGGACAACCCGCATTTTGTCGAGGAGCTTCGTCCCAAAACCGGTCTCGATCCTGAAGTCAGCAGCTTTGTCCTGAACCAGACTGACTACCAGTCCTTTCTGGTTAAGCTCAAGGAGCTGCTTTTTTTCCTGGTCCCGCGCTATCGAAACGAGGGCAAGACCAGCCTGACAATTGGTATCGGATGCACCGGTGGCCGCCACCGGAGCGTTGCCATTGCAGAGGATCTTGCACCTTACCTGATGGGCACCGGATGTGCCGTGCAGGTTAATCACAGAGATGTTGACGGAGAATAGAGCATGATCGGTTTGGTACTCGCAACACACGGAAACCTTGGTTCGGAACTGCTGCTGTCCGCACAGATGATTATCGGCCCGGTTATCAATGCCCGCTCGGTCAGTATCACCCATGATAGTTCCATGGAGGCGATTCGGGATGCGATCGCCGAAGCCGTCACCGAGGTCGGCAAGGATGGTCACGGTGTGATTATCGTTACGGATATGTTCGGTGGGACACCGGCGAATGTCAGTATGACGTTCCTTGAGCCACAAAGCGTTGAGGTGATCACGGGTGTCAACCTGCCTATGATTCTGAAGTTTTTCAACAGCCAGGAAAACCTCGGTCTCGACGAACTGGCCGGGATACTTAAATCGTATGGTCAACAGAGCATCGCCCTGGCAAGCGAGTACCTGCAGCGTTAGGAGAGCCGGTTCATGAGTATTGTTCTGGCACGCATAGACAGTCGACTGGTCCACGGGCAGGTTCTCGAAGCCTGGGTTCCGTATGTGAACGCAGACTGTATCGTTGTTGCCAATAACAAAGTTGCAGGGGAATCCTTCCAGCGCATGGTTATGCAGGCAGCCGTTCCCAGTTCGATCAAGCTGATTATTGGTACCCTCGAGGAGACGGCCTCAATCCTCATCTCCACGGATCTGCTCAAAAAACGCGTGCTGCTGCTGTTTGCCAATTCAGATGATGCTCTGAAGGCGCGGCAGCTTGGTGTCGAATATCCGAAACTGAATCTCGGCAACATGCATTCCAGCGCTGGAAAAGACCGTTACACCTGTACGATCGCCCTTGATCAGCAGGATATTGAGGTGTTGCAGCAGGTCGAAGACCAGGGCGTTACAATAGTTTCCCAATGCGTACCTGCTGATCGTGAACAGAACTGGCACAAGCTGATCAGGGTTGGAGGCCGATAAATGGTCGCTGTCAACTATCTCCTGGCCGGAATGGTATCCGTTCTGACGGGTTTGGACCGGGTCGCGCTGATCCAGATCATGATCTCCCGCCCACTGGTTGCCGGCCCTTTGACCGGATGGGTCCTCGGTAGTCCCTTGGTCGGTCTGGAGATAGGTATGCTGCTCGAGCTGCTCTGGTTGGGCCGCCTGCCCGTGGGTGCTGCGATTCCGCCTGACGATACCCAGGTTGCGGTGGGTGCAACGGTCCTGGCTGCGGGCACTGGACATTTTGTCGGGCTGGACGGTATGCCCCTGGTGCTCCTGTCGGTCCTGATTGCTATCCCTCTGGGTAAATTCGGCCAGGTTTTCGACAAGCTGGCCCGTCATGTCAATGATCGCCTTGCCGTCTCCGGCTACAACGCACTGATGTCCGGCCATACGGCGAAGATGGAACGCTGTCACCTGTTGGGGTTGGTCAGCTTTGGTCTGGCGAGTCTGGCAACCGCACTGGTTATCGTCCTGGTCGGGACTTTTGTCCTGTTCTCGTTCGCACCTGTCCTGATTGGCGCCATCCAGGAAGCAGGGCTGAGCCTGCAATACAGTCTCATCCTGGTCGGGGCTGCGGTATTGCTCGGGACGACCAACGTCAATCGTGGCATCTCGCTGTTCTGCACGGCTTTTATCGGGACCCTTCTGGTTCTTTGGTTAAGATGAAGATTATGCATAGACCAAAATTGAACTGGCTGACATTTTTACGTATGTACCTGCGCTCTTTCCTGCTGCAGTCAAGCTGGAACTTTGAAAAGCTGCAAAACCTGGGTTTCTACTTCATGATTCTGCCAGGCCTGCGCGATATCTATGGCGAAGAAATCCCGGAAGATGTCCGTGAGCGGCATATGGATTACTTCAATACCCATCCCTACTTTGCCACTTTGGTCGCGGGGACCACGTTGCGTCTGGAGGCAGGGAGCCGTGTCGGTGAGGAGTCTTCCGTTGATGCCGAAACATATAAAAGTATGGTGATGGCACCATTTGCTGCGATGGGTGATGCGCTCTTCTGGGGGGGGGTGCGTCCGTTGGCGGCCTTGATCGGTCTGCTGATTGCCAGCCAGGGCTCACTCTGGGCGCCGGTCGTTTTTCTGCTGATTTTCAATCTGCCTCACCTTTTTTTCCGTGGCAGTGGCTTGATGCTCGGCTATGCACAGGAACTGCATGCAATCGAAACCGTCCAGAAATGTCGCTTGCCGGACCTGGCCATCCGGCTCAAGGAGTCAACGACGATCCTGATTGGTGTTCTCTGTGCCTACCTTTCCTTCAAGGGCTGTGAGCATCAGGAGCTTCCCGCAGTGTGGGGCTTTGTCATCCTGCCGATCGTGCTGCTTTTTGCCTGGCTGGCCCATAAAGGGGTGTCCAGCCTGTTTCTTGTGATATTGACGACTTCCAGCCTGTTATTGCTGGCGCTTTTGTTCTGATAGAGGGGATGGCATGACGACGGAGAATGCTGAATTCAGAATTGTCAATCGTTTGGGCCTGCACGCCCGTGCTGCGGCACAGCTTGTTCAGACGGCCAACAGGTTCCTGTCGGATGTGACGATCGAAAAAGACGGTAATGAGGTTAACGGCAAAAGTATCATGGGTTTGCTGATGCTGGCGGCCCCACAGGGGTCAACCATAAATGTTTCAGTCTCCGGAGAGGACGCTGAAGAGGCAATGAAAGTAATTGGAACTCTGATCAATGATGGCTTCGGTGAAGATTGACATAGCTGAAGATACGATTCTCGTCGGTATCGCGGCGGCGCCCGGGATTGCCATATCCCGCAGTTATCTGGTCAGCCGCGATCGAATGGCCGTTATCGAGCGCCGTATCTCTGTCGAAGAAGTTGAGCCCGAGGTCTCAGCATTCAGACAGGCCGTGGAAAAGTCCAAGGCCCAGCTGATCGAAGTCAGAGAGCAGGCGGATGACAAGGAACTCTCCGAGCATCTGTATATTATCGACACTCATTTATTGATCCTGCAGGACGAAATGCTGATCGGTGAAACCCTCAGGCTGATCAGCGACGAGTTGATTAACGCCGAAGGCGCCCTGAACCGGGTGTTGCGGAAAATTCGCCGGGTTTTTGACAAGATCAGCGACGAGTATCTGCGTGAACGACATTCGGATATAGACTCGATCGGTGATCGTCTGATGCGCAACCTGCTGGGGGAAACCCGCGAGTCACTAGCCGAAGTTGATGAACAGGTGATTGTCGTTGCACACGACCTGTCTCCAGCGGACACGGTGCAGATTGACAAGACCAAAGTGGTCGGTTTCGTTACCGACATCGGCGGCCGGACCTCGCACACGGCTATCCTGGCCCGCTCAATGGGCATCCCTGCGGTGCTTGGACTGGAAACAGTGACGTCACTGGTCCCCAATGGCGTTCCGATGATCATCGATGGTAGCACCGGGACCGTGATCCTGAAGCCGTCGCAGGAAACGTTTCGTGATTACCTGCAGAAGAAGCGGGACTACGATTATCAGGAAACAGAACTTCATAAATTCAGGAGCCTTGCCGCAGAAACCCTTGACGGGTTCTCCCTGGCCCTGCGCGGCAATATCGATTTTGTCGAAGAAATTGCAGGCGGCACGGGAACATGGTGCACAGGGAATCGGGCTGTTCCGCACCGAGTTTCTGTTCATGTCCGGTGAGGGTCCGCCGTCAGAAGACGAACAGCTTGCGGTCTATCGCTCAGCGGTTGAACAGATGGCGCCTTACCCGGTCACCATCAGGACGCTGGATGTCGGTGGCGACAAATTCGTTCCTGAATTCAATCTCTCCGATGAAGTCAACCCGGCCATGGGATTGCGTGCCGTACGATTCTCGCTAAAGGAAGTGAAACTCTTCAAAACACAACTGAGAGCCATCCTCAGAGCCTCAGTGTCCGGACCGATCAGGATAATGTTTCCGATGATCTCCGGTGTTGCCGAGGTCCGTTCCTGCAAGCAGTTCCTGGAGCGGGAACGGCAGGACCTTCTGGCTGCAGGTATTCCCTGTGGAGACCAGGTCGAAGTCGGGATCATGGTTGAGACACCCGCCGCAGTACTGATTGCCGACCTGTTGGCAAAGGAGGTCGACTTCTTCTCGGTCGGAACTAACGACCTGATTCAGTACTGCCTGGCAATCGACCGCGGCAATGAACATGTTGCCTATCTTTACGAGCCGATGCATCCTGCCGTTCTTCAGGCGTTGTTACGCGTCTGCAAGGCGGCAAAATCCGCCGGTATAAAGGTAGGAATGTGCGGTGAGATGGCCGGCGAGGATCTTTATGCCCTGGTGTTGATCGCGCTCGGTTTTGATGAACTGTCCATGAACGCTGCCAACATCTCACGGGTCAAGCGCATCATGCGCCAGGTCAAATATACAGAAGTACAGCAGATTCTGGAGAATCTCCTGACTCTTGCTACAGCTGATGAGGTCGCCTCTGCCTTGGAAGAGGAAATGCGCCAGCGTTATCCGCAAGTGTTTGCTGAAAGACATCTCTAATCAACGCGAAGGCTCATAATTTACCCCTGCTTTATCCTGCCAGACACCTGAAAACTTGACAGTGACACGGTAAAAGATTAATGTTCCGCTTTTGCAAAGACATTTCTTAGGAGAAAAAATCATGGCAATGACAGATTTTCTGTTTACTTCCGAATCAGTTTCCGAGGGCCACCCTGACAAGGTTGCGGACCAGATTTCCGACGCGGTCCTCGATGCTATAATCGCCCAGGATCCCGTAGCCAGGGTTGCTTGTGAAACTCTCGTCACGACCGGTATGGCAATGATAGCCGGAGAAATCACCACCAGTGCGTATGTTGATATGCCGGATATCGTCCGCCAAACCATCAAGGAGATCGGCTATGATGACTCTTCGATGGGTTTCGACTACGAGACTTGTGCCGTTCTGACCACGATTGATCGGCAGTCTCCGGATATCTCCCAGGGGGTCACAGAAGGCCAGGGCATGTTCGCCGAGCAGGGTGCCGGCGACCAGGGCCTGATGTTTGGTTACGCCTGTAACGAAACGCCGGAACTGATGCCGATGCCGATAACTTTTGCCCACAAGCTGACCAAGCGGCTCGCCGAAGTACGCAAAAGCGGCTTGCTTAACTTCCTTCGCCCTGACAGCAAATCACAGGTGTCGATTCAGTACATCAACGACAAACCGATCCGGGTCGACACGGTGGTCGTTTCCTCCCAGCATGCACCTGATGTAACCTATGAAAACCTTAAGGAGTCGATTATCGAAGAGGTTGTTCGCAAGGTCATCCCGCATAATCTGCTCGATGAAAAAACCAAGTACTTTATCAACCCTACCGGCCGGTTTGTTGTCGGTGGCCCAATGGGTGACTGCGGTCTGACCGGGCGGAAAATTATCGTTGACACCTACGGCGGACAGGGATCACATGGTGGTGGCGCGTTTTCCGGGAAAGATCCCTCGAAGGTTGATCGCAGTGCCTCTTACATGGCACGTTATGTCGCCAAGAACATCGTTGCTGCAGGGATTGCCGACAAATGTGAAGTTCAGCTGGCCTACGCAATCGGAGTCGCCGAGCCGGTTTCGGTTATGATCAATACCTTCGGCACCGGAAAGATCCCGTCCAACGAAATAGCCCGAATTGCCCAGGAAGAGTTTGACATGCGTCCACGTGCGATCATCGAAACTCTCGACCTGTTGCGACCGATCTATCAAAAGACTGCCGCCTATGGTCACTTTGGCCGCGAACTCCCCGAGTTCACCTGGGAGCGTACAGATCGTATTGAATCACTGAAGAAAAGAGCAGGTATCTGATCGGTGACAACATTCATTCAAGCCAGGCGGGCGGATCGTATTGACGATCCGCCCGCCTGCGTTTTAGGCTTACAGGTATGATGAAACCTGAGCTTTCGATTATCGTCCCAACCCTGAACGAGGCAGAAACCTTGCCTCTGCTGTTGCATGACCTGATCAGTCAACAAAACGTCGATTTTGAAGTTATTGTCTCCGACGGCGGCTCGACAGACGCGACAACGGAGGTTGCGGAAAACTTCTTCCTTGAGAGTCCCCTTACAGGGACATGTCTGTCAGCCCCTCGCGGACGCGGACGCCAATTAAACGCCGGTACCGGCATCGCCAGGGCTGAGTGGCTGCTGTTCCTCCATGCAGACAGCAGGCTTGCTGATCAGAACCAGCTGCGACAGGCCCTGGAATTTATGCAGGACCACCAGAAACGAACCGGAACAGTTGCTGCTGCTGGACGGTTTGCTCTGCGATTTGAGTCCGAGCCAGGTGGCAATAACTTCGCTTTGTTCTATTATGAAACCAAGGCGCGTTTAGGCCGGACAGGTTGCATTCACGGTGACCAGGGGATGCTGATCAGGAAGAACTTTTTTGATCAGGTGGGCCCTTTCCGGGAGGATCTGCCTGTTATGGAAGATACGACGCTGGCGGAACAGGTCCGCAACCAGGGTGAATGGCTGCTCCTGCCGGGTGAGGTCTTTACCTCTGCCCGTCGTTTTGTAACCGAGGGATGGCGTGCCCGGCAAACGCTTAATGCCCTGATGATGAATTTTCTGGCGATCGGCTGGCTTGATTTTTTTGCCAGGGCCCCGGAAGTCTATCAGCAACAGGACAAGACCAGACCGTTGCAGCTTGGCGCCATTCTTTCGTTTAATTGATGAGCTCTTGTCGGTCATGTCTGCTCGGCAAAGACGGTCTCTATGGCTGGCAACCGGTGCATACGTTCGCGGCCAAGCCTGGCAGCTCGGTCTGGCCCTGGATTGCCGAAAGGCTTATCAAAAAAATGCCGAACATCTGCAGAGACCCGGCCCTTGGCTGAACTGGTTCGACCGGTGGTTTGACCCGCTGACGAATCATCGTGTCGGTTGTGCGGTGACCGCACTGCTTGTTCGTCTGTGGTTTGCCAGACAACTTGGTCGATACCCCTGAGGAAACCTTGTCGGATGGACAATATGCTAACGTTCGTAAATGAAAAAGTGCAGGATATCCCGTTCCTGAAAACCTTAGGTGTTTCAGTCAGGGACATTGCAGAGAAGCATGCCGAGATGACCGTAACGATAGATGACCGCCACCTGAATTACATGGGCACTGTCCATGGTGGCCTGATTTCAGCCCTGGTTGATACGGTCTGTTTCTTCCCGAAGCCACTCATCCCTTCCGGGCTGAAACTGACGACCGTTGATCTCAACGTCAGTTATGTCAGGCCCGCCCTGAAAGGCGACACCCTGGTGGCCCGTTCCGAGCTTCTGCACCTGGGCCGTCGTACCGCGCGTTTGTCAGTAAAGGTTACCGACCAGGATCATGGCCTTGTTGCATATGGGACTGCGACCCTTATGGTTCTGAGTTGACCTGCAGTGTAATTTCTGCTTGTTTTTTTTGAGCGGATATAATATCAATTATAGTTGATATTATAAAACCGTGTGGATTGATGTATGCTCGAAGTGCTTAAAATCCTGGCTGACACCACGCGTCTGAGGCTCCTGCGGATACTCCGTCAGGGCGACTTTACCGTGCAGGATCTCATGCAGGCTCTGGATATGGGGCAGTCCAGGATTTCACGGCATTTGATCCTGATGAACGAAGCTGGTCTGCTCAAGGTCGAAAAACAAGGGACCTGGCGCTACTATCGTCTTGCACCGGAAAGCAGTTTTTTTCAAAAAATCTGGCCGGCGATCGAAGCGCATCTCGACGAACTGGACATGCAGGAGCAGGATGCAAATGGTGTTCTCGCAATCATGGCGGAGCGACGCAAACGGAGCCAGGAATTCTTTGATCGACACGCCCGTGACTGGGATGTCATGCATACGGAGCTCCTCAATCTTCCGGACTATCAGGCAGATCTTCTGGCGCTGTTGCCGGCGGGTGGCCTGACCGTTGAAATTGGCGTCGGTTCAGGTACGCTGCTCCCGCTCCTGATTGATAAGGCCGACCGTGTTGTCGGCCTGGACCAGTCACCGTCCATGGTCACCCTGGCCAGGGAGACGGTGCAACATCATCACCTGAACAAACGTGTAGATGTCCGCCTGGCGGAGATGAACCATCTGCCGTTAGCTGACGATTCGGTGCGAACCGTTGTCATGAACCAGGTCCTGCATCACGCTGAGCAGCCAGTTGATGTTCTTAAAGAGGTGGGACGGGTTCTTGCCGGGGGGGGGCTGCTGGTGGTGGCCGACCTGACAAGACATGAACACGACTGGGCCCGGGAACGATTGGCGGACCAGTGGCTTGGTTTCAAACGGCAGGAACTTGATGGCTGGCTGAATGAAGCCGGAATGCAGATCTGCACTTACCAGGAATTCGGCGGCTCCGGATCTTATCAGAGAGTCCTGCTGTTGACTGCGAAGCTGAATAACAATAATTGATAGAGCGTCATAAGAGGAGAAAAGCAAATGACAGACAATCACGATTTTAAAGTAAAAGACCTGTCCCTGGCGGCCTGGGGTCGTAAGGAAATTGATCTGGCCGAGGTCGAGATGCCCGGTTTGATGGCGTTGCGCGAAGAATACCGTGGCAAGAAGCCGCTTGCCGGTGCACGGATCACCGGCTCATTGCACATGACGATCCAGACAGCGGTTCTGATCGAGACACTGATCGATCTCGGCGCTGAGGTGCGTTGGGCTTCATGCAATATCTTTTCGACCCAGGATCAGGCTGCGGCTGCGGTAGCGGTCGGCAGAGAGGGAACTCCTGAAAACCCGAAAGGTGTCCCGGTCTTCGCCTGGAAAGGCGAGACCCTCGAGGAGTACTGGTGGTGTACCGAAAAGGCATTGAACTGGCCGAACGGGCAGATGCCCAACATGATTCTTGACGATGGTGGTGATGCGACCATGATGGTCCTGAACGGTGCAGAATGGCAGGCGCAGGGTGTTCCCGAACTGCAGGCCGATGATGCCGAAGACTGGGTTGAACTGGTCACGATCCTGAAACAGTCGATCGATAGCAAGTCAATTGACTGGCAGGCTGTCTGCAAATCCATAAAAGGAGTCACAGAAGAGACCACAACCGGGGTCCACCGCCTGTACCATCTGCAGAAAATTGGCAAACTCCCTTTCCCGGCCATGAACGTTAACGATTCGGTGACCAAGAGCAAATTTGACAATGTGTATGGCTGTCGACATAGTCTGGTCGACGGGATCATGCGGGCGACCGACGTAATGCTTTCCGGTAAGGTCGCGGTTGTCTGTGGTTACGGTGATGTCGGCAAAGGCTGTTGCCAGTCCTTGCGTGGCCAGGGTGCACGAGTCATCGTTACGGAGATCGATCCGATTTGCGCCCTGCAGGCCCTGATGGAAGGCTATGAGGTCAAGACCCTTGAAGATGTCGTGGCAGATGCAGATATTTTCGTCACCACGACGGGCAACAAGGATGTGATTCGCGTCGATCATATGGCCCGGATGAAACACAATGCGATCGTCGGCAATATCGGCCACTTTGACAACGAGATCGAGATGGCGGCGCTGGCGAAGGTCGCAGGGGTCGAGAAAGTCAATATCAAGAACCCCCGGGAACACGGCAACCAGGTGGACCAGTGGGTGTTCCCGGACGGTCACGCGGTGATTGTCCTCGCTGAAGGTCGCCTGCTCAACCTCGGTTGTGCAACCGGGCATCCTTCGTTCGTCATGTCCAACAGTTTTACCAACCAGGTTATGGCGCAGATCGAGCTCTTCACGAAAACAGATGATTACGGCAAAGAAGTTTATGTCCTGCCCAAAAGTCTCGACGAGAAGGTGGCCAGGTTGCATCTTGGCAAACTTGGCGCAAAACTAACGACCCTCAGCAGGGAACAGGCCGATTATCTCGGTGTCCCGATCGAGGGGCCGTACAAATCCGATTCATACCGTTACTGAGGTTTTTGTTCTTTGATTGATTTTAGGGGACAGGCTTTTGGTCTGTCCCTTTTTTTCGATGCTCAGTCCTGTGCCTTGAGGAACAGCCAGGTGGCGGTCAGGGCCATCAGGATATTGGCGGACCACGCCGCTACGACGGGAGACAATATCGCTGACCCGCCCAGGGCGGCAAAAACTGCGTAAAGAACGAAGTAGACGATAAAAACCGCCAGGCTGACAACGATTCCGACTGCAAAACTGGGCTTGCGTCCACGCTGCAGGGCGAACGGCATACCGAGCAGAACCATGATCAGCGGAATGAAGGCTTTCGACAGTCTCAGGTGGGATTCGAGCTGATAGATCTTCGGGTCGTGACCATCTGCTTTCAGCGTATCGATAAGCTTGTAAAGTTCAAACTGGGTCATCTCCTCGGGGTTATTCCATAGCTGGGTCAGTTCTGACGGGTCTTTCCCCAGGTCCAGAAGCCACTTCGCCCGGTCTTCGTAGCCCTGAACAGTTTTGTCTTCGGGCGAGAATTGCCAGATTTTTACGTCCCTGAAAGACCAGATGCCGCTTCCCTCATAATGTCCCGATACGGCCTGTAGCCGTTCTACGGGTTTGAATCGATCATTGAAGGTGATGATGGTGACGCCAAAAAGAACTCCCCGCTGAGGGAAAGAGCGGTTGATATGTACGATCCTGTCACCATTTTTGAAAAACAGGTCTTTTGACTCGCTTGCAACATTTCTGGATTTGTTGGTGATTTGCACGTTCTTGATGTACTCGGTTTCCTGGATCCCCAGCGGCGTCAGCCAGAGGTTGCAGAGCAGGAGAAGAATGCTTAACAGGAACCCGGTCAGAAACATCGAACGGCTGATCCTGGAAATGCTGATCCCGCCGCCGAGCAGGGCTGTCAGCTGGTTGGTTCGCGAAAGATCACCGATGGTCGCGAATGCGCCGAGCAGGACCGCCATCGGCAGAGTGTTGGAGATCATCAGCGGCAGGTTGTAGATCGGGAAGAGAAAATAATTGATCAGGGCGGCCTGGTTTTCAATGAAATCATCAACTTTTTCAATGAACTCGATGACCGCATACAGTGATACCAGTGCCAGCAGGATAAAGGCCAGGTTCTTCAGAAACAGGGTCGATATGTAACGATCAAGCGTGGTCATTGTTCCTGTTTATACATTTTCTCAGATACGTCATCGTCTGTTCAACTTGCGAGACGAAGATGCTGGGATGTTCGTGGGCGCTTCGGTACAGGCAGTAAAGTCCGGACAGGCATAACAGTAAATGGGGGAGCCAGAAGGCCAGCCATGGAGTGAGACCCGCATCTGCAGTAAAAGTCTGTGCCAGAGACAGCAGCAGGTAATAGCAAAGATATATGACCAGTCCGATGACGAATCCGCCGCTGCGGCCTGATCGATGGGTCTGGATACTGAAAGGCAGTCCGAACAGGGCGAAAATCAGAGGAGCCATTGGCGAGACCAACCGGGTGTGCATTTCCGCCTGGACCGCGCCGAGTTTTCGCTGGTTGCTATCACTCTGCCCGTTGCTGAGCTGTCGCCAGAGCTGACCGGTTGACATCTCCTTGGGCCGTTTCTTTTTGCCGAGTTTTCTCGGCCGTCCCTTCGCCATTGCTGGTCAGGTCTGGCTGTACGTCGTAGCTGCGGAAGTTGATGAGCTGGTAAGTTGAATCATCGTCGGCCTGCTGGCGATGAATCGTGCCATCCTGCAGCCGGACTGTGATCGATTCCTGTTTTTCGTCTGCGACAATATCTCCCTGCTCGGCAAATATCAGCATGGTCGCGTCAGGTTTTTTTTCAACGATGAAGAGACCATTCATCTGGCCGGTGCGGGCGTCGAGATCGTTTGCATAAAGCACCATGTTGTTGAACTGTTTCATGAATACCTGTGGCTGGAACCCTATAGTGGCCTTCTGCATGGTGATGGCGAAAACCTGTTCGCGGAAGGCCTGATATCCCCAGGGTTTCAGCCACAGGCCTGCCACTGCTGTGAGCATGGAGAAGATCATCGCCAGTGCGAGAACCGGACGTGCCATCTGGGCAAGGCCTATGCCGGCCGCCTTCATGGCAATCGTTTCACAGTCAGCAGACATGCGACTGAGCCCGATCATGATCCCCATCAGAAAAGACAGGGGCAGTGTAATATTCAGAAACGCCGGCAGCATTGTCCCGAACAGCACCAGGATGTCACTGATCGAGACCCCCCGGTTGACGACCAGATCCACGAGCTTCATCAATCTGCCCATCAGCAGCACCATGGTGAAAATCAGCAGGCAGAGCAGGGTTGGCGAGAGGATCTCCCGGATGATGTATTTCTGTATTTTTGTGCCTGGCATGATGCCGCATATTAGTACAGTCAATGTCAGAATGTAAACGCTATTGATGGTGAAAAACCCCTTGCGTTCGGGATACGCTCATGTTATACGAATGTGCTGTCCAATACACACGCCTTTTGACCCGGACCGGGTGCCTGACATGGGGTCAGGTCGGTTGCAGGGGTTGATGAAGGCGGCGGCCAAACCAAATTGAAGGGAAGTTTAAACATGGCACAGATTACTATGAAGCAATTGTTGGAGGCCGGTGTCCATTTCGGCCACCAGACCCGTCGTTGGAACCCCAAGATGAAGCCTTATATCTTCGGGGCTCGAAACGGTATCTATATTATCGACCTGCAGAAGACGGTCCGCTACTTCCGGACTGCTTACAGTTTCATCCGTGACGTTTCCCAGAAAGGCGAGAAGATCCTTTTTGTCGGCACCAAGAAACAGGCTCAGGATTCGATTGTTGAAGAGGCTGTCCGTTCCGGTCAGTTCTATGTCAACAATCGCTGGCTGGGCGGCATGCTGACAAACTTCTCGACCATCAAGCGCAGCATTGATCGTCTGAAAAAAATCGAGGCGATGTCTGAAGACGGAACCTTTGACCTGCTGCTCAAAAAAGAGGTCCTGCAGCTGGAGCGGGAAAAAATCAAGCTGGAAAAGAGTCTCGGCGGGATCAAGAACATGACCCGTCTGCCTGCGGCTGTTTTCATTGTCGATCCGAACAAGGAAGACATTGCCGTCAAGGAAGCTCGCAAGCTCGGTATCCCGGTCGTTGCAGTGGTTGACACCAACTGTGATCCCGAGGGAATTGATTACATCATCCCCGGCAATGACGATGCAATTCGTGCCATCCGTCTGTTCGCGTCGAAAATGGCTGAGGCGTGTCTCGAAGGCGCTGCTGCCCGCGAAGAAGACCTGCGCAACGATGCTGAAGGCGCTGACGTCGAAGAACAGGCCGTTGCAGAGGGCCCGGAGACTGTTGTCGTTGAAAAGGCAGAGGCCGCTGCACCAGCAGTGACCGAAGCGGCACCTGAGGAGGTGCCCGCTGCAGAGGCTGAGGAAGTGACTGAAGAAAAGGACGCATCGGCAGAGGCATAAACGGCTGATACGTATATATACTAAAAGGCGGTCTGCATTGCAGCCGCCTTTTTGTCAGACAATCAAATATTCGCAAGGATAGCAGGATAGAGGAGGTTTTACCGTGGCTACAATTACAGCAAAAATGGTAGGTGACCTGCGTGCCAAAACCGGCGCCGGGATGATGGATTGCAAGAAAGCCCTTACCGAATCCGGTGGAGACATGGAGCAGGCCATTGACCTGCTGCGTAAAAAGGGACTTTCCGCAGCGGCCAAGAAATCGGGTCGTGTTGCCGCTGAAGGTATGATTGCAGCCGCCGGAAACGGTCAGTGCGGCGCTCTTGTTGAAGTTAACTCGGAAACCGACTTCGTCGCCAAAAACGAAGCTTTCCAGAAATTTGCCGCTGGTGTGGTCGGGGTAGTGCTGGATCAGAAACCGGCCGATGTCGACGCTCTGAAAGATATGGATTTCCCCGGCACCGGGCGCAACGTGGGCGAAGAGCTCACCCACCAGATTGCGACAATCGGCGAGAATATGAATATCCGACGCTTTGCCCGTCTCGAAAGCGGTTCCGGTATTACCGCATCCTATATCCATGGTGCCGGAAAAATCGGTGTGTTGGTCCAGCTCGATACTGACAAGGCTGATCATCCGAAGGTAGAAGAGACCGCAAGGATGCTGGCCATGCATGTCGCTGCTGCAAGTCCGCAGTACCTGAGCCGCGACGAAGTCCCTGCCGATGTGATTGAGCGTGAGAAGGATATCATGCGTGCCAAGGCCCTCGAGAGCGGTAAGCCGGAAAACATCGTAGAGAAAATCCTCGAAGGCCAGATCAACAAGTTCTTCGGCGAGACCTGCCTCCTGGAACAGGTCTACGTGGTTGATACTGATCATAAGGTTGGTAAAGTTGTAGAGGCTTTGGCCAAAGAGGTCGGCGGCCAGGTGACGCTCAGTGCTTACGAGCGATTCCAACTCGGCGAGGGGATTGAGAAGAAAGAGGATGATTTCGCTGCTGAAGTCGCTTCGATGACCAAATAACTGGCCTGAACCGGAGAAACCATGGCACGTCAACCCCAATTCAAGCGTATACTACTCAAACTCAGTGGAGAAGCTCTGGCCGGCAAGCTTGGCTATGGTATTGACCCGGATATTATCAGGGCGATCGCCATCGAAATTCGCGGGGTTGTCGATCTTGGTGTCCAGATTGCCATCGTCATTGGCGGCGGCAATATCTTCCGCGGAGTTGCCGCATCCTCGATGGGGATGGACCGTGCAAGTGCCGACTACATGGGGATGCTGGCTACGGTCATGAACAGTCTGGCGCTGCAGGATGCCCTGGAAAAGGCGGGGGTGATCACCAGGGTCCAGTCCGCTATTGAAATGCAGGAGATTGCTGAGCCATATATCCGCCGCAGGGCTGTTCGCCATCTCGAAAAAGGGCGTGTTGTTATTTTTGGTGCGGGCACCGGTAATCCGTTTTTCACGACCGACACGGCAGCGAGCCTGCGTGCTATCGAAATCGGTGCTGAAATTATTCTCAAAGCGACCAAAGTTGACGGAGTTTACGACTCTGATCCGGCGAAAAACAAAGATGCCGTCAAATATCAACAGTTGACCTATCTGGATGTCCTCAAGCAAGGTCTTCAGGTGATGGACTCTACGGCGACATCCCTTTGTATGGACAACGACCTGCCGATTCTCGTGTTTGATCTGACGACCAGCGGCAATATTGAACGTGTCGTTTGTGGCGACCAGATCGGAACCATTGTCAAAGGAGAATGATACTATGATTGCTGATGTCAAATCCAATGCCAGTGCCGGGATGACCAAAGCCCTTGAGTCATTCAAACGTGACCTGAGCAAGGTTCGGACGGGTCGTGCCTCACTCTCTTTGCTCGATGACATCAAGGTTGATTACTATGGGACCCCGACGCCACTCAACCAGGTCGGTTCTATGGCTGTTCCCGAACCCCGTCTGATCACAATTCAGCCGTGGGAGAAAAACCTGATCGGTGAAATCGAAAAGGCCATTCTCAAGGCCGACCTTGGCTTGAATCCAAATTCCGATGGGCAAATTATCCGTCTTGTCTTCCCCCCCCTGACCGAAGAACGTCGCAAGGAAATGGTCAAACAGGTCAAACGCATGGGAGAAGATGCCAAGGTCGGGATTCGCAATGTGCGCCGTGAAGCCAACGATACATTAAAGAGGCTTGAGAAGGACAAGGACATCACCGAAGATGACCTGAAACGCGGTGAGAAGGAAATCCAGGACGTGACAGATGAATTCGTCTCCCGGGTGGACAGGGTCATTGAAGAGAAAGAAAAAGACCTCATGGAGCTTTGATCTCTCCAGGTGAGGTCATGGCAGCATTTCCATGATCATGCCTGCTGGATGCATTGCCCGAGGGACCTGCGTAGCGTGCGGTCCGGCAGGCTTGACTGTCGAAACCTCAGAGGCTTACGCAATGACGAATAATTATACGATTGTCGGGCCTGTGTTGACCTGTCCGGTAGATGCCATGTCGATTGAAGCAAGGGGCGCCTGACGGGCGCCCTTTCCGTTTGCGACGGTCAGCACCGGTTGCCCGATTCGTCCTCTCTGTGATATTTTACTGGCTCTTGTTTTATCAGCCCGGGGCATTTTTGTTTATGCAGATTCCCAGACATCTTGCGATTATTATGGACGGTAATGGCCGTTGGGCTGAAAAGCGCCGCCTGCCACGCATCCTGGGACACCGTAAAGGTGTTGAGACCGTCCAGCGGATCGTCGATGACTGTCTCGATCTGGGCATCGGTTACTTGACCCTGTATGCCTTCAGCTCGGAAAATTGGGGACGTCCCCGTGACGAAGTCGATGCCCTGATGGGATTGCTCGGCAACTTCCTGAAAAAGGAGTTGAGCCAGCTTCAGGAAAGAGGCATTCGGTTGGTGGCAATCGGCGAACTTGATCGCCTGCCGGAGGCAACCGTTAAAATCCTCAAGGACATTATCGCGAAGACCGAACATAATACGAAAATGGTCTTGAACCTGGCACTTTCCTATGGCTCGCGCAACGAATTGACGAGGGCTATCAAGAGTCTAGCCGGGATGTTGCCGAGGGGAAACTGCGGTCTGACGATCTTTCTGAGCAGGATATTGAAGCCCGACTCGATACTCATGACATTCCGGACCCGGACCTGCTGATTCGCACGAGCGGGGAGATGCGGGTCAGTAATTTTCTGCTCTGGCAGATAGCCTATACGGAGCTTTACTTCACCGAGACGCTCTGGCCGGATTTCTCTCGCGACGAGTTAACGCAGGCTCTGCAGGTCTACAGCAACCGCCAGCGGCGCTTCGGTTTGACCGGTGCTCAATTGGACAATCCGGCAGAAAGCGACGGGGAGGGGCGTCATTAAAGAACGGATCATCACAGCAATTATTGCATTGCCGATACTGGTCCTCTGTGTTTTTTATGCCAGTCCAGGACTGTTCTCCGGACTTCTGTTCGTCATCAGTGCCCTGGCTTTACAGGAATTCTACCGGATGGCGTTGCCTGCAGAGCGCCGTCTTGAAGGCTCATTGTCGATTATTGCCGGGGTCTTCTGCTGCCTCGGGATTGTTTATGCTACCAGTCCTTCGGCCCTCCTGTTAAGCGTCGTCCTGCCGTTTCTTCTCCTGACCCTGGTTTATCTTTTCCGTTTCCAAGATATCCAAAAGGTCAGCCGAGACCTTGCAGTCAGCCTGCTCGGCATCCTGTATATCCCTGTGTTGCTTGCCCATGCAGTCCTGCTGCGTGCTCTGCCAGATGGCCGCAACTGGATATTCCTGGTTCTTTTTCTGGTCATGGCAAGTGATAGTATGGCCTATTTTATCGGTATGAAGTTTGGCAAACACCGTCTTTACGAAGCCGTTAGCCCGAAAAAGAGTATCGAGGGCTCGATCGGCGGATTGGTCGGCGGTGTACTGGGCGCAGCGATCTGTAAATACTGTTTTTTTGTTGCGCTGAGCACGCTAGACGTCGTGCTTCTCGGCATCGGGGTCGGCGCCTTCAGCCAACTTGGTGATCTGGTCGAATCGATGCTGAAACGCAGTTTCGGGGTTAAAGACTCAGGATCACTTATCCCCGGACATGGTGGCCTCCTCGACCGTCTCGACAGCCTGTTGTTCGCTTTTCCGTTAACCTACTATTATGCAGTATGGGTGTTTGCATGAGACGATTGGCCATCCTGGGTTCGACCGGCTCAATCGGTGTGAGCACGCTTGAAATCGTTGCTGAACATCCGACTCGCTTTCAGGTCGTTGCTCTGACCGCAGGCCGTAACCTGGCTTTGCTCGAAGAGCAGATTGGCCGTTTTTCTCCCATAATGGTTGCCGTCCCCGACCAGGAAAATGCCCGACTCCTTGAACAGAGAATCGGCTCCAACGGACCTCAGGTTCTGTACGGCACGAAAGGTTTGATGGCCTGCGCTGCTGAATCTCCTGCCGAGATGGTTGTCTCGGCAATTGTCGGCGCAGCCGGTCTGGAACCAACCCTTGCCGCCATTGAAGCGGGGCGTGATATCGCCCTGGCCAACAAGGAGACCCTGGTGATCGCCGGTGAACTGGTGATGGCCGCCGTGGCGAAGTCCGGCTGCAAGCTCTTCCCGGTGGACAGCGAGCACTCGGCTATTTACCAGTCGCTCGAAGGGCACCGCAGGAAAGATGTCCGTCGTCTGATTCTGACGGCGTCCGGCGGGCCTTTCCGCAACTGGTCGATCGATGACCTGTGCGGGGTAACTCCCAAAGATGCGTTGGCACACCCCAACTGGACCATGGGTAGAAAAATCACCATCGATTCAGCGACCATGATGAACAAGGGCCTGGAAGTGATTGAAGCCCATTGGCTGTTCAACCTGCCGGTCGACAAGATAGCGGTACACATCCACCCGGAAAGTATCGTTCATTCCATGGTCGAATATGTTGACGGGGCTGTCATGGCACAGCTCGGGATTCCTGACATGAAAACACCGATTGCCTACGCACTCAGTTACCCGGAGCGGCTGCCTCTGGATTTGCCGCCCCTGGATCTTTGCCGGCTCGGAAAACTGCATTTCGCTGCGCCTGACCGGAAGTGTTTCCCGTGTCTCGATCTCGCCTATGAAGCCATTCGCCGTGGCGGCACAACCCCTGCCGTACTGAACGCCGCCAACGAGATTGCCGTGGAAGCTTTTTTGCAGGAAAAGATCGGGTTTCTTGACATCCCGCGGGTCATATCGATGGTGATGGAAGGGCACTCGTGCACTGCCGTGGATGGGTTGGATAAAGTCCTGGTTGCAGATGCATGGGCGCGACAGATGGCTGAATCAGTTATTGATGATATTCAAGGAGCTTCCTACGCATGATAACTATCGCTGCCGGCATTGTGATGCTGGGCATTCTGGTCTTTGTCCATGAACTCGGACATTTCTGTGTCGCGAAATTCTGTGGCGTCAAGGTCCTGAAATTCTCCCTTGGCTTCGGTCCTCGCCTTGTCTCGCGGCAATGGGGTGAGACCGAATACATGGTTTGCGCCATCCCACTCGGCGGTTATGTGCAAATGCTCGGCGAAGGCGGCGGGGAACAGGGCGAGGATGCGGAGATCTCTCCTGATGAAGAGCAGCGCTCTTTTTCCAAACAAAGCATTGCCCGGCGAATGGCAATTGTCGCTGCTGGACCGGCCATGAACCTTATTTTGCCATTCCTGGTTCTGCCCCTTGCTTATCTGGTCGGGGTCAACCTGCCTGCCTACCTCGAAGAACCTCCATGTGTCGGTTATGTGATTCCTGGCTCAGAGGCTGAAACAGCCGGTTTTCATAAAGGTGACTGCATCGTGGAAATCAGCGGTCACAAGGTGACAACCTGGACTGACACCGGGCCGGCGTTGGTGAATAGTGCCGGTGAGCCGATTGTTTTTATCCTTGATCGTTCAGGCCAGTTCTCTGAACTGACCATCGCTCCGGAGCATGGCGCCCTGGAAGGTCTCCAGTCGATCGGTCTTTTACCGGACCAGGAGGCCGTAATCGGTAGTCTTGCCCCGGGTATGCCGGCGGTCAAGGCGGGCCTCGAAGCCGGGGATAGAATCGTCTCCATCGGTGAGCGTGAGATCGTCTCGTGGTACGAACTCAAGGATGCGATCCAGGAGGTCGGGGGACAACCGGTGACGATAGTTGTCGAACGCAATCAGGAACGGCTATTCGTTCCAAATCGTTCCGGAACAGGTTGACGACAGTAACAGTTACTTGATCGGTATTGCACCGAATCAGGATACCGTGTTCAAGCGCTTCTCCCTTGGAGAGTCTATCAAGGCCGGTGCCGGGCGCAGTATGGACCTGATAGAGCTGACGCTGGTCTTTATTCAGAAGCTGTTTGCCGGTCATGTTTCGACCAGTAATATTGGCGGGCCGATTACCGTGGTGCAGATTGCCGGTCAGGCTGCACAGACAGACATTTCAAGCATATTGAGCGTCCTGGCTTTTCTCAGCATCCAGTTGGGGATTCTCAACCTCCTGCCGATTCCGATCCTGGATGGCGGCCATCTCTTCTTTTACACGTTCGAAATGGTTTTCCGGCGGCCGCTCTCATTGCGTGCCCGAGAATGGGCGCAACAGCTTGGGTTGATTCTGTTGATCATGTTGATGGTGCTGGCCTTCTATAACGATATCGTGCGCATGATCGGGAATTGACGTGTCTCCGACTTTGTTGACCATTCAGACCGCATCCCCCGCAGGCAGTATCGCATTGACTGCCGGTGAGCGTCTGCTCGCAGAGCTCAACCTTGATGTGCGGAAAACCCCGACGGAATGGTTGCTGCAGTCGATTGAGGATTTGCTGGACAAAACCGACGTCAAAAAAGCCGATCTTGACGCCATCGCCGTAGTGCAGGGCCCGGGTTCTTTTACCGGACTGCGGGTAGGCCTGGCCACGGCCAAGGGGCTGTCTCTGGCTACGGGATGTCCGTTGCTCGGCATATCGTCCCTGCAGTGTCTCGCCATGCAGCTGCCATTTGCCGGTCTGCCGGTCTGTGTCATGCTGGACGCGCGCAAGCAGGAAGTTTACACGGCCAGTTACCGATGGGAAGGTGGATATCCTCATCCGGTCACGGAAGAAAAAGTGGTCGGACCCGACCTGTTGTTGGCCGGGGTCAGTAGTGAGACTCTTTTTGTGGGTAACGGTGCCCAGCTATACAGAACTTTGATCGTCAGGAAACTGGGTGGTCGGGCGCATTTCGCGCCAGCATTTATGAACTTGCCACGCGCTGCGGGAGCGGCCGCTCTGGCCCTGCGTGAATGGGAGGCAGGACGCACATCCACGGCAGATGAATTGCTGCCCAATTACCTTCGGCCTTCGGAAGCCGAACTTAATTTGCATAACAAGAAAAAATCGGGGAATTCAGGTTGACAACCCGGTCGCCCGTTCGTTATTTTTTAGATACCGTTCGTATATTTTATCCTTACCAACTCAGGAGGTGCTCATGGCAGAGAATGACATGGATTTGATCCAACGCTTGAGTGAAGAAAACCCAAGATTCAGAAAACTGCACGAACAACATTTGTTTTTTGAAAAACAGCTCCAGGACCTGGATGAGAGAAACTACCTGACCCCCGAGGAAGATTTCGAGCGGAAAAAAATACAGAAGCTGAAGCTGGCCGGTAAAGACGAAATGGAAGTCATTCTTCGAGATTACCGTCAGTAAACATTTGCGACATTACAGATTCAGCAGGGGCCGGTTTTCGGCCCCTGTTTTGTTTCTCTGCAACGAATGGCCACGCCGGTGAAGAAACATTCGATTTTTTTGTTTTTGCCCTTTACCTAGCGGGTTTACGCGGGTATAAAGAGCGGATATCTTGATCGATAGAACAGAGTTATTGTCCAGGAGGAGATAGAGCAAATGACCCAGAAACGTAGCAGTGCCATCACCCAGGGATTTGAACGTACACCGCATCGGGCCTTATTGAAGGGGACAGGAGTCCCGCAGGAGGAGATGGGAAAACCCTTTATCGGGATTGCCTCATCTTTCACCGATTTGATCCCGGGTCATACGGGCATGCGCGATCTTGAGCGTTTCATCGAAAAAGGTGTCCACACAGGTGGCGGCTATTCCTTTATCTTCGGTATCCCCGGGGTCTGCGATGGCATCGCCATGGGACATCGCGGCATGCACTATTCCCTGCCCACCCGCGAACTGATTGCTGATATGGTCGAATCGGTAGCAGAAGCGCACCGCCTTGATGGTCTCGTGCTGCTGACCAACTGTGACAAAATTACCCCGGGCATGCTGATGGCAGCCGCTCGTCTTGATATTCCCTGCATCGTGGTCACTGCCGGTCCGATGATGACCGGTGCCGGCCGTGAAGGGCGCAAGTTCTCCTTCGTCACGGACACTTTTGAAGCCATGGCCCAATACAAGGCGGGCGTTATCGACGAGCAGGAACTGATGATGTGTGAGGACAAGGCCTGTCCGACTGCAGGTTCCTGCCAGGGCCTCTTTACCGCAAATACCATGGCCATCCTTACGGAAACCCTCGGTATGAGCCTGGTTCGCTGCGGAACCTCCCTGGCGGTTTCTTCGATGAAACGCCGGATCGCTTTTGCCAGCGGAGAACGTATTGTAAGCCTGGTCCGCGAACAGATAACTCCACGACAGATCATGACCCGCGCTGCGTTTGAAAACGCCATCCGGGTCGACCTGGCACTCGGCGGTTCGAGCAATACCGTACTGCACCTTCTGTCGATAGCACATGAAGCCGGAGTTGAATTGCCTCTCGAGGACTTTGACCGTCTCGGTCGTGAGACCCCTCAACTGGCTTCAATGAACCCCGGCGGCAAGCATTTTATGGAAGACCTCGATGCGGCAGGCGGTGTTCCCGGCGTCCTTTACCAGTTACGTGATCTTATCAACGATAATCCGACCCTGACCGGTCCTACTGTAAAGGAGATCGTGGCCAGCGTCGCCTCCGTTGATGATGAGGTTATCCAGTCAGTCGATAAACCCGTCCGGGCCGAGGGTGGCCTGGCCATTCTGTTCGGCAACCTGGCGCCGCTTGGTTCGGTTGTAAAACAATCTGGCGTTTCGGCACAGATGATGAATTTTGAAGGCACGGCCCGTTGCTTCGAGTCCGAGGAAGCAGCCATGGAAGCCCTGATGGGCGGTCAGGTTGTCGCCGGCGATGTCGTCGTGATTCGTTACGAGGGACCCAAGGGTGGGCCTGGCATGAGGGAGATGCTTGCCCCGACTGCGACTCTGATGGGTCTTGGCCTGGGTGACAGCGTCGCACTCATCACCGATGGTCGTTTCTCCGGTGGTACCCGTGGCCCATGCATCGGGCATATCTCCCCTGAAGCCGCGGAGGGCGGTACGATTGCCCTGGTTGAAGACGGTGACAAGATCCGTCTTGATATCCCGAATCGCAAGTTGGAGCTGCTGGTTGATGATGTGGTCCTTGCAGAACGCAGGTCAGCCTGGCAGGCACCGGAAGCAAAGATCAAGACCGGCTGGCTCGCCCGTTACGCCAAGGTCGTTACTTCGGCCAACACCGGAGCCATTTGTAAGTAGTCCGAATATTCAACCCGGCTCTTTACTAGCGAGCCGTTTCGAGGAGGAAGAAGTGAAACTGACTGGCTCTAAGATACTGCTGGAATGTCTGCTCCAGGAAGGGGTCGATACGATCTTCGGCTATCCAGGCGGCACAGTCATCAATATTTACGATGACTTGATGGATTCACCGATCAAGCACATTCTGACCCGTCATGAGCAGGCTGCAGTCCACGCCGCGGATGGCTATGCCCGGGCAACCGGCAAAGTGGGTGTCGCTATTGCCACCAGCGGCCCCGGTGCGACCAATACCATTACCGGGATTGCGACAGCCTACATGGACTCGATTCCCATGGTTGTGATCACCGGCCAGGTGCCGACCCCGTTGATCGGTAATGATGCTTTCCAGGAAGCGGACGTTATCGGCTTGACCCGCCCGATTACCAAGCACAATTACCTGGTCAGGGATATCAAGGATCTGGCGGTGACTATGAAGAAAGCCTTCTATATCGCCCGTACCGGTCGCCCCGGCCCTGTCGTGGTCGACTTGCCGAAAGATGTCCAAATCGCTACGGCAAAGTTCGAATATCCCGAGACCGTCGAACTGCGTGGCTACAAGCCGACCTATAGCGGCAATATGCGCATGGTCGAAAAAGCCGCAAAAATGATCCTGTCGGCGAAGAAGCCGGTTCTCTATGTCGGTGGTGGCGCTTCTTTGACTGACGCCCATGGTGAACTACTGGAACTTGCTGAAATGATCCAGGCTCCGGTTACAACCACACTGATGGGAATGGCCAGCTTTCCGACACAACACGATTTATCCCTTGGTATGCTCGGCATGCACGGGACCTACTATGCCAACATGGCGGTCACCAACTCCGACTTGCTGATTGCTCTGGGTGCGCGTTTTGACGACCGGGTCACCGGCAAGATTGCGACATTTGCCCCGCACGCCAAGATTATTCATGTCGATATCGATCCGACCTCGATCAAGAAGAATGTGCGCGTCGACCTGCCAATCGTCGGGGATTTGCGTGACGTGTTGAAAAAGCTCAACAAGAAGCTCGCCGAGCACAAGGACGAGATTGAATCGATGCATAGCGCGCTGAAACCCTGGCATGATGAGATTTCCGGCTGGCGCAAAGATCAGCCGATGACTTACAAGAGCCTCCAAAACCGAGATCAAGCCACAGTTTGTCATCGAAAAGCTGCGCGAGTTGTCCAACGATGATGCCATCGTGACCACCGAAGTCGGCCAGCACCAGATGTGGGCGGCCCAGTTTTTCGAATTCACTCAGCCGCGGACTTTTCTTTCCTCTGGCGGCCTTGGGACCATGGGTTACGGCTTGCCTGCTGCACTTGGCGCCCAGGCGGCCTTCCCGAAACGCCAGGTGATCGACATCTCCGGTGATGGCTCATTTCAGATGAACTCACAGGAATTGGCAACCCTGGTGCAGTACCGTTTGCCGGTGAAAATTGTCATCCTTAACAATAACTTCCTTGGTATGGTGCGGCAGTGGCAGCAGCTTTTCTTCGATAAACGCTACAGCCAGACCTGCATGGAACTGCCGATCGATTTCGTCAAGCTGGCTGAGGCCTATGGGGCAACCGGTCTAAGGGCAACCAAACCGGGCGAGGTTGAAGATGTGATCAGGCAGGCCTTCGAAACACCTGGCCCGGTTATCATGGAGTTCAAGATCTCTCGCGAAGAGAATGTCATGCCGATGGTCCCTGCTGGTGCCGGTATCAATGAGATGTTGCTGAGGACTGCTTGAGTTTTTCATAGTATCTGGATATCGATGGCATCAAACCAACGAAGCACAACGCCTGCAGCGTAATGCAACAACACTGCAGGGGCGATCAATTCGCACTGTTTAGGAGTTAATGTAATGCGACATACAATTTCTGTACTGGTAGAGAATGAATTCGGTGTTCTATCGCGGGTTTCCGGACTTTTTTCAGGCCGGGGATTTAATATCGAGAGTCTGTCCGTTGCGCCGACGCTAGATCCAACCATCTCACGCATGACGATCGTCACGAGCGGTGACGACAGGATTCTCGAACAGATCAACAAGCAGTTGAACAAGCTGATCGACACGATCAAGATCATCGATTTCACCGGCGAAGATTTTATCGAGCGTGAAATGGCGTTGATAAAAGTGACCGCGGATGAAAATTCCAGGGCCGAGATTTTGCGGATTGCCGATATTTTCCGCGGCAAGATTGTTGATGTCACGCCGAAATGCTACACGGTGGAAGTCACCGGTTCACCGGTCAAGGTCAACGCCATAATCGATCTGCTGCGGCCTATGGGAATCAAGGAGTTGGTTCGTTCAGGGCCGGTTGTTCTTGGCCGTGGTCCGAAAGGTTGGAAGTCCGGCTGAGCCTGGTTGCCAGAGCGTAGAGACAACTGTGCCCCGGCCTATAAAAATGTTGGCCGGGACATTTCATTATGGTATTATCATCAGCTATTTAAACTAATAAAAACCCTGTAAGGAGGAAATCGTGAAGGTTTATTACGATAAGGACGCTAATCTTGACATTGTTAAAGGTAAAAAAATTGCTGTGATCGGTTACGGTAGCCAGGGCCATGCCCATGCCAACAACCTTAAAGAAAGTGGTATGGATGTTATTGTCGCCGAGTACCCAAAAGGCGGTGACAACTGGACCAAGGCTGAAAAGGCTGGTCATACCGTTATGATGACTGCGGATGCTGTCAAGGCAGCCAGTGTTATCATGATTCTGCTTCCTGATGAGATGCAGGCGGATATTTACAACGAGCAGATCGCTCCTCATATCAATCCGGGCAGCTATGTCGGTTTTGCCCACGGTTTCAATATCCATTACAACCAGATTGTTCCTGCCGGGGATATCAACGTTTTCATGGTGGCTCCTAAAGGTCCTGGCCATACTGTTCGTAACGAGTATGTCAACGGCGGTGGTGTCCCTTGCCTGATCGCTATTGAGAAGGATCCTTCCGGCGATACCAAGGAAATTGCACTCGCTTATGCCTCTGGTGTTGGTGGTGGTCGTTCCGGAATCATTGAAACCTCTTTCCGTGAAGAAACAGAAACTGACCTGTTCGGTGAGCAGGCCGTCCTTTGTGGTGGCGCTACGGCCCTGGTTCAGACTGGCTTTGAAGTGCTGGTGGAAGCGGGCTATGCCCCGGAGATGGCTTATTTCGAGTGTTTGCACGAACTGAAGCTGATTGTCGATCTTCTCTATGAAGGCGGCATCGCCAATATGCGCTATTCGATCTCCAACACAGCTGAATTCGGTGACTTCACTCGTGGCCCACGGATTATCAACGAAGATACTAAAGATGAAATGCGCCAGATCCTGTCTGAGATCCAAACTGGTGAGTTTGCCCGTGAATGGATTCTTGAAACCAAGGCGAACAAGCCGGTTCTGAATGCTCTTCGCCGTCTTGGCGCCGAGCATCCGATTGAAGAAGTCGGTGATCGCCTGCGTGGCATGATGAGCTGGATCGGTAAAGACAAACTGGTTGATAAAACCAAAAACTAATTAAAATTTTTCCTGAGATTCTGGATCAACCGATGAAGTTTCCGCACGGGAACTAGTTAATTGACTCAAGGGCGGAGGCCGATGCCCCCGCCCTTTAACTTTTTGGTGACCAATTATGCGCAACCGGCATCAGCCAATAGCTGTAGAAGGTTATCCTTTTATCGCGTTTTTCGCTTTTTTGACGCTATTGTTTAACGGCTTTGGTTGGTATTGTCTGACAACCATCAGTCTTGGGCTGACTCTTTTCACGGTTTACTTCTTCCGTAATCCCGAACGTACTCCGCCTGATGACGTCAAAGCAATCGTCGCGCCCGCAGACGGCAAGGTCATCTTCGTCGGCAAGGTTCCCGAGAATCGTTATTTTGACGGTCAGGAGGTGACCAAAGTCAGTATCTTCATGAACGTTTTTAACGTTCATGTCAACCGTGTGCCATTCAACTGCACAGTCCTTGACCAGTTCTACAATAAGGGCCGATTTCTGAATGCTTCTCTGGATAAGGCCAGCCTCGAAAACGAACAATCCGGGATGTTGCTTGAAACAGAAACCGGCATCAAGGTTCTCTGTGTGCAGATCGCCGGTCTTGTCGCACGACGGATTGTTTCTTATCCGGAAAATGGAGATCAACTGAAAAGAGGGCAGCGCTATGGCCTGATCCGTTTCGGTTCAAGGGTCGACCTGTATTTCCCCGAAGGTGTCGAAGTGCTGTCAAGAATTGGCGACAAGACAGTCGCCGGAGAGTCGGAGTTGGGATTCCTTCCATGAGTCGACTCGGTGGTTCATATGACCGTCGTGAAAGCCTGAAGCGGGGAGTTTATCTCCTACCGAACCTGATAACCACGGGTGGTCTGTTCGCGGGCTTCTACGGCATTGTGGCGACGATGAATGGGGATTATCAACTCGCCGCCTGGTTTATCCTGATCTCTGCGGTTTTTGACGCGCTGGATGGCAAGGTGGCCCGACTGACCGGAACCACAAGCCGTTTCGGTGTGGAATACGATTCTCTTGTCGACCTGGTCTCTTTCGGGGTTGCGCCTGCGCTGCTCATGTATTCCTGGGCTCTGCAATCTTTCGGAAAATTCGGCTGGCTTGCTGCATTTCTCTATGTCGTCTGTGGCGCGCTGCGTTTGGCGCGTTTCAACATTCAGGTCAATACTGTTGAATCCCGTCGGTTTGTCGGTCTGCCGATCCCGGCCGCTGCCGGGATGGTCGCCTCGTGTGTTTTGCTTTTCTACCAACTGGGTGGTTCGGGAACGATCAGGAAAGTCTCTATTGTCCTGTTGATTTACATCTTGGCATACCTGATGGTCAGCAACCACAGTTATCATTCCTTCAAGGACCCGGAACTGGTGAAACGCCAGCCTTTCAGTTTCCTGGTTCTGGCGATCATTTTTATCATCGTGATTGTCGCAGAGCCGGAAATCATGCTCTTCAGTATCGCCTCGCTTTATACGGTTTCGGGACCAATTGGTAGCGTTATAAAATACTTCAGGCATAAAACTCCTGCGGAAGATAGCACTGCCGATGATGTCGTTCCTGATATTGGAGGATGGCGCCCATGAGGATAAAAATCATCAGATATCTTGACAATGTCTCAGGATTGCTGTTTTATTAAACAAGATTTTAAAAAGCGTTGAAAAGGAAGAGTAAGGTCTGACGCTGTCACAGAGAGCCGGTGGTGCTGCGAACCGGTACAGAATATGACCTGAACTGGCCTTGGAGCTGCAGACGTCAAAGGGACACGACCTGTAAATGTGCCCCGAGTAATTTCTGTCGTGAGCCTGCGTAAATGGTCAATTGAGGATTCCGTCAAGACGGGGTCAAACAGGGTGGTACCGCGAAGCTTAGCTCTCGCCCCTGATCGGGTGGGAGTTTTTTATTTGCGCAGCATAAACTTTTGAAAGGGGGTGGTTCTGTGGAATCCGACCTGAGTGACCTGGAGCTGTTGTTGATGTGTCTGTACTTAAAGGAGTCCGGGATGAAGGGACCGTCCCTGGCAGAGTTTGAATCTTAAATGGCAGAGGAGGCCATGATGAGCAAAATGAAGACAATAAAGATTTTTGATACGACCCTGCGTGATGGTGAGCAATCACCGGGCGCGAGCATGAACATCGAGGAAAAATTGCGTATCGCCAGTCAGCTGGAGAAACTCAATGTCGATGTGATCGAAGCAGGTTTCCCGATTGCCTCCGACGGTGATTTCGAGGCAGTCAAGAAGATTGCCCAGACCATCAAGGGTCCGGAAATTGCCGGTCTTTGCCGTGCCAATTTCAAGGACATCGATCGTGCCTGGGATGCCCTCAAGTATGCCGGGGACCGGGGCCGCATCCATACGTTCATCGCGACATCCGATATACACATGGAGCGTAAACTGCAGATGGCGCCGGCCAAGGTCAAGGAAACAGCGATCAAAGCAGTCAAACATGCTGCGGCTTACACGCCCAACGTCGAGTTCTCATGTGAGGATGCGGTCCGCACCCGCCTCGATTTTCTTGCAGAGATGGTCGAGGCGGTTATCGATGCCGGGGCGACAACGGTCAATATCCCGGATACGGTCGGCTACGCGATCCCTTTCGAGTTCTTCAATATTATCAAGTACCTGAAAGACAATGTGCCCAATATCGACAAGGCCGTCCTGTCCGTACATTGCCATAACGATCTCGGCCTTGCCGTGGCCAATTCGCTGGCCGCTATCCAGGCAGGGGCGGGGCAGGTCGAATGTACGATCAACGGTATCGGTGAGCGCGCCGGCAACTGCTCACTGGAAGAAGTTGTCATGGCCTTGCGCACGCGCCGTGACATCATGCCTTATGTAAACAACGTCAAAACCGAGCATATTTATGCGGCCAGTCGCCTGCTCTCGACCATTACCGGGATTGTTGTCCAGCCCAACAAGGCCATCGTTGGCGCCAATGCCTTTGCCCACGAGGCCGGGATCCACCAGCATGGTGTGTTGATGGACAAAGAGACCTACGAGATCATGACGCCCGAGTCGATCGGCCTCAATACCAACAAACTGGTACTCGGTAAACATTCCGGCCGCCACGCTTTTGTTGCCAGGCTGCATGAACTCGGTTATGACCTGCCCAAGGAGGATATCGAAAAAGCTTTCGTGCGCTTCAAGTCGTTGGCGGACCGGAAGAAAGAGATCTTCGATGAGGACCTCGACGCCATCGTCGCCGATGAGATCATCCGGGTTCCGGAAGCCGTAAAATTGCTGCAGATGAACGTCTCCTCCGGTTCCTTTGCGGCGCCGACTGCAACGGTCGAGCTTGAGGTCAGGGGCAAGGTGAAAAAAGCTGCTGTTATGGGTGATGGCCCTGTCGATGCAACTTTCAAGGCGATCAAGAAACTCACCAGGATGGAGCCGTATCTGGTCAACTTCTCCGTCGGGTCAATTACCGGTGGCACTGATGCATTGGGCGAATGCACTGTTCGTCTGGAGTATGAGGGGCATGAAGTCCTGGGGCAGGGTGCCCACTCCGATATCATCGTTGCCAGCGCCAAGGCTTATATCAACGCACTCAACAAGGCTCTGGATGTCACACAGCGTACCCGGGTCGAAATCTAGAGCGACTCAATATTTCGCCGGCAGGGCTTCCCTGCCGGCGATTTTTTAGTTAATATGCACGGATTCTTTTCCGTGCTTACTTTTATCCTGAGGAGTCATTATGGGTCAGACAACAGCAGAAAAAATATTCGCTGCGCACCTGCGCGACGAGCCATTCCAGGGGACCAAGGTTCTGGACATCGACCGGGTGCTCTGCCATGAGATTACCACGCCGGTCGCGATCGCCGATCTTGAATGGCGGGGCAAGGACCGGGTTTTTGATGCGTCCAAAATCAAGGCGGTTATTGATCACGTAACTCCCGCCAAAGACAGCAAGACGGCTCTTCAGGCCAAAATTCTGCGTGACTGGGCCCGCCGCCATGAGATCAAGGATTTCTTTGATGTCGGCCGCAACGGTGTCTGCCATGCAATCTTCCCGGAAAAAGGCTACATCCGCCCCGGCTTTACGGCCATTATGGGCGATTCGCACACCTGCACGCATGGTGCGTTCGGGGCTTTTGCCGCCGGGGTCGGTACCACAGACCTTGAGGTCGGCATCCTGAAAGGCGTCTGCGCCTTCCGCGAGCCGAAGACAATCCGGGTCAACCTGAACGGAAAGCTTGCTGGCGGTGTTTATGCCAAGGATGTCATCCTCTTCGTCATAGGCCAGCTCGGGGTCAATGGCGCGACGGATCGGGTCATCGAATTCCATGGACCGGTCGTCGAGGCAATGAGTATGGATGCACGTATGACCTTGTGCAACATGGCTATTGAAGCGGGCGGGACCTGTGGCATCTGCCAGCCTGATATGGTCACGGTTGAATACCTCTGGCCCTTCATTGAAGGAGAATATGCGAGCAAGGCGGAAGCCCTTGCCGATTTCCAGAACTGGGTCGCCGATACGGATGCCGGTTATGACAAAGTCCTTGATTTCGATGTCTCCGCTCTTGAGCCCCAGGTAACCTATGGGTTCAAGCCGGACTGTGTGAAGTCTGCCAAGGAGATGGCAGGCACAAAGGTCGATCAGGTCTATATCGGGACTTGCACCAATGGCCGGATCGAGGACCTTCGTCAGGCCGCCGCGGTTCTCAAGGGTCGCACGGTTGCTGACTCGGTCCGCGGGATTGTCTCTCCGGCGACGCCAAAGATTTTCCAGGAAGCCCTGGCAGAAGGTTTGATCCAGATATTTATGGACGCTGGCTTCTGTGTCACCAACCCGACTTGTGGTGCCTGCCTCGGCATGAGCAACGGTGTCCTGGCCGAAGGAGAAGTCTGCGCTGCGACCAGTAACCGCAACTTCAGCGGACGTATGGGCAAGGGCGGCATGGTTCACCTGATGAGCCCATCGACAGCTGCCGCGACGGCAATTACCGGCGTCATCACTGATGCCAGAAGCTTCTAATCAAGGAGAGAAACATGAAAAAGACATTTGGTGGTCCGTCGATCTTCCTTGATCGAGGCGATATTAACACCGATGAAATCATTCCTGCCAAGTACCTCACCGAGGTGACCAAGGAGGCGCTCAAGCCTTATTGTCTGGAGGACCTGTCTCTCGACGGGTTTGACCCGAAAGGTGAGAAATTGGCTAATGCACGTGTCATAGTGACGCGTGAAAACTTCGGTTGTGGCTCTTCTCGCGAGCATGCTCCCTGGGTCTTCGAGGTCAACGAGATTCATACCGTGATCGCCGAGAGCTACGCCCGCATCTTCCGGCAGAACATGTTCAACTGCGGGATGCTGGCCATTGAGCTGCCGAAAGAGCAGATCGACAAACTGTTTGCGCTCGAACAGGGCAGCGGTGACGTTGATATTGCCATCAACCTTGCCGAGCAGAAGATTGTCGCGCGTGGCAATAGCAACGAAGAGTGCTGCAGCTTCGAGATCAGCCAGTTTGACAAGGCTCTGGTTGAAGCCGGTGGCTGGGTTGAGTATGCTGACGCGCGCTACTGATTCACAGGCAAATACAAATAACAATGGCCGGCATTTTGTGATGCCGGCCATTGTTATTTGTGCCCGCCAATTCTTTGCACGCAATCTTTTTTTGGCATTCTTATTGTATATAGGACTATAACGTTTTCATATTATATTTGATAAACATATGAAATAAATCGTAATTAGCTGTTTTTTTTTAGAATTTTTAGTCCACACGTGTTATCGGCCTTTATTTAGAATTGACAATATTTGTCACAATCAGATCAAATTAAGTGAATCCAATACACTTATTTTGATTATGAGTTAAGGAATTGTAATATTTTGCTCTCTTTAAAAGTTATCTTCAGAAGATAAGGAAGAGAATTGTTATGAAAATAACCAGTCGGGACAGCATCAATGGCAAACGGGCCTTATTCAGGTTGAGAGGCAGAAAGTGGCTTATACCCAAAGTTTTGACCAGCGAGGCCGGTTTTACACTGGTTGAGTTACTTGTAGTGGTAGCTGATACTTGACATGCATTAGCCTGTCTTGCTATTCCCCAATTTTATAAATTTGTCGAAAAATTCGAAATTACTCGTGCCATTTCCGAAATACGCAGTATAGAAAAAAGTGTCATTGCTTACGCTGCAGAAAATCAGAATTACCCCAACTCTCTGAATGAAATACAAATGGACTCCTGGACTGATCCATGGGGTAACCCTTACCAGTATCTGAATATCAGCAATGCTGGAGCCCCGAGACAAAGCCAGTTCCTTAACAATTTGAATGAGTATTACGACGTCTATAGCCTTGGCCCGGACGGTATCACCACCCAGGTCGTTTCTGATGCGGAGGGCCAGGATGATATCGTCCTGGCCAATGACGGAGGCTGGATCGGCAGTAGGCGGAGAATTCTAGCACTGGTGCTGTCCGGATTCTTTCCTGGAATTTATGATAGATATTTTTAGATCATTTTAGAGGTGGTCAATAAATGAAGTGCTCATGTCCTAAGTGTGATGCGATAATTGAGACGAGTCATCTAGAGGTCTCTGCAAAAGGTAGTTCCCTGCGCTGTCATGAATGTAATGACAAATTCTGGGCGATAAGAGAAGGATTTTCCCTGAGAGCCTATAAAAAGCAAGGTCGGATTTATTGTTTTGATTGTGGCCAGGCACTGGGCACTGAACACCTCTGCGTGAGCTGCGGGAGCCAGTGTCCGGATTACTGTATCGTGCAGGCATCCAAACCGGCACCCCGCAAACAAAAGAGAGCAGGTTTCGACTTCAGCTTTGCACGCAGATCAAAAGATTCGAAACCAAAACCTTCGCGGCCAAAGCCTTCTGTCGATGATCGAACCTTCCTCTGTAGTTGTGTCGCAAGAGAGGGCGAAGAGAAAGCCGGCTCGCGCTGGTTGATCTATGCCGTTGTCGCTGCTTTGGTGCTTATCCTGGTTGTAGCAACGGGCAAGACTTATCTGGGATATAAGGCAGACAAACAATATTCTAAGAGCTTTGTCACGGCACTGTACGGGGTGAAATCAGGAACGGATGCATGCCTGAAAATGATCGATGACTTGATTGCCAAGTGGGAGCGTGAAACTGGAGCAGGGGCCGGGATCATACCGCAGATGGATAAGAAAGATAAAGAGAGATTGGCAAGCATCAAGAGCCGGGTAGATCAGGCTGTTGAAGGCTTGGGTGAGACACCTGAGAAATTTTCCGAAGCGAAAGCAAGCCTCGGCAAGCTTCAAAGCGTCTATGAGCAAATACATGCGCTGTCCCTTTCTTCTCCCGGGAGTCCGGGTGCATTCAAAACAGCCGAGAAGCAAAATCGAAACGGATTTTCTCAAATCAGCATCTGAACTTAAAGGGTCCATGCCGAAAGTAATGCAAGATGAATTGGAGATCTCGATTAATAAATACAAGAACCTGGAGTTTATGGTCAAAAGCAGGTGAGGGTCAGGATGAGGCGCGGTACGGGCGGTTGTGAATAATTAAGTAATGCTAAATGAATCCTGACGATTCACTAATGGAATTTTAGAAGAGGTGTACGCTAGGTGCGCCTCTTCTTTCTTTTCGCGCCTGCGGGAATAAGCCCCTCCATTTGCTTGACTTTCAATGGTCAGAATGTTAAAAGCGCGAGGCTTTTACAAATTATCAAAACTCTGGAGGATAGCATGCAACAGACATTCGCGATTATCAAGCCCGACGCCTTTGCCGCCGGCAATGCCGGCAAGATCCTGGCCCGCATTTATGCAGAAGGCTTCAAGGTGGTCGGCATCAAGAAACTCTACATGAGCAAGGTCGAGGCAGAAGGCTTCTACTATGTGCACAGGGAACGGCCTTTCTTCGGTGAGCTGACCGATTTCATGAGCAGCGCCCCTTGCATTGTCATGGTCCTTGAAGCCGAAGGCGCTATCAAGAAATGGCGTGACCTGATGGGCGCAACCAACCCGGCTGAGGCCGAGGCAAGGAACCCTGCGCAAGGAATTCGGTTCCAGTATCGGTGAGAACGCCACGCACGGTTCCGATGCACCGGAAACAGCAGCTTTCGAAATCCCTTACTTTTTCTCGGGACTGGAACTTCTTTAAGGGAATTCAATGAGGAAAAACTTGAGTCACCAGGGGCCCTTCGGTACAATCCGAAGGGCCTTTTTTTGCTCTGGGTATGCTTTGCCACCAGCAGGCTTTTAAGTGAATAATCAAATGACGACACCCGTAAAAGTTGACCTTAAAAATCTGACCCCTGATGCACTTGTTAAATTCCTTGCCGGAATGGGCAAGGAAAAATTTCGTGCCGGGCAGATAATGCGCTGGATTTACCAGCGCGGGGTGACCGATTTTGCAGAGATGACCGACCTGGCTAAAACGTTCCGTGACGAGCTGGGGGAGAGGTCTTATGTGTCTAAATTTACTCCGGAAGCTGTTGAGGTCAGCGCTGACGGGACCCGCAAGTTTCTCTTCCGCCTGGACGACGGCAAGAGTATCGAAACCGTGCTTATCCCGATGGAAGGTGGGCGCAACACTCTCTGTGTCTCTACCCAGGTGGGCTGTGCCATGCAGTGCTCCTTTTGCCTGACCGGAACCTACGGGCTGGAGCGTAACCTCACAGCAGCAGAAATTGTCAACCAGGTCTGTGCCGTGCGCGAACCGCACGCCGTAGACAATATTGTCCTGATGGGAATGGGCGAACCGTTGCATAACCTGGACAATGTCGTAGACGCCCTGCAAATTCTTTATGCCTCAACCGGTTTTGATTATGGCCCGCGCAAGGTGACCTTGTCGACCTCGGGGCTGGTGCCGGAGATATCTGAACTCGGTCGACGTATCAAGGTCAACCTGGCAGTCTCCCTCAATGCAACGACCGATGAAGTCCGCAATCAACTGATGCCTGTCAACCGGCGATACCCCATCAAGGAGCTGATCGAGGCCTGCCGCAAATTTCCACTGGCTCCGAGGCAGAGAATTACCTTCGAGTATATTCTGATCCAGGGGGTCAATGACAGCCAGGCCGATGCCAGGCGCCTGGTCAAATTGCTGCATGGGATCAAAGCCAAGGTCAACCTCATCCCGTTTAATGAGCACGCCGGTTCAGAATACAAGAAACCGACCGATGCAGCCATGCGTGCTTTTCAGACCTACCTGCTGGACCGGCAGATTGTGGCTGTTCGCAGGGCTGGCAAGGGACAGGATATTTCCGCTGCCTGCGGGCAGTTGAAGGGGAAGTTGGAAGAGAAACTTTAAAGATATAAACTCATGACACTTAAATTCTAGGAGGACCAGAATATGGAACATATGACAATTGGTGTGATCGGCGGTAGCGGCCTGTATGAAATAGAAGGCCTTACGGACATTGAAGAGGTGAGTATTGATACGCCTTTCGGGGCTCCCAGCGATGTCTATATTACGGGGATGCTGGGCAATGTCAGAATGGTTTTCCTGCCGCGGCACGGGCGTGGCCATCGCTACCTTCCGTCCGAGGTGCCCTACCGGGCCAATATCTTTGGCATGAAAAAACTCGGTGTCCAGAGGATTATCTCCGTGTCTGCCGTGGGCAGCATGAAAGAGGAAATCGTGCCGGGACATATTGTTATCCCTGACCAGTTTTTCGATCGGACCCAGGGGAAAAGAGCTTCAACTTTCTTCGGCCAGGGTGTTACAGGCCACGTCCAGTTTGCTGACCCGGTTTGCCCGGAACTTGTCGGCGTCCTGTGCGAAGCCGGCCGGCTTGCCGGGGCAACCGTACATAAGGGGGGCACTTATCTCTGCATCGAGGGCCCGAATTTCTCGACACGGGCCGAATCAACAATTTATCGTGGTTGGGGAGTTGATATCATCGGCATGACCAACCTCCCGGAGGCTCGACTGGCGCGAGAGGCGGAAATCTGTTATGGCACAGTTGCCTTGGCAACGGATTACGACTGCTGGCATGACGGTCACGATGATGTCACGGTAGAGGCTGTGCTGGAGATTATCCGCCAGAATGTCGCCATGGCGCGCAACATCATCAAACATGCGGCAGGAGCTCTAACGTCGCAGCCTCGATGCGCTTGTGGTGAATCGTTGAAGTACGCAATCATGACAGACCGTGATTTGATTCCAACGCAGACCCGTAAGGACCTGGAACCGATTCTGGGAAAATATCTGGGTTAGTCGAACAGCGTGATTGCTAAAAAGCTATAGATTTGCTTAAATGATAAATCCCTGTTATTTCAAATAAAAAGGAACTGTATGGATATCCTGGTAGTCGGGTCTGTTGCGTTCGATAGTATAGAGACACCCTTCGGCAAGGAAGATGATGTCCTGGGTGGGTCCGCGACCTATTTTTCAACGGCGGCAAGTTTTTTTACCGGTGTCCAACTGGTCGCCGTAGTCGGTGAAGACTTCCCTGATGAACCGCGACAGTTCCTGACGTCTCGTGGCGTCGACCTTGCGGGCTTGCAGACCCGTCCGGGCGAAACTTTCCGATGGAAGGGCCGCTACGGTTACGATCTCAATGAAGCACATACCCTGGAAACCCACCTGAATGTTTTTGAGACATTCCATCCACAACTCCCGGGACTCTATCGTCAGGCAGAATACGTTTTCCTGGCCAACATAGACCCGGAACTCCAGCTGGAAGTTCTGCGTCAGGTCGAAAAGCCGAAATTGATCGCCTGCGATACCATGAACTTCTGGATCGAGGGCAAGCGCGACGCCCTGGTAAACACTCTGGGGCATGTCGATATCCTGGTCATCAACGAAGCCGAAGTCCGCCAGCTTGCGGAAGAAGCCAACCTCGTCAGGGCTTCAAGGCAGATCCTGGCGATGGGCCCGAAGACCCTGGTTGTCAAACGCGGTGAATATGGCGTACTGGTGTTTAATCAGCATTCGATCTTTTCCGCCCCGGCTTATCCCCTGGAAGAAGTTTTCGATCCAACCGGCGCCGGCGATACATTTGCTGGCGGTTTTATGGGATACCTGGCGGCAACCAACAACATAAGTGACGAAACGATTCGCAAAGCGACAGTCTTCGGTAGCGTCATGGCATCGTTTACCGTGGAGGATTTCAGCCTGAACCGGTTGCGAAAGTTGGACTGGAAGGAAGTCGAGGACCGTTTCCGGCGCTTTCAGGCACTGACCGTTTTTGAAGGTTTATAGACAGGCGACAGAGGGGAGACAGTATGTTCCAGTGGGATGAGTCGATTAATGGAATCGACGTATCGGCCGACAAGGTCGTCCATCTTTTTCGCTCCATGCGCGAAGTCCAGCTTGCCTTGCCTGGAATTTCGGCGCAGCAGGCAAGCGCTTATCTCTGCCAGTATAAACAACCAGAGGGTATTGCGACGGTTGCTGTTTTTCACCTGCACAAGAGCGGGGTCCTGGCTTTCTATTTCAGCGACCCGCGAGTTGTCCCGGAACAGAAAATGGACAACATGCTTGATCAGGGGTTGAATTTCGTTGAATCAATGGGCTTTCTCCTGACAGATCAGGATATTCATCTCCTGGATGATTCTGATCAGCAGATGTTGTGGGAATCCCTACCGCTGAAAGCGGGGTTGGATGTCGAACCAGCTTCTTCAGAGCCGACACAGACAAAGCAGCCTGTGACGATAACTGCAGAGACGCCTTCTGTCAGTCATGTAGATCCCGGCTCAACTGCTGAAAAGAAAAAGCCCGTTGTCGAAACGGTCGCCAGCAGCAAACCCGCTGCCAAGCAGTCGCCTGCAGTCGAGCCTGTCCGGGAGTCAGAATCGAAAGCTCCAGAAGAAGACGTTCCGGCTGAAAATGTTGACGACCTGCTCGCCGCTGTCGAAGCGATGCGAGCCAAACGGCCAGGTCTGAGGGCGCGCACGGCTGCGCCATCAGCAGAAGAGATGGACCGGAGAAAAGAACAGTTACGTGAAACCGTGGGGCGTATTCTCGCCTCGCTTTAAGTCATTTTTCGAAAGGTTGTAGTCAAATGCAATATCGATGGATTTTTTCGGGTATGATCGTACTGCTTTTGTTGTTGGTCGCCTGTGTGCCGGTTGAGGAGAAACGCTCGGCCGCAAAAAATGCCAAGTATCATTACCTGCTCGGTGCTACCTCGCTGAGTGAGCAAAATCCGTCAGAGGCGCTCAAGGAATTCCTCCAGGCGGAGAAATATGACGACGAGGATCCGGAAATCCAGGCCGGGCTTGCCCAGGCCTATTGGATGAAAAGAGCTTTTGACCTGTCAGAGGAGCATTTTCTTAAAGCCATAGAACTCAGTGACAATGACCCGAAATACTACAACAACCTGGGGGCTCTCTACCTGTCCATGGAGCGTTATGACGATTCAATCACTGCTTTCAGGACGGCTGCGGATAATCTGCTCTTTGCGCAGCCTGAGTTAGCCTGGACGGGGATAGGCCTGGCATATTTCCATAAACAGGATTATCCGGCGTCCCAACGCGCATATGAGAAAGCGATGGATCTGAATCCGAACTACTATATGCCGCCGTTTCGTCTGGGAGAGCTTTATTATAACCAGGACCGTCCTGTCGAAGCTCTCGGCATGTTCACCCGCAGTGTCGAACTGGAGCCAGATTTTGCTGCAGGTTATTACTGGCAGGGGCTGGTCTATATGAAGATGAAAGACACTGATGCGGCGAAAAAATCATTTAAGGAGGTCATCCGTCTGGCCCCGGACAGTGAACAGGCCCGGTTGTCAGCAAACTATCTCAAAATTATTGGTAAATGATGGAAAATGCTGATGCTAGTATCGGTCGTATCCTGAAAGAACGACGCGAAGAACTCGGCTACACGCTTCAGGCGGCCGAGAAGGCGACCCGGATACGCAAGACCTATCTTGACAGTCTCGAGAATAATCGATTCTCAGAGCTTCCCGGGCAGGCCTACGTAACGGGTTTTATCCGTGTCTATGCACGCTATCTCGGCCTTAAAAGCAATCCCCTCCTGGCACTGTTGAACGATCTGCAAAGCGTTGAACCAAGCCTGAGGAAACGATACAAACGGCCAGACCTCTGCCTGTTTCGTGCGGGATCTTCTTCAGGCGGCGATTGGCGGAAATTCTTTCTGGTTTTTATCCTGATTCTGGTCCTCGGTTGTCTCTTTTACTTTATGCCTGTAATGTTTTCCGGTGACGAGCAGATTAACCACAGCACAACAAAGATCACGAATCCGTGGGAAGCCGGGTTGACCCGGGAAGTCACAAGCTGAACTCGCAGAATCGCAAGCTGAAGCTGAAGAGCCTCAAACCAATGCAGCAGCCCAGGTTCCTGTCTCGCCCCGTGTTGTTGCAAAGCAACGGGCCCGACAAAGGGCCCTGCCTGTTATCCCGTATAATGGAGCGTCATTACGGATGCTTGCTTTGGCTGACAGCTCACTTATAATTAAGGTCGATGGACGCAAACCAGATCAATACAAACTGTATGACGGTCTCGACCTGACATGGCAAATCAAGCAGAGAGTGAATGTTGAATTTACCGCCAGTGATGTAGCGCGTTTCTGGTTGAATGGCCAGGAAATTGATATTGCCGGCTACGAGTCTTTCGAATTACAACCTGCTGTTGAATGAGTTTCGTCATGGTCATTACCTGCCCTGCATGTAAGGGACGATATAAGATTGATCCCGCTGCCAGCAAATCGAAAGTGGGCAAGGCCAAGTGCCCCGGGTGTTCACATGTGTTTGCCATTGCACTGGCGGGCAATGATGGAAAAGAGACGGCAAAGACCGTCCCGGCGCTGCCGCTGGTCCTGATTGTCGACGATGCGCGCTACTTCCGTCAAATGATCAAGGACCTACTCAGCGACTCTGCCGGTTGAATTCATTTCTGCGGCCGATGGCGACGAGGCCTGGGAGAAGATAACAACCCGATTACCGCAACTGGTTTTACTTGATCTGAACATCCCGGGAAGAACGGGTAAGCAGATACTCCAATCCCTGCAGGAAGAGCCCCGCTTCAGCCTGGTGAAAGTTTTGGCCATGAGCGGCGTTGAGCGAGGTGAACAGACCGCCGCTGAAGTCCGCCGGTTCGGAGCCGTGGATTTCATCAATAAATCCTTCAAACCCAGTGAACTCGAAAAACGTGTCAGAAACATCCTGGGAATTTGAGCATGGTGACCCTGCCCGTCGGCTGGTCGATAAGGTGCGCAGTCAAACCGGTTCGGTTGCCTTCGATCTTGCTGTCGTCCTTGGCTCAGGCTGGAAGGACGCTGCCGGGCTGGGCGAAACCCTTGGTGTTTTCAACTACCAGGATTGGTCATGCTTCCCTGGGGGACAAATTGAAGGTCACGATGGCCAACTGATTGCAGCTCGTCTCTGCTTCCTGGAACATCCTGTTTTTTTCCGGTCGTTTTCATTGTTATCAAGGTCTTGATGCCTTTCAGGCGGCTTTTCCGGTGAGACTTGCCGGTGCTCTGGGATGTCCGCGGATACTCTTGACCTGTGCAACGGGTGGGATCAATAGAGGTTTCAAGCCGGGGGATTTCATGCTGGTCGAAGATCATGTCAACCTGCTTGGTGACAATCCGTTGCGGGGGATTCCCGGCAACACCTTTATTGACCTGGCTGATCTGTATGACAAGAGTCTGTATGATCGACTATCCCGCTGCCAGATTGATGGCTTGGTTCTTCACCGTGGCATCCTCGTTGCCATGACCGGGCCGTCATACGAGACCCCTGCCGAAATCAGTTTTCTGAAAACTATCGGAGCTGATGTTGTCTCCATGTCTACAGTACCGGAAGCGATCATGGCCCGGTTTCTCGGGATGCAGGTTGCTGCCGTCGCTTTTGTTGCCAATTATGCTGCCGGGATGACAGCAGACAAACTCAGCCACAAAGATGTTCTTGCCTGCAGTTCTCAACACGCCAGTCTGTTCCCCATCCTGATCGAGCGAATTGTTGCCACCTGGCAAGCTTCAAGAGATCGCAAACGGGATTGATATTATATTCCTGTCACTCATGTAACTTATCTGTTTTAACGTCATATTCCTGAGAAAAATAACTCGGATCCGGCTTGACAGGGGGGCCCCTCGTGTTAGACTTTCCGAAACATTCAAGCGTCGAGGTAATTTTGGGTGAATCGGTAAAACGCATACTGGTTGTCGATGATGAGGAAAATACCCGTATCGGGTTATCCAAGTTGTTGTCACAGGAAGGTTTCCAGGTTGAAAGTGCTGCGAATGGCAATGATGCACTGGAGATGCTGGGTCAGCACAAGGTCAATCTGGTTATCAGCGATATCAATATGCCGGATATGAACGGCCTGGTCTTTTTGCGTGAACTGAGCCGTAAATTTCCGAGCACAAACGTGATCATGATAACCGCCTATGGTGGTGTCGAGTCTTATCTTGAGGCGATGAATCTGGGTGCCTACGAGTATCTTCACAAGCCTGTGCGCCTGGATGAGCTTCGCTCTGTTATGAAGAAAATTTTCAACGGTGGTTCGGTCGCTCAGGTTTCCTGACATTGGGAGGAGGTCAATATGGAGTTCAAAACCATTCTGTTCGCTACTGATTTTTCGGAAGGTTCTGACTTTGCTTTTCAGGCGGCATTGTCCATGGCCCGCAAATATGGCAGTAAACTGGTTGTCGTCCACATCATCAATGAACCGGTCGACTTGCGCGGTTTTTATGTGCCGCACATCTCCTTTGACAAGCTGGAAGAAGAGATAGAACAGGGGGCTGAAAAGTTGATGGAAAAGTTCTGCCGCACGCATATGCAGGATTTCAACAACTTCGAAACCTATGTATTGCCCGGTATCCCTTATGATGAGATCATCAAGAAAGCCGAATCTCTGAATACGGACCTGATCGTCATGGGGACTCACGGCAGAACCGGCCTCGACCATGTCCTTTTCGGCAGTACCGCCGAGAAGGTGGTGCGAAAATCGCCGATACCTGTTATGACCATACGCATCAGGGAATAACCTCAATGATCTTAAAAAGGCAGCGGAAACGCTGCCTTTTCTACTCCTGAGCCAGTCCATTATTCTTGTCAAAAAGAGGTTGGGACGGTATCCTGCATTTTCAATATTCGGGAGAGCGCCTTACTTAATTTATATGAGCGAAAAAATTCTAATCGTTGATGATGAACAGATGATTCTCGAACTTACCTCAATGGTTCTTGCCAGCAGGGGATTCGAGGTTCAAACAGTTGATAATGCAACGGATGGCTACGAGATCATTGAACGGGAACGGCCAGCCCTTGTTTTACTTGATTATATGATGCCCAGGGTTAACGGACTTGATGCCTTAAAAGAAATCCGTGCCCGGTTCCCCGATACCTACGTGATCATGTTTACCGGCAAAGGCAGCGAGGAAGTCGCAGTTGAACTGATGAAAGCCGGCGCTTCTGATTATATCCTGAAGCCCTTCAGTAATGCGAAGCTGGTCGAGCGGATTGAAAGTGTGCTGCGCGTCCGAGTCCATAGAGATGCGTAACCGGGAACTTGTCAATGAACAGAAGAAATTGCTTGATGAAATCGAGAGATGGAACCGGGAACTGGAACAGCGCGTTGAACAGAAAACCACGGAACTGGAACATGCTCATCACGAAATCCTGCTGACGGAGAAGCTGGCATCGCTAGGGCATCTTTCTGCCGGGATGGCTCATGAAATTCGCAACCCGCTGAATTCAATCAGCCTTTTTGCTCAGGTTTTGACCTCCGAATTGAAAAATGAGCCGGAAATGAAATCATATTCAGAGAAGATCCTCAATGAAGTGGAGCGTATCGACGCGATCCTGGTTAAACTGCTCTCAACCAGCAAACGTGCAAACTTTCAGCTGCGCTCGATTCGTCTCGCTGATGTTATCGATGCAAGTCTGAAGCCCTTCCTTGCGCAGATTCAGGCGCAGAATGTTAAGCTGACAGAGACTCTCCAGGAAAATACCCCCTCCATCCTGGCGGATGCGGATGAGCTTGGCCAGGTGTTTTCCAATCTCTTTGCCAATGCCCTGTTTGAAATGAAGCAGGGTGGTTCCCTGTCGGTCACTCTCGAATGCGATGACTCTGAGGCTCTGGTTACAGTCAGCGACACCGGTGATGGAATCCCGGAAGAGCATATGAATAAGATATTTGACCCCTTCTTCACAACCAAGGAACGGGGGACCGGTTTCGGGCTTTCCGTTGTCTTGCGTATCGTTAAAACCTACTCGGGGCGAATTCATGTCAAGAGTCAGCCCGGGCAGGGCACAACTTTCCAAGTCTGGTTGCCTCTGGCATAATCCGCTCACCTGACGATCGGACACTGAATGCCACTTCTGCTCCGTGACATACCTCTTGACGTCTCTGCAGACGAGGGAACGCTAAGCTTTGAAGTCGCGCGAATCCTGGGTGTCGAAACTTTTCTGATACGGGATTTAAAGGTGGTGCGTCGCTCCATCGATGCCCGCAAAAAGAGCCGGATTCGCAGAATTTTTACAGTCGAATTTTCAACTGACAACGAATCCGATTTGCTCAGAAAGTCAACCTGTGAGCGTCTTGAGGAGGTCTCCTGCGATTCCTGGGATTGTCACGCCAAGGGTTAACGCAAGACGTCGCGTCCTGATTGTCGGCATGGGCCCTGCCGGTCTTTTTGCCGCAAAAAGCCTGGTCGAATCCGGGGCGGAGGTCACCCTGGTTGACCGGGGCAGGCCCGTTGAGCAGCGAATCAAAGATGTGGAACATTTCTGGGCTCTTGGTGAGTTCGACGCCGTCAGCAATGTTCAGTTCGGTGAGGGCGGCGCCGGGACCTTTTCCGACGGCAAGTTGACGACACGTCTGAACCATCCCCGAAGGCGGGCGGTTCTGGAAAGTCTGGTTGCGTTCGGTGCCCCTGAAGAGATCCTGGTTGAAGCCCGTCCCCATGTCGGAACAGATCGTTTGCGCAAGGTTGTCATCAGGTTTCGTGAGTATCTGATCAGCAAGGGCGCCGATATCCTCTTTGAAACCTGCCTGACCGGCCTTGATATCCACCAGGGTAGAATCACCGGTGGTGTGTTTGATGAAAATCAGCTGATTGCATGTGATGCCTTGATCCTGGCTCCCGGGCATAGTGCGCGTGACACCTACCTGATGCTAGATCGCAACGGTGTGCAACTTGAACCCAAAGGGTTTGCGATCGGTGTTCGTGTCGAACATCCATCCCGCTTGATAAACCGTATCCAGTACGGTAAATTCGCCAACCTGCTCCCTGCTGCAGATTACGCCCTCCGCTATAATGATGATGAGACAGGTCGTGGTATCTATTCTTTCTGCATGTGCCCGGGCGGAGAAGTCATTAACGCAGCCTCTGAACGGGACGGGCTGGTCGTAAACGGCATGAGTCGCATGTCACGAAGCGGGGAATACTCCAACAGCGCCCTGGTGGTGTCAGTGCGATCGGAAGATTGGGGCGGAACAAAACTGGGTGGTATGCACTTCCAGCAGCAGTGGGAACGTAAGGCCTTCTCGCTGACCGGGGGAAATTTTATGGCGCCGGCACAGAACCTGATGAGTTTTTGCGGTCTCGGCAAAGGCCCGGTCGCCTCCAGTTGTCGCCCCGGTGTGGTTGAAACAGAACTACGTGAAGTTCTCCCGGATTTCGTGTACCATGGGCTGAACCGCGCTCTGCCTCATTTTGATCGAAAAATGAGCGGTTTTGTTACCAGAGAAGCAGTTCTGATCGGTGTGGAAACCAGAACCTCCTCGCCTCTGCGGATAACTCGCGACGAGTCGGGCGCGTCAGTCAGCCACGCCGGTTTGTATCCGGCGGGTGAGGGGGCCGGTTATGCCGGTGGCATCATGAGCGCGGCGTTTGACGGTTTGCGCGCGGCAGACCAGGTTGTGCAGTTCGTCCTGGGACAGGAGTTGTCTTGAAGAACGTTTATGTAAAAAACATAGTGGCGCGTGATCAGATTACAGCGCCGTTCCTGGTCAGGGACAAGATGATCGGCATGGCCAAGAACGGCAAGCCGTATATGACTCTCAAGCTGATGGACTGTACAGGTGAAGTCGAAGGGCGCATCTGGGACAGGGTTGATGAATTCTCCGCCATGTTTGACCGGGATGATTTTGTCCAGGTGTCAGGAAAAGCCAGTGTCTACCTGGGGAAAATGCAGCTGGTGATTCAGGAGTTGAGTCGTCTCGATGAATCAGACATCGAGCTTGCCGACTTCCTGCCCGTGTCATCCCGTCCTGTCGACGAGATGGTCGGTGAATTCAAAGCCGTAATCGACAGGCTGGAAGATCCGAACCTGAAGCAACTGATGAAGCTGTTCCTGTCTGATGCGGCTTTCATGTCCAGCTACACGAGGGCCCCGGCTGCAAAGGCCATGCACCATGTCTGCCTTGGTGGCCTGCTTGAACATTCTTTGGCCGTAGCAAGCCTTGCTGCCGACATCTGTCATCGCTATCCGGACCTGAACCGTGATCTCCTGATAGTGGGGGCTTTGTTGCATGATGTCGGCAAGGTCGCCGAGTTACGTTATCAGCGCTCGTTCGAATATACTGATGCAGGCAAACTCCTCGGCCATATCGTCATCGGCGTCGAAATGGTGGAAGAGAAAATACGTCAACTGGGGAGCTTCCCGATGGAACTGACGATCCATCTCAAGCACCTTCTGTTGTCACACCACGGTCAATACGAGTACGGGTCCCCGAAGCGGCCGAAAACCATGGAGGCCGTTATCCTCAACTTCCTGGATGATCTGGATTCCAAGATTAATGGAGTCCGCACGCATATTGATCGTGAACCGGACAGTGAATCGGCCTGGACGCAGTATCACAAACACTATGACCGTTATTTTTTCAAAGGTATTCAGCCCACAGCTCCATCCGGCATGGCGGACCAAGGGCAGGGTGAGAGCAATGCAAAATCGCCCGGACCAGTCTCCGGGAAGCCGCGTTCACGTTTCAGCAATACCCTCGGCGAGCAGTTGAAGAGCAAGGACCTCAACCTCCTAGCTGGAGACAATCAGGAAAAGAATGATGAATGATAAACTTGTTGTACATCAGATGAGCGTCGGGCCGTTGCAGGTAAACTGTTTTATTGTCTCCTGCAGTAAGACCAAAGAGGCCGTGGTTATCGACCCCGGTGAAGAGGGCGAGAGAATTCTGCACGTCGCCGAGAAACAGGGTTTGAAGATTCGCAAAGTCGTCAATACCCATGGCCACTTTGATCATATCGGTGCCAATCTGCATATTGTTGAAAAGACCGGAGCGGAATTATTGATCCACGCTGATGACCTGCCGCTTCTGCAGAATGCCAGGAACCACGCCGAAGTTTATGGCCTGTCGGTTGCTGCTTCACCGGAACCGGACCGGCTACTTGGACAGGGAGATACTTTTCAGGTCGGAGAGCTTTCCTTCAGCGTGTTTCATGTGCCGGGGCATTCTCCCGGTGGCATCTGCCTGTTGACAGAAGGACACCTGTTTGTCGGTGATGTGCTTTTCTCCGGGTCGATCGGCAGGACCGACCTGCCGGGTGGCGATTTTGACTCACTGGTCGAAGGTGTCCGGGAGCGCTTGTTTGCTCTCCCCGATGAGACGATTGTCCACCCTGGTCACGGTCCGGATACTACGATTGGTCGTGAGCGACAGAACAACCCTTTTGTTGGTGATGCTGCTTTTCGCTGATTTTACTGGAGAAGGACATGCTGCAAGGTAAATGTGTCGTATTGGGCGTAACCGGAGGCATTGCTGTCTACAAGGCTGTTGAGTTGTTGCGCCTGATGATCAAGGCCGGCGCTGATGTTCACGTGATCATGACGCGCAGTGCCCAGGAATTCGTGACTCCACTGACCTTTCAGACCCTTTCGGGGAACCCGGTTCACACGGAATTGTTCAACCTTATCCAGGAACAGGATATCGGTCATATCTCCCTCGCTGACAGCGCCGATCTTGTATTGATTGCCCCTGCTACGGCTAATTTTGTCGGCAAAGTGGCAAACGGCATCGCTGATGACCTCCTGTCGACGACGGTTATGGCGACCAGGGCGAAGGTTCTCTTTGTCCCGGCGATGAATACCAATATGTGGGAGAACCCGCTTTACCGGGAGAACCAGAAACACCTCGAAGAGTTGGGTTATCATTTCGTCGAGCCAGTTTATGGTGAGTTGGCCTGTGGTTGGCAGGGGCAGGGCAAGATGCCCGATCCGCAGGTTGTTTTCAACTCGGCCCATGCCCTCATCGGGAGCAAGGACTTCGCCGGAAAAACCTTTCTGGTGACAGCCGGACCGACCCGCGAAGAGATTGACCCGGTCCGTTTCCTCAGTAACTACTCCTCCGGCAAGATGGGCTTTGCCATCGCCCGCGCAGCTCGCGACCGTGGCGCCCGGGTCATCCTGGTGTCCGGACCGGTTCACCTGGCCGATCCGAAAGGTGTCGAAACGATTCACGTCACCAGTGCCCAGGAGATGTACCAGGAGGTTATGGAGAAGGCCTCCGAGGCCGATGTCGTCATCAAGGCAGCAGCGGTCGCCGATTTTCGACCGGTAGAACGGGGTGAGCAGAAAACCAAGAAGGGTGATGCAGAAACCATGGCAATTGCCCTGCAGCGCAATCCGGATATCCTTGCCGAGCTCGGTCAACAGAAAGGCTCGCGCGTCCTGGTCGGTTTCGCCGCCGAAACCGAGGAACTGCTTCGGCATGCCCGTGAAAAACTGCAGAAAAAGAATCTGGATATACTGGTTGCCAACGATGTGACACAGGATGGCGCTGGTTTTGATGGCGAAACGAATATCGTTCGTTTGCTGACAGCGGATGGTGAGACGGAAGAACTGCCTCTGATGACCAAGAATGAGGTGGCCGAGAGACTTCTGGACAGGATTCTAACGCTACTGCCGAAAGATTGATCCGGTTCAGGCCGCTGAGAGCAAAGTCAGCAGGTCATCCGGCTGACAGATCCCTTCCTTGAGCCTGATTTTGATGATGGCAAGCATCTCGTCGGCATCACGTTCGCGAAGCTTGCCGTCAAGCCAGAGCGTGTTCAGATTTTTGCGGATCATGTTGGCCGAGTTCAGGGCGCGTTCTCCGGTCGGGTCGGCATTTCGATAGGGGCTGTGTTCAGGGTCCTGCAAAAAACTCATGGTCGCTTCGCTGGTCAACCCCAGATACTCCTTCTGGTCTTCTGCGGTAATCGCCCACTTCGATGTATTGGCAAGCGAACGCAGAACCTTTTGATACTGCTGCAGGCGGTTCAGAAGCAGAAGCGAATTAAACAGCTTTTTGTTCGTGCCGAACGAAAAGATTGTGTCAGCCAGAATACTGCGCATGAGTTTGTCATTGTCGGTGAAGTCCTTGCGGCCGATCGATCTGGCCAACGGCCAGATTTCCGGAGCCACGTGGGCTTCAAAGCGCATTTCCCAGTAGGCATGTTTGAGCAACACGTTATTGTAGGTGCGGATCAGTTTATAAGGCACAAAGTACGAATGCGCCACGGTGTCGGAGGCAAGGTGGCTGAGGTAGCCATAGGCACATGCCCGCTGGCTGTCGGTCGCGGCCTGGTTGAGGATTTTCAGGCCCATTCGCCATGAGTGACAGTGCCTGAGATAATGGGTATATTTTTTGCCCAGGGTGATGTCGGCGCTGATACAGCCGTACAGGTAGTCATTCGGATGGGCAGCAAGTATAATGCGCAGAGCTTCCGGAAGCTGTGCCAGGTTGTCGAGAATCCAGGTGCCGGTCTGCAGGTGAACGCCGATCCCCCAGGCCAGGGCCTCGGATGGAAAAATCAGCATGACAAGTACACATGTCAAGGTAGCAGAGAACAACCATTTCATTGGATAATTGTACCGTCCTTTATTGAATAATATACTTTCTAAAAGAGTTTTGTCAGTCAAATATGCCTGAACAGTTATTAAATGATATTCGCACCACCCTGGCGTCAGCTCGCAGCCAGCTCGAATACCTCTCCGACCTCGGTGTGGAGACCCTGCATAGGGACGCGGCGGGGATCGAACTGGCGCAGCAGATCGATGCGAGTAAAAGTCTGGACGATACCCTCGATGCGATTCGCGAAGACCTGGGAGATTGCCAGCGTTGTGGTCTCGGCGCGTCCCGAAAGGAGCTGGTTTACGGAGTCGGCAACCCGAATGCGCGCCTGGTCCTGGTCGGCGAGGCTCCCGGCCGCGAGGAAGACCAAAAAGGGGAGCCTTTTGTCGGTGAAGCGGGACGCTTGCTCGACAGAATTCTTCAGGCGATGGGGATGCAGCGTGAAGATGTCTATATCTGCAATGTCCTGAAATGCCGTCCACCGGACAATCGGGATCCGCAACCTGAAGAAGTGGCAACCTGCGAAGCTTTTCTGATCAGACAGATCGCGGCGATCAAACCGCAGGTGATCATAGGTCTCGGGCGATTCGCGGTCCACAGCCTGTTGAAAAACAAAGTTCCGATCAGCCGGATCCGGGGCGAATGGCAGAGTTACCACGGAACTCCGCTGATGCCGACTTATCATCCTGCCTATCTTTTGCGGAATCCGGAGGGTAAGCGGGACGTCTGGGAAGATATGAAGGAAGTCATGCGCCGTTTGAACGCCGAGGCAGATAATCCATGACTTCCCGGGAATTGCTGCTGGCTCAGGATGTGACGGTCAGCCGGCCTGGCGAAGATGGCTCCTTCGTCAGCATCCTGCAAAAAACCACGCTCGGCGTGGCCCCCGGTGAAGTGCTCTCGGTGGCCGGGCCCTCCGGCAGCGGCAAAAGTACACTGTTGCGGCTTTTTAACCGTCTGCTCGAGCCGGACAGCGGGCAGGTCATGTTGTCCGGCAAAGGCATCAAAACTCTCCCTCCGCCGGTTTTGCGCGCGCAAATCCCCCTGGTTGCCCAGAAGCCATATCTTTTCCCCGGTACCGTCAAAGACAACCTGCTGGCTTCGGCAAGATTACGACGGGTTGAGCCACCGGAACTGCAATCACCCGATATCAAAAATCTGATAGAGATGTGCCGGGTCGAGCAGTCCTGGCTGGACCGCGATGCGCGCAAACTTTCGGTCGGCCAGCAGCAGAGGGTCTGTCTGGTCCGTGCCCTGGTCGGACCCTGCAGGGCGCTGTTGCTTGATGAACCGACCAGTGCTCTTGACCGTCAGACGGGCGCTCTGATGGCGCAAACATTCAAACTCCTGGCCAAAGAAAAAGGTCTGGCAATCATTCTCGTGACTCACGATCTGCAGATTGCCGAGATTTGTGCAGACCGGATTGCTTTGATGATAGGCGGTTCAGTTATCGAAACCGGTCCTGTTGCCCAGGTCCTGAACGACCCGAAAGTCGAAGGCCTCTCGCCAGTTCCTTTCATCAACCGTGACTGATAACGGGGGACGTTGCGACATGAATCCGACGATTATCGATCTCAGCCTCTGGGACCTGGTGACCGTTTACAGCCTGTTGCTGATGAGTATCGGTCTGGCCCACATCCTCAGGGCCGGACAGGGCAGAGACATCTTCTGGTCCGGTCTGCGCATGTTCGTGCAACTGATGGTTGTCGGTTATCTGCTGCACCTGGTGTTTGCCCTTGAATCGGCATTGCCGGTCCTCCTGATCCTGATGGTCATGACCGGCTTTGCCGTCCAGACAATCGGTGCCAGGGTCGAAACAAAGATGCCGAATTTCTACCGGGTGGTCGGTGCCGCCATTCTGTTCGGCTGCGGCGGGATGACGTTCTTTTTCTGTACCCTGGTTATCGGGCTCGAGCCATGGTATGACCCTCGTTACCTGATTCCGCTGGCCGGCATGGTGATCGGCAATTCCATGACCGGCGCGAGCCTGGCGGCCGAACGGCTGGCCGCAGAATTCCGTGAACGTCGCGAGGAAATCGAGACAGCCCTGTGTCTTGGCAGCAGTGTAAAGCTGGCGGCTGAACCGGCTGTCAGCAGTGCCTTCCGGGCGGCCTTGATCCCTTCCGTGAACGCAATGGCCGCCATGGGGCTGGTCTTTCTCCCCGGGATGATGACGGGTCAGATCCTCTCGGGAACCGAGCCGCTGATCGCTGTCAAGTACCAGATTGCCATTATGTGTGTGATTACCGGTAGCGTGGCACTGACCACATTCATGATCCTGCGGTTCGGTTACCGGTCATATTTCACTTCTTACCAGAGTTTGCGCGAACATTGATCTGCGAGAAGACTTAAGGAGTCGAACATAATGAGACGAAAAGACAAGGCCATGCAGGACGGGGCCATCATCGGTCTTTTGCAGAACGGAGAATATGGTGTCCTGTCGACGGTCGATGGCAACGAGCAACCCTACGGAGTGCCGTTGAATTATGTCCTGATGAATAACTGCATCTACTTTCACTGTGCGCTGGAAGGCCATAAACTCGACAACCTTGCCCTAAACCATAAGGTTTCCTTTTGTGTGGTCGGTCGAACCAATCTTCTGCCCGCTGAATTCAGCACCGAATTCGAGAGTGTTATCGTATTCGGGCGTGCTTCAGTGATCGAAGGAGAGGAGAGATACCAGGCCCTGAATGCCCTGATTGAGAAATACTCGCCGGAGTTTGTCTCAGAGGGAAGCGCCTACATAGAAAAGTTTGACAGTCGGACCCGTCGTGGTCAAGATCGAGATCGATCGTATGACAGGAAAAGCCAAAATGTCTGACATAGGTTCGTACTGGCAACAGCCAGAGAAGATCGAAGCGTTCGATGTCCTTCACGCTGAAAAATAAACGGCCTGGTAAATCAAACCCGGACCGTTTGATGTTTGCAAGATATCGGCGGATCTACTTCTTCTTTGTCGCCTTCCCAGGGGGTGGCACCTGGTGCAGATGAACATCGCGTTGCGGGTAGGGGATGCCGATCCCTTCTGCGTCGAAGCGGTTTTTGACTGCTGCATGCAAATCGAAATAGACCCCCCAGTAATCCGCTGCATTAACCCATGGCCGAACGGCAAAGTTGACACTGTTGTCGGCCAGTTCAAGGACGCCGATCGTTGGTTCGGGGTCCTTGAGAACACGGTCTTCCTTGGCGAGGACGTCCACCAGGACCGATTTGACGTGACTCAGGTCAGCGTCGTAGCTGACCCCGATCACCAGATCGACACGCCTGGTTGGTTTGGTTGAGTAGTTGATGATGTTGTCACCGACCAGCTTGCCGTTGGGAACGAATATGGTCTTGTTGTCACCGGTCTTCAACTGGGTTGAGAAGATGTTCAGAGATTCGACCACACCAAGAACACCGGCTGCCTCGATCAGATCACCTGCCTTGAACTGTTTGAAGAGGAGAATCATGATGCCGGCGGCAAAATTGCCCAGCGAATCCTTCAGGGCGAAACCGATGGCGAGACCTGCAGCACCGACGATGGCGACCAGCGAAGTGGTCTGGATGCCAAGTTGGTTCAGTGCCGCAATGACGGCGATTGTAACAACAAGGGCATTGATCAGGTTGCTGACAAAACCGCACAGAGCCTGATCGAGGTCACGTCGCTCCATCAGCCCTTTGACCAGGCGTGCAACCATTTTGGCACCCCAAAAACCAACGGCGAGAATAATGATGGCATAAACAATGCTGCCCAGCATGGATGCTGCAAAAGATGGATCCTGCGTCATGTTTTCCTCCAGGAAAGATTTGAATAAACGTTATGTGCTCCTACTTACATACCGTAACGCTTGATTTTTTCAACCAGCGTGGTGCGATTTATATTCAGCAGCGACGCGGCGCGTGCTTTTATACTGTGTGACCTCTCCATGGCCTGCTGAATAAGATGCCTCTCAAGATGTGCCATGGTCTCCGTCAGGTCAAGGCCCTCTTCCGGGATATGGAGGACCGGCAGAAGACCATTTTCGTTCAGAGTTCCGGCGATCTGCGGCGGCAGGTCCTGCCGGTCGATGACGTTCCCGTCTGTCAGCGCGACAACCCTTTCGATCACATTTTCCATTTCTCGAACATTGCCCGGCCAGTTGTAGCTCTCCATTGCTATTAACGCATCTGGTGTCAGTTCACAGATGGGGTGCCGCATGTCTGCGCATATCTTGCGGAGGAAGTGCCTGGCCAGCAGCGCTATGTCTTCATGGCGTTCCCGTAAAGGGGGAAGGTGGATGGGGATGACATTCAGTCGATAGAAGAGATCTTCACGGAACTCGGCGCGGCGTACGCGTTCATCAAGATCGGAATTGGTTGCCGAGATGACCCTGACATCGAGCTTGGTCTTGCGTATTGAACCAACCCGCTCAACCTCCTGCTCCTGCAGAACGCGTAACAGCTTCATCTGCAGGTGAAGGGGCATGGTGCCGATCTCATCCAGGAAAATCGTTCCGTGGTTGGCCAGTTCGAATTTGCCGGGTTTGTCAGCCACCGCACCGGTAAACGAACCACGCACATGGCCGAACAGTTCACTTTCCAGCAGTTCGGCGGGGATCGCTCCGCAATTTATCGCAATAAATGGTTTTTCTTTGCGTGACCCGTTGAAGTGGATGGCACGTGCGACCAGTTCCTTCCCGGTGCCCGACTCACCAAGGATAAGCACGGTGGAGTCGGTATGCAGGATTTTTTCCATCCGGGAGAAAACCGGTTGGATGGCCGGGCTGTTGCCGATGATATTGTCAAACTTGTATTTGCCGCGCAATTGTTGGCGCAGGTAGATGTTTTCGGCAACCAGGCGGGTCTTTTCAACAGCTTTCGCGACCAGCACTTTCAGCTTTTCGAAGTTTACCGGTTTGATAATGTAGTCAAAGGCGCCTTCTTTCATTGCCTCGACAGCTGTTTCGGCCGTTGCATTTCCGGTAATCAGGATGACATTGCAGGGCAGGGGATGTTCTTTTACATGCTTGAGGATGTCGATGCCACTTACTCCAGGGAGGAAAAGGTCGGTGATAATGACATCATATTTATTCTTGGAGAACAGCCGGATGGCTTTTTCGCCGTCCGAAGCGGTATCCACCAGATAGCCCTCGTGCCCAAGAAGCAGGGACAGGCTTTCGCGACTGCCTGGCTCATCATCTACCAAGAGAATACGGGCTGCGTGTTCCATAGAGCGGTTCCGAATCTTGCGTCATGAAATTGACGATATCCGCAAACTAACATGATTATCAATGAGTTGCAAGAGCTTTCCGGATTCAATCTATGTACTGGATAAAATGTACTGGAGCTGCTTTCCTGCATCTATAGATGAATTCAAGAACAGGTGGATGCGATGAGAGGTAAAAAATATCAGTTATTTCAATGTCTTGAAAATAGAACAGTTTTTTACTTGACATTGTTCATGACGATTTGGTTAGAATGCGACATAAAATGGGTCTAAGTATTTAATTTTGTTGTAATAATTTTATTATAACTAAATATTTAACGAGACTGTTCCGGTTTTATTTTCGTTAAATTCAATTGACTGTTATCGCCCTCAAGGAGAGATCATGCCTATCAAGAAGTTTCGTAAAGTCATGGCCGCCAACCGCGGTGAAATTGCCATCCGTATTTTTCGTGCATGCACGGAGCTTGGCATCAGTACCGTGGCGATTTACTCGGAAGAGGACAAGCTGTCCCTGCATCGCTACAAGGCGGATGAAGCTTATCTGATAGGCAAGGGGAAAGGGCCGATTGATGCATACCTGAGCATCGATGAAATCATAGATCTGGCCCGCAAAAAAGATGTCGATGCGATCCATCCCGGTTACGGGTTCCTCTCAGAGAATGCCGAATTTGCCGAAGCATGTGAACGTGCAGGGATTGTTTTTATCGGCCCGAGCCCTGATATGCAACGCCAGATTGGCGACAAGATTTCCGGACGCAAGGTGGCTGTTGAAGCCGGTGTGCCGGTTGTCCCGGGCACGGATGATCCGATCCGTTCTGAAGAAGAGGCATTGCTGTTTGCCAAAAGCGCAGGATATCCGATCATCATCAAGGCGAGTTCCGGGGGCGGCGGTCGCGGTATGCGGGTTGCCCAGAACCAGAAGGAACTGCTCGAAGGGCTCAAGTCAGCAGCTTCGGAAGCCAAGGCGGCCTTCGGAGATGCAACGGTTTTTCTCGAGAAATTTGTTGAAAAACCCAAGCATGTCGAAGTGCAGATCCTTGGCGACAACCATGGCAATATCGTCCATTTCTACGAGCGTGATTGCTCTATCCAGCGTCGTCACCAGAAGGTGATCGAAATTGCCCCGTCGCTTTATCTTAACAGCAAAAAGCGCAAGGAAGTCTGCGACTATGCCCTGGCCCTGGCCAGGCACGTCAACTATCGTAATGCCGGTACGGTTGAGTTCCTGATGGACAAGCAGGGTAAATTTTATTTTATCGAAGTGAACCCTCGGATCCAGGTGGAGCACACCGTGACTGAACTGGTGACCATGCGCAACCTGGTGCAGGCGCAGATTCGTATCGCCCAGGGCTACAGGCTCGATGACCCCGAGATCGGTATCAAGAGCCAGAAGGATATCGAATTGCGTGGTTACGCGATTCAGAGCCGGATTACCACAGAAGATCCGACAAACAATTTCGCCCCCGATTTTGGCACCATCAAGGCCTACCGCACAGCAGCCGGTTTTGGCGTGCGCCTTGATGCTGCGGCCGGTTATGCCGGCGCAATCATCACCCCGCATTATGATTCCCTCCTGGTGAAGATCTCGACCTGGGGACTGACGTTCGCTGATGCTTCGCGGACCATGCATCGTGCTCTGCAGGAGTTCCGGATTCGCGGCGTCAAGACCAATATCGGTTTTCTCGAAAAGGTGATTACGCACCCGATTTTTCTCGAAGGCCGGTGCGACACCTCCTTCCTCGATGAGCACCCGGAGGTTTTCAAGCTGCCGGTCAAAAAGGATCGCGCCAACAAGATCCTCAGCCTGATCGGTCATACGACGGTCAACGGCTATCCTGGCATCAAACCGGAGAAGCGGCTTAATTTCCGCGATCTGCGTGAGCCGGCAATCCCGGAGATCCCCTATGGCAAGCAGCATCCGCGCGGTACTCGCGACATCCTGCTGGACAAGGGGCCGAAAGGACTTGCCGACTGGACTCGCAAGAACAGGCAATTGCTGATCACCGACACCACCTGGCGTGATGCCCACCAGTCACTGATGGCGACCCGCTTCCGGACTTACGACCTCGACCGCATCGCCGAGGCGACTGCGCACCTCGGTGGTGGTCTATTCTCTCTCGAAATGTGGGGTGGTGCGACCTACGACGTCTCCATGCGTTTCCTCACCGAGGATCCATGGGAGCGGCTTGAGCGTTTGCGCAAGAAGGTGCCGAATATCCTCTTTCAGATGCTGTTGCGCGGCTCCAATGCCGTTGGCTACAGTAACTATCCGGATAATGTCGTCCAGGAATTTACGGTGAAGGCCGCAGAATCGGGCATCGACGTCTTCCGGATCTTCGACTCGCTGAACTGGACCAAGGGGATGCAGGTGGCTATGGAAGCAGTCAACGAGCGCACCAACTCGGTCTGCGAAGCGGCGATGTGCTACACCGGTGACATCCTCGACCCGAAGCGCGACAAGTATCCCCTGCAGTACTACGTCAACCTGGCCAAGGAGCTCGAAAATATGGGCGCCCATATCCTGGCGATCAAGGATATGGCAGGTCTGCTCAAGCCGTTTGCTGCCGAGAAACTGATCAAGGCGCTCAAGGACGAGATCGGTATTCCGATTCACCTGCACACCCACGACACATCGAGCAACGGCGGGTCCATGTTGATGATGGCCGCCCGTGCCGGTGTTGATATCGTCGATGTGGCGCTATCTTCGGTTTCCGGGTTGACCGCCCAGCCGAATATGAACGCGCTTCTTGCAACTCTCGAAGGATCGATCTGGGACCCGCAGCTTGATCAGAATGGCATGCAGAAGCTGGCCAACTACTGGGAAACGGTGCGAACCTACTACGCACCCTTCGAATCGGAACTCCGCAGCGGGACAGCCCAGGTTTACTATCACGAAATCCCCGGCGGCCAATATTCCAACTACAAGCCGCAAGTTGAAGGTCTGGGGCTTGGGCATCGCTGGGAAGAGTGCAAGGAGATGTATCGCAAGGTCAACGACATGTTCGGTGATGTGATCAAGGTGACACCGTCATCGAAGATCGTCGGTGACATGGCCATGTTCATGGTACAGAACAACCTTGAGCCGGAAGATGTTTTCGAGCGAGGCGAAGACCTCGCATTTCCGCAGGGCGTGGTCGATTTTTTCAAAGGCATGATCGGCCAGCCGGTCGGTGGCTTCCCGCCTGAACTGCAAAAAATTATCCTCAAGGGCGAGCAGCCGCTGACCTGTCGACCCGGTGAGCTTCTGGAACCGGTCGATTTTGATGCCAAGAAAGAAGAGCTGCAGGTCAAGCTTGGGCATAACGTGAGTGACCGCGACGTCCTTTCGGCCGTGCTTTACCCTGGCGTGTTCGAGGAGTACGACCGTTTTCGACAGGAATACAGCGACACGTCCTTCCTGCCGACCCCGGTTTTCTTCTACGGGCTTGATGTTGGCGATGAAGTCAGTATAGATATCGAAGCGGGCAAGACCCTGATTATCAAACTGAATGCGGTGGGTCGCGTGCATGATGATGGTACCCGCAATATTTACTTCGAGCTGAACGGTGAACCGCGCCTGATCACAGTCAAGGATTTGTCGGTGGAGGCTGATGACGCCAGCCATGAAAAGGCCGACCCTGCAAATATCAAGCATGTCGGTGCGCCGATGCCGGGCAAGGTTTTCAAGCTGTTTGCAAGCGTCGGAGAAAGGGTCTCTGCCGGTGACACCTTGCTGACAACAGAAGCGATGAAGATGGAAACCAACGTCAAGGCGAAGGTTGACGGCGTTATTGCCGAGATACGTTTTGCAGAAGGCGACCCGGTCGGCCAGGGAGACTTGCTCGTCGTTCTCGAATAAAGAGGATGATGAACAGGGCGTGTCATGGACCGCAGATTAACGTTCAATTTGGTGTGCGCTTCAGCTCAAAAAATGTTATATTCGACCGTATTTTTCAATTCAGGGGACAGGGTATGCCGATAAACTGGTTATTGCTAGGCGGGCACCAGACGCAAAAACGGGAGGTCATTTCCGAGCAGGACCTGAACAAACAGGAAATGGTTACGGAGTGCTACTGTCCCAATGGGCATTCGATTCTGACTGATAAAGCCATATTTCAGGGACACCCTGGGCTCACACTCAAGCTGAAAAGCAAAACCAGTGAAGGGCTCCTGGTTATCAGCCCGCTCATCGGCGACAGGGAGCGTACCTTTATCGACTTCGAGAAGAAACTGGGAGAGGTTGTTGATATCTGTTGTCCGACCTGCTCGGAAGCGTTCCCTGTTTACAATGTCTGCCCCTGCGGAGCCCATCTGGTCGCCCTCTTTACGTCAAAGAAAGCCCACTTCTCACAATGTATCGGAATTTGTCAAAGGCTTGGCTGTCTGCATTCCGAACTGCTCAGCGAGCGTGACTTGCGCCTCTATAACCGCCAGGATTATTTTTGACCTGCCAGCACCGGCACCACTTTCTTGTTCTGATAATCCACTCTGCTAGGCGCAGATCATCCGGGTAACCGGTGAACTGTCTTTTCTTTCTTAACTGTTCAAAATCGTTTATACCTTGACGTAACAAGAGCATTTCTTTTATAACGGGAGTCTGTTCTTTCAGCCCTAAAGCAAGATCTTGATCTCACAAAAAAGGAGGCAGTATGCGCAAGTCAGTTATGAAGAGTTTTATTGTTATTGCTCTGGTGAGCATGATTGTTCCGGCAGTCGGTTTCTCTGCAGATACAATCAAAATTGGTGTCGCTGGCCCTCACACCGGTGACCTTGCACCTTATGGTCTGCCGACTAAAGATGCTGCGTTGATGCTTGCTGAGCAGGTTAATGCTGCAGGCGGTGTCCTTGGCATGCAGATCGAAGTTGTGCCGATGGACGATCAGTGCAAGCCGGAAATCGCAACCAGTGCTGCGACCAAACTGGTCTCCGAAGGTGTTGATATTGTTATCGGTCACGTTTGCTCCGGTGCGACCAAGGCTGCCCTCGGTATCTATAAGGAATCAAATATTATTGCAATTTCTCCTTCCGCGACCAATCCTCCTCTGACCCAGAGTGGTGATTACCCGAACTTCTACCGCACCATCGCTCCTGATGATGACCAGGGTAAGCTTGCTGCCAGCTTTGCGACTGACAAGCTTGGCGCCAAGAAAATCGCCATCCTGCATGACAAGGGCGATTACGGTAAAGGTTTTGCTGATTTCTCCCAGGCTGCTATTGAAGCTGGTGGAAAAGCCAAAGTCGTGCTCTTTGAAGGTGTCACCCCGGGCGCCATGGACTACTCTGCGGTCGTGCAGAAAATCCGCAAGGAAGGTGCTGATGCTGTTATCTTTGGCGGCTACCATCCGGAAGCGTCCAAACTGGTCGGCCAGATGAAGAAGAAGCGCGTCAAGGTTCCTTTTATCGGTCCTGACGGTGTTAAGGGTGACGGTTTCCTCGAGATCGCTGGCGACAACGCTGAAGGCGTTTATGCAACCGGTCCGATGGACGTGTCTGCTCTTGCTGGAAACAAGAAAGCCAAGGACGACTACGTTGCCAAATTCGGTAAAGAGCCTGGCACTTTCTTTGACCAGGGTTATGCCGCCATGCAGACAATCCTGAATGCTATCAAAGAGTCCGGTGGTACCGATTCCGCCGGCCTGGAAAAAGCTTTGCGCAGCTCCTATGTTGACACTGCGGTCGGCAAGATCAAGTTTGACGCAAAAGGTGACGCCGAAGGTGTTGGCTTCTCTGTCTTCCAGGTACAAGGTGGTAAATTCGTCGAGCTGAAGTAACCGGCTGGGCACGAAAAATCAAAAACGGGGGACAGGCTTGCCTGTCCCCCGCATTGTTTGTACAAGGTAAGATGCTCAAACTCTCATGAAGCCCTTTTGGCTTCGTGTGAGAAGCAACATCCACAATGTTGCGGATCGGTTGCCCGGTTTAATTTAATTTAGAGAGTTTTGGATCACACCAATGGATTATTTTCTTGAATTATTCCTGAGTGGACTGACCAGGGGCAGCATCTATGCTCTGATCGCTCTTGGTTACACGATGGTGTACGGCATCATTCAGCTGATAAATTTCGCTCATGGTGAAATTTACATGATCGGTGCTTTCGTGGCACTGGTTGTTTCCGGAGTCTTGACGATCTATGGCTTCTCGGGTGTCTCGATCCTGATCCTGGCAGCGCTGATCGCGATTATTTATTCAGCTGCTTACGGTTACACTCTGGAAAAGATTGCTTACCGCCCTTTGCGCGGCGCTCCGCGACTTTCGCCCTTGATCAGCGCAATCGGTATGTCCCTGTTCCTGCAAAATTACGTGCTTCTGGCACAAACGGCCGACTTCCTGCCTTTCCCGGAGTTGGTCCCCGAATTTGAATTCATGGAGCCGGTCGCCCATATCATGGGTTCTGCTGAATTGATCATCCTGATTACCAGCGCAATCACCATGATCGGCTTGACCCTGCTCATCAAATATACGCGTATCGGTAAGGCCATGCGTGCCACCCAGCAGGATATGGTCATGGCGCGTCTCACCGGGATCAATGTCGACCGGGTTATATCGGTGACCTTTATCATCGGCTCGGTGCTGGCTGCCATCGCCGGGGTTCTGGTTGGCTCTTATATCGGTCAGATCAACTACTTCATCGGCTTTATGGCGGGTGTCAAGGCCTTCACCGCGGCAGTCCTTGGTGGCATCGGCAATATACCCGGCGCTGCGCTCGGCGGGCTTGTCCTTGGTCTGGCTGAAGCTATGGCTGCTGGTTACATCTCGAGTGCCTATGAAGATGTGTTCGCTTTCGGCGTGTTGGTGCTGATCCTTATACTTCGTCCTTCCGGGTTGCTCGGCAAGGCTGTTAAACAGAAGGTGTAATGGCGATGATCTCATATTTAAAAAGTTGCTTGATTGCCGCCATCTGGTTCGTCTTTCTGACCTTTCCGTTGATGGTTGTCAAGGTTAACACCCTCAAAAACACTGTTGAATGGCGCTGGATGAATATGCTTTGGGTTGCAATTGGCGCTTTCATTTTGTCGGCAGTCTGGCGCTGGGCCATGGAACGCAGAGCAAGAGGTGCCAGCCAGAAAGAGCAGGATGGCTCGGATACTGACAAAAAGCCAAGCATTGGGCAACGACTATTGGATGACCCGAAACTCTATCGTCCGGTACTTGGTCTTGTAGTGGCTTTAGCATTGCTGATGCCGTGGGTGTCGGAGATGTACCAGGTAACGATCTGGGTCTTTGCCCTGATTTACGTTGTTCTCGGTTTGGGGCTCAATATCACTGTTGGCCTGGCTGGTTTGCTTGATCTCGGTTATGTCGCCTTCTTCGGAGTTGGGGCATACACTTATGCGATCCTTAACACCCGTTTTGGCCTCGACTTCTGGATTTGCTTGCCGATCGGTGGTCTGACCGGTGCCCTGGTCGGGGTTCTGCTCGGTTTTCCGATCCTGCGCCTGCGTGGCGATTACCTCGCAATCGTGACGCTGGGTTTTGGCTCTATTGCCAAAATTGTGTACGAAAACTGGGAGGGGGTTTTCAATGGCGCCCGTGGAATTGAAAAAATCGCCCGCCCTGGTTTCTTTGGTATGGAGATGGATATAAGCGCTGCGACCACATTTACCTATTATCTGATGCTGGTCATGGTGGTCTTTACAATTTTTGTAACAAATCGACTCAAGGATTCACGTATAGGCAGAGCCTGGATGGCCTTGCGTGAGGATGAGATTGCCTGTGTTGCCATGGGTGTTGATATGGCAAGAACCAAATTGGGAGCCTATGCTTTAGGCGCTTTCTGGGCCGGCCTGGTCGGGGTGATCTTTGCCTCACAAACGACTTACATCAACCCGGCCAGTTTTGACTTTATGCTTTCAGCCATCGTCTTGTCGATGGTTGTTCTCGGTGGCATGGGTTCAATTGTCGGGGTTGTTATTGCAGCCCTGGTCCTGAACCTGTTGCCCGAGTATCTGCGTGCTTTTGAAGATTACCGGATGCTGGTATTCGGTGCAGTCATGGTTCTGATGATGTTGTTCCGTCCGCAGGGACTGGTTTCAAACGTAAGAAAGACCTATACACACAGTAAGAAGGTCCATGCGGAGGAAGCGAATGGCTGAGAATACGCAAAAACTGCTGGAAGTCAGGGAGCTGACCATGGATTTCGGCGGCTTGCGGGCTGTCGACAGTATCACGCTTGAGGTGTGTGCCGGGGAAATTGTGGCCCTGATCGGCCCGAATGGGGCAGGGAAGACAACTTTCTTCAACTGTGTGACCGGGATTTACAAGCCTACTCGGGGTGAAATTCTGGTTCATCCACCAGAACAAAAAACCCATAAGATCAATGGTTTTAAGCCAAATCGTGTGACAGCCATGGGGTTGGCCAGGACTTTTCAGAATATCCGCCTGTTCCAGAACATGACCGTTCTGGAGAATGTCATGATCGGGCGGCACTGTCGCACGACGACTAATATCCTGGGTGCCATATTGCGCGGCAAGAACACCAACCGCCAGGAACGAGAGACAATTGAGAGGAGCTATGAGCTCCTTGAAAAAGTCGGCTTGGTTCATTTTGCAGATGAATTTGCCAAGAATCTTCCTTATGGAGCACAACGTCGCCTTGAAATCGCTCGAGCGATGGCAACGGACCCCTTCCTGTTGCTTCTTGATGAACCCGCTGCAGGGATGAACCCGCAGGAGACGAAGGACCTTGATGAGTTGATCGTGCGTATCAAGGATACGGAAAATATTTCTATTTTGCTGATAGAGCACGACATGAAACTGGTGATGAATATCTCGGAACGTATCTACGTTATGGAGTACGGCAAGAAGATCGCACATGGTTCCCCGCAGGAAATTCGCAGTAATCCCAAAGTCATAGAGGCCTACCTCGGCGAGGGGGGCGAAGATGCTTAAAGTTGATAATATCAATACCTATTACGGCAATATCCAGGCACTAAAAGGGGTTTCTCTGGAAGTTGAAGAAGGTGAGATTGTTACCTTGATTGGCGCAAACGGCGCCGGTAAAACGACGACATTGATGTCTCTTTGCGGGATTGTCCCTCCTAGGTCTGGTGAGATTTTGTTCCAGGGGAAACCAGTCCATGGCTGTCCGGTGACAAGATCGTTCAGATGGGGATTATCCAGGTCCCGGAAGGTCGCAGGATATTCCCGAATATGTCGGTCATGGAAAACCTGGAGATGGGAGCGTACCTGCGTACCAATAAGCTGCTGGTTAAGCAGGACATTGATATGGTCATGGACCTTTTCCCGATCCTTGCCCAGCGACGTGGTCAGATGGGAGGAACTCTCTCTGGTGGTGAACAGCAGATGTTGGCAATTTCTCGCGCCTTGATGGCACGCCCCCGTTTGCTGCTGCTCGACGAACCCTCTCTCGGTTTGGCCCCGATCATCATTAAGCAGATTTTCGATATTATCCGTAAGATCAACCGCGATAACAATACCACTATTTTCCTGGTAGAGCAGAATGCCAACCAGGCCCTGAAACTCGCTCATCGTGGTTATGTTATGGAGAACGGTCGAATTACAATTACAGATACTGCAGAGAAGCTGCTGGACAATGAACAGGTAAAGACGGCCTATCTCGGATTATAGAGAGGGGGCCAAAATCGTTTATTCCGATATGAGGCGGGAGAGGGTAGAGAATACCCCTTCCCGTTTTTTTTCATGTTGAGCGACTGGTCTTGTGCCTCAAGGAGTTCAGCAGTAAGTTTACCAAATCCTTGATGAGTTCATCTGAAGCAGCAGGAAAAAGAGCTATACCTATATTAAAATATATAAAATTAATTAAATAAGTATTATTATTTATAAGAAAATATAAAGATAACAATATTTAAGTAATAATTATAAATAATAATATATAATTAATATCAATTATATGTCTATATACTCATAGTTTTAGTCATGACCTGTCGTCTAAGATTCAGAAAACAGTGGGTCATGTAACATGGAGCTCGATATTTGTCGTGGCGCGAACAGTTGCATCACTCATGTGAGGAAGTAAGTTGTAAATGAGCTTTTGATCGAGGTTTTAAAGGATTTGACAAAGAGTTACGCCCTTCTTATAGTGGCATCCGGTTTTATCCTCAATATTTATTGAACGCCCTGATATACAGGCAATAAAGGAGAGTGGAAGATGAGTAAATCCTACACGGTGGCAGTGTTGCCCGGAGATGGTATTGGTCCTGAGGTTATGGCAGAGGCCCTGAAAGTTCTTGATGCGGTCCAGGATAAGTACAACGTAACTTTCAAGCGCAACTTTGCCAATGTCGGCGGCATTGCGATCGATGAAGATGGCAAGGCATTACCGGAAAAAACCGTCGAAACCTGCAGGGCTTCGGACGCAATCCTGTTCGGCTCGGTGGGTGGCCCTAAATGGGAGAGCCTGCCGCCGAACGAGCAGCCGGAACGTGGCGCGCTTCTGCCACTGCGCAAGATCTTCGGTTTGTTCTGCAATCTGCGCCCGGCTATTATTTTCCCTGCATTGACCGGTGCTTCAAGCCTTAAGGAAGAAGTTATAGAGGGGGGCTTCAATCTTCTTGTCGTACGTGAACTGACCGGCGGGATATATTTTGCCCAACCGAAGGGCATAGAAGGTGAGGGTGCTGATCGAACAGGTTTCGATACCATGAAGTACTCCGACGCGGAAGTGGAGCGAATCAGCCATGTCGCTTTCCAGGCCGCCCGCAAGCGTGACAACAAGGTCTGTTCCATAGACAAGGCCAACGTTCTTTCCACATCGGTCCTATGGCGTGAAGTCGTCGAACGTGTTGCCAGGGAGTATCCCGATGTTAAGCTCTCCCATATGTATGTTGATAATGCGGCCATGCAACTGGTCCGTTGGCCAAAACAGTTTGATGTCATGCTTTGTGGCAACATGTTTGGTGATATCATCTCGGATGAAGCGGCCATGTTGACCGGCTCTCTGGGCATGCTGCCATCAGCTTCCCTGGCCGAAGGTTCATTCGGCATGTATGAGCCCTCCGGAGGCAGCGCTCCGGACATCGCAGGGCAGGGGATCGCCAATCCGATTGCCCAGATTTTGTCTGCATCGATGATGCTGCGTTACTCTTTCGGCATGATCGAAGCCGCTGATGCCATCGACGCAGCCGTGGAAAAAACCCTTAACCAGGGCTATCGCACCGGCGACATTTTCCAGGGCCGGGACGGCGAGAAGAAAGTCAATACTGTCGCAATGGGCGACGCAATTATTGCAAATTTGTAGAGACCCGATCACCCCTTCTCAGGGTGACACATAACAGCACATAGAAAAGGAACAGAACAATGAAAGTCGGTATCGTCGGTTGGCGCGGAATGGTTGGTTCGGTCCTCATGCAGCGCATGCAGGAGGAGAATGACCTGGCCGGTCTGGAACCGGTCTTTTTCTCAACCTCTCAGGCCGGGCAGAGCGCCCCAATGGGCGCAGGGACTCTCAAGAATGCTGATGACATATCAGAACTTAGCAAACTGGATGTGATCATCACCTGCCAGGGCGGCGATTACACCAAGGCTGTGCATCCGCAACTGCGTGCGACCGGCTGGCATGGCTATTGGATCGACGCCGCCAGTTCCCTGCGTATGGAAGATGATGCGGTCATTATCCTTGACCCCGTAAATCGCAACGTGATCGATGACGCACTGGCCCGTGGAGTCAAGGATTTCATCGGCGGAAACTGTACAGTCAGCCTTATGTTGATGGCAATGGGTGGTCTGTTCCGTGCCGGTTTGGTAGAGTGGATTTCTTCCATGACGTACCAGGCGGCTTCAGGTGCCGGCGCACCGAATATGCGTGAACTGTTGAGCCAGATGGGAGTTCTGGAAGGTTCTGTTGCAGAGCTTTTGAATGATCCGGGTTCAGCAATTCTCGACATTGATCAAAAAGTCACCGAGATGCTGCGGGGCGACCAGTTGCCGACCAGAGAATTCGGTTACCCGCTCGCCGGCAGCCTGCTCCCCTGGATTGATCGCGAGGTTGAAGACGGCCAGAGCCGTGAAGAGTGGAAAGGTTATGCCGAAACCAACAAGATCCTCGGCAATAAGCAACCGATCCCGATAGATGGTATCTGTGTTCGGGTTGGCGCCATGCGTTGCCACAGCCAGGCTTTGACGATACGTTTGAACAAGGATCTGCCGATTGCGGAGATCGAGGCTCTGATTGACAACGACAACGAGTGGGTGAAGTTGATCCCGAATAACAAAAGCGATTCGCTGGCAGGGTTGACCCCGACAGCTGTCTCCGGAACGCTCTCGATCCCGGTCGGCCGGGTTCGCAAGATGAAGATGGGGCCGCAGTATGTTTCGGCGTTCACCTGTGGCGACCAGTTGCTCTGGGGGGCTGCGGAGCCGTTGCGGCGTATGCTGCGCATCCTCATGGAACTGGCATAAGTCGTTCTACAGTCGACGACACGTGCCCCAGACAATATTGATGGCAGTATTTTCGGGGGGCCGTACGGCCCCCCTTAACTTTTTGGACTGAAGGTTTGATCACGAAGACTGAAAATGGTTTGTATCAGCCCGGGCAAAGCCTGATCCACAGACTTGATCCGCGGATCAAGGTCCTGTCTTCACTGACCCTTGTCGTGCTGACCTTTGCAGCAAGTGACTGGATACAGCTTGCCATGCTCCTTGTTGTGACGGCAAGCGCTCTGCTGGTGATATCTCCTTATGTCTGGCTCGTCCTGCGGGTCTGCTCGATGTTGCGCTGGCTGCTACTCTTTACCCTGTTGATGCATCTGCTTTTATCCCCGGGTCGTACCCTGTGGGGCCTCAGCTGGTTGTCACTTGATGGACTGTGCCTGGGCGTTTTTGTCTGTGTGCAAATAGCGTTGGCGGCCATGATGACAACAACCTTGGCGATTACAACCAGAATTGAGGACCTCTCGGCGGCGTTTGGCTGGTTTGTGCAGCCACTGTCCCGGCTTGGCTGTCGAACAGACGATTGGCAGAAGATTGTTCTGCTTGCACTCGGTTTTATTCCGGTTGTTCGTGAAGAAATGGATCTTTCCGTACGAAGTGAAGCAGATTGCTCTTCAGCGCGAGACCAGGGCTGGAAGGGTCGTTGGTCTGCCTTCTGCACGAAGATGCAGGCTTTTACCGAGCGAATGCTGATCAGGGGTGACACCATGGCACATGAGATTGCAGCGAACGACGACTCTTGCCGAATTTCTTGTGCACTACCGTCGATCTGGCCCCTGTCCCAGCCTGATCGATATATAGTCACCGCCATGATGCTGATCATAGCCTGTCACTGGCTTGCAGGATGACCCATGCGTACGATACTTCTGACCATCGAATATGATGGGACTGCCTACGTCGGCTGGCAGATCCAACCCAACGGCATTGCTGTCCAGGAAGTCGTTGAAAAAGCCCTGATAGAGATTCTCGGTCACAAGGTGCATGTTCATGCATCAGGAAGAACCGACGCGGGAGTTCATGCACGAGGCATGATGGCTCATTTCCAGACAGATACCAATCGACCCCTAAAGGCTTTCCGTGAAGGTGTCAACTCCTTTCTGCCGCAAGATGTTGCGATCAAAGAGGTGCGTGAGATGCCGGCAGATTTTCATGCCCGGTTTGCCGCCAAGGGGAAATGGTATCGCTATACGATTTACCAGAGCGAAGTACGCTCGCCTCTTGTGGCCCGTTCAGCCTGGTATCTGCGCGGCTGTCTCGACCTCGGTCTGATGCGTAAAGCAGCGAAAAATCTGGTCGGTGAGCATGATTTTAGGGCCTTCCGCTCCTCGAGCTGCCTGGCAAAAACGACAGTACGGGAAATCTTCAGTATTGATATTTCTTCTGACAATGAATTTATCTATATCGACGTCAGGGGTTCAGGTTTTTTGAAAAATATGGTGCGCATGATTGTTGGAACTCTCGTCGATGTTGGTCTGGGCCGGCGTCCCGCAGGGGACGTGGCAACCCTGGTTGCAGGAACCGATGAAATGGTCTGTGGTCAAACGGCCCCGGCCCAAGGCTTATGCCTTCAGGAAGTCTGGTATTGATACCGGGACCGGGCATATAAAACCATGGTTTTTCGGGATATTTTCTACCCGCAACCAATCCCAAGGCCCCAGCCTTCAATTCCCACCGATTATCCTTGACTAGCCTTCTGCGCTAGAATAAATTCAGCGATTAAATATTTCACCCCTTGCTCCCTTATGGAGGTATCGGCGATGCTCGATTCCGAGATCCGCGAAGGCTTGACCTTCGATGATGTTTTGCTTCTCCCCGCTCATTCCAAAGTCCTCCCGCGCGATGTTGATCTGACCACTTACCTTACGACCCGAATAAAGCTGAATATTCCACTTTTGTCTGCGGCGATGGATACGGTGACCGAAGCGCGTACCGCGATCTGCATGGCCAGGGAAGGGGGGATCGGCATTGTTCACAAGAACATGACGCCGGTTGAACAGGCCCTTCAGGTTGACCAGGTCAAGAAATCGGAAAGCGGCATGATCGTTGACCCGATCACCATGGACCCTGATCAGAAAATTTATGAAGCGCTGGAGTTGATGGAGAAATACCGGATCTCGGGCGTCCCGATCACCAAGAACGGCCTATTGGTCGGTATCCTGACCAACCGTGACCTGCGTTTTGAAACACAGCTGAACCAGCCGATCGCAAATGTCATGACCAAGGACAAGCTGGTTACGGTGCCGCCGGGAACGACGCTCGAAGAAGCAAAGAAACATCTTCATGAGCATCGGATCGAGAAGCTCCTGGTTGTCGACGACAGCTTTGCCCTCAAAGGTCTGATCACGATCAAGGATATCGAAAAGGTCCGCAAATACCCTAACGCCTGCAAGGACGACATGGGTCGTCTCCGGGTCGGTGCCGCGCTCGGCGTCGGTGATGACCGCGAAGAACGTCTCGAATTGCTGGTCAAGGCCGGTGTCGATGCAATCATCATTGATACGGCACACGGTCATTCACAGGCGGTCATCGATGCCGTGGCCGAGACCCGCAGAGCTTATCCTGAGCTTTCCCTGATTGCAGGGAACATTGCCTCAGCCAGCGCCGCAGAGGTGCTGATCAAGGCCGGGGCCGATGCAGTAAAAGTCGGCATCGGGCCGGGATCGATCTGCACCACCCGTGTGGTTGCCGGTGTCGGTGTCCCCCAGATTACAGCGATCGCCGATGTTTCGCAGATAACCCGCAAACTCGGCGTGCCGTTGATTGCCGATGGTGGTATCAAGTACTCCGGTGAGCTGCCGAAAGCAATTGCTGCGGGTGCCGATACGATCATGATCGGTTCCCTCTTCGCCGGGACGGACGAATCCCCCGGGGAAACGATCCTCTACCAGGGCCGGACCTATAAATCCTACCGCGGCATGGGCAGTATCGGTGCCATGAAGCAGGGCAGCAAGGACCGCTACTTCCAGAGCGACGAGATTGATGTCAAACTTGTCCCGGAAGGGATTGAAGGGCGCGTGCCTTATCGCGGCCCGCTCTCGGCAAACATTCATCAATTGATGGGTGGCCTGCGCTCCGGCATGGGCTACACCGGTTGCCGTACGATCAGGGAACTTAAGGACAACGGACAGTTCATGCGTATCACCAACGCAGGTCTGCGTGAGTCGCATGTCCATGACGTCAATATCACCCACGAAGCGCCGAACTACCGGATCGAGAAACCCAGCTAGAGGCGGCGGCTGGGGGTTGGGGGCTAGGGGCTGGTATAAGATTCTGAATCTTTCAGCCCCCAGCCCCCAGTCTCCAGCCCCTGAATAAAATGGATATCCATTCTGAAAAGATCCTGATCCTCGACTTCGGATCACAATACACCCAGTTGATTGCCCGACGGGTGCGTGAAGCGCATGTCTACTGCGAGTTGCATCCTTTTGACATGAGCCTGGGAGAGATCAAGGCATTCAATGCCAGGGGGATCATCCTTTCAGGCGGGCCAAAATCGGTTTATGAGGAAGGCGCGCCGGCAATCGAGGAAGAACTCTTCGAACTCGGGATCCCCGTGCTGGGGATCTGCTATGGCATGCAGCTGATGTGTCACCATTTCGGCGGCAAGGTCGTGCCAGCAGGCAAGCGCGAGTATGGTCATGCCGACCTTCTGGCCAAAAATTCTCCCGGGCCGCTTTTTGACAGCTTTTTTGTCGATGGTCACAGCCCGGTCTGGATGAGTCACGGTGATCATGTCGAGATCGTACCCAAAGGTTTTGAGGAAATTGCCGAGACGGACAACGCCCCGGTATGCGGCATCCAGAATGTTGAGCGCAACCTCTACGGAGTCCAGTTCCATCCCGAAGTCAACCATACCCCACGCGGGGAACTCCTGATTGATACATTCGTACGCAAAATCTGCGGTTGTACCGGGCAGTGGACTCCCGGCCATATTATCGAAGATGCTGTTGCCCGCATCCGGGAGCAGGTTGGAGCAGAAGAAGTCATCCTCGGCCTCTCTGGTGGTGTCGATTCATCGGTCGCCGCGGCGTTGATCCATCGGGCGATCGGTGACCAGCTGACCTGCGTCTTCGTCGATAACGGCCTGTTGCGCCTCGGCGAAGGAGACCAGGTGATGGCCACCTTTGCCGAGAACCTTGGTGTCAAGGTCCTCCGGGTTGATGCAGAAGAGCGTTTCCTTGAGAAACTGGCGGGCGAAGCCGATCCGGAGAAGAAACGCAAGATCATCGGCAACCTGTTCGTAGATATCTTCGAGGAGGAATCGAAGAGACTGGCCAATGCCAGGTGGCTCGCACAAGGGACCATTTACCCCGATGTCATCGAATCGGCAGGGGCCAAAACCGGCAAGGCCCACAATATCAAAAGTCACCACAATGTCGGTGGCCTGCCTGATTACATGACTCTCAATCTGCTGGAGCCGTTGCGTGAACTGTTCAAGGACGAGGTGAGGGCAATCGGCGAGGAGCTGGGCTTGCCACACCGCATGGTTTGGCGTCATCCCTTCCCCGGTCCAGGTCTCGGTGTCCGTATCCTCGGAGAAATCAAAAAGGAATACTGCGACATCCTGCGCCAGGCCGATGCCATCTATATCGATGAGCTCTACCAGACCGGACATTATGATAAAATCAGCCAGGCTTTCGCCGTGTTCCTGCCGGTGAAAAGCGTCGGTGTCATGGGGGATGGCCGCACCTACGAGTATGTGATCGCCCTGCGTGCCGTGGAAACCAAGGATTTCATGACGGCGGGCTGGTATCCTATGCCCTACGCTGACCTCGCACGTATCAGTAACCGGATTATCAATGAAGTCCGTGGTGTGAACAGGGTTACCTACGACATTTCAAGTAAACCTCCCGCAACCATAGAGTGGGAGTAGATCTCGAAAATTAATCGAATCATGGAACCGGAAGCCAGATAAGACTTCCGGTTTTTTTGTGTCTATTATCTACAGTCAGAAATTGCAAAGACATCCGAATGTCGCAAAATTTCAAACTCGTGGAATTAGCATGTCGCCACCTGAAAACGGGAGCGGCTTTACTTTTCCCGCGATAAAAGCAAAAGCCCAGGAGAAACCCGGAAATAAAGCCCCCCGTGACGCAACTTTAGTCACCTCATAACGGGGCCCCTCAGCGGCTGAAGTCTCATCCATTTCTTAAAACAGTTTATTATGATAATCTTTTGTTGCACAATCCTGATGGGGACTACAGAGGGAAATCGACAGATCTTATATATAAGGCTGGAGTGGTCTGATGAAAAAATCCGCTGAAACACTGACCGCCCGTGAGTCGGTCTGGACCTACCGAATAAGACAAAAGATCGCCCTGGAGCGAATTGTCTTGACGGTCGGCAACCCCAAGGAGAAGTACCGGGCGAAGCAGTTTTTGGAGGCGATGGAACATGCTTGCCCTGAGCTCCTTGAAGATTTTGAGCAATATACTTTCGAACTTATCGATCATCCCGCACCCGAACTGTTTGATGAAAGCGAATACTCCAAGGCCAAGGGACGCAAAACAGCATTAAAACTACCCAGAGATATCGTTTGGGAGGAAAAAATCATCAGCAGGGCCGTCAGGGAGTACACAGACCTCTTTCACCCCTGCATGAATATTTTCAATAACGCGATGATGGGCCTGCAATACTTGAGTAATCTCCACCCGGAATTATTCGTCAGGGCCAGGACTCAGGCCATCGAGCAAAGAGATCAGATCTTGACCTTCGAGATCTACTGTAAATGTGGCTGTACCACCCCAGAGAACCGCCAACCGGCAGACTCATTCAAAATTGCCAGCCGGGGCCGTTTTGAAAGCGTCTCAAAACGAATAGCTTATGCCAGGCAGGCTACGGAGGATACTGGTGACAATCTTCAGGATGACTGGCAGTTCTTCCTGGACAGAATCAGGGAAGTGGCTCCGGAGATGTTGACAGTTTGACAAAGTACTCCCTTCTAAAAATTAAGAGTAAGAGCTGTTGAAGTGTTCTGCAGAGGCATCAAAAATGACAAAAACCACAAGGAAGCCAGGCAAGCCTGCCAAAAAGTACAGCCAGGCAGCGCGTTTGCATGATGTGATCCGGATCCTCGAGGTTCGTTACGGGGCCACGGTAGACGAATTGGCTGAAGAGTGCGGTGTGACCCGCAGGACTGTCTATCGTGACCTGGACGCAATCCGGGATGCGGGTTATCCACTTGTTTCCGAGCCGGAAGAGAGCGGTCAGACAGTCTACCGTTTCATCACTGGTTTTAAGAAGATCTTGCCGATAACGTTTTCTCTCGAAGAGCTTATGACACTGTACTTGTGTCGCGGACAGCTTGGCTTCTTGCGGGGGACGCCATTCCAGGATGACCTTGATGCCATTTTCAGTCGCATCCATTCCAGTCTGCCACCACGCAGTATTGCTCACCTGGAACGGATTGCCGAGACGGCATCACCGAAATTCCAGGGTGAGCGTGACTATGCTGCCCAAAAAGAACTGTTGAAAGAGCTGCGCCGGGCATTGCTCTATCAGTATCGCATTGAGCTGGTTTACACTCCGGCACGGCGGTCCACTGAGAGCTATGTTTTCGACCCTTACACCCTGTTGTTCTATGAGGGCGCCCTCTATCTCGGTGGCTACGCGCATAACCGGAAAGCATTGAGACTCTTTCTGGTCGACCGGATCAGGCAGGTTGAGGTTCTCAGGGACCGCTTTGAAGTCCCTGAGGATTTTTCCGCCAGCAATCTGACGGGCTCCGCGTTCGGATTGATCGATGAAGGTGAGTTTACCGTCAAGGTTCGTTTCTCTGCTGAGATCAGTCACTTGATTCGAGAGCGGATTTGGCATCCCAGCCAGCAAATGGTCGAAGAAAAGGATGGCTCGGTGACTCTTTGTTTTGCAGCCAGTGGTGAAAAGGAGATCTTGTCCTGGCTCTACTCCTACCTCCCTCATGTCCAACTACTCGAACCGGAAGAACTGAAAGCTCAATTCTACACCGGACTTGAGCAATGTCTGGGTATGCCGGGACGCGACAGGGCTGAATCTAGGTATTATATTTCTTCTGATGACTTTGCTGTCTTATCTCAGCATTTTTTTGGGATCTATGTTTTGCGCGTTCCTCGTCCCGCGTCACTCGTACCGATGTTCAGTGTGACATATTCTGTCGTAGGGCGGTTTAAGATGTAATCATAACCCTCAGGGAGGTCATTTATGATTTACATCGGAACGACAGAAGACAACGGTAGCGCTATTTATTTTGATATCCACTCGGCCGAACGACAGGGGCGCGGCATGCGTTTCTCCGGTACCGTTGGCGATGGCTGCTACGAAGGTGAAGTCCTGGTTGAGATTGGACGCATTGAATCGGTGACCTTTGTCGACGCGTGGCTGGGCGGTTCCGGTTTTGCCGAGTTTTTCGACCGCTGTGGCACGACAATGCTTGAAGACGCCTTACTGGAATCGGTTCGCGAGATACCGTTTTTCTGCTCGCGGCCCAGCCAGCCGCATGGCAACGGTGGGACTCCTGAAGCGACATTGGTTTCTGAATCTTCATCATTCTGGGAGTCCGGTGTCTGCTGATTGATTCTATTCTCCGGTTGAGGTAAAAAGGGGGCTAAATTATCTCTTTCCGGAAGGTATTCATGCGCACCATAGTCCTTGCCTCAACCAGCCCCTATCGTATGCAATTAATGCGTCAACTTGAACTAAGTTTTCATGTTGCTGCGCCGCTCTACAAAGAGCAGATGGATGCCAACGTTTCCGCTGAGCTGCTGGTCAAGCATCAGGCCCTGCAGAAGGCGAAAAGTATCGCGAACAAATATGATGACGCCCTGATCGTAGGGGCCGACCAGGTTTTCGTCGATGCCCGGCACCGTGTTCTGGGTAAACCTGGTACACCACAGAAGGCCGTTGCACAACTGATGGAAATGCAGGGACGCAAACATACTTTCTATACCGGCCTGGCAATCCATAACAGTGCCAGTGGAGAGAGCATCACTGAATTCGAGACGTTCTCTGTGACGATGCGTGAACTGACCGAAAAACAGATCAAGCATTACGTAGACAAGGAAAATCCGGTTGATTGTGCAGGATCGTTTAAAATAGAGGGGCTTGGCATTGCCATGATGGAAAAAATGGCCGGTAACGATTACACCAGCCTGATCGGCCTGCCATTGATCCTGCTGGTCAACATGTTGAGCCACTTCGACGTCGAGGTTTTATAGTCCGGGAATCCAGGACGGGGTGTCCATGATCCAGGACCCGGAATGTTTGCCGCCAGTGCTTTTAATGTTTCCATACGGGGTGGATTTTCTGTATTCTGTAGCCGCTCTGTTAACGGAGTTTGCCGTTTTTTCTGTCACCACTCTTGTCGATTTTGTCCTGTATTCTGAATACTGAATCCAGCTTTAGGTTCTTGACATCCATGCAACACGCCAATTTCGTTCATCTTCACGTGCATACCCAGTACAGCCTGCTTGATGGTGCTATCCGTGTCGGCGATCTTGTCGAGCGGGCCAAAAAGTATCGCATGCCGGCCATGGCGATTACCGATCATGGCAATATGTTCGGTGCCCTGGAGTTTTACACCAAGGCTCATGCCGCAGGCGTAAAGCCGATCATCGGCTGTGAAGTTTATGTCGCCCCGGGCTCGCGCCATGACAAATCGGGCGCTTCCTCTTCCGGAGACGCATCCGGACACCTGGTTCTCCTCTGCAAAAACCGTGTGGGATATCGCAATCTCTGCCGACTCGTTTCCACCGCCTACCAGGACGGTTTCTATTATCGGCCGCGGATTGACTGGGATCTCCTCAGCGACAACAACGAGGGACTGATTGCCCTGACCGCCTGCCTGGGTGGAGAAATCCCCAGCCTGATCTGTCGTGGACGTATGGACCATGCCCGGCAGAGGGCAGAGGAAATGTCCCGGGTCTTTGACAATAACCGGCTCTATCTGGAACTCCAGGAAAATTTTCTTGCGGAGCAGGAGGTCGCAAATAAAGGCCTGATTGAAATCGGCAAGCAACTCGGCCTGCCGCTGGTCGCCACCAATGACTGTCATTACCTGACCAGGGATGACGCCTTTGCCCACGAGGTCCTGCTTTGCATCCAGACCGGCAAAACGATGGACGACCCGAACCGGATGCGCTTTGCCAACGAGGAGTTCTATGTCAAGACGCCCGATGAAATGGGAGAGCTTTTCAAGGCACTTCCAGAAGCGGTCAGCAATTCGGTCGAAATTGCCGAACGTTGCAATCTGGAGCTGGACGTCAGCGGCAAGAATTATCATTTCCCGTCCCTGGCCCTCGGCGACGCACAGACTCCGAGCCAGGCCCTCGAGCAGCAGTCGTTTGAAGGCCTCGAACAACGGATTGCCGAAATCCGCAAGATTCGCCCCGATTTTTCGGCGGATGATCACGCCGCATACAAGGCCCGTCTCGAGCAGGAACTGAAAATCATCAACCAGATGGGCTTCCCGGACTACTTCCTGATCGTCGCCGATTTCATCAACTGGGCAAAAAATCACGACATCCCGGTCGGCCCCGGGCGTGGCAGCGCAGCCGGAAGCCTGGTCGCCTATGCCCTCAGAATTACTGATATCGATCCCAAGCCCTACCACCTGCTCTTCGAACGTTTCCTGAATCCGGAACGTATCTCCATGCCGGATATCGACGTTGATTTCTGTATCAACGGTCGTGAAGATGTCATCAATTACGTGCGCGACAAATACGGCAAGGACAATGTCGCCCAGATCATCACTTTCGGTTCGATGCTCGCCCGAGCGGTCATCCGTGATGTGGGGCGTGGTATGGGGATGCCTTACGGTGAGGTGGATACGATTGCCAAGTTGATTCCCAACCCGGTCGGCAAGAAGGTGACACTCAAGGATGCACAGAAGCAGGAACCGCGCCTGCGGGAGCTGATCGAAAAAGATGCCAGAGTCAAGAAGCTGTTTAAGGTGGCGATGTCACTGGAAGGGCTCACCCGGCACGCATCAACCCATGCTGCCGGGGTCGTGGTCACCCCGGAGCCCCTGACCAACTACCTGCCGCTTTACGTCGACCCCAAGTCACATGGCCAGGTCACCCAGTTTGACATGGGTTACGTAGAGAAAATCGGCCTGGTCAAGTTCGACTTCCTCGGTCTGAAAACCCTGACGGTTATTGACAAGACCGTCAAGCTGATCAGGGTGAAAAATCCCGAATTCGATCTGGGACTGATTCCCCAGGATGATGAGCAAACCTTCCAATTACTGAGCCGTGGTGAAACGACCGGTGTCTTCCAGCTCGAATCCTCCGGGATGAAGGAGTACCTGATCAAGCTCAAGCCGTCCTGTTTCGAAGATCTGATCGCCATGGTTGCTCTTTACCGACCTGGCCCGCTTGGTTCCGGGATGGTTGATTCATTTATCAAACGCAAGCACGGTGTCGAGGAGTTCGGCTACGACTTTCCGGAACTTGAACCGATACTTAAGGACACCTACGGTGTCATTGTCTATCAGGAACAGGTCATGCAGATCGCCCAGGTCCTTGGCAATTACAGCTTGGGAAGTGCTGATTTGCTGCGCCGGGCTATGGGCAAGAAAAAGCCCGAGGAGATGGCCAAGCAAAAGAAGAATTTCCTCGACGGTGCCAAAGGAAACAAGCTTGAGACAAAAAAGGCCGAGGCTGTGTTCGACCAGATGGAGAAGTTTGCCGAGTACGGCTTCAACAAGTCCCATTCAGCGGCTTACGCCTATATTGCCTACCAGACCGCCTACCTGAAGGCCCACTACCCGGTGGAATTCATGGCCGCCCTGCTGACCGAGGATATGGAGAACACCGAGAAGATCATCAAGAATATCAACGAGATCCGGAATATGGGGATTGCCATCCTGCCGCCCGATATTAATGCCTCGTGCCGGAATTTCACCGTACATGAAAAAGACATCCGTTTTGGCCTCGGCGCAGTCAAGGGGGTTGGCGGCGCGGCCGTGGAGGCGATCGTCGAAGCGCGGGAAGAGGGGCCGTTCAGTTCCCTGCATGATTTCTGTGAGCGTGTCGATTTGCGTCGTGTCAACAAGCGGGTTGTCGAAGCCCTCGTCAAGTGTGGTGCATTCGATTCCTTGCAACACAAACGGGCGCAGTTTATGGCCGCCATTGAAGAAGCCATGGAATACGGCCAGAAAGTGCAGCGTGAAAAGGAATCCGGTCAGGAATCCCTGTTCGGTACTGATCAGATCGTCACCCAGAACGGTCAGATGTACGGCGAGCTCCCGGATCTGGAGGAATGGCCGGAAAATGTTTTGCTGACCAATGAAAAAGAAGCGATCGGTTTTTACATCACCGGCCACCCGCTGGCGCGGCATAGTGATGCCATCAAGCGGTTCAGCACCTGTGACACGGCAGGGCTGATGGAGCGTGCCGATAAAGAGGAAGTCAGCGTCTGCGGCATCGTCACCGGTATCAAGCTGCTCAATACCCGCAAAGGCGACCGTATGGCGTTTGTGACTCTTGAGGATCTCAGCGGTTTTGTCGAAATGGTGGTTTTTCCCGAAACCTACACGGAATCGGCCGAGCTGCTGAACAGCGAGGAAGCACTGTTGGTCAAGGGGACCGTGGATGTCGGCGAGGATGCCTGCAAGATACTGGTCAACGAGGTCCTGTCACTCAAAGACGTACAGGAACGTTTGACCAGGATGGTCCATTTCCGCCTGACGACTCCCGGCCTTGAGGAGCGGCAGTTGCGGTCACTCAGGGAAATTATGACTCGCTACCATGGCGACTGTGAGGCCTTGATTCATCTCGTCGTGCCCAATCGTAGCGAAACCGTGATATCATTACCGGAGGATCTGCGCCTTCAGGCCAGTGATCAAATGATGGATGACGTCGAGAAGTTGTTCGGTTATAATGTTGTCACTTTCGAATAGGTATGACCTCTTGACCCCGGTCGCCGATGAACTGACAGGAGCCTGCACATGCAGTTTTTTCTAGATTTTGAAAAACCTATCGTTGAGCTTGAACAAAAGATCAAGGAGCTCCGTGATTACTCAACTGATAGCGTCGACTTCTCCTCTGATATCAAAAAGTTAGAGAAGAAAGCTGACAGGTTGCGTGATGAAATATTCTCAAACCTGACCCGATGGCAACGGACCCAGCTGGCCCGGCATCAGAACCGTCCATACACCCTCGACTACATCAATCACATCTTTACCGACTGGTTTGAAGTGCACGGTGACCGCAACTACCGGGATGATCCGGCGCTGGTCTGCGGTTTCGCCCGCTTGGATGATGAGCCTTGCGTGGTGATCGGGCACCAGAAGGGGCGCGATACCAAGGAAAAGGTTTACCGGAACTTTGGCATGCCCAACCCGGAAGGTTACCGCAAGGCGTTGCGAGTGATGCAGATGGCTGAACAGTTCGGTCTGCCAATCTTCACCTTTATCGATACGCCCGGGGCTTTCCCGGGAATCGGCGCCGAAGAACGCGGCCAGGCAGAGGCAATTGCCCGAAATCTACGCGAGATGGCGGCTCTGACCGTACCGATTATCGTCACGGTGACTGGTGAGGGTGGCTCCGGTGGTGCCCTGGCGGTCGCTGTCGGCAACCGGGTTATCATGATGCAATATTCTGTTTACGCAGTTATCTCGCCGGAAGGCTGTGCGGCAATTCTGTGGAGTGACGGGACTCGTGGCCCCGAAGCCGCTGAGGCGCTCAAACTGACTGCCATGGATATTGATGCGCTTGGAACGGTCATTGATGATGTCATCCCGGAGCCGGTCGGTGGTGCGCACAACAATCACGAGGCTGCTGCGGCCGCGGTCAAAGATCGCCTCAAGTGTCATCTGGCCGAATTGAAAGAACTCTCTGCAGAGGAACTGGTCGAGCAACGCTACCAGAAGTTCCGGGCTATGACCGTAGTGCGAAGAATAATGCAGCACAGCCTGTAGCGGGACCGGTTTCAATCCAAGGGACGACTCTTCATGGAGCCTGTCCCTTTTTAATTCCGGAATGCCATGACCAGTACGGATCAGATAGATGTCGTCGGCCTGGGCCAGTGTTCCCTGGATATCCTGGGACAGGTCGGCCAGTATCCGGAATTGGACCAGAAAGCCGAACTGTCTTCATTGCTGGTGCAGGGTGGCGGGCCGGTCGCCACAGCCCTGGTCACCTTGGCCCGGCTGGGCGTCTCTGTGGCGATGGTCGGCGCAGTAGGGGCTGATGACTTCGGTCGACAGATACGCGACGGACTGATTGCTGAATGTGTTGACTGTAGTTTTTTGACGCAGGACACTGGTGACTGCAGTCAGGTGGCATTCGTTGCTGTCGATGACCATGGGCATCGCAACATCTTTTGGCATCGGGGTAATGCGGTTCCCGACATTGCTGATTTATCCGGGCTCCTGCTTTCCAACTCTGTCAAGGTCCTTCACCTGGATGGATTGCACCTGATGCAGGCAGTGACCGCAGCGAAGATGGCCCGCAGCATGAACGTTTTGACGGTTCTCGATGCCGGAACCATGCGCCCCGGCATGGATCGTCTTCTGCCTCTGATCGACCACCTGGTCGTGAGTGAAAATTTCGCCCGTCAGATAATCGGGCGCCACGACCCGCAGAGTGCGCTCAGGTCTCTGGCCGGACACGGTGCCACCGGTGTTACGATAACCTGTGGCGAATCGGGCAGCGTGAGCATCGGCCCTGCCGGTTCAGTCTTTCACCAGCCGGCTTTTAAAATGGATGTCGTTGATACGACCGGTTGCGGCGACGTTTTTCATGGAGGTTATATCTATGGCCTCCTGCAGGGCTGGGAAATTCGGCAGACGGTCCGCTTTGCTGCGGCTTGTGCTGCCTTGAAAACCCGCGCAATTGGCGGCAGGACAGCAATCCCGGATTTGCCGGAGGTTGAAGCATTCCTGCGGACCCGTGGAGATTGATCGTCAAATCCAAGGTGATTCTGTTGACTTGTCTGCCGGCTTCATTTATCAATGCTTGCATATGAAACCAGTTATACAACCAATTCTGTTTGCACTGATTCTGATACTGACTGCCTGTAGCGCGCCGAAACCGACCTACCGTGTCAAGGTTATGGACACCCCGTCGCAGCCGAACCTGCCACCAACCCAAAGGCCCTACGCAGTCAATGGTCAGCGCTATCAGCCGATTCCCGATGCTGCAGGGTTTAGCGAACAAGGCATGGCCAGCTGGTATGGCAAGGATTTTCATGGTCGCAAAACCAGTAACGGTGAAACCTACGACATGTACGCGATGACGGCAGCACACAAGACCCTGCCGATGAATGTGCATCTGAAAGTGACCAACCTGAACAACGGGCAATCGACCGTCGTGCGCGTCAACGATCGAGGCCCTTTTGTCAAAAGCCGGATTATTGACCTGTCCTATTCTGCGGCAAAACAGCTCGGGGTCGTCGGGCCCGGGACGGCGCCAGTGCGCATCGAAGCCCTGGGTTATGAGGAAAAGGTTAAAGCAGGGAGTACACCGAGCTACAGGCAGCCCGACAGTTATGATGTCGGACCATTCATGGTCCAGGTCGGAGCCTTTACAGTCAAGGAGAATGCTTATCGCCTGGCAGAGAAGCTGAAAAAACAGTATGGCACTTCCGCTGTTGTTGAAGGATGGGTGGATGGCCGCAAATTCTACCGGGTTCGTGTCGGTCTTTACGATCATATGGCCCTCGCTGAAGAGGCCCTTTCAGGTATGGAAGCCAACGGCTTCCCCAGCTGTTTTATTGTTGCCAGATAAGCACTATTTAGTTCTGTCCATGCGCTATGGCAGATTATTCAAGGTTATCGGTCATGAACAAAAAAAAATCAGTATTTCGCATATTTTTCAGTAGCCAGGGCAAAGGCTATGAAATCTACGCCCGCAAGGTCAATCAGAGTGATATTTACGGTTTTGTCGAAATAGAGGAGATCGTGTTCGGAGAAAAATCTGCAATCGTGCTCGATCCCAACGAAGAAGCGCTGAAAAACGAGTTTGCCAGCGTCAAGCGCCTGATGATTCCGTACCATTCGATCAGTCGCATCGACGAAGTTGAAAAGGAGGGGCAGGCGAAAGTTATTGCCTTGTCAACCTCAAGTGCTGAAGGAAAAAACTTGCCGGTACCGCCTTTCAAACGTGAAGAATGAGGAGCCTTTGAACCCCAGGCAGGATGTCACCCAAAATGTATCCATGAATCATCTCCCGACAGAAAAAATCAACGAGATCCTCTCGCTTTCACCGGCAATTATTTACTCCTGCAGAGCGACAGATGATTTTCTGCAACGTCTGGCGCGCAACATCACCCCGATGATGCTTATCGCATACCACGTTTTTTAAGCTCGTCCTGGACGAGCTTTTTTTGTGCCGGGTTGAGACGTTTCGAGACAAGCAGGTTGCGGGCATCCTGAGTGCGCATCTGGGGCAGGAAGAGGGTGAACCAGATAGTGGGTGTCCTGCGGTTCTTCAGGATGGCAAGTCTCAGGTTGGGCCGCAGTTTCCACTTCGGATGCCTGGCTATGACCGATATGGTCTCTGCCGATGAATGAGCGCCGTTGATAAATTGCAGGATAGCCACCTCGCGCAGGCGCGGGCTGTTCAGGCAGATTTCCACGAGTTTGGCGTCACCCTGTTTGAGAATTTCACCGACGACCGTAGCTGTCGCCCGACGTGCAAGGGTCATCTTGTTGCCTAGTTCTGTAGTCGGCAGCCTCTGCAGAATGGCCCGTTCCGCGGCGAATTTCTGGTCCGGTGTGACACCGGGCATCATGCAGAGATCGACAAGTTCGAAAAGATGCAGATGCGGCAGCAATGCGAGTGTGATCTGTCCTGGAGTATTGGGGTTTTTGACCAGGGCTATTTTCAGCCGATGGCTGCCCCTGGCTGTCTCGAGCTGGTGGATGGCTTTCAGCAGGTCCTCGCCAAGGTCGCGGCGCTTCAGCAGGGCGAGCAGGTGATCTTCGTGCAGATGGGGATTCTTCAGCGCTGTCCGCAGAACCTGCATATCCGGATCAAGCAGAACCTGGAACAGTTCGTCACCCGTTGCAGAGAGTGCCATGTGCAGGCGTTTTCCGGTTTCGGTATTGATTTGTCTGGGTCGCGGTAGTTCAGCCATAGATTCATTATGCGGGCTGACAGGCGAATCGTCAACGACCGGGTTGACCGTCGTCGCGCTGGTATTCTTCAAGGAATACGGATTTGAAGCTGGGGTAGTCATTGGCTTCAATTGCGGTGCGGGCGGCTGCGACCATGTCGAGATAAAAACGCACGTTGTGGATGGCCGCAAGGGTCGCCGACAGGACCTCGTTGGCATTGAACAGGTGATGCAGATAAGCCCTGGTGAAGTTTGCACAGCAATAACAGGTGCATGACGGGTCGACCGGAAAAAAATCACGACGGTACCGCCGGTTGGTTACCCGGATTTTGCCTCTTCTGGTAAAAAGAGTGGCGCTGCGGGCGTAACGGGTTGGAATGACGCAGTCAAACATGTCCATGCCGCGCTCAATGCTCGCAAGGATATCCTCCGGCAGACCAACCCCCATCAGGTACCTTGGCTTGTCTTCCGGCAGATGGGGCTCCGTGTCGTCGACGACTTTCTTGAGCAGTTCCAGGCCTTCGCCTACACTGACTCCGCCAATCGCATAACCGGGGAAATCCATCGCCGTCAGAGCCTCTGCGCATTCGCGGCGCAAGTCGTCGTAAACGCTTCCCTGGACGATACCGAACAGCGCCTGGTCTTGCCGGTTGTGTGCCTTAAGACATGTCTCTGCCCAGCGCAGCGTCTTTTTGATTGATTTCCTCGAGTAATCGTGTGACGCCGGGTAGGGAATGCACTCATCAAAGGCCATGATGATATCGGCACCCAGGCAGTTCTGAATCCCGGTAGCCTCTCGCGGACCGATAAAGATGCGGTCGCCGCTGATCTCGTGTTTGAAAAAGACTCCCGAGTCCGTGATTTCCTTCTTGGGCAGGGAAAAGACCTGGAAGCCACCGCTGTCAGTCAAAATCGGTTTGGGCCAGTGCATGAACTGGTGCAGGCCCCCTGCTTTTTCCACCAAACGTTCACCGGGTTTCAGGTGCAGGTGGTAGGTGTTGGAGAGAATGATCTGGGCGCCGGCATCGTCAACCTGCGCCGGAGTCATTGCCTTGAGGGCACCATGAGTCCCCACCGGCATGAAAATCGGTGTCTCTATCGTCCCGTGCGGTGTTGTGATGCGACCCCTGCGGGCACGAGTCTTCTGGTCTCTGGCGAGCAATTCAAATCGCAGCATAATGGCGTAAGCTTTAACTATCGCAGACGTTGCAGATATGGTGTATATCTGTTGTTGATGAGGCGGACTCTATCAGAATTGATCACGGACTACAATAACCAGAAATGATCGCAGAAAAGAAGTTACTCATACCGGATTGGCCCGATGCGTTGCAGACGGTGGATATTGTCAAGGCCCGCTTTGCCCTGGATTTTCTTTCTCCCTGCACCGTTTGGCCCGCTGACTTTATCAGGCTGGGGCGTATCCTGAGGTCTCCCGGAAGGCAGATACTTGACCCGACTGACAAACTCGCAGTCAGGCAGTGGCAAGCTCTTTTCCAACCGGATCCAAGTGATGACCCTGTCGCCCGGCGTAGATTCCAGAAACCTGCGCCGGCGTTGGTGATGACCATGCCGGTCATGCAAGAGACCTACATTGATACAGGGCAGCGGCTTGAATGTGAGGTGCTGTTTATCGGCAACGGCGTACAGCTTATTCATGTATTTCTGGAGAGCCTGATTCAACTGGGGCACATTGGGCTGGTGTCCGGTGGTGGCCATTTTGCAGGTCACGGAAGTTTACAGCTTGAGTAACGGGCAACCTGAAAATCTTGCCTGGCGGCAGGATGACCCGCTGGATTCGTTTACCTGCGCCGTCCAGCCACTGAACTGGCTGGTCAGTCAGGAACGGGTTCCCGACCGGGTAACGATATCGTATGAGACTCCGGTTCGCCTGATGGTGGATGGCAAACCGCTGAGAAAGCCGCGTTTTAGTCAGGTCTTCCCGTTCATGCTGCGACGTGTGACTTCCATGCTCTTCGCACATTCAGGTGTCGAACTTGTGGATGACCCCTCCTGTCTACTCGAGAGCGTTGGCAGGATTGAAGAGTCTGAAACACGGCTGAACTGGAACGATTGGAGAGCGATTGCTGGTCAACAAGGACTTGTGGTCGGTGGTTTTACCGGCGAAATGGTCCTGTCGGGTCAGGCCATAGAAGACATCTTCTGGGTTCTCGCCGTTGCTTCACTGTTCGGCATCGGCAAGGGTGCGACCTATGGCGCCGGTCGCTTCAGCCTTTGTTACTGATTTGTTGCTGGTCTTCAAATGCTTGTTATAATTAACGAAACTGGCTACTCCAAGGAGGTGGTGTGATGACTGATGCATGGGAAGAACGTAAAAAAGCATTGGAGAATAAATACTTTCACGATCTGGAAAAAGAACTGATCGAGAAGATCAGGGAGGAAACCCAGGAAAAGCTGATTCGTAAGTACTGTCTCGGGCGATGCCCGAAATGTGGCGACAAGATAGAACCGATTGATTTCAGAGGGGTTCCGATGGACAAATGCATCAACTGCGGAGGTGTCTGGATGGGCCCCAAAGATTTCAGGATCTTTTCGGAGAAGGATCACAGGACCTGGTTTGATCGCTGGTTCAAGGAAGAGGCGATCGACAAGGACGGCTCATGATGTCCGGACTGCTCGGGGACCTGGCCATCGAGCAGATTCTCAGGGCGAAGATGGATCGCGGCGAAAAGTTTACCCTCTGCTATGATTACGTCAAGATCCTGCCGGGCAGTAATGACCTGGTTGACAGGCGTGTGGCAGGGCATGGATAATTGATTGAGGATTTTGAGGAGACAACAAAAGCAGGGAGGCGATTACTGCTTCCTGCTTTTGTTGTTTGATGGCTGAACAGGGCCATTTCTTTATTCTTCTGCAAAAACCTGGGCGCTGAAAACATAAATCTCAGCATCGTCGGCTTTCCAGGCATCCGTTGGCAACCCTGCCTTGATACACGTCTGTTTCAGAAAAGTCAGACGATCCCAGTTATGTTCCAGCGCAACCTGGGGCAGGAGAACACCCCGGTAAAAACTCTTTTCGATGTAAATACCGTGTTTGCCAACTTCGATTTCATCGATGTCTTCAATTTTCTGCAGTGGTGAAAGCACTGAAATCTCAAGGTTGAAGTTGTCCAGGTCGTTTTCCTTGAGGGGATAAAACCGGGGATCTTTCGCTGCGGAGGCCTGGGCCATCTGGGCTACTTCCTTGAACAGCGGGAGCTCGGATTGGAAATTGCCGATACATCCTCGCAATTGTCCGTTCTGCTTAATGGTGACAAAGCAGCCGTTGCGCTGGTTCAGGGCTTTTTCTTCGCGGGGTTCAACGTAGTCCTGGCCAGTCTGTACGCCGTGAATGATCGCCTGGCGGGCAATGGCCAGGAGGGTTTGTTGCTCGTGAGCGTTTAACTCTCGTTCCACGCTGCCTCCAGATCTCTCAGATGGGGGTTCGTTGGTAAAAAGAACGGGCCAATCATAGAGCCATGAAATGAATTTTTCAAGGTAACATTTACCATTCAGGAGATTAATTTAACCAGATTAAATCTGCGGTGCAGTTTTACAGCGAGACTGTCTTATCCAGAGGCACCGACACTGCGGAAGATTCACGCGCCGGTATCTGAGTGGCAACTTGATTCTGTCAGGTGGGGGTATTTCTCAATTTTACCGCCCTGGATAAAGCATGGTTCTACTTAGGCTTTTTATTCTCCTTCTTGCGATCATTTTCGTCAAGCAGACGCTTGCGCAGGCGAATCGATTCGGGAGTGACTTCCACCAGTTCGTCATTACCGATGAATTCGAGGGCCTGCTCGAGAGTCAAATCACGTGGCGTGGTCAAGCGGATCGCTTCGTCACTGCCTGAGGCGCGTACATTGGTCAGTTTCTTTCCCTTGCATGCGTTGACCACGAGATCATTGTCCTTGGCATGCTGGCCGATAATCATCCCCTCGTAGACATTGACACCGGGGCCGACGAAAAGAGACCCGCGTTCCTGCAGGTTGAAGAGTGAATAGGCGATCGTTTCTCCGGCTTCTATTGCGATCAGGACGCCATTCTTACGCCCCGGAATCGCCCCTTTCCATGGTGCATAACCGTGGAAAGTGTGGTTCATGACGCCGGTGCCGCGAGTGTCAGTAAGGAACTCGCTGCGAAAGCCAATCAATCCACGTGCCGGTATGATGAACTCGAGACGGTTGACACCATCCAGAGCGTTCATGGCGACCATTTCCGCTTTGCGGGTACCGAGTTTTTCAATCACCGTACCCTGGTGTTCTTCGGGGACATCAACCACCAAGTACTCCATCGGTTCGCACTGTTCGCCGTCGATCTCACGACAGATGACTTCCGGTTTGGAGACGGCCAGTTCAAAACCTTCCCGGCGCATGTTTTCGATCAGGATCGACAGGTGAAGTTCCCCGCGGCCCGACACCCGGAACGTATCGGTGTTGGCGGTTTCTTCGACGCGCAGCGAGACGTTGGTGCGCAACTCCTTGAAAAGGCGGTCGCGGATGTTGCGCGACGTGACATATTTACCCTCCCGTCCGGCAAAGGGGGAGGAGTTGACGATAAAGTTCATGGCCAGGGTCGGTTCGTCGATCGACACGTAGGGGAGCGATTTGGGCCGCTCGGCGCACGCCAGGGTCTCGCCGATGCCGATGTTCTCGAAGCCTGCCACGGAGACGATGTCACCTGCGCCGGCTTCAGCCAGGTCAATTTGCTTGAGCCCTTCATAACCGAGCAGCTTGGTGATGCGTGCCTTGGATATCTCTCCACTTTTCATGATCAGGGCCACGGTCTCGCCGGTTTTTACACGACCGTTGAAGATCTTTCCGGTGGCGACGCGGCCGAGGTAATCGTTATAGTCGATAGACGTCACCAGCATCTGGAATGGTGCTTCCGGATCGGCGACCGGCGGGGCAACCCGCTCACGGATCATCTCGAAGAGCGGTCCCAGGTTATCCGATTCGTCATCCAGTTCGCGTTTGGCAACTCCCTGTTTGGCGCTGGTGTAGACAATCGGAAAGTCGAGCTGTTTGTCATCGGCATTGAGTTCACAGAACAGGTCGAAGACCATGTCGACGACCTTTTCCGGACGGGCCCCGGGGCGGTCAATCTTGTTGATGACGACGATCGGGCGGATGCCGAGATCAAGCGACTTCTTCAGTACGAAGCGGGTCTGCGGCATCGGGCCGTCGAATGCATCCACCAGCAGCAGGACCGAGTCAACCATCTTCAGGACACGTTCCACTTCACCGCCGAAATCGGCATGACCTGGGGTGTCGACGATATTGATTTTGATGCCGTCGTAGTGGATCGACAGGTTCTTTGACAAGATCGTGATGCCGCGTTCCTTCTCCAGGTCGTTGCTGTCCATCACCCGTTCGGTAATGACCTGGTTCTCGCGAAACACTCCGGATTGTTTGAGCATGGCATCGACAAGGGTGGTTTTGCCGTGATCAACGTGGGCAATTATGGCAATGTTGCGTAGATGTTCTGTCATTTTTGTTGCTTTCTTTATAAATCTAGCAAAAGTTATTAAAGTTCGGGCGGCACATGATAGTCACTTGTCGTGGAAATGCAAGCAGCTTTTTCTGCCGGCGGCTTGTCTGTCCTTCGAGGATAGCCTAATATGCACTCCGAATAATATGAACAGATGGGATTAACAGATGAAAAATCTCGTTCCAACGAAACTCATGCGGTCAGCAATCATCATCGCTCTGACCTGGTTGGCGGGTTGTGCCGGGATGGACCAGTACCTGCCTGCCGATGCACCGCTATTGACCGCAGATCAGGAAATTAAAGTCGGCAGTACTGTAGAGGATCGGTTGCTTCAACTGCTTGGAGGCCCGCGCCACGATCAGGCCCTTTTAGAAGAGCTCGACTCGCTGATCAAACCGGAGGGCGGGGCTCCGGCCGATTCACTGTCTCTGTTGCGGACAAGAGTACTGCAGCGCTCTATGCGCTGCCGGGTGGCCGGATTGTTGTGACACGTGGGGTTCTGTCAGAAATCAGCGATCAGGGCGAACTGGTGGCTTTGCTTCAAGGTGCAGACAGCTCTCACCCGTACAGCATATTCGGAACGGGCGAACCGTGCCTCGAACGAGGCCACGGCGGAAATCCTGTCGCTGAAGGAATCCGTGTATGATCCCGAGTCAGGTTCGATCAGGCTGGCGCGGATTTTTGCCCGGAGGCCCTGCGAGGGGAGCTGCCTGACCAGTTTGATGCAATCCGGCGTGAGCCGTTCCGGGGAAGTGCCGGAATCAATCCGTATGCTCAAGGAATTGCAGCCGGCATACGAATTGTTGAAAGAGGCCCAACGACTTGAAAAAGCTGACAAACCTTCGCAGGCAATAACCCAGTATCTCAATGCTGCAAGCATGGCTCCGGACGAGCCGCAGATCCTCGGTGCTCTGGGAATGGCCTACCTGCGTGCCGGTGAGTTGCAAACGGCCAGACTTAACCTGCAGAAGGCTGTCGAGCTGCAGCCTGACTATTACAAAACCCGGATGGGGCTCGGCTACCTCTACCTGCAACAGGGCAAGGTGCGCAAGGCAAACGATCAACTGGCAGAGAGTGTTCGTCTGCTGCCGGTCACGGAAAACCTGTTTCTGCTCGCCGAGGCGCGCGAAAAAAGTGGTGATGCAGAGGGGGGAATGTCTTTGTACCGATTGATCGTTGAGACAGATCCTCACAGCAAGCTGGGACGCACGGCAGCAAGTCGCCTGGTTCGGTTGAAGGATGTAGAATGATTCAGACCCTTGTTCTTGAGGATGGTGAAACCATTCGCTGGGAGGCGCGACCCGCACCGCGTTGTTATACTTTCCGGCATTGGCGGCATTCGGTCTTCGGACTGATTTTCCTCGCGATATGCAGCTACTGGCAGGTTCTGGGGATTGTCATGGCGGACACTTACGCCATGAGGTGGCTGGCCTGGCTGCCGCTTCCGTTCGTTATCACAGGGCTGTATTTTTTCGTTGGGCACCTGGTACAGGCCCGTCTCGAGTGGAACCATGTCTATTACGCGATAACGGACCGACGAGTGATTGTGCAACGCGGCCTGGCGCGTCCGCAAAGCAAGTTTATCGAACTGTCGGAGCTCACTTACTTCAGTCTGCATCGACAGAGGTGAGCAGCTCGGCACACTGCGTGTCCATCAGGGTCGGGAGCAGCAGCTTGTCCTGCACTGCATAGAGTACCCGCATCAGGCAACGGAGCTTCTTGAAAAGGCAATGGCAAAAAACGAAAGCGCGATGTAAGAATATAGCGAACCTGCTAAGGGTTACGGCAATTCTGTTGCTTTATTTCGCGTTTTTGACTAATCTCTAGCCCCTTTATATTGGTCAGGACATAACCCTATGAATAATAAAGCTTTTTATCTGGAGACCTTTGGTTGCCAGATGAATGTGGTCGACTCGGAACGAATTGTCGACCTGCTCGGCGGTATCGGTTATCGGCAGGTCGAACAGCCCGACCAGGCCGGCCTGATCCTGCTGAACACCTGTGCTGTTCGCGATAAAGCGGTACGTAAGGCCTACGGCCACCTGGGTCGCTTCAAGCCCCTTAAAGACCGCAACCCGGAGCTCATTCTCGGCATGGGAGGCTGTATCGCCCAGCAGGAAGGCAAACAGCTTCTCGAGGAGTTCCCTTACCTGGACCTGGTGTTTGGCACTCACAATGTTCACCGTCTGCCTGAGTTGGTGCAAAAGGTTGCCGACAACCGCGTGCGTTGCGAAGAAACCGATTTCCTCGACCACGATACGCGGCTGCAGCTTTTCCCTTCCCGGACCGGTCAGGATGCTTACACACGTTTCGTGACGGTCATGCAGGGTTGTGACAACTTCTGCAGTTATTGTGTCGTGCCTTATGTCCGCGGTCGTGAGATCAGCCGACCCAGCGGGGAAATCCTCGATGAAATACGCGAACTGGTTTCACAGGGAGTGCGTGAGGTGACCCTGATCGGCCAGAATGTCAATTCTTATGGGCTCAAAGACGAAACTGAGCTCTGTTTTTCCGGACTCCTGAAGCGGGTCAATGCAATTGATGGGATAGAACGGATTCGCTTCACTACCTCGCATCCGAAAGATCTGTCCGACGAACTGATCGAATGTTTCGGTTCTCTTGAGAAACTCTGTAAACACCTGCATCTGCCGGTCCAGTGTGGCTCCGACAAGATCCTGCGGGCAATGAACCGGGGTTACACGCGTGAACGCTACCTGAAGATTGTCGACCGCCTGCGACGGGTCTGTCCGGATATCCGTCTGACGACGGATATCATCGTCGGTTTTCCCGGAGAGCATGATGAAGACTTTGCCGAGACGATGGCATTGCTCGAGGAAGTGCGCTTCGCGGAAATCTACTCTTTCATTTATTCACCGAGAAAAGGTACGACTGCGGCTGACATCAAAGATGAAACGCCTGCAGAAATGAAACAGGAGCGATTCGATCGTATGCTCGCCATGCAGCAGGAGATCAGCCGCCAGACCTGGGAGGCGGATGTCGGCACGATCCAGAAGGTGCTGGTCGAAGGTGAAAGCAGGATCGGGGAGGGGCAGATTTTCGGTCGCAGCACCTGGAACCGGATCGTCAACTTCACGGGGCCGGCTGAGCTCGCCGGGCGTGTTGTGCCAGTCAAAATTGTCAAGTCCTACCGCAATTCGCTGCTTGGCGAGTTGCCTGAGAACTGTGGAGTTAACACGCTATGAATAAACAGGATTTCGCTTTTTTTAAAGAACTCGTCGAGGCCCCGAGCCCATCCGGTTTCGAGCAGCCGGCACAACGGGTGATTCGCAAGGCGCTGGCAGATGTTGCTGATGAGATCCGTACCGATGTCATGGGCAACGTGGTGGCGCATATCGAAGGGCCAGCAGGCGCCCCACGCCTGATGCTGGCGGGGCACTGTGATGAAATAGGCTTCATGATCAAGTATATAGATGACCAGGGTTATCTGTTCTTTGCGCCGATCGGCGGAGTCGATGCGCATCTTGTGCCGGGCCAAAGAGTGACAGTACACACGAAGACCGGACCCGTGCCGGGCGTGGTCGGCAAACGTCCGATTCACCAGATTGAGCCTCAGGACCGCGAAAAGGTCATGCCTTTTAAAAGCCAGTTTATCGATGTCGGTTGCTCCAGCAAGAAGGCCGCCGAAAAGCTCGTGTCGATCGGTGACCCGGTGACCTTCAGCGTTGGCGTCGAACGCCTGCAGGGAACGCGCCTGACTTCTCGGGCCCTGGATGACAAGATGGGAGCCTTTATCGTTGCCCAGGTCTTGCGGGAAGTCCGTCGCCAGAACAACCTGGTGGTTGACCTCTACGGCGTCTCGACGGTGCAGGAAGAGGTCGGGTTGCGTGGCGGGGCGACCAGCGCCTACGGGGTGCAGCCCGATATCGGCATCGCTGTTGAAGTTGGCTTTGCCAGTGATTATCCCGACGCAGACCACAAGCACTCAGGTGAGATCAGCCTTGGCAAGGGCCCGATCATCGCCCGTGGACCGAATATCAATCCCGTACTGTTCGATCTCCTGGTTGCAACGGCTGAAGCAGAAAAAATTGCTTACCAGGTGATCGGTATCCCGCGAGCCACCGGAACCGACGCCAATGTTATGCAGCTGGTCCGTGGCGGCGTTGCAACCGCCCTGGTCAGCATCCCGTTACGCTACATGCACACGCCGGTCGAAGTGCTCGACTGGGCCGACCTCGAAGGTGCGGTCAAGCTCCTGTCCAGTCTCTGTGGCAGGCTGACGGAAAAGAGTTCTTTTATCCCGGCCTGACCGGTTGCCGTTGCCGGGAATAAAGTCTTCTGACAGTCGAAAAAACGCTTGACAATGCAAGGCGTTTTGAATACATTTCGTGTTTCTGTGAGCCCCGTAAACTTACAGATTGGATATAGAGAGGATAGTAATGAGCACTTCAGTTGCGAAAAAAGATGAACTCCAGAAAGACTGGTATGTTGTCGACCTGGAAGACAAGGTCCTTGGCCGGGCGGCTACCGAGATTGCCCGTGTCCTGCGCGGCAAGCACAAGGCCATTTACACCCCGAGCGTTGACACCGGCGATTTTGTTATCGTCCTCAACGCTGAGAAAGTCCGTCTGACCGGCAACAAGTTGGCTCAGAAAAAGTATTATCGTCACAGCGGCTATACCGGCGGCCTGACGACAATTACTGCCGACAAGTTGCTTGAAAAGGCCCCTGAAGAACTGATCAGGAAAGCCGTCAAGGGGATGTTGCCGAAAAACAAGCTCGGCCGTCAGATGTTCAGAAAACTTAAAGTCTATTGCGGTGCCAATCATCCGCATCAGGCACAGCAGCCCAAAGAACTTCAGGTTTAAGGGAATTCAGGAGAAATTAGACGATGGCCGAACAGAAAATTTACGCCACCGGCAGGAGAAAGACCTCTATAGCCCGTGTCTGGATGAAGCCGGGAACAGGTGAGATTACTATTAACAAGCGGACGATGGACGAATACTTTGGTCGCCCGACTTCGAAAATGGTCGTGCGCCAGCCGCTCGAACTGACTGATAATGTCGGCAAGTTCGACATCGACGTAAATGTTTGCGGTGGAGGCCCTTCCGGTCAGGCCGGTGCGATCAAGCACGGTATCACCAAGGCCCTGCTCGAGGTTGATCCGGAACTTCGCGCTTCGCTGAAAAAAGCCGGGTTCATTACCCGCGACAGTCGTATCAAGGAGCGTAAGAAGTACGGTAAACGCGGTGCGCGCCGCAGCTTCCAGTTCTCCAAGCGTTAATGACTTGCGACCTTTCGGTCGTCATGATATTTGCTGGAAAGAGGGAAACCTGCGGGTTTCCCTCTTTCCGTTTAAAGGAGATAAGCGATGCATCGGATTGCTGTTATTGGTGCAAGTGGATATACCGGAGCAGAGCTCTTGCGTCTGCTCGTCCAGCACCCGGATGCCGAGTTGGTATGCGTCACCTCGCGTCAGTATGCCGGACAACCGGTGGCCGGGATATTCCCTTCGCTGAGGAGTCTTGTAGATCTGAACTTTGAAGATCTCAACTCGGCCGGACTGGCCGGACGGGTGGATCTGGTTTTTACGGCGGTGCCTCACCAGACTGCCATGAATATGGTCCCGGAGCTGCTTGATGCCGGTTGCCGGGTTGTCGACCTGTCCGCCGATTTCCGGCTCAAGGATATTGCCACCTACGAAGCATGGTATCAGATCCACACGTCCCCCGATTTGCTCTCTGAGGCGGTTTACGGACTACCTGAACTGTTTCGGGAACATATCCCTGAGGCCAGACTGGTCGCCAACCCCGGTTGTTATCCTACCAGTATCGCTCTGGCTTTGACGCCTTTGCTGGAGCAGAAAATGATTGATCCGTCGACCATGATTGTTGACAGCAAGTCCGGGGCCAGCGGTGCTGGCCGTTCGGCCAAGCTGGATACGATCTTCTGTGAAGTCAATGAAGGTTTCAAGGCCTATGGATTGCCTCGGCACAGGCACACACCTGAGATCGAACAAACTCTCAGTGTGGTCTCGGGTGAGGCTGTGACAATCAGTTTCACTCCGCACCTGCTGCCGGTCAACCGGGGCATCCTGAGCACTTGCTACGCTTCTCTGGTAGGCCCCGCTACTCTCGACGAACTGCACGGTCACTACCTTGACAGGTACTCTGCGGAAACCTTTGTCCGGGTCCTGCCGAAGGGGCAACTACCGAATATCTCCCAGGTCACTGGTAGTAATTTCTGTGACATCGGTCTGGCGGTTGACGATCGAACCGGTCGGGTCATTGCGGTTGCAGTGATTGACAACCTGGTCAAGGGTGCTGCAGGGCAGGCATTGCAGAACATGAATCTCATGCTTGGTCTGCCGGAGCAAACGGGACTGATGGGGGCTCCGGGCTTTCCTTAAGTGCAAAGCGCTCAACAGCAAAGGCCACCCGCTCATCGGGTGGCCTTGATAAAAAAACCGTCAACGTATTTTAGGGCGTGACACGCTTTTCGCGCCTTCTGATTCGTGTTTGCTCTATTCGGGTTCGTGAAGTGTCCACGCCCGGGTTGCTTCGAGTGAACGTCAGCGCCTTTCATGAAGCAATGCGGTTATTCCGGGAGTTGGCCTGCATTGCTCATCTCGACGAATGCCGCAGCCACTCTCGGATCGAATTGAGTTCCGGAATGATCTTGAATTTCCTGGATTGCAACCTCATCGGATAACGCTTTACGGTACGGTCGATCGGAGGTCATCGCATCGAAAGTATCGCAGACGGCAAGAATTTTGCCTTCAATGCGCCACTCTTCACCGCTTAAGCCATTGGGGTAACCGTTGCCATCAAAGCGTTCGTGATGCTGTTCGATAATCTCACGCACAGTGCCGAGAAAATGTATCGGCTCCAGTATGCGCACGCCAATTGAAGGGTGCAACTTAAGCACATCGATGTCCGCAGGGGTCAATTTCTCCTTCTTGTGGAGCAAATTGACATCAATGCCAATCTTGCCGATGTCATGCAGAATCGCCGCCTGTTCGAGTTGCTTGAGTGCGTCACCATCAATGTCCAGTTTTTTCGCCAGGGCGACACTCAACCTGGTAACGCGTTCAGAGTGACCTCTTGTATAAGCATCGTTGGCCTCGATCGCTGAGACGAGGGCCTGGACGGTGTTCAGGTAAGTGCTCTCTTGTTCTTCGTAGAGACGGGCATTGCGGATCGCGATGCTTGCCTGGGCGGCGATGGTTGTCAGGAGTTCCAGATCGGAGGGGCCGAATTCACTGCCATCGATCGGGTTGGCAACAGTAATCGTACCAATGACCGCGCCCTTGTCCGACAAAGGTGCACAAATGACTGATTCGCGGATAAAACCGAGTCGGCTCATTTTGCTGAACTCGCGAGTTTTGTTTACGTTCGCTACAAGTCTCGGCTTGTTGTGGTTCATGACCCAGTAGGAGACCCCTCCCGGCTTGAGAGGGATGTCTAGCGAGCGGTCGAAATCTTCGGGCAGTCCCTCTGACCCGCCGACAGTCAGGTCGCCGGTCTTCTGGTTTTTCATCAAGATGTAGCCGACCTGTGCGTGCAGTGTTTCCACACTTTTCTGGCTGAGCAGGTTCAACAGTTTTTCCAGGTCTATGGTGGCGTTGACCGCCAGACCCATTTTGTAAAGTGCCTGCAGTCGATCGACGGCCTGAGTGAGGCCCACGTTTTTTTCCTCAAGTTCACTGGCAAGGTCAGCGATCTTGTAATTGGCTTCCTCAATCTCCTCAATCCGTTCCTCAAGATTGATGTTGAGGTATTCGATCTCCTTGAGGCGGTCCTCAAGGGTCAGATTCATGGCGTGTAGCTCCTCGCTATGCGCCAGCTTTTCCTGGTTGATGGCAAGTAGACGTTCATTCTTGATCGTCGATTCCATCATCTCACGCAGTCGTTGAACCATGAAGTTGAACTTGGAGGAGAGCAGGGTCATCTCGTCGGAACTACCGACAGACGCGTGAGCCTCTTCAAATTTCCCCTGCTCGACGTGGTCCATGGCGGTGACAAGCTTGCGGATCGGTACATCGACGTATACCAGGAGGAACGCCGTGATCGTCAGGATCAGGATGACGAGCATGACTCCCGACGCGATCATTGTCTCATTACGACCGGCGATCCGCATGTCGGAAATTGCATCCAGCGAGACCTGGAGGTTCAGAATGCCGAGGACCTGGAGGTTCTGGTCGTGGCAGGAATAGCAGATCGGCTGATTGTAGATGGGAACAACGGAATTAAAGTAGTCTGCGCCGTCGTTATCTGAAGATGTAAAGTTGAAATTGCCAGTGCGATATGCCATCAATTCGGCAGTCGTCACAAGTTCGCCGAGCTTCTGATCGTTGCCCGACATCAGGATCCGACCGGTCTCGTCGAATATCCGGACATCCTTGATTGAGGGTTCAGAGTTGATTTTTGTCAGGATGTTTACGACGCCGTCATTCTTGCCGTTGGCCATGTCCGTAATGATACTTCTATGGACGGTCTCGGCCAGCATGCGGCCATGTTCGCTGGCAAGTTTGCCGAGCATGGCTTTCTGGGTCTTCAGGTTGTGCCAGGTCGTCAGGCCGATAGCCACGATCAGGATCACAGAGCACAGGCCGAGAAATTTAATTTTGAGTGAATTCATAGTTTAATGTTCAGTTGTGGCCGACAAGGAAGTCTCTAAAAAACACGGAATTTCTTAATGCGCGTTTCTATGTTTTTATGCTGTGAACCACTTCTTTTGCCGTCCTGTCTCAACCGAAAGGCCGGAACTTGACACTCTTAACGCAAAACTATAACTTAACAGTTCGTGCAACTGCGAATTTTGTTGCTGTTGACAGACTTCTCTATTAGTTTAACCTGCTATGCGAACATGAGAACATTGGTGCAAAAAGTACACCATCAGAAGCTTTTGTGCGGAAATTATTTATGCTCTCTGAAACGCTGGTTATCATTTTGGGCGTTGTCCTGATCGTCGAAGGTATCCCATGGTTCATGTCACCGCGTGGGACCAAGCGCATGTTGAGTGAACTCTTCCAGATGAATGACCGGACTCTGCGGTCTATCGGACTTGGCTTATGCTAGCCGGTCTGATCCTTGTCTATCTTGCTAAAACCCAATAATAGATTTATTTATATATTACATCAAGCGTAAAGACGCCGAATGCAACTGAACGATTTTGATTTTGAATTACCACATGAGCTGATTGCACAACGTCCACTTGAAACGCGCTCTTCATCGAGGTTGCTGCATTTGTCAAGGGGCTCTCAAGCCGTTTGGCATCGACAGTTTGACGAGTTGCCAGATTTACTGCGGGAGGGGGATCTTCTCGTCCGTAACGAAACCAGAGTGTTGCCTGCCCGCTTGCTGGGGAGCAGGCAAAGTGGCGGGCAAGTGGAAGTTCTGCTGCTCCGCGAGCTTGACTCCGAAAAGAATGTCTGGCGTTGCATGACCCGCAGTTCCAGACCTCTCAAGGTCGGAGCCCTTGTCGATTTCCCGGCGGAGATTAACGGTGAAATTGTCGAGGTCATTGAGGATGGCCAACGCCTGGTGCGGTTTTCCTCACCCGGGCCGTTCCTTGAAACGCTGGAGCAGGTCGGCCACATGCCTCTGCCACCGTATATCCGCCGAGATGACCAGCCTTTTGACAAAGATCGTTACCAGACAGTTTATGCCAACTAATCCCGGAGCCGTGGCCGCACCGACCGCGGGCCTGCATTTTACCGAAGAGACCTTTACGGCTTTATCAGAGCGTAACATCGAGGTTTGTGGCGTCACATTGCACGTCGGGCCGGGAACCTTCCAACCGGTCCGGACAGATAACCTGCAAGAACATCAAATGCATTCCGAAGTTTATGACATCCCGTTGACGGCTGCGGAACGTATCAACACAGCGCATACGGAAGGTCGCCGTATCATTGCCCTTGGTACGACAGTGACACGCACGCTTGAACACGCGGTCGATGATGATGGTCTGCTGTGTGCGGGTCAGGGTGAGACGGAACTTTTTATCAAGCCCGGACATCGATTCCGTATGGTCGATGCCATGATAACCAATTTTCACTTACCAAAATCGACCCTGCTGGTACTGGTTTCTGCATTTGCCGGCAGGGACTTTGTCATCCGGGCCTACCAGGAGGCTGTTGCAAAGGGTTACCGTTTTTTCAGTTATGGTGACTGTATGCTGATTGAATAGAAGCGCGATAGAGCGAAGTGTGAAATAATTTCCATGGTTATGAAGCGTTTTCTCGTTCTCGCACTTCGATGAAGATTAATATGACAAAAATAAAACAAGATATTAAGCAGACAGGTTCTGACGTGTTGAAATTCCAGTTGCACGAAGTGTGTCATGACACACAAGCGCGTCGCGGAACGATTCACACCCGGAGAGGCAGGATTGAAACGCCAGCCTTCATGCCGGTTGGAACCCAGGGCACGGTCAAGGGGATGCTGCCCGAGCAACTCAAGGAGATCGGTGCCCAGATCATTCTCGGCAACACCTACCATCTTTATCTGCGCCCCGGGCATGAACGGATGGCGAGGCTCGGCGGTCTGCACAAATTCATGAACTGGGACAGGCCGATCCTGACCGACAGTGGCGGGTTCCAGGTCTTCAGCCTTGGCGAACTGCGCAAAATCGACGAACAGGGTGTCCGTTTCCAGTCCCATCTTGATGGCAGCGCCCATATACTGACCCCGGAACTGTCGATTGGTATCCAGGAATCTCTGGGCGCTGACATCATGATGGTCTTCGATGAGTGCATCCCTCACCCGGCAACACGTGCATACGTAGCCGAGTCGACCGCCCGTTCGACCCGCTGGGCTGCGCGCTGCAAGGAAGCGCGTACCGACTCGAGTGCAGCCTTGTTCGGTATTGTTCAGGGGGGGATGGAACAGGACCTGCGACGGCAGAGTGTCGTGGATCTCCTCGAGATCGGATTCGACGGTTATGCCCTTGGCGGTCTTTCGGTGGGGGAGTCGGCCGAAGTCATGTACCAGGTAATGGAATGGTCGTTGCCGTTATTACCGGCAGAGTGTCCCCGTTATGTTATGGGGGTCGGGACGCCTGAGAACCTGGTCGAGGCCGTTGCGCGTGGTGCCGACATGTTCGATTGTGTCATGCCGACACGCAATGCCCGCAACGGTGTCCTTTTTACCAGTTTCGGTAAAGTCAGTATCAAGCAGGCTCGGTTTAGCGAGGATGAAATGCCGATAGACCCCGACTGCAACTGCTACGTTTGCCGCAATTACAGCCGGGCATATTTGCGTCATCTTTACCAAAGTAACGAAATCCTCGCTTCGGTATTGAATACTACCCACAATCTGTATTACTATCTGCACCTCATGCAACGGATAAGAGATGCGATAGCAGCCGGCAGATACCGGGCTTTTCGCGAAGAGTTTTACCGGAAACGCATTCCAGCCGGTGATGGCCACGCCTTCACCGGTTCAGTATGACAGACTACTAAACGATCAAATATTCAGAACCTATAAGGAGGAAAACATATGTTTGCAACCAACGCTTACGCCATGGCCGGTGGCGCCGAACAACAGGCAGGAGGCGGGATGGAAGGGATCATCATGCTGGTGATCATGTTCGCTATCTTTTACCTGCTTCTGATCCGTCCGCAGCAGAAACGTGCCAAGCAGCACAAGGAACTCGTGGAAAACCTGAAGTCAGGTGACCAGGTGGTTACGGCAGGTGGTCTCCACGGCAAGATCGTTGCGGTACAGGATGATATCATCACCCTTGAGATTGCCAGTAATGTGCGTATTAAAATCAACCGCCCCTCGATTGTCGGGACCAAGACCGACCAGTTGGAAGACTAGCGGCGTGATAGAGATTGGGACGATCTGCTGATGCGGGTCGGTTGAAAGGAGATCCAACATAATGTCCAACAGCATAAAGATTCGGGCCGGCCTGGTGCTTTGCTGCCTCGTCCTGGCCCTGGTCTCGCTCGGGCCGACACTTTTCGGCAACAGTCTTCCGGACTGGTGGCGCAAGGCCTTTGACCCGATTCACCTCGGGCTCGACCTGCAGGGCGGCATGCACCTTGTTCTTGGTGTCGATGTTGACAAGGCCGTAGAAAGCCGACTCGATACAATCGTCGACCAGACTGAAGAACTTTTACGCGAGAAGGACGTGATTTTCAAGCGCGTGGACCGTTCTTCCGGCGAGCGTGTCGTGGTTACTGTCTACGACGAAGAGGCGGGAGCCCAGGTTGACGCCTTCATGGCGGAAACTTTCCCCAACCTTGAAGCAATGACGTTTACCGCTGATGGTGCCTATCTGCAGAAGAACTACCGCCTTAGCGACAGTGAAATCGAGGCTGTCCAGGACTATGCGGTTCGTCAGGCGCTTGAAACACTGCGTAATCGAGTCGACCAGTTCGGCGTCAGCGAGCCGACCCTGCAGCGCGAGGCCGGTAATCGTATCCTGATCCAGTTGCCCGGGGTCAAGGACCCTCAACGGGCTATCGACCTGCTCGGTAAAACCGCCCGTCTTGAGTTCAAGATGGTTATGGAAAATGCCAACCCGCAGGATGCAATCGCCGGCAATCTGCCACAGGGCGGACAGCTCATATATGAGCGGCAGGTCGATCCGCGTACCGGGGCAACTTCAGAGATCCCGATCGTTGTTGAAACCAAGACCATTCTAACCGGCGACCTGCTTTCCAATGCCCAGGTGCGAATCGATACCCGCTTCAATGAACCCTACGTTGCGATCGATTTCAACTCGGTCGGAGCCAAGCGTTTCGACCAGATCACTGCAGCGAATGTCGGCAAACGCATGGCGATCGTTCTGGATGATACGGTCTATTCGGCGCCGGTGATCCGTGAGCGCATCTCCGGCGGCAGCGCCCAGATCAGCGGCAGCTTCACCGAACAGGAAGCCACCGACCTGGCCATCGTGCTGCGGGCAGGCTCCCTGCCGGCACCGGTCAAGATCATGGAAAACCGTACCGTTGGCCCGTCCCTCGGTCAGGATTCGATCAATCAGGGGATCATGTCGATCCTGATCGGCAGTGTCCTGGTTATTCTGGCGATGTTGATCTACTACCGGTTATCCGGCCTGGTCGCCAATGTTGTGCTGATCCTCAACATTGTTTTCATCATGGCCATGTTGTCGATCTTCGGTGCGACGCTGACCTTGCCCGGCCTCGCCGGTATCGTCCTGACGGTCGGTATGGCTGTCGATGCCAACGTGCTGATCTTTGAACGTATCCGAGAAGAGCTGCGTCTGGGACGAACCGCCAGGGCGGCCCTGGAAGCCGGCTTTGAAAAAGCCAAGCTGACGATCATCGATGCCAACATCACGACCCTGATTGCTGCGCTGGTGCTCTTTCAGTTTGGCACCGGTCCGGTCAAGGGCTTTGCCGTGACCTTGTCAATAGGTATTCTCTCTTCACTCTTCACCGCCGTGGTTGTCTCGCGACTGATCTTCGATTATTACCTGTCGCGGAGCAAAACGACTCGTTTGAGCATCTAGGAGTTCTCAATAATGCAGATTATCAAGCATGACATAAATATCGATTTTGTCGGCAAACGCAAACTGGCTCTGATCGTGTCTGCGGTAATGATACTCATCGGTTTGGCGTCGCTGGTCGTCAATGGCGGGCCGAATTACGGCATCGATTTCGTCGGCGGCACCCTGGTCCAGGTCAAATTTGCCGAGAATACCGATGCCGCCAGGATCAAGGACGGTCTCGCCTCGCTCGAGCTTGGGTCGGTGGTTGTCCAGCGTTTCGGTGATGACCCTAATGAGTTTTTGATTCGTGTTCAGGAAAGCGGTGAAGGCAAGGACCTCTCCGGACTGATTTCAGGCAGTCTTGAGTCGGTTTACGGCGAGGGGAAGGTTGATATCCGCCGGGTCGAGATGGTCGGTCCGCAGGTCGGCAAAGACCTGCGCCAGAAGGGTCTGCTATCGATTTCCTACGCAATGATCGGTATCCTGATCTATATCGCCTGGCGTTTTGAACTGCGCTATGCCATCGGTGCCATCATCGCCCTGTTGCACGATGTGCTGATCACTCTCGGGGCCTTCTCCATAACCGGTCGAGAAATCGACCTGCCGATTATCGCGGCTTTCCTGGCGATCATCGGTTATTCACTGAACGATACGATTATCGTTTACGATCGCATCCGCGAGAATTATGGCAAACACCAGAAGCTTGGTTTCGGTGAAGTCGTGAACCGGTCGATCAACGAAACCCTGTCACGGACTATCCTTACTTCCGGGACAACCTTGATGGTGGTTCTGGCGCTCTTTATCTTTGGCGGCGGTGTGATTCATAATTTCGCCTTCGCAATGCTGGTCGGCATTCTGGTCGGTACCTACTCATCGATTTTTGTTGCCAGTCCGTTACTGATCCTCTGGCAGGACATGCGCTCCGGTGGGCAGAAGAAAACGACTACGGTACAGGGGAGGGCGTAAATGAAGAAGGAAACCATTCTGTTTGTCGTTGTGGCGCTGGTGGCCGGTTTTGTGATCGGTTTACTGGCGGGCGAAAAAAAATCGGGGCCGGGTGTGACGGCGACTTCCGGTGTTCCGACTGGGCCACCGCCGATGATTAACTTACAGCAGAAAATTGGCGAATTGAAAAATATCGTTGCTGCAGATCCGTCCAACTTCCTGGCCTGGGTTGCCCTTGGCAATGAGTATTTCGACAGCAACCAGTTCATGGATGCGATCCAGGCTTACGACAAGGCCCTGGCAATCCAGCCGAATTCACCGGATGTCCTGACCGATCAAGGAGTCATGTTCAAACGCCTTGGCTGGTTCGACCGTGCGATTGAGAATTTTACCAAGGCGAATGAAATTGACCCTGCTCATGCCACAAGTATTTACAATCTTGGTGTTGTCTATCGTTATGATTTGCAGGATTTTGCCAAGGCACAGGAGGCCTGGACGCGCTTCCTTGAAATCAGTCCAACCGGTCCTGGTTCCGACCGGGTGCGTCAGGACCTCGAAGCCATGCGGGCTCAGTCACCGATTCAGAAACAACCGAAATAGTCAGTTATCTAACGGGTCGGAGCCTTCTTCCGGCCCGTTTTTTGTTTATCCAAAAAATCAAGATGTTTAACACGATGTGCAAAGAATCCTTGTGGGTTTCATCTCTTTTGAGTGCGGTATTATCACCTTTGCTCAACGACTGGCTCCGCCGCGATCCTGCTGTCATGGATCTTTGGTTGTCTGTCGGCCGTCGCTACGACCATTTTGGCAATGCGATTTTTGATTTACCGACGACTTTATCATCGAGCCTGGCAGGTTTGTCTTGGAGCCCGTAACCAAGCGCCTGTGGGGGCTGCGTCATGACGCTTCCGATTACTCGGCAGCCAGCGACTATGCCGAGCAGCTGGAGGTCTCGAATCTGGTTGCACGTCTTCTGATCGGTCGCCAATTCTCACTGGGTTCTGCAAGGAAGTTCCTCGACGTACGGCTTGTTGATCTGCCTGATCCTTTTTTACTTCCTGATATGAAGATCGCTGCCAAACGCCTGCATGTTGCAATTGAGAGTGGCGAGAAGATTGCCATTCACGGTGATTATGATGTCGACGGCATCTCTGGAACCGTTCTGCTGACTGGAGCTTTAAGGGCTTGCGGCGCGGACGTCGAATATCATATTCCCCTGCGGTTACGTGACGGCTATGGACTCTCCGCGGCGGCAATCAAAGATGCTGCAGATCGAGGCATCAAGGTTGTTGTTTCGGTTGACTGTGGGGTGTCGGCCCATGCGGAGGCCGAGCTCGCCATGCAGCATGGTATCGACCTGGTCGTTACGGATCATCACCAGCCGCCGCCGACCCTTCCGGACGCTCTTGCAGTCATTAACCCCCAAAGGCAGGATTCCGATTTTCCATTTCGGCCTCTGGCAGGAGTTGGGGTGGCTTTTTTCCTGCTGATCGCGCTACGCAAAAAACTGCGTGAGGCCGGTTGGTTCAAAGACCGGGCGGAGCCTGACCTGCGCGATTATCTTGACCTGGTTGCCCTGGGGACGATTGCCGACCTTGTGCCGTTGCAGGGAGTCAACCGGATTATGGCCAAACATGGCCTGAGGCTGATCGAAAAAGGGCCTCGCATCGGTTTGCGGGCGCTCAAACAGGTGGCTTCGGTCAAGAATGTTTCGAGCGGGGTCGTTGGTTTCCAGCTGGCGCCACGCCTGAATGCTGCGGGACGCATGGAAGATGCCGCCCTCGGTGTAGAGCTTCTGCTCGAAGAAGACATGGTGCGGGCCCTGAATACGGCTCGTTACCTTGACCAGTGTAACCGCACACGCCAGGAACTTGAGAAACAGACTCTGCGCGAAGCAGAGGCTGCTGTTGCCAGGCTGTCTGAACAGCATACCCATACAATCGTCCTCGGTGGCGACGGCTGGCACCCGGGTGTCATCGGCATCGTTGCCAGCCGGCTCGTCGAACGATATCACCGGCCGACGGTCCTGGTGGCTCTGGATGGTGATGCAGGCAAGGGGTCGGCGAGGTCAATCCGCGGATATCATCTGTATCAGGGGCTACAGGCCTGTGCCGATCATCTGATCGCCTTTGGCGGCCATGAAATGGCAGCAGGGATGAGCCTTTGCAGGCAGGATCTATCGGCTTTTGCGTCAGCCATGGAGGCCCATGCACGTGCAGAGCTTGACGATGAGGCCCTGCTGCCCAAATTACGCCACGACGGCACCGTATTGCTCGAGGAGATAGATCTTGACACGCTCCGGCAGATGGAGGGCATGGCCCCGTTCGGCATGGAGAATCCGGAACCGCTGATGGTGGTTGAATCGGTACGTGCCATGCGGGTCCAGGAGCTCAAAGGTGGACATTTGCGATTCACCGTCTGCCAGGGTGCGTTCAGTCACCCGGCGATAGCCTTTGGTATGCAGGAGCGGCAAGATGAGTTCCAGGGTGAAATCGACCTGCTGGTTGCTCCGCAAATCAATTATTACCAGGGACGTGAGACGGTTCAGCTGCGAGTCAAGGATGTCAGGAAGTCAATCAAAGGTGAAAAGTGAAAGGTAAAATGTAAAAAGTAACTTCAAAAGCCCAACAGTTTGTCATGTCCTTATGATCCATCACTTTTCGCCCCTTTCAAATAAGCAAACCAGTAAGCAAATCCGACGAACACCACTCCGCCGATAATATTGCCAAGAGTGACCGGGATCAGGTTGTCAATAAAGAATCTCGACCAGGTCAGATTCGGCAGGTTCAGTCCGAGCTCTGCTTTCAACAGCAGCCCGGTCGGGATGAAGTACATGTTGGCGACAGAGTGCTCAAAACCACTGGCAACAAAGGCCATAATAGGGGCGTAGCAGGCCAGCATCTTGCCTGGGATGTCACGTGCTGCAGCGGCCATGAACACGGCGAGGCAAACCAGCCAGTTGCAGAGAATCCCTCTGACCAGTGCAACCCCGAAGGAAAGTTCACATTTTGCCGCCGCAATATTGACGGCATGTTCTGCGACTCGGCCGATCTGCCAGAGTTCCGACTCGACCATCAGCCAGGCCAGGAAGAGTGAGCCGAGCAGGTTGCCGATGATCACGATCAGCCAGTTTTCGGCGATTTTGTGCCAGGGTATCTGGCCCTGCAGAGCTGCTTTGGTGAGCAGGCTGTTGCCGGTGAAGAGCTCTGCGCCACAGATCACGACCAGCATCAGGCCCAGTGAGAAAACGCTGCCGCCGAGCAGGCGCGATACGCCAATCCGAAATGCTGTGCAGTGTCAGAGGTAACCAGGGTGGCAAGTTCGGCACCGAAGGCGATGTAGAAGCCGGCCAGCAGGCTCAAAACCCAGGTTCGGGAGACGGGCTGGGTCAGAATCCGCCGTCCGTTGTCGGTGATCAGCTGGGTCGTCTCGATCGGTGTCAGAAAACGTTTTTCCATTACAGCGTGAAGCGCGTGGCGCGAAGCAAAGCAACTTCTGCCGGCGCTCTCCTTATCTATGCGAGGCCGATGTCTTTTGCCAGCTTTTCCCAAGCGGGAAGGCTGCGCTCGATAATCCCCATTTCAACACAATAGGCGATGCGGAAATAACCCGGAGCACCGAATCCGGAACCGGGGACGAGCAGGATGTTGTGCTTCTGTGCCTGACGAACAAACTCGACATCGTCGTCAATCGGCGATTTCGGGAAGAAATAGAAGCCACCGCCCGGTTTCACCATTTCAAAGCCGAGCTCGGTCAGATGGTTGTAAAGGATGTCACGCTTCTCCTGGTACTCGGTGACGTCAACGCTTTCGCTTTGCAGTTTTGCGACCAGTCGCTGCATCAGGGCCGGCGCATTGACAAAGCCAAGCACGCGGTTGCAGAAAACCGCACCTTCCATGAACAGGTCGACATCATCCATGGCTGGATTGGCGGCCAGGTAGCCGATGCGTTCCCCGGGAAGGGCCAGGTCTTTGGAATGTGACGTGACCAGCACGGCGTTGCGGATGTATCTGAAGACCGGGGGGACGCTGTTCCCGTCAAACGCCAGCCGCGCGTAAGGCTCGTCGGAAATCGTGTAAATGGTGCTGCCGAGTTCGCGCTTGTTTCCGTTCAAGCATCCGGCCAAGGGTCGTCAGGGTTTCGGCACTGTAAACTGCGCCGGTTGGATTGTTCGGCGAGTTGATGATGATGGCGCGGGTGTTGTGCGTGATCGCAGCTTCTATGGCAGCGATGTCGGGCTGAAAGGTTTCCGGATCGGTCCAGACCTCTTTCGTAGTCCCGCCATGGTTGTCTGCATAAAATTTATATTCGACGAAAAATGGCGTCAGAATAATAACTTCCTCACCAGGGTTGAGAATTGTTTTTAATGTGACGTTGAGGGCTCCACCGGCACCGCAGGTCATGACAATGTGTTTTGCGCTGATCGCAACTCCGGATGTTTCCTCGATATGTTTGGCGACCGATGCGCGGGTCTCCTCGTAGCCGGCGTTGTTCATGTACCGGTGCATACCGAGATCCGGTTTTTCGGCCATCCGGCGTAATTCACGCCGGAACGCCGCCGGTGGTTCCACGGAAGGGTTGCCCAGCGTGAAATCATAAACATTTTCGGCGCCGTATTCGGCGATCAAGGCCGCACCTTCTTCAAACATGCGGCGAATCCAGGAGGAGCGTTCTATCGCGCCCTGAACCTTGAGTGAAATTGACATGGTTTGCTCCTCGATATTGAACATGGCTGAATCGAAAGTCGAAATGTGAGTGTAGCGATGGCAAAGTCGTTGGTCAATCAAATCCGGTAAAGTATTGTGAACAGTGATCTGTGATCTGTGATCTGGCCAGGAATCGATGTCATGATTGACGTGTTTGCAGCGAAAGTCACCTGCTGATCCGATGGCTTCACGCAGCGCTTCAGGTGCTTTTAAACTCGGGCTTTAACTTGCTTTTTCAGCGCTCATGGGATAGATTCACTACTTTCTTGGATTCTGAAAGGACGGGCTTCCGTGGACGAAAAAAAACTTCAGGATTTGCGGCAACAGATCGATGGACTCGATGACCAGATTCTTGATTTGCTAAACCGTCGGGCCGAAGTTGTCGTCGAGGTTGGCAAGACCAAGGATGACAGCCAGGGTGTCTACTATGTGCCGAGTCGGGAAAAAGCGATTTTCGAGCGACTGATCACGCAAAACGCCGGACCATTTCCGGACGAAGGGATACGCCGGGTGTTCCGCGAGATTATTTCGGCCTCGCTTTCTCTCGAGCAGCCTCTCAAGGTTGCCTTCCTCGGTCCCCAGGCCACATATACCCATGTCGCTGCGATGCGGCAATTCGGGCTTTCCGCCCAGCTTGTGCCGCTGAAGAGCATCTCGTCGATTTTCGACGAAGTCAGCCGCGGACGTGCCAGCTACGGGGTTGTCCCGGTGGAAAATTCCAACGAGGGTGTCGTTTCACACACGCTCGACATGTTCATGTCCTCGGATCTCAAGGTTATTGCTGAAATCCTCTTGCCGATTTCCCATGACTTGTTGAATCTCTCTGGGGAGATCGGCGATGTACGCAAGGTGATCTCCCATCCCCAGGCAATCGGACAGTGTCGGGACTGGCTGGAAGAGAACCTGCCGGAGATTCCGCTGGTCGATGCGTCAAGCACGGCGAACGCGGCCCAACAGGCGGCTGAAGATGCCAGCGTGGCGGCAATTGCCAGTGAATCAGCTGCGTCACTATACGGTCTGCGGGTGATCAAAAACAAGATCGAGGACAACCCGAACAATTTCACCCGTTTTCTGGTGGTCGGCAGCGAAATGCAGGGCCCGAGCGGCAACGACAAGACCTCGATCATGTTTAGTGTCAAGGACGAGGCGGGGGTCCTCTACCACATGCTGGAGCCTTTCAGTAAGCGTGATATCAACCTGGCTAAGATCGAGAGCCGTCCGATGAAGGGCAAGGCGTGGGAATATATCTTTTTCCTCGATATGGTTGGGCATGTCGAAGATCAGAAAATTTCCGGAGCGCTCGAAGAATTGAAAGCCCATTGCCAGTTCCTCAAGGTGCTTGGCTCATATCCGAAGGCGAAATAAATGCGGGACGCGGGACAAGGTACGCGGAATGCGAAAAAAGAATAGAGGCAATGACTGATTTTTATATTGATAAATTGGCTGTGGTCGGGGTTGGGCTGATCGGTGGTTCCCTGGCGCTGGCTCTGAAGGACGCTGGTGCGGTTGGCCATGTGGTCGGCATCGGCCGCGGGCTGCCAAACCTCGAGACTGCTCTGAGGCTTGGTGTCGTGGACAGTTACACCCAGGATCTCGCCGAAGGCGTCGCTGACGCAGATGTGATCTTTCTGGCGACGCCGGTGCAGGCACTTGGTGCGGTGGCAGAGCAGGCCATGCCGCATCTCAAGGCCGGAGCTATCATCACCGACGGAGGTAGCGTTAAACAGGCCGTAATCGATGCCATCGAACCGCACCTGCGTGACGATGTCCACTTCGTCCCCGGCCATCCGATTGCCGGAACCGAAAACAGCGGTGCCGAAGCCGCCTTTGCCACACTCTATTGCGATCGTCGCTGTATTCTGACACCGACTGAAAATACCGATGCGGAAGCCCTGGACCGTATGCAGCGCATGTGGCAGCTGGTCGGCAGCCAGGTCGTTATCATGGATGTCGAAAAACACGATCGGGTGCTTGCGGCGATCAGCCACCTGCCGCACATGGTTGCCTATGCTTTGGTGAATGCCGTCGGTTCCTACGATCGTTACAACGAGAATATCCTGGAATATTCAGCGGGTGGTTTTCGTGATTTTACCCGCATCGCCTCATCGGACCCGACGATGTGGCGCGACATCGCCATGACCAACCGCGACGCATTGATCGAAATGATGGAACAGTTCGAGACATTTTTTGCCGAGTTGAAGGAAGATGTAGCGATCGGTTCCGGGGAGCGTCTTTTCGAGTTCTTCCGGCGTTCCAAAGAGAGCCGGGACGAAATTCTTTAGAAGACGGGACGCGGGACGTGGAACGCGGACAACCAATAAACAAAAGACAGACAATAATGAGCAAACAACCTTTACAGACAAGAACCGTCGTTCCGGCTAAGTCTCTCCGGGGTAGAGATATCCGTTCCGGGTGACAAGTCGATATCACACCGTTCGATCATGCTTGGATCGCTGGCGCAAGGCACGACCCATGTCAGGGGCTTCCTTATGGGCGAAGACAACCTGTCCACCTGGAAGGCCTTTGAGGCCATGGGCGTCACGATAAACCAGACCGGACCCGACGCCCTTGAAATATCTGGCGTCGGAATCGACGGGTTGTCAGAGCCTGAGGATGTCATCGATTGCGGCAATTCCGGAACGACAATGCGCCTGATGTCCGGCTTGCTCGCCGGACAAAACTTTTTCTCCGTGCTCACCGGGGACAAATACCTGCGGAAAAGACCGATGAAGCGGGTGGTCACACCGCTGACCGCCATGGGGGCCCGGATCTGGGGCCGTGATGGCGGGGAGAGGGCGCCGCTGGCTATACGGGGTGGCTCACTTAACCCAATCCGCTACGCCTCGCCGGTTTCCAGCGCACAGGTCAAGTCTGCAGTCCTGCTGGCCGGGTTGTCCGTGGACGGGGAAACCACGGTGACGGAGCCGCATCTGTCGCGTGACCACAGTGAACGAATGTTGAGTTATTTCGGCGCCGATGTCCGACCATTCGAGGGCGGTGTCACTTTGCTTGGCAGGCCTCGACTGGTCGCGCAGGAGATCATGGTCCCCGGGGACATCTCTTCTGCGGCGTTCTTCATGGTTGCCGGGCTTGTGACCCCCGGTGCCGAGCTCCTGATCCGGAATGTCGGCATCAACCCGACCCGTAGCGGGGTGATTGACATCCTGACGGCCATGGGTGGTCAACTTGAGTTGCGCGATATCAGGGAGCAGTCGGGAGAGCCGGTTGCCGATGTCCTGGTTCGCCACAGCCAACTCAAGGGCATCGATATCCACGGTGACATGGTGCCGCGTGCCATAGATGAATTCCCGGTGATCAGCGTTGCCGCAGCGCTTGCAGAGGGAACAACCACTATCCGTGAGGCGGAAGAGTTGCGTGTCAAGGAAACCGACCGTATCGCCGCCATGGTCAGCGAATTGACAAAGGTCGGTGGCCAGGTCGAAGCACGTCCTGATGGTATGGTGATCAATGGGGTTGAGCGACTTCACGGCGGTAACGGTGTCATCACATGGCGATCACCGGATTGCCATGAGCATGGCCGTGGCCGCCCTCTCGGCCTCCGGCAGATATCACGATCGAAGACACGGGCTGTACGGAGACTTCTTTCCCCGGGTTCTGGGAGTTGATTGAGAAAATCCGTAACGCGTGACGCGGAACGCGAAAAAAAACAAATGAAAAAAACAAATGAAAAAACGGAAAGCATTTAAAAACGAGACAAACGACCATGTCTTTAAAAACCAAATATCTGAAAATCCATCCAAGTCCCCAATGGACTTTAATCGCGTTCCGCGTACCGCGTACCGCGTACCGGGTTTCTCTGTGAAAAACCTCATCATCGCCATAGACGGCCCCTCCGGGGTCGGTAAAAGCACCCTCAGCAAGCTGCTTGCCCGGGAGCTTGGTTATATCAACCTGGATACGGGAGCGATGTACCGGACTGTTGCGCTGGCGGCATCCCGCAGGGGAATTGATGCCAACGACCATGCTGCACTGCAAAAACTCTGCAAGGACGTGCTTATTGAATTTTCCCGTGAGGGTGGGGAAGAGTCTGTATTGCTGAACGGAGAAGATGTCTCCCGGGCTATCCGTACTCCGGAAATCAGTCTTTTGACCGCAGCTGTTGCTGCCTGCCCGGAAGTTCGCAAGGCGATGGTTGAGCGACAGAGAGAGCTTGGGGACGCAGGTGGAGTGGTTCTCGAGGGGCGTGATATCGGCACGGTGGTCTTCCCTCAGGCAGATGTAAAGTTTTTTCTTAAGGCTTCATCGGAAGTCCGTGGACAAAGGCGGTTTTTGGAGTTGCAGTCGCAAGGGGCAGAGGTTGGCCTTGCGCGGACCATTGCCGATGTCAAGGCGCGTGACGATGCCGACATCAACCGTTCGACTTCACCATTAAAAAAGGCCGAAGATGCAGTGCTGATCGATACGACTGAACTCGACATCCCGCAGGTCCTCGAACGGATGCTCACTGAGATTCATAAAACTCCGCAATTCTGGTCAGGAAGGTCAGCCCGGTTGAACCATGGAGATTCTCCTCGCCAAAAGTGCCGGCTTCTGCTTCGGCGTAAGACGTGCCACCCAGATGGCTTTCGAAGCTGCCGCCGAACATGAGCATATATGCTCCCTTGGGCCGGTGATTCATTCACCACAGGTTGTCAAGGGACTGGCTGAACAGGGCGTCAAGGTCGTTGCCGATGTCGAAGATATCCCGCCCGGTTCGGTGATTATCCGCTCCCATGGTGTGACCGCCGAAGAAATGGACAAGATCCAGAAAAATAACCTGACAATTGTCGATGCTACCTGTCCTTTCGTCAAAAAAGCCCAGGAGTACGCATCACGACTCAGTGAAGAAGGGTACACCGTCGTTATTGTCGGTGAACTTGAACATCCTGAAGTGCAGGGGATTATTTCCTATTCCGATGATGCCGTTGTGCATGTCGTTGCCGACGCAAAACAGGCTGAAAGCCTGCCGCGTATGAAGAAGGTCGGGATCGTCGCACAGACTACGCAACTTTATGAAAATCTGAAAGATATCATGGATGTATGTCTGGCAAAAAGCCAGGAGCTCAGGGTGTTCAATACCATCTGTGATGCAACATCGGTCCGCCAGAACGAGGCAAGGGAGATTGCCCGGTCCGTTGACCTGATGTTCGTTATCGGTGGCCATGCCAGCGCTAATACGTCGCGGCTGGCAAGTATATGCAGGGAAATCCAGTCGCAGACGTGGCATATCGAAACCGCAGAAGAAATTGATCCCTGCTGGTTTGTCGATATTCGTAAAGTCGGCGTGACCGCCGGCGCTTCAACACCGCGCTGGTTGATTGATGAAGTTGTCGCGAGGATTGCAGAACTGGGAAAATAAACGTTTGAGTTTTCCCGGGACCTATGCTATCTTCGCCGACCAATGGCCTGAGAGCCATACCACCGTTTTTACGGTGGAAATTGCTAGGGGGTAACTTGTTAATGGTGGAAAGTAACGACACAACCAACAACGAAACAGAAGAAATGGAAATGGAGCAGGACTTCGAGTCACTGTTCGAAAGCAGCATGCAGGAATTGCATGTTGGTGATGTTGTCCGTGGAACAATTGTACAGGTCAATGATGACAACGTAGTTGTCGATGTCGGGTACAAGTCGGAAGGGGTCATCCCTCTTGCCGAGTTCAAGGATGAAGAAGGCAAAATCGACGTTAACGTCGGTGACGAAATTGATGTCCTATTCGAACGTCGCGAGAATGAAAGCGGCCTGATCGGACTCTCCAAGGAAAAGGCAGATCGTCAGAAGATCTGGGGGTCTCTGGAAGAGGGCGCCGTCGTCGAGGGCAAGATCGTTGGCCGTATCAAGGGTGGTTTGACGGTCGATATCGGCATCAACGCCTTTCTGCCCGGGTCACAGGTTGATCTTCGTCCGGTTCGCAATCTTGAGAAGCTGCTGGGCGCGACCTTCGAGTTCAAGATTATCAAGCTGAACAAGCGACGTGGCAATATTGTTCTTTCTCGTCGCGTACTCCTCGAAGAGCAACGCGAGAGTATGCGTTCCGACACTCTTGAAACACTTGCTGAAGACCAGGTCATCGAGGGTATTGTCAAGAACCTCACCGATTACGGCTCATTCATCGACCTTGGTGGTATCGATGGTCTTTTGCACATTACCGATATGTCCTGGGGCCGGGTCAACCACCCCTCCGATGTCCTCACCGTCGGTGAAAAGATCAAGGTCAAGATTCTCAAGTACGATCGTGAGCGCGAGCGGGTTTCTCTTGGTCTGAAACAGATCACCCCCGATCCATGGCTGGAAGTGGAAACCATCTACCCGGTCGGCACCAAGGTCCAGGGCAAGGTGGTCAGCTTGACAGACTACGGTGCGTTCGTCGAACTGCAAGATGGTGTCGAGGGCCTGATCCACGTTTCGGAAATGAGTTGGACCAAGCGCATCAAGCATCCCAACAAACTCCTGACCGTGGGTGATGAAGTGGAAACTGTCGTCCTGGCACTGGATATCCCCAATCGGCGCATCTCGCTTGGCCTCAAGCAGATTGAACCGAATCCGTGGGAAGTGATCGGCGAGAAATTCCCGATTGGCACAATTATCGAAGGTCAGGTCAAGAATATCACTGATTTCGGCGTCTTTGTTGGTGTGGACGAAGGCATTGACGGCCTGGTGCACATTTCCGATCTTTCCTGGACCAAACGTGTCAAGCACCCGTCCGAAATCTTCAAGAAGGGCGACACCGTCAAGGCCGTCGTTCTGAATATTGATCGTGAAAACGAACGATTCTCCCTTGGCCTCAAGCAACTTTCCCCCGATCCGTGGGAGTCGATTCCGGTTAAGTATGCACCGGGGACCATTGTTAAAGGCAAGGCGACTTCGGTCACCGATTTCGGTGTGTTCCTGGAAATTGAAGAGGGCATTGAAGGCTTGATCCATGTCTCGGAGCTGAGCCAGGAGAAGGTCGAGAGTCCGAAAGATGTGGCCAATGTCGGCGACGAACTCGAAGCGGCCGTGCTGAATGTCGACACCGTGGATCGCAAAATCGCGCTGTCGATCAAACAACTCACACAACACAAGGAAAAAGCCGAGGTCCAGGAATTCCTCGGCGCCCAGAAACAGGCGACTTCCAACCTTGGCGCCCTGCTTCAGGGAGCCATGGACCGCAACGGTGAGGAATCGTCGGACTAATTCAGTCCACAACTGTAGCGCGTCTCCGTTTTAACTGGGGCGCGCTTTTTTTCAGGAAACCATGAAGAAACGACCGTTTCTGCTGGCTTCTGCCCTACTGGCAGGGTGTTTTGTTTTCTTTTTGGCCCTCGCCGTTACTGTCGCAAGTTTCGTGGGGCAGCCAACCAATCTCGTCATTGGTGACAAGATCGGTGTTGTCGAAATTTACGGGGTTATTGCAGACTCCAAACAGGTCATCGAACAGCTTCACGATTTCCGTGATAATGACAGCATTAAGGCCCTGGTTCTGCGCATTGATTCTCCTGGCGGCGGAGTCGGTCCGTCACAGGAAATATATGACGAGGTCCTGGCTCTGGACGAGTTGAAGCCGGTTGTTGTTTCCATGGGCTCGGTCGCTGCGTCAGGCGGCTATTATGTGGCCGCTGCGGCCCGCGAAATTGTTGCCAACCCCGGCACCATCACCGGCAGCATCGGCGTCATCATGGAGTTTGCCAATTTCCAGGAATTGTTGGAAAAGATCGGTTTGAGCAGCGTCGTTGTCAAAAGCGGTGCTTACAAGGACATTGGTTCACCGACCCGTGAGATGTCGATTGCGGAAAGGGAAATCCTGCAGGATCTGATCGACGATGTGCACAGCCAGTTTGTCAGTTCGGTTGCCGAGGGCAGGGAGCTGGATGAACAGGCGGTCAGGTCAATCGCTGACGGGCGAATTTTTTCCGGGCGCAAGGCGATGCAACTCGGCCTGGTTGACAGGATGGGCAACCTGCAGGTTGCAATAGATCGGGCTGCTGACCTGGCCGGTCTCGAAGCCGATCCGAAGGTTGTTTATCCCCCGGGCAAAAAGCCCAGGTTTATCGATCTTTTTATAGAGGAAACACTGAACCGGCTGCATTACGCTTTGCAGAAGCAGCGGTCGGTCGGTTTGCAATATCTTTGGCCAGGATTTGATTAGGAGGTCTGCCATGACTAAGAGTGAGCTGATTGAACAACTGACAGTGGATAATGATGTTCTCAACAAACGGGAAGCCGAGCTGATCGTCAATTCCATCTTTGACAGCATCGGCCAGGCGCTTGTTGAAGGTGATCGGGTCGAGATACGCGGCTTTGGTTCTTTCACGGTGCGTGAACGCGGTGCCCGTGAGGCACGCAACCCGAAAAGTGGTGATATCGTCAAGATTACCGCGAAGAAGACACCGTTTTTCAAGACCGGCAAGGAATTACGTGAACGAGTCAATGTGGACTGATACGTTGAACTCTTGATTTTAGTGTCACTGTGAAGAAACAAGCGAGGCCCCGTTGATAAACGGGGCCTCGCTATTTTAAGCAACCTCCGGAATACCGAGCATACTCCCTAGAGAGGACCTGTGAATCTTATATTACCCAGGCTGGGCGTTTCAGGCGTCCCACTCGTGCGCGGGCTTGCTCACCACAACCCGACTCCAGGCAAGAAATTGTTCAGTTGGTCAGCACAATCAGAAATAAGTCGCACATTCCAGAGGTTGTCAAAGATCTTGGTTGCACCTGTCTCACATGCTAGCATAGCTTATTCCCCTGTCAACCAGTTCAGAAGGGGTTTTTTTAGGATTTATTCATGATCTGTCTGCCCGGTAGAATTTTATGAAAAAATCGAATAGAGAACTGCCCCCGGGTGTCTACCGTTTTACGGTGAACAATGAGCTTTCCGGTCTGCGGCTTGACCAGTATCTGGCCGAGGCCGGTACTGGTTTTACACGGACACTGGCGCGTCGGCTGATTGATATCGGCGGCGTTCACCTGTCTGCCAGACGTATGCGTCGCTGCAGTGAGACGGTCAAGGTTGGCGACAAAATAGAAGTGTACGTTGACTCGCTATCCCTGGATCCAGTGCCTCTCGATCATGAAAGAGTCATCTATCGGGACCAGGATCTGATCGTCCTGGATAAGCCTGCTGGCATGCCAACCCAGCCGACCCCGGCGCGCTACAAAGGAACCGTCTATTCGGAGTTGCAGAAGTTGCTCGGCGACACGCAGCGCAGGGGACGGCGCCCGAGCATCGGCATGGTGCAGCGACTTGATCAGGACACCTCCGGAGTCATGGTCTTTTCGATTCACCCCAGGGCGCATAAGAAAATGACGGAACACTTTCGTGGTCACGAAATCGACAAGACCTACTGGGCATTGGTTAAAGGAATACCGGATCGTGCAGAGGGAGAATTCCATTCTCAACTGGCTCGACGCCGTTCTACAAACCTGATGGTCTCTGTGGCGAAAGGAGGCAAGCAGGCGGAAACCCGCTACCGCCTGCTTAAATCGATGAACGGCGTCAGTTTGGTGGAAGTCGATCTTATCACTGGGCGTTCGCACCAGATCCGGGCCCATTTCTCCGAAGCGGGGTTGCCACTACTTGGTGATCCTGCATACGGAGGACCAAAACTCGTTGATGAGGTTGTTATTCCCCGCCAGATGCTGCATGCCAGGGCATTGGCATTCTCACATCCGGTCACCGCCGAAAAAATGCTTTTCACCGCGCCACTGCCGGAGGATTTCTCAAACGTTCTGCGATTCCTTGATGTTGCTTGAACGGGTCTAAAGGATAGGGTATTGTATCGCCCGTCATGATGACTTTTCCCCAAATCGATCCTGTTATCTTTCAAATAGGTCCCCTGGCTGTTCGCTGGTACGGATTGATGTACCTGCTTGGCTTTGCTGCTGCGTACATGCTGATTCGACATCTTGTGCGCTTGCGCAACCTGGCCCTGGACAAGGATGGTGTCTCCGATCTGCTTTTTTACGGTGTCCTCGGTGTCGTGTTGGGAGGCCGTCTTGGATATGTCCTCTTCTACAACCCTATGCAATATCTGTCCCGTCCCCTGGATATCTTTGCCATCTGGCAAGGGGGGATGAGTTTTCACGGCGGGTTGCTGGGCGTTGTTATCGCATCACTTATATTTTGCCGACGAAGGAAGTTGCCAATTCTACTGACCGGTGACATCCTGGTTACTTCCGCACCGATTGGCCTCGGCCTCGGACGTCTTGGTAATTTTATCAATGGTGAATTGTGGGGGCGGGTCACCGATCATCCCTGGGGAATGGTTTTCCCCGGCGGGGGGCGCATTACCGCGTCACCCCAGCCAGTTATACGAAGCTTTCTTCGAGGGGCTGGTGCTGTTTGTCATCCTCTATCGCTGCATCGTCGCAAGGTCACTGCCGGGATACCTTTCTTCAGCTTTTTTATTGGTTACGGGTTGTTCCGTTTCCTGATTGAATTCGTCCGGCAACCGGATGCACACCTTGGTTTCCTCTGGGGCGGGGCGACGATGGGCCAGCTGCTTTCGCTGCCGATGGTCGTGTTCGGCTTGTCAGGCTGCTTGTTCATCTGCCTCAGGAAGGACCGTCCATGAACGGAATCCGCGGGATCGTTTTCGATTGCGACGGTGTTCTTTTCGAGAGCCGTAAAGCCAACCTGGCGTATTACAATACGGTCCTGTCCCATTTCGATGAACCTCCGGTAAAAGAAACCGATCATGCAAATGCACATCTCTGCCATACTGCGGCAAGTACGCATGTTCTGCTGCATTTGTTAGGCGAAAAACGTGCACCACAGGCCTTATCGATCGCTGCGGAGCTTGATTACCGTCAGTTTATCCCTTACATGGAGCCGGAACCCGGTATGCGCGAGGCCCTTTCAGCGTTGGCCGGATTCTACCCGCTGGCGGTGGCAACAAACCGTGGCGATAGCATGCCCGCTATCCTTGAGCATTTTGACTTAAGCCGTTACTTTTCGACAGTCGTAACCAGTCGTGATGTGAATCATCCGAAACCTGCTCCGGACATGCTTTACGAGGTGGCAAAAAGAATGCAGTTAACCCCACACGAACTTCTGTTCGTCGGCGACTCAGAACTGGATCAGGCTGCGGCGAAATCCGCCGGAATGCGGTTTGCCGTCTATCGTGGGGATCTTCAGGCCGATTTGCGTCTGGAGCACCATGGGGAGCTGGTTTCATTGTTTGTCAGCGCATGAGCTAGCGACCGGAAACGCAAGGAATAAACCCAGATTTGAGAACAGAAAGGACGCCCTGACATCAGGTCGTCCTTTCTGTTTTGCATAACTATTAAATATCCCGGATTCAGAGGGTCTTTCGCATTTCTAGAACATGCCCTGTCTTGGTCTGTCGGTAGGTGACCTCATCCATGATCGTATGCATGAGGTAAACGCCGCGCCCGTGATCATCGAGAGGGTGGCTTGGCTTAATGTACTGCTCGATATCAAAGCCCTGGCCGAAATCGAAGACCTTGATGAACAGGTTCTTTTTGACGATGCTGATTTCGATGTGCACTTCTTTGGCCGGGTCGCCTTGATTGGCGTGTAGAATTGCGTTGGCCATTCCTTCGGTTAGGACCAGGTTCAGATCGTAGGCAAGTTTCTCCCGGTCACCACTGTAATTGCGGAGTGTGTGCGCAATATTTTCGCCGATATGACCAATCAGACAGAGGTAACGTGTCTGGTTGGGTACTTTGATATCGACTGCGATCCGGTCCGTTGTCATGATAATGAGCCTGAATGAGGGTTGGGTTCCTCACGCGTCCGACCGGCTACTGCTGAAAACTGGCCAGGGCTTCACCGGAGTCCGTGTAGATTTCAAAAACCCGATGCAGCCGGGTCAGTTCAAACATCGACTTGACCTGCAGTTGCAGTCCGGCGAGCTTCAGGTTGCCATTTCTGGAACTGGCATTTTTGAATCCTGACACCAGGGCCCCGAGACCTGAAGAATCAACAAAACGCACCGCCTGAAGATCGACCACCAGGTTGTGTTTCCCTTCTTCAAAGAGCTTGAGCATCTGGTTTTTCAGGTCCCCGCTGTTATGAGCATCCAGTCGATCTTCTTCGACCAACAATAAAACCGCTGCCCCTTTGTCCTCGATCTGCAAATTCATCTTGATACGCTCCTTTATTATTATGACGATCCTGAAACCGTAACTTGTGTTGTACATAGTACCATAATGCTACTTTCATTCAGAATATTCTCTTGCCGATAAGTTTATTCTGCCTGAAGCACAATCATCGATACATCGTCGGTGAAATTCTGGTGGCCGGAAAAAAGTCTAACCTGGTCGACTATATAATTGATCAGATCCTGTGGTTGTAAATGGTGATTCTCTCTGAGAAGTCCGGTCAGGCGCTGCTCACCAAAAAGTTCATCCTCCTCATTTGCCGCTTCGATCAAACCGTCGGTGTACAGTAGCAGGACGTCACCACTTGCCAGCTTGTACGAGTTCTTTTCATAGGGGAAATCCTTTTTAACGCCGACGATCAGGCCTTCAGGGTCAAGCCTGAGACATTGGTTATGTGCTGCTTGCCAGAGCAGGGTTGGCGAATGTCCAGCGCTTGCATACTCGACAACCCGGGTACCAGGCCGATATTGCAAATAGAAAAGTGTGATGAAGAGCTCGGCCCTGGTCAGATCTTCGTACAGGAACTGGTTCAGTTCCCGTAGCAGCTCATCAGGATTGCTGAACTGCCCGCTGCGGGAACGAATCATGGTTCGGGCTTCTGACATGATCAGGGCTGCGCCAACATTGTGTCCGGAGACATCGGCGATCACCAGGTCGAGACGTCCATCATCATGGGAGAGGTAATCATAATAATCACCGCCGACCTCTTTGGCGGGAATACAGACCCCGCCCAGTCTGATGCCGGAGACCTCGGGTATTTTTGTCGGCAGCAGGCTGAGCTGGATGTTTTTGGCGATTTCGAGTTCCCGTTGCTGCTCCTTGGCGGCAATCAGATGAGCGGTCTGCTCGGCATTCCGAAAGGCGACGCCCACCTGTCCGGCCAGGCTGGAGAAGAGCTCGAGGAACTCGCTGGTAAATATCCCTTTTGCCGTTCTGGAGAAGGCGGATATGACACCAATCGGTTGACCCTCGACATTAATCGGCGCATGGGCAAAAGAGAGAATCTTCTCGCGATGGATGATTTCTGCAGTTTGCGGTTTGCTGATGAAGTCGGAGTCATTGACGACGCTGATGTTGTTGGTCAGGAAGGTCTCACCGATGAATGTGTCTGTTGTCAGGTCTCGTTCCGATTCACCAAAATGCTCCGAGGTCATGCCGCTCTGGCTGCGTACCGTCAAAGTCTGTCGGTCTTCATCCAGGATGCGGATGACGCAGAGATCGAACTTGAACTGGTCAGTGAAAATTTTGAGGATATCGTCAAGTATCGACTGCAGGTCACTTCCGCTTGCTACAAACCGGGCGGCATCGTAGAGGACGCTCAGCTGCTCCCGGCTGGCTTTACGGCTGATGTTGATCGAGCCGAACAGGTCAAAGACGTCCTCCATGTGACTGCCACGTGCGGAGAGATAGTTTTCGACAATGATGCGTGCCGGAGCGGCACCGACCGAGCCGGCCAGAGTAAGTTCTGTGAAACGCTTCAACTTAGGCAGTTCGTTTTCTGACAGGCTGCCTTTCTCATCGATATCGCGGTTTCCGAGGTAATTGCTGATCGCCGCATGGGCAGGTTTTTCTCCGATAAATTTAGCCATCAGGTCAACGAATTCGATAATCGACGGGGCCCGGGTGATACGCGTCTTCTTGGTGACGACTGGCATAGGGTTATAAACATCAACAAATTTGCGGACCTGCTCCTGTTCCCCATGGTTCGGTGTCGTGAGCAGGGAAATCGCAAGATAACTGCCGAGGTTGAAGAACATGGTCCAGAAGAGCGAGTGAGTCCAGATGTCGAATCCGCTCAAGCCGAACAGCTCGGTCGGTTTAAGAAGAGCCAGTCCCCAGAGGCCTTGGTTCACAATCTCCGGGCCTATCCACCCGGACTCGACAAATGAGGGTATCAACAAAGTATAGAACCAGAGGATGAAACCCAGAATCAGGCCGATTGTGGCTCCCCGTTGGGTCGCCTGCCGCCAGTACAGCCCGCCGATAACTGCCGGGGCGAACTGGGTTGCCGCCACAAAAGAGATCAGGCCGATATTGACCAGAGCCGCCGATTCACCGAGGAATCTGTAGTAGACATAGCCGAGCAAAATGACGGCGATAATCCCGATCCGCTTGAGATTGACCAATAGCAAGGAGAGGCTCTGTGCTTTGGAGTAGAATTTCAGGATAATCGGTATGACCAGATGGTTGAGGATCATCGTCGAGAGTGCAACTGAGGAAACCATGACCATTCCTGCTGAGGCAGAAAACCCGCCGATAAATACCAGCATTGCCAGCCATGGCTGGCCATACTGCAAGGGCAAGGTCAGGACAAAAAAGTCAGCATTGTAGGTATCGCCATTACCGAGCAGCAAGCCGCCCAGAGCGATCGGAATGACGAACAGGTTGATGGCGAACATGTATGCAGGAAAGCGCCACATGGCACTGCGGATATGTTCCTCGCGACAATTTTCGATAACCATGATGTGGAATTGACGAGGCAGGAACATGACGGCCATCATTGAAATAATGGTCATCGACAGCCAGTGTGCATAGGAGTTAGTTTCCGTGCCGAGCCGCAGCAGATGTTCACGTTCAGGAAAACGCACCAGAAAGTCATTGAATATATCGGCAAAACCGTCAAAAAGCCCGTATGTGACAAATATTCCTGCCGCGACAAAAGCAACCACCTTTACCAGAGATTCAAGTGCGATGGCCGCAACGAGCCCTTCATGACGTTCCGAGGTGTCGAGATGCCTTGCCCCGAAAAGCACACCGAACAGACCCAGTATTAATGCCACGGCGAGTGCAGAATCAAAGTGCAGGTCGAACTTCGGCAGCACATGCACGGTGTTGCCGGTGGAAAGTGGATAGACAAGCAGGTCAAAGCTGCGGGCGACCGCTTTCAGCTGAAGGGCAATGTAAGGCATGATGCCGAGGACCGCAAAGATCGTGACAATTGCTCCAAGCACTGATGATTTGCCATAACGGCTGGAAATGAAGTCGGCTATGCTGGTAAGGTTCTGCTCCTTGCTGATGCGGACTATCTTGCGCAGCAGGAACCACCACGTAAAGGCGATCAGCGTCGGGCCGAGATAGATCGTAAGAAAGTCAATGCCGGTTGTCGCAGCCCTGCCGACACTGCCGTAGAAAGTCCAGGAAGTACAATAGACAGCCAGGGATAAAGAATAGACGGACGGATTGTCGATCAGGCTCCGGCCGCGTTTGCGTTGCCGGTCAGCGTAGTAGGCAACCCCGAAAAGGATGCCGAAGTAAACCAGTGAAACCAGGGCGACAAGTTTGAGCGAAATCATTCCTGTCCCCCGGGTGACTTGTTGTGGTGGTCATAATCGAGGGGGGGCTGGCCTGACTCATGTCCCATGTAGATAGAAAAAAGATAAATGACAAAGATTGAAACCGGCCAGCCAATAAAGAAATAAAGGATCGGCAGCGGGATGCCTAGAATCAGGATACTCTTGTTGAAGATGTGCATGAACGGGTAGTTAAGCATGATCACACCGAGTACGAACCAGATAGCCCAGGCATCTTTGAGTGGTAGTTTGCGTTCAATTCTCATAATGACTGCCCCCGGTTGTTCACGGCTCTGTGAAGAGTTGACGGTGCATTATAATCAACCGGGTTTGATCTGTCGATCTCGATAAGATGGTTGAACTGTTTCTTGTGAAGTGAGTCCATGGCAGTTTTACGGTCACAGAGCAAGGGTCTAATACCCATCCTCCGGTATTCGAAGCAGGTTGTCACGACGATCTTTCACGGTTTCACTATAAACCAATTTTCCTAAAGATTATCAGAAGATATATACAAGTAAAGCTATTGTATCAAGCCGTTGCACGATTGACCGACCATAACGACTGTGCTACTTTCAATTTGCATCTTTCTCTTATCAATGGATCCTGTATGACCCTGTCCTGTCTCCGCAGACTGACCATTTTTCTGGTGATTTTTTCAAGTGGCTGCGTCACTGCCGATATTCATGACGTTGCTGACAAAACTCCTTCATCCGATGCTCCATATGTGTCACGGCTGAATGAACCGCAGTCCAATGCCTATTATCATTATATGAGAGCGAGAATGCTGCTGGCTGAGGGCGACCTTGATGAGGCTGTCGCAGCATATCAGGCTGCCATCGATTATGCTCCGAATGATGAAGCAATGCGCTTTGAGCTGGCCGAGCTCCATCTCGACATGGAACGGCCTGAACAAGCTGTTCGTACCATCGAGGATATCCTGTTACGCAACCCCGATTCGGTCAGGGCGAATATGGCACTGGGAAATGCATATTTTGCCAATCGTCAACCGGACAAGGCCGCTCCCTACTTTCGACGTGTCCTTGAACTGGAGCCCGACAATGAAGAGGTCCATCTGCGTCTCGCGATCGCTCTGGTGAGGATGGGAGAAATCGACCAGGCTTCGCAGCATCTGAAGGAGCTTTTGCGCCTCAATCCCGAATCCCGACCCGGGCGCCTGGCCATGGCCAGGCTTTATCGGGAAACCGGCCTCAACCAGCTTGCGGTGGAAGAATATCGCATGCTGATACGCCAGGACCCCGATCTTGACCAGGCCTCACTGGAGTTGGGTCTGCTCTATGAAGAACTTGAAGAATGGCAGAATGCCCTGGACGTCTTTGCCGGAGTTCTTGAGCAACGACCACTCGATTTCAACCTGCGTCATCATCTGGCCCGCGTTTACATTGGTATGAAACGCTACGACGATGCGTTGGAGGAGTTGAATATTATCGTCGATCTAAAGCCGGACGATTTCGAAGCACGGCGCAAGATCGGGCTGATTTATCTTGAACAGAAACGCTGGGCGGATGCGATTACGGTTTTCAGGGCAATCCTGGATCTCAACCCTCACCTGGAGCCGGTGCGTTATTACCTGGGAAGTGCCTACGAGAAGCTTTCGGAATGGGATCTGGCGCTGGAGGCCTTCGAAGGAATCGACAAGGATTCAGCGCTTTACGATGATGCCCTGTCCCATATCGGCTTTATTTACCTGGAGAATGACCGAATTGATGAAGCGATCACGCTCCTTGAGTCGAGAAAGGCTTCAGGGAAACCCAGGCCCCAGATTTATCACTACCTTGCATCACTTTACATGGCCAACGATCAGCATGAAAAGGCTATCTCTGTCGTCGAAGAAGGTGTGCAGCGTTATCCGGACAATATCGAGCTGCTCTATCAGAAGGGGCTGATTCTGGAGCGCTCCGGGCTCCACGAAGAGGCCGGTCAGGCTATGAAGGGCGTTCTCGCGCTTGACGATCAACATGCCGAGGCATTGAATTTTCTCGCCTACGCGTATGCCGTAGAAAATCGGAATCTCGATGAAGCTCTGGAATATGCCGAGCGTGCCGTCAAGCGTGATCCTGCGCCCCATATTCTCGATACACTAGGGTGGGTGTACTACCGGCTGGGGCGCTTTACGGATGCTCTCAAGGTGATTGAGGAGGCCAGCCGCCAACTGAGCGAAGATGCTGTGATCTTTGAACACCTGGGCGATATCCATCTTGCCTTGGGGAACCGGGAGGCGGCGCGCACTGCTTTCGAGAGAGCCCTCCAATTGCAACCTGACAACATTGACCTGCGTGACAAGCTTGAAAACCTTTCCGACCAGTAATAAGGGCCGTCTCTCGGGCCGTTTGCCCGTCTTGATCGCTTTGTTTGTCCTGTTGTTATCGGCCTGTGCACCGGTTCGACCGAATAAAGGTGAGCCGGTCAGTCAGGGCTTCGCCGATGGTCTGATGCAGGAGTGGGTCGACAATTCCGACCTGATCTCGTCTGTCCAGGGTCTGGCCAGGGTCGAAGTGAAAGCCCCGATGACATCGATCAACGGGGGACAGGTCATCATTGCCGAAAAACCTGATCGCCTGCGCGCCGAAACCCTGAACCCTTTTGGCATGCCACTGGTATCGCTGACAGCCTCTGACGGGCAGCTTGGCGTCCTGCTCACGGCACAAAACCTTTACTATACGGGAGCAGCGACACCGGAAAACCTGGAACAATTCGCACATATCCCGTTAAACGTTCCAGACCTGGTCAGCCTGCTGTTGTATCAGCCACCTCTCATAGAGGCCTGGAAGGTCGCGGCCTACGATCTCAAGGACGGCGGATGGCTACTGGTACGTTACGCTACCTTGCAACGTCAGGAACTCGTTTTCAATCAGAGCCGGCAACTTGTCGAGGTGTCATATTTCAAAAACAACGATTTGCTGGTCAAGGCCAGGTATGCAAAATTCAGGGAACAGGGCGCGCTTTATCCTGCCCTGTTGACCCTTGATCTCCCTGAAAAGTATGCCACGATCAGTCTGGAGTTCTCGGATGTCGAGACAAATGGCCGGTTGCGGCCCGGCGTTTTTGATGTAAAACCTCCGGTCGGGGCAAAGGTCGTTTATCTGCCGAAATGAACTCGAAGCCGTGCATGAGATGGTTTTGCCTGTCATCTGACACGTTTTCCGAAGGAGAAAATAGTGAAATATCTTCTGGTTTTGCTGCTGTCGGTACTCGTTGGCTGTGAACAGCAACAGGCTGTGGTCCCCGCGGAAGGTGACGCCGCAAAGCCGGTGCATGGAGATACCTTTATCGAGGCGTCGATCGGCGAGCCGAACAATCTACTGCCGGTGCTTTCATCAGATTCGGCGTCGAGTGATATCAATCGCCTTGTCTACAATGGCCTGATTCGTTACGACAAGGACCTTCGCTTGGAAGGAGAGCTGGCCGAGTCCTGGGAAATTTCCGAGGACAATCTGACCTTTACTTTCCATCTCCGTAAGGGCGTGACCTGGCACGACGGGAGCCCCTTCACCAGCGCTGATGTGCTGTTTACCTACGAGATGTATATCAACCCGGATGTGCCGACCTCTTATGCGGAGGATTTTCTCCAGGTCGCCAGCGCCGAAACCCCTGACCCCTACACCTTTCGGGTGACTTACGAAAAACCCTATGCTCCGGCTCTCGAAAGCTGGGGAACCCCGATTCATCCGAAACACCTTCTCGCAGGGCAGGACGTCACCAAGAGTCCATTATCCAGAAGTCCGATCGGCACCGGGCCGTACAGGTTTGTCAAATGGGTTGCCGGCGAAAAGGTGGAGCTGCTCGCCAACCCGGATTATTTTGAAGGACAGCCCTACATCCATCGGGTTGTTTACCGGGTCATTCCTGACACTTCAACCCAGTTCCTCGAACTTCAGGCAGGTGGGCTGGACCTTATGAGTCTCACGCCGATCCAGTACAAGACACAAACCGACAGCCCGGCATTTACCCGCAACTTCAACAAGTACCGCTACCTGTCTTTCAGTTATACCTATCTCGGCTATAATCTGATCAAGCCTCTTTTCCAGGATATTCGCGTGCGTCAGGCGATTTCCTATGCCATCGACAAACAGGAAATTATCGAAGGAGTCCTGCTTGGGCTTGGCCATGTCGCAACTGGCCCATACAAACCGGATACCTGGGTTTACAATGCCGACGTCAAACGTTATGCATACAACCCCGAGACCGCCCGCAACTTGCTCGCGGAAGCAGGCTGGACCGACAGTAACGGTGATGGAGTGCTGGACAAGAATGGTGAGCCGCTGGCTTTTACGATTGTCACCAACCAGGGGAATGATCTGCGTTCCAAGACTGCGGAAATTATCCAGCGCCGTTTGAAGGAAGTAGGCATCAGAATCGAAATCCGTATCGTCGAATGGGCGACTTTCCTTAAGGAGTTCATCTTCCCCGGCAATTTCGATGCGACGATACTTGGTTGGAGCGGTGGCCCTGAACCGGATCAATTCAATATCTGGCACTCGAGTAAAACTGCACCCAGAGAATTGAACTTTACCAAGTACAGCAACCCGGAAGTTGACGATTTGCTGGAGAAGGGGCGCCGGACTTTTGATCGCGAGGAACGCAAGGAAATCTATGACCGCTTCCAGGAAATCTTGGCTGATGAGCAGCCTTACACCTTCCTGTATGTCGGTGAAGCGCTCCCTGCTGTTGCCAGACGCTTTCGTGGCATCACGCCAGCTCCGGCAGGGATTACGTATAACTTTATCAAGTGGTATGTGCCAAAAAGTGAACAGAAATATACTCGCTGACAGATTGTCGGCCTAAAGTCTTTTTCCAAGGAGCCTCATGATGTTAAAAAAACAGATCCAGACAACCGACGCCCCTGCCGCAATCGGACCCTATTCACAGGCTATCCGGGCTGGAAAATTTATCTTTTATTCCGGGCAGATACCTCTTGATCCTTCAAGCGGAACCTTGGTTGATGGCGGGATTGAAGCACAGACCCGTCAGGTGATCAACAACATGCGTGCCATGTTGCATGCCTCTGGCTGCGATTTTTCCGATGTTGTCAAAACCACCATCTACCTGACGGACCTCGCCGATTTTGCAACGGTCAATGAGATCTATGGTGAATGTTTCAATGAAGTGCCTCCGGCGCGGGCCTGTGTGCAGGTAGCGGCGTTGCCGAAGGGGGCGATGGTTGAGATCGAATGGATTGCAACTGTGAAACAGTAGACCTGGCGGTGTATCATCTACAGTAATCACAAAATAAAAGGGGCAGCCTTACCAGGCCGCCCCTTTGAAATTTTTCACCAGACAGTTTAGCTGGCTTTTTGCACAGCCCCTGAACGGATGCAACGCGTACACACCTTCATACTACGCACGGCGCCGTTCTGGACGGCACGCACCTTCTGCAGGTTTGGCTTGAAAACCTTCTTGGTTTTATTATGTGCATGGCTGACATTACAGCCGGTCATCGGTTTCTTCCCGCAAACATCACATACGTTAGCCATTTCTTGTTCCTCCTATACGTTCTGAACGGAATCTTCTAACATGGATGAAATTGCTTTGCAAGCATTTCTTAGCCCAGGCCGGCTTTTAGCTCCCTTCCCAGGTTGGCGAAGATTGTCCAGGCCAGCAGTGCCGCACCGGCACCGTCCATCTCCGGGAGCAGGACGGTATTGTCCGCCCAGTACAGGTTCCTGCCGGCCCGCAACGGCAGGCCGTGCCAGCAGCACGGTTTCCTGACGCTTCACTTGCGGCGCGGGTCCCTGTTCACGGCCCAATGCGTCGAGCCGGTACTTGGCAAAGGGCAGGACCGGCCCGAGCTGTCTTCTGATCTCATCAGCCGTTGCGTCCTCGGTGCTGTGGACCAGTCCATACAACTTTTCGTCGGCCTGTTCAATGGCCATCCGCAATGGCAGGCGGCCTCCGCAGATCACCCGCGTCCCCAGCAGCCTGGATAATTGCCCGGCGAGATTGTCGGTTTGCCATGCGGCGCGAACAGGGAAAGAGGGAACCTGCACCGGCTCGCCGGCCGCGAACAACCCGGCCAGTCGCTGGTCGCCGAGGAGGAAGTTGTCGGCGCTGAACCGGCCGCCCGATACGAGCTGCCCGCCTGTCCATCGCGAGCCGTCAAATTCGAAGGGCTTCAAATTCTCCACCTCGGCCCTTGCCCCGTGAAACTGGTCAAAACGCTTCTCCAGCGTCTGGCTGAACTCGGCTCCTCTAACGTTTTCAGGTCTCTGGGCATGCGCCCACAAGATCGCGGCACGGGCCGTGGACAGGTTGTCGACCGGGGTCAATGCAAGCCCCTGCAACAGATCGGTCAGAAATGCTCTCGGCGGGTCCGCGAAGCCTGAGAGCTGATCCGCGATCGGTCGTTCCAGCACAGACTGATTCACTTTGTTGCGCACGCAGAGCAGTTTAAAACGCGTTTTTGCCTTGAACGATGGCCAGGGTAGGCCGCCGTTCTCCCAGAACAGCTTTTCCAATCGCTGCCCCTGCTCCTGGAGCCCGGCCAACCAGTCGCTGATGGCCGGTCCGGAGGCTCCGAACTCCCGCTGCAACTCTTTGTCGAGGGAGATATCGTTGCTGACGGTCAACCTTGAGTGCTCGGCAACGATCTGGATCGGTCGCTGAGCCATAAAGCAGGAGCGGCCGCCCAGTACGCCGAGGATTTTTTCCAGGAAAAGAGAAGAATGAAACCATGTCGGGGCCTGCATCCCGGTTTCGCTCAGAAACAGGACCCTGCCGCCCTGTTTGACCAACAAGGCTGCGGCGATCTGTGCCGCCAGGGAGCTGCCGACGATAGCGATATCATAATGTTTGCTCATGGTTGGTGGCCTTGCGGAATCAAGTACCCATCAGCCGGAATTCTCCTGCTGCCGAAAGATGAGTGGGCAAGTTCGCAGATCATGAATGTCTAATTCCGGGGAATGAGTTGCTGCGGCCTTGCTGCCTGCTGGTTTACAAATCCTCTTCCGAGAAAACCTCGAAGCCTTCCTTGATCAGTAGCGCCGTGGTGACCCCGGTGCCGGGCACCCTGGCCTCGCCGCGATAAATCAGGTGCACACCGCAGGAAGGACTGCGCTCCTTGAGTAAGGCGCGACGACAATGACTCAAGTGGCCGATCTGCAGGACCATCCATGCACCACGACAGAAAATGTCGTTCATTGACTTCCCGGACTCCGAGACAGCATGTCCTTCTCCGGCGAGAACATCGAGGCCGCTACCGGACTTGAAGAAGGTTTTCTCGCGAGGCGTGGACATGCCTGCGAGCTGTTCCGGGCAGACCGGTATCGGTAGCAGGTTTTCTCTCTGCAGGTATTCCATAACTGCCTGGCAACGTTTGGTTTTACCGTCGTAACGGGTCGCCAGGCCGAGCAGGCAGGCGCTGACCAGAATCGGTTCCTTGCAGCCATTGGCAGATTCCCGACTCATCGTCAATCCTCCAGCGACGGGTTGACAAGTGCAGATCGACTGGCTGGGCAGGCCGGGGCAATGGAGACCTGTCGGCCATTGATGTGTACCCGGTTTTCAGCAATCAGCTGAATTGCCCGGGGGTAGATTCTATGCTCCTGTTCAAGGATGCGGGCGGCCAGAGTCTCCGCCGTATCATCCTGGAGAACCGGTACGACCGCCTGGATGAGGATCGGGCCGGTATCAACACCACCGTCGACAAAGTGGACAGTGCAACCGGAAAAGCGGGCACCGTAATCAATCGCCTGTTGCTGGACGTGCAAACCGGGAAAAGAAGGCAGCAGGGCCGGGTGGATGTTTATTACGCGATCGGGGAACGCGTCGATGAATGTCTGGGTGATGATGCGCATGAAGCCGGCCAAAACGACAAGCTCGACACCGGATTCCTGCAGGGCACTGACGACGGCGGTATCGAAGTCCTCGCGACTGGAAAAATCACGATGGTTGATGCATCGGCTGGCAATCCCGGCCTGTGCAGCGCGTTCCAGTGCGCCGGCCCCCGGGTTGTTGCAGATGACAACGGCAATTTCGGCATCGAGGCTGCCATCCTGGCACCGGTCAATGATCGACTGCAGATTGGTCCCGCCACCCGAGGCGAGTACCCCTATGCGTAATTTTTTGGACATGGAAGGGCTCCGGAAGGTCTAATCATTCTTGCAGTGTAAAGCTCAGAGCTTGTTATTAAACAAGCTCAACCTGTTCGCTCGCGTCGTCGCATGCGGCAATCTCACCGATCACGTAGGCTTGCTCATGCAGGCCGTGCAGGCGCGACAGGATGTCATCTGCATCGTCCTTGTGTACCACCAGGACCATGCCGATGCCGTAATTGAAAGTGCGAAACAGCTCTTTCTCCTCGAGATTGCCAGCCTCACGCAAAATCTCGAAAAGCGGCGGTTTCGGCCAGGCGTCCTTGTGGATGACCGCCTTGCAGTGACGCGGTAAAATTCTTGGGACATTCTCCAGCAAGCCGCCGCCGGTGATGTGAGCCATGCCCTGAATCGTGAAGTCGCGCAGCAGGTTGAGAATCGATTTGACGTAAATTCTGGTTGGACGGAGCAATGCGTCGCCGAGGGATTCGCCAAGTTCCGGCAGTACGGCTTCAAGGCCACCCTCCAGACGTTCGCTGATAATCCTGCGGGCCAGTGAATAACCGTTCGAGTGCAAACCGTTTGAAGCGATGCCGATCAGCACTTCGCCAACCTGGATCGAGGAACCGTCGATGATGGCATCGCGGTCAACCACGCCGACCGTAAATCCGGCCAGGTCGTATTCGCCGTCATTGTAGAAGCCGGGCAGTTCGGCTGTTTCACCACCGACCAGCGCACAACCGGCCTGTCGGCAACCTTCTGCAATACCTTCGACGATCTCAGCGGCTTTTTCCGGTGCGAGCATGCCGGTTGCCAGGTAGTCGAGGAAAAACAGCGGTTCGGCGCCCTGGACGATGACATCATTGACACACATGGCAACCAGATCTATGCCTACCGTGTTATGTCGGTCAAGCTGGAATGCAAGCTTCAGTTTCGTGCCGACCCCATCAGTCGATGAAACAAGGACCGGTGAATGGTATTTGTCCTTGTTCAGTGAGAACAAACCGCCGAAACCACCGATATCGGTGAGGACTTCCGGGCGGTTGGTCGACTTGACCAGAGGCTTGATCATATCGACGAAACGGTTGCCGGCTTCGATATCGACGCCGGCGCCTTTATAGGTCATGCTTGAACGATCAGACAAGACTGGTCTCCTTGTGTGCAAAGGGTAGCGCTATTAAATAAATCACCCCCCTGCGGGTTGTCAATCGCAAAGCATTAAAAGAACTGTAATCTGCGACCTGGAGTGAACCTTGACAGGATTGATTTCAACTCTTTACAGGCCGGTAACGGTATCCTATTATGAATCACCTTTTGACATTCAAGCTGATGTGGAAAGCAAAACCTTGCAGCACAATGATCAACTCATTGATTTGCCAGATGGTGACAGGATCACACCGATGACCCGGGGTGATCTGTCTGCTGTCTGCCAGCTTGAATGTGCCAGTCAGTACGATTCGTGGAGCATGCAGCACTTTGCTGACGAATTAGTCAACCCGGTGGCGAAGATTGACCTGTACTGGTGCCGGGATGTCCTCGCCGGTTTCCTCTGCTCCTGGCTGATCGCCGGGGAATTGCAGATCCAGAACCTGGCAACCTTGCCGAGCATGCGTCGCCGGGGGATTGCCGCCCGGCTACTCGAGTATGCCATCGAACGCAGTCGCAGGTCTGGCCTGAACTCGGTCTGCCTGGAAGTACGCAGCGGCAATGCGCCGGCGATTGCGCTTTATCAACGATTCGGCTTCGTTGCGGCGGGCAGGCGGCCAGGTTACTACCCGGATGGTGAAGACGCCTGTTAATGACATGTCAGATGGATGCTGAGGTCGATTAAGACAGCATTCTGCTCAGGAGAGATATTAAGAATGAAGAACTACAGGACCAAGATCATTTCCAACCAGGAAATCTCGCCCGGATATTACCGGATGCGGATCCTGGCGCCAGGTTTCGGCGAGACTGCCCATCCCGGGCAGTTTGTCATGTTCCGCGTGCAGCGCTCGCTGCCGCCGCTGTTGCGTCGACCGTTCGGCATCTTTCGTACCGGGTTCCTGCCGGCGGACTGCGATGGCCTGCCGCCCAAGGAGTTTGTCGAGCTCGTCTATAAGGTCGTCGGCCGGGGAACGACGATCATGGCGGAGCTGCACGAAGGAGACAAGGTGGAGATGCTCGGCCCGCTCGGCAACGGTTTCGACGCGCCTTCATGCGATGGCGAGAGGATTCTTGTCGGTGGCGGGATCGGCCTGGTCCCCCTCTATATGCTGGCTGGGGAATTGATTGAAAAAGGCTGCAATGTCCGTCTGCTGATGGGCGGCCGCACGCGCGACGATATCTTTGCGGTAACCGAATTCGAACGTCTCGGTGTTGAGACCTATGTCTCCACCGACGATGGCAGTCTTGGCGAAGAGGGGCTGGTGACCCAGGTCCTCGAGCGCAAGCTGCAGAAGTTCCCCAAGGCTGAAGTCTTTGCCTGCGGACCGATGCCGATGCTCTGCGCCGTGCGTGATATCTGCGTAGCCAACAAGACGCCTTTGCAGGTCTCACTTGAAGAGTCGATGGCGTGTGGGGTTGGCGCCTGCCTCGGCTGTGTGGTCAAAGGGGCAGGGCATACCGAGGAGCGGCCGAGTTACCTCTGCACATGCAAGGTCGGGCCGGTTTTCAAAGCCCAGTATCTCGACTGGAATGCTCTGGCACAGAGTCATGGCTGCGGGGGGTGTGAGTGATGAATGAAACGACCAGGACAACAGTCAAAAAACCCAACATGGCGGTTGAGATCGCCGGCATCAAGTTGCGCAACCCGGTCATGCCAGCTTCAGGGACCTTTGGCTATGGTGAAGAGTACGCGCCATTTCTGGACCTGGAGAAGATCGGTGCAATTGTCACCAAAGGCTTGTCCCTGAAACCGAAGGCCGGCAACCCGACCCCGCGGATCGCCGAGACGATCAGTGGCATGCTCAACGCCATCGGCCTGCAAAATGTCGGCATAGAGGCGTTCATTCAGCACAAGATGCCTTTCCTCCGAACCCTCAACACCCCGGTCATTGCCAACTTTTTCGGCAACACCCTGGAAGAGTATGGCGAAGTCGCCAAGCGCCTGAATGATATTCCGGAAATTGCCGCAGGAGAGCTGAATATCTCCTGCCCGAACGTCAAGCAGGGCGGCATCGTTTTCGGCACCGACCCCAAGGCAGCCAGCGAAGTCGTCGCGCTGGTGCGCAAACACCTGCAAAAGCCGCTGATCGTCAAGCTGACACCGAATGTCACGGATATTACGGTTGTCGCACGAGCGGTGGAAGAGGCCGGCGCGGACGCGATCTCCTGCATCAACACCATCACCGGCATGTCGGTGGATATCCACACCCGCAAGCCAAGGATAGCCAACCGTACCGGAGGTCTCTCCGGCCCGGCGATCCGCCCGATTGCCGTGCGCATGGTGCACCAGGTCGTGCAGACCGTTTCGGTCCCGGTCATCGGCATCGGCGGCATCTCCCGTCCCATGGACGCTCTCGAATTCCTGATCGTCGGCGCCAAGGCAGTCCAGGTCGGTACCGCCAATTTCGTCGACCCGTCGGTCATACAGACGATTATCGACGGGATCGAGGAATTCTGTATAGGCGAGGGGATCGAGGATATTCACGAGTTGATTGGCAGCCTCAAACTTTAGAAGCAGGGGCTTTAGAATCGGGGACTGGCATTCAGGGGCTGGGGGCTGGAAACATCATATGCTAAAATCAATTTACCAGTCCCTAGTCCCCAGCCTCTAGCCGCAGGTTCTAACATGGACGTCATCACGACCCACATCAATGCCGATTTTGACTGCCTCGGGTCGATGATTGCTGCCAGGCGATTGTATCCCGACGCAGAGATGGTCTTTCCCGGCGGCCAGGAGCGCAGTCTGCGCGAATTCTTCCTCAACAGCGCCCAGTATGCTTTCGGCTTCAAAAGGGTTCGCGATATCGACCTTGATGCCGTAACCCGCTTGATTCTGGTCGATGTCCGCCAGGCCTCCCGGATCGGCCCTTTCGCCGATGTGGCCAAACGCCCCGGCGTCGATATCCATATCTACGATCATCACACAGTCAAGAAGGGTAGCCTTAAAGGCTCTTTAGAGGTTGTCGAGCCGGTCGGGTCAACCGTCACGGTCTTGGCTCACATCTTCATGCAGAAGCAGATCAAGGTCTCTGCTGATGAAGCGACCATGATGATGCTCGGCCTCTACGAAGATACCGGCAGCCTGACCTTTCATACGACCACGGTCAGGGATTACCAGGCCGCCGCCTATCTGCTTGAACATGGGGCCAATCTCAATATCGTCGCCGACCTGATCGTCCAGGAGCTGACTCCGGAACAGGTCCGACTGCTCAACGACCTGATCGCGAGCCGGACCATCCTCAATATCCATGGCATCAACATCGCTATCGCCCATGCTACGGTTGACCATTTTGTCGGTGATATCGCCACTCTTGCCCACAAACTCAAGGACATGGAAAACCTAGATGTCCTGTTCATCATTATCCGTATGGAAAGTCGTGTCTTCATCGTCGCCCGTTCCCGTCTCAAGGAGGTTCACGCCGGTGATATCATGAGCGAGTTTGGCGGTGGCGGTCACGCATCGGCTGCGTCATGTGCGGTGCGCGATATGACCCTGGTCCAGGTCCTTGAGCGGTTGCCGACGGTTCTGCAGGAACATGTTCAGCCGCAATGGGAGGCTCTGCACCTCATGTCTACGCCGGTCAAGTCCGTTACGATCGATCAGACGGTTGCCGACGCCCATCAGGTGCTTTCCCGTTTCAATATCAATACGGTGCCGGTCGTCAATAAGCAGGAAGTGGTCGGGATTATCTCCCGGCAGTTGGTCGACAAGGCGGTCTATCACGGTCTGCAGAAACAGCCGGTCGGTGAGATCATGACCAGTGACTTTCACCAAGTCACGCCCCAGACGACCGTGGCGGCTCTCAAGTCGATGATCGTCGAGAGCAACCAGCGTTTCGTCCCGGTCGTTGATGAGGGCAAGCTGGTCGGTGCCGTGACCCGTACCGACCTGCTGCGTCATCTGGCCAGCAGCGCTGGCACACCGCCACGTTCCGGAGAGCGCAGCCTGGTCAGCAGGGGCGGACGCAGCTACAAGTCGGGCCAGATCCAGCGCCTGATGCGGAATCGCCTGCCCCGGCGGATTCAGGAGATTCTTGCCCAACTTGGCAAAATTGGCGATCGAGCTCAATGTGCCCATATTTGTTGTCGGCGGCTTCGTGCGGGACATGCTGCTCAACCAGGAAAACCTAGATGTCGATATTGTCGTTGAGGGAGATGGCGTGGCTTTCGCCGAACGTTTTGCCCGCGATCACGAGTGCCGGGTCCGCTGTCATCGCAAGTTCGGTACCGCGGTCCTGATCTATCCGGATGACTTCAAGGTCGATATCGCTTCGGCGCGCATGGAGTATTACCTGAAACCCGGTGCTTTGCCGGATATCGAACATTCTTCGGTAAAGATGGACCTGAGCCGGCGGGATTTCACCGTCAACACCCTGGCGATCAGCTTGAACCAGGAAGCCTATGGTGAGTTGCTCGATTACTACGGTGGTCAGCGTGATATCGACGACAAGGCAATCCGCGTGTTGCACAACCTCAGCTTTGTCGAAGATCCGACCCGGGTATTTCGGGCGGTCCGGTTCGAGCAGCGTCTCGGTTTCCAGATTGGCAAACAGACGGAGCATCTTCTGAACAGTGCCGTGCGGCTCGGCCTGCTCGACAAAGTCAGTGGCAAGCGAATTTTCACGGAACTGTACCTGATATTAAATGAACATCGGCCTCTGCCGGCAATAACCCGGCTTGCAAAGCTGAATGTCCTCAGCACCTTGCATCCGGCACTGTCGAAGAAGGTCGATTATGCCAGGTTCTTCGATGAAGCGAGACGGGCAATGGACTGGTATGATCTGCTTTACACCGGCCAACCGTGTGAACGCTGGCTTTGCTACTTCCTGGTCTGCACATCGGTCCTGGATCGTCCCGGCATCAGGAATCTCTGCGAGCGACTACAGATTATGCCACGTTATCGTGACATCATGATCGACCAGCGCAGTAAGGCCCTCGGCATCTTGAGACAACTTGAGCGGCGCAATCCCGGCACTCGACCACCCCGCAACAGCAGCCTGTATCGTTGGTTTCAGCCTCTGTCAACAGAAGTCCTGCTGTTGATGATGGCCAGAGCTAAAAAGGAGTCGGTGCGCCAATGGATTTCACGTTATATAACACACCTGAGGGCTGTCCAGCCGATACTGACCGGCCACGATCTGGAAAACCTCGGTTTCCCCCCCGGGCCGCAATTCCGGACTATTCTCGATGACCTGCTCGGGGCGCGACTCGATGACCGTGTCGCGACACTGGAAGATGAGAAGGCGTATGTGTTGCGGAAGTATGGGAAGGGGATTTCGGGACGCGGGACGCGGGACGCGGGACGCGGAAAACCTTGAGTGCCGTATTTTGGTTTATGTGTCGAGACCTGGCAATTAAAATCCCTCTTATCCCGGCTTTTCTGGGTTTTTTATAGTTGATAAATATTATAATGAAATCAATTATTTATAGGTTTTTATCAGAGCGCTCCCCATTGACTCCTGACGGTGCATCTGCTAAAGATAACTATCCTTTTATAGATCGGTAGACGCCTTTCCTTATGGAACATATCCTGCTTAAAATTTCCATCATGCTGGTGCCGGCATTGCTGGCCGTCACGCTGCATGAAGTCGCACACGGGTTCTCTGCCGAAAAGCTCGGAGATCCGACCGCCAGACTGCTCGGTCGCCTGACGTTGAACCCGATCAAGCATCTCGATCCAATCGGCACCATAGCTCTGCTGGTCTTTGGTTTCGGTTGGGCCAGGCCGGTCCCGGTCAACGCGAACAATCTCCGCCGTCCGAAAAATGACATGGTCTGGGTTGCCCTGGCCGGACCACTGGCAAATCTGATGCTGGCGCTCTTTTGTGCGCTGCTGCTGCGTGTCGTCGTCTACGTTGCGGCCTCTCTTCCAGAGGCCAGCCAGGTGTTGTCATACATCGAGCCGGTTGGTCTGATGGCGGCATTCGGACTCTACATCAACATTATCCTCTGTCTTTTTAACCTGTTGCCGATTCCGCCGCTCGACGGAGGTCGCGTACTGATGGGGATTCTTCCTGAGAAACAATCCCTGATGCTGCGCCGCGTCGAACCTTTCGGCATGTTGCTGATCGTATTCCTGATCTTTGGCACATCAATCTGGAGTGTGGCTTTCGGTCCGGCTGTCAACCATGTGGTGTCACTGATGGCCGGCCCGCACATGGACGTTGTCGAGCAGACCATGCGTCTACTCTTTTATCGGTGATCATTATGAGTGGCTACGATATCCACCTGGAGAATTTCGAAGGGCCGCTCGATCTCCTGCTCCATCTCATCAAGAAGAACGAGATGGATATATCCGATATACCGATTGCCGCGATCACCGCGCAGTACCTGGGCATCCTCGATGCCATGAAGACTCTGAATCTCGACATTGCCGGGGAATTTCTGTTGATGGCAGCCACCTTGCTGCATATCAAGTCGAAGATGCTGCTGCCCAGGAGCTATGAAGACGAGGCGGAGGAAGAGGAAGAGGACCCGCGCGCAGAACTGGTCCGACGGTTGCTCGAGTACCAGAAATACAAGGATGTTTCCGAGACCCTTGAAGCCGGCCCTATGCTTGGACGCGACCTGTTTGCCCGCGCAGCTCCCGAGCCGGAGGTGTTGGAGGAAGCTGAGACAGGTTTTGTTGCCGTCGGCCTGTTTGATCTGCTCGCCGCATTGAGGGACGTTCTTGAGGAAAAGCCCGAGGAACTTGTTCACGAAGTCAACCTGGAACAGCTCTCCGTGACGGATCGCATCAACGCGATATTGACCGAACTGCAGGGCAAGGAGAGTGTGGCTTTCCTCGACCTTTTCAGCGATGGCATCAGGCGCTCTGAGGTCATCGTGACTTTCCTGGCCCTGCTGGAACTGGTCAAGATGCGCATGGTTCGCTTCATGCAGAATACTCATCACGGAACCATCTGGCTCTTCCCGTCGGTTCCGATCGACGAAACCGAAGAGCTTGAGGTCGGAGAAGACAGCCTTGGATATACATGATCTCATACCACTGGCCGAAGCCCTGATCTTTGCTGCCGACGGACCGATCAAGGCCGAACGTATGGCCGAAGCGCTGGATGTACCTCTGGCAGATATCAGGGAAGCGATTGAAGCCCTCGAGGTGGATTACGCCGAGCGCCCTCGCGGGTTCTTCCTGCAGGAAGTTGCCGGCGGCTACCAGTTGAGGACCCGTCCGGAATATGCCGAATACCTGAGAAAACTCGGTCGCAGCAGACCATTCCGGTTTTCACGCCCAGCCCTGGAGAGTCTGGCGATTATTGCCTACCGCCAACCGGTAACGCGCTCAGAGGTCGAATACCTGCGTGGCGTCGATTCCGGCAGCGTGTTGAAGACTTTACTGGAAAAGCGCCTGGTCAGAATCCTGGGGAAGAAGGATGTCCCCGGCAAGCCGATGATCTACGGTACGACCAGGGAGTTCCTCGAACTCTTCGGTCTGCCGGACCTTTCGTCACTGCCGACCCTTAGCGAATTCAGCGAGCTGGCACCTGATACCGAAACAGAGGCGCTCATGGAAAGCCTGCCGTTGCTGGTTGATGGGGAAGAAGCGGGAGGACAGGAAACGGAATGAGGCGTGAGGACGCGAGGACGCGAAAAAACCAAAATCGAAAGATTATTCGGACACTGATCAAATTCAAATCAGAACTTAAAGATTTGTGTTTGATCGTTCTTTTTAGCGAACATCATCGTCCAATGATTCTTTTGTTTTGCTTGTGCTCCTTTCATTTTCGCACTTCGCATCTGTCGCAACTCGCACTTCGTGCCCGTAAAAAAAGGCCGGCAACCAAATGGCTGCCGGCCCTGAATTTTTACGTCACCAAGATTGTCGTTAACGACCCGCGCGCTTCGAAGCTTTGAGCGGGTTGACCTTGATGTCTGCAATCTTGACTTCAACTTTCCTGTGAGTGGCAAAGTTGCAGAGACCCGCGGACCATTTCTTGATCGGGGCAGGGGCCTTCAGGCAGACCGGACCGATAGTGCCTTCTGCGATATGATCGCAACCTTCGCACATTTCAATCACGTTCTGGCAGCTGCCGCCTTCGCATACGCAACCGTTTTTACTCCAGAAAGTACATTCTGTACCGGGAAGAACTGTTTGACACTGCATGGGGCACTCCTTTATCTGTAACTGGTTCTGGTTTCCGAGGGGGATTTCTACCCCCTTTTACTGATCTGTGTCAACTTAAAAAATCCATAAGTTGTTGCCATTGACCGGATTTTTCACGTCAGGTAGTTTGTTGTCATGAGTAAATCAAGCAAATCTGAAACGAAGAAGTGGGAGTCTGTCTGCACTCGATGCGGCCGGTGCTGCTATGAAAAAATCGATTTCGAGGGTCGTATCTACTACACGGGTCTGCCGTGCGAACATCTTGATCCCGAGACGAAGCGCTGCCAGGTTTACGATCAACGCGACAAGATACGTCCCGGTTGTGTGCGTCTGACTCCGGAAAATATCAAAAAAGGTTTTCTGCCGGCAGACTGCGCCTATGTCGCCGACATCGAGGATTATCCTGCCCCGATTATGCCGGATGATGAGAGATGTGAAGTGCGAGGACGAGTAGAAGCACAGGAAAACTGAAGATTATGTTTAGACACTGATGAACACTGAAAAGAATGATATTAACAAAAGCCCAAAGGTGCTGGTTTAGATTTGATCATCGATCATCATGAAAATCAGCGTCCGAACCGCTTTGTTTTGGTTTTTTCTCACTTCGCACCTCGCACCTCAACTTCATCTGCTATTCTTCACGTATAAAATAATTGAATGAGGAGAGAAACGCATGACTCAGATCAAGTTCGGTACTTCAGGCTGGCGCGGTATCCTGGCCGAAGATTTTACCCTGGATAATGTCCGTGTGGTCGTTCAGGCGATCGCCGATTTTCTTAAGGCTGAGGGCAGCGGCGGTCGCGGCCTGGTGATCGGTCACGACAGCCGGTTCTTCGGTGAACGGTTTGCTCACGAAACAGCCCGGGTCCTGGCAGGCTCCGGCATGCCGTCCTTCATCTGCAAGGATGATACGCCGACACCGGTTATCGCCTACGAGATCATGCGCCGTGCTACAGATGGCGCAATCAATTTCACGGCCAGTCACAATCCCAGCGAATACAACGGCATCAAATTCTCCACCGCCTGGGGAGGTCCGGCGTTGCCGGAGGTGACCGCCGACATCGAACGGCGCGCCAATGCCATGCTCGGTGAAGTCTGTTATCGCGATATGCCGCTTGACCAGGCCGTACGCTCGGGCCTCGTTGAAGAGATAGATCCGATGCCCGACTACCTTGAAGTGATCCGCAAGAAAGTCAATCTCGAAGCCATCGGCAGATCGGGAATGACGGTGATTTTTGACCCGATGTATGGCGCCGGTCGTAATTACGTTGACAGCCTGCTGGGAGAGGCAGGCCTGCTGGTGCAGACGATCAACAGCAGCCGCGACCCATATTTTGGCGGTATGCCACCTGATCCGTCCCCGACTCACCTGAATGACCTGGTCACCCGGGTCAGAGGTGACAAGCGGGTTGCACTTGGCCTGGCGACCGATGGCGACGCTGACCGCTACGGTATCATCGATGCCGACGGTACTTTCATCGAGCCGAACTATATCCTGGCCCTGCTGTACGATTATTTGATCAGAAGGAAAGGTGAGTCGGGTGACGCCGCCCGTTCGGTGGCCACCTCACATTTCATCGATGCGGTGGCCGCCCATCACGGTTATGCGGTTCGTGAAACACCGGTCGGTTTCAAATACATCGGCGAGTTCATTCGTGACAACCAGATCGTCATCGGCGGTGAGGAGAGCGCCGGTTTGAGTCTGCGCGGGCATGTCCCGGACAAAGATGGCGTGCTGGCCTGCCTGCTGGTCGCTGAAATGGTTGCGGTTGAGGGCAAGACGATCAACCAGTTGCTGCAAGATCTTTATGCACGCGTCGGTGAATTCCATACGTCCCGCAAGAATTTGCGCCTCTCCATGGAATTGGCAGAAAAGATCGGTGACAAGCTCGCCTCGCCACCGCACCAGCTCGCCGGCAAACAGGTTGCCGAGACGATCACTACCGATGGCGTCAAGATGATTCTCGAAGACGGCTCATGGGCCCTGTTCCGCAAGTCGGGGACCGAGCCGGTGGTCAGGGTCTACACGGAAGCAGGCAGCGTCGAGGAGCTCGAGAAACTGACCTCTGCAGCGGTCGAATATGTGGAAGGTTGATCTGTGATGTAAGTGAATTGAGTGAGTCAGGTGGAATTTTGTGCTTGACAATCATTGTTGACATGAGCTACGCCTAATAAAACTATTCAATGTTATTTAATCTTGTTGCAAAGCCAAACTGTTCGTGAGGATGGGGCGGAAAGCCACGGGTCTTAAGCAGTTCGAAGACAGCCGGGTTGTCAAGAAGCATTTTTGACTGCCCGGTTTTTTAATTTAATGTGATTGAATTCCATGGAGGGAGCGCATGAACAAGGCTGCAGCTTGTGCTGTTGGCGGTTTTTGCCCGATAGTACGATCAACAGGAAGCACCTCTTACATCCCGGTTCGGGTATACCAATCCCATTTGTATCAAATCTCGCACAAGAATTGTCCATGGCGGTTTCCCATCATGCCATGACGAACGGACAGATATGTCTGCAAGACTGCTTGTAGATGAAATTGTTATGGGGGCAGCACAGGTTCCATCGGCTGCCATGTGTTTAATTGCTATCAAAGGAGGAGCGTATGAAGAAAACTGGATTCATTTTGATGTTGTTGGTTGCCTGTTCGCTGGCATCGACCGCCTCAGCTCTGGAGGTGATCGCTGAGGCGCGTATCGAGTCGACGACAGGTGAGCCGGTGCAGGAAGAGCTCAGGTTCTGGAGCCAGGGTTACGAGGGGATTGTCCTCAACGTCCAAAATGGCAAGGAAGATGGCTCGAACCGGGTGTCGAGTGCCGTTGTCAGTCTCAACGGTGTGAAGGTGCTCAGCCCTGCGGATTTCAACCAGAAAGTTGCCGGGTTGCAGCGTTCCATTGCTCCCCATGACCAGGAAAACCTTCTGACGGTCAATTTACGCAGCAATCCGGGTGGCTATCTGTTTGTGCAGATTCTGGGCGAACCGACGCTCAATCTTCCGCCCGATCCTGGTCCGGCAGGTGACGAGACGATTGAAGGGGTTGACGTAAATGAGAATGGTGTTCGTGATGATATTGAACGCTGGATCGGCCTGAACTATCGGAACTCCGAGAAAACCCGCATGGCCCTGACGCAGGTGTATTATCCGCTGCAGAATTTTATGATTCATGCCCG
>CAVRQQ010000035.1:0-17886 GCA_963723355.1 uncultured delta proteobacterium
GGCCTTCCTTCAAACGCTCAAGGACCGTCGGATCCTCGCGCAGGACGTTGGCTATTTTGCGTAGTTGCCGGTTTCGTTGGACGGCCAATAAATCTTCAGAGTGCAACAGGCTGACAAATTCGAAAGGGTTCTCCGGCTTGATAAGATCATTGTAGAACTCGCCAAAGAGTCTCAGCCCATGAGCCATCGGAATACATTTTTCCTTGTATGTCTGAAGCCATTTGTCGAGAACTCGGCTGCGTCGGAGGTGTTCCTCGGCAAGTTCCCGGTTACCAAGTTGAGGCAAATCAATCGCACTCATCTGGTCTGCATCAGCATCCATCCCGGGCAGGATCACTTGTTCGAGTTCTCTTTGTAGCTCTTCAAGGTTCTCCAAACTCCGGTGCAGACTCAGATACCAGAGCCTCTCATCATCAGCGCGTGATTCTAAAATCGATGTAATCGGGCGTGCCTGGAGAATATGCAGCCCCGCCTCAGATTGAGTCCATTCGATATCGACTGCTGTCCCCAAGAGGTCTTCCAATTGAGACCCTGCCTGATAGAGGGTGCGGCAGAGCGAGTCGTCAAGCGGTGTCTGCCCATGTTGAGCCTGCTCCACGGGGGCTAATTCAAGCCCGCTTGAGACCGGCCTCATCGCTACGGAGTGAATCACTTCGTGTTTTTCGACCACGTTGCCGGTTGCGCGGCTGAGTTGCCAGCGGTCCGGCTCAATTGTTCCATCAACAAGGGCCTGGTTCAAACCCCAGACCGCCTCGACCATCATAACCGTGCTATTCTGCGGCGCCTTGGTAAACAGGACCCCGGAGACCTTGCCGACCACCATCTCCTGGATGATGACAGCCATAGCACTCTTGCCCGGGTCCAGACCCAGCTCGTGTCGATAGAGCAGCGCACCATCTGACCAGAGTGATGCCCAGACGACACGTATCGCCTCGAGAATGGCCTCTGCGCCATGCAGCATGACACGGCTTTCGTGCAGGCCGGCAAAGGATTGCTTGCAGGAGTCCTCCCCGGGAGCAGAAGAGCGGACTGCCGTCGCCGGCCAGTTGTTAGCGGTTCGATGCAAATCATCAAGCAGCTTCTGCTTCAACGTCACCGGCCAGTCACAGGCAACAAAGTGATTCCGGATACGCAGTGATACATCCCAGATCTCTTCCCACCGCATGGCGCTGAAATCCTTGCGTTGGAGTTCCATGGCGATGAAGGCGTCGAGACCCGTTTCGTTGATGAATTCAAAATAGACGCTGACCGGCAAACAGTGGCCTGCCGGCACTTGAAAGCCCTGCTGCTGTAAATAAGCCAGCATTTGTGCCTTGCCGCCAATGGTTTCTACTGCATCCCGGCAAGATGAAGTCAGCGGAATCAGGTAGTGCATCGGTTCATCCGAAATTCAGTCACGTTTTGGAAACGCTGTACAAGGTGATATTCTTTAACTGTGATCAGGAACAAAGCCGTTGTGGGTGCAGAGACAAAGGTCTTCAGCTGTGGATGCTTGGAGAGATAGATTTCAATCGCCTCGCTGCGGCGTTCATCATCGATCTCTCTGGCAGTGCCATAAGCGGTTAGCGCGGCAGCCTCGTAAAGAGCCCTGGTCTGGTCAGCCCGGTTGTCGATCAACAAAGCGACCCTGTCATCTGCTGACAAATTATGGTACTTACGGGTTGCCCGCGTTGTTGCAAAATACAGGCGGGTCGCATCTTCTGTTGGGACGAACGCCACGAGGCTGGTATAGGAATGCCCTTCACGAGACGTCCCAAGCACACCAAAGGCTTGATTTTGAAGGAGTTCCAGAACCAGGTTCCATTCTGTCGAATTGGCCATATAGCCCCCCGGGGATAAGCAGTTTGTCTTTGTCGGCAGATAACCCGCCCTATACAATGGTAAAAAGTTTCTTGTCGTTTGCAAATGTGGAAGGACTTCATCATGTTACGTTTTGGTCTTTGCTGCCTGTTTCGCGAACAGCCGATCCGCTTTCGCCAGACGACGGCAAAGACCCTGATCAAGTTAACCAGGCGTGAGCGGCTAGAAAAAATTTCTTTGCTTTGCCTGGCCAACTGCACCAGCCTGGTGGCTGCTCTCGAAGCGGTCCATGCTCTTCGTATCGGTGCTTACCGCATCCCTTCACCACTCCTGCCCAGATATACCCACCCTGAGGTTGGTTATTCCATTAAGGACCTGCCCGATGCATCGGCAATCATCACGAAGCTGAAGGAGGCAAACCGGTTACGGCAGCAATGGAATATTCGACTCAGCTTCCATCCGGACCAGTTTGTCCTGCTCTCATCACCAAACCCCGAGGTGACCAGGAAATCGGTCATGGAGCTTGAATACCAGGCAATGCTCGCCGAGTTGGTCGGTGCCGATGTCATAAACATCCACGGCGGCGGAGTTTACGGAGACAAAGCAAGTGCCCTGAAGCGCTTCAGGGAGAATTTTGTCCAGCTCCCGGAGCGAGTCCGGTCACGCTTGACCCTGGAGAACGATGATGTCTCCTACACTGTAGACGACCTGATTCCGGTCTGCAAGGACATGCACATCCCGCTGGTTTATGATGTGCATCACCACCGCTGCAATCCAGGCCGATTGAGCATCTCCGAAGCAACCGAACAATGCCTGGCAAGCTGGCGAAAGTCCGGCCGTGGAGAGGCTTATGTGCATCTCTCTTCACCCAGGGATGGTTGGCACAGCAACAATCCGAAAGCCCACGCAGATTATATCGACCGGAAAGATTTCCCCGCTGATTGGCTTGCTCTTGATGCCACAGTCGATATCGAGGCAAAAGCCAAGGAATTGGCGGTGCTCAAGATTATGCGGCAGCTGGGACATTAAGCGTCGCTCTGCTGCCCCTGGCATTGTTTGCCTGAGACGATTTTCGGATGTCGAGTGATCTCAATCAATTCTGAAGATTGAGTTTTTAAAAGTATCTCACCCCCCCCCCCTCCCTTTTTCGGCACGATCATTCTTGTGATGACCTAAATTGTTGTCTCCTCTGGAAAAGAACAAAAATCAGGTTACCCTTATAAAGGGTTCTAACCACATGGCAAAAGGAGGAGATATGGGAAGCAGAGGTCGTGAAATTGTCGGGCTGGATGTTGATGAGCTTATTTCTGTGCTGCGTAAAGCCTATGCTGATGAATGGCTTGCTTACTACCAGTACTGGACCGGGGCAAAGGTTGCCAAAGGGCCGATGAAAGAGGCTGTGATTGCCGAACTTGAGCTGCACGCGACGGAAGAATTGAATCATGCCTTGCTGGTGACCAACCGCATTATCCAGTTAGGTGGAGATCCAGTGACTGATCCACGCGAATGGTTCAAGCTCACAAACTGCGCCTATGAGGCACCTGATGATCCCTTTGTGAAAACACTTTTGATACAGAATATTGCCGGTGAGCAGTGTGCCATCAGTGTCTATAAAAAGTTGATGGACATGACCAGGGATAAGGATCCTGTCACCTACAATATCGCGTTACAGATCATAGAACAGGAGATTGAGCACGAGGAGGACCTGCAGTCCCTGCTGGAAGATTTCGAGTTGATGATTTCGGCGTTCAAGGGATAAACACCAGAATTTATGGCAATACGGGGGCACTTTCCTTTGGTAAGTGCCCCTATTTTTAGAAAACCTTGATCAACCAGACCCCGACGCACACCAGCAGTACGCCGGCAATCCGGCCGAGGCTGACCGGGTGCAGCGGGTAGCCGAGGGCACCGAAGTGATCGAGCAGCAGCGAGGCGACCATCTGGCCGGCCAGAACCGTTGTCACCATGGTCGTGGCACCGAGCTTGGGGACCAGGATGATCGTCGCGGTGACGAAGAAGGCGCCGAGCGCGCCGCCGATCCAGATCCACCAGGGATGTCCGCCGATACCGGCGAGCGCCGGCAGGGGAATACGGGCCACCAGGGTATAGGCGATCAGGGTCAGGGTGCCGACGGCAAAGGAGATGGTTGCGGCGAGGACCGGTGACTTGGTCCAGAGCCCGAGTTGGGCATTGATCCCGGCCTGGGTCGGCACCGAAATGCCGGCGACCAGGGCCATCAGGATAAACAGGGTTGCGGTCGACATGGTGTGTTCCGTTCAGGAATGAAAGGTTAAAAGTGAAAACATTTAACGCAAAGGCGCAAAGGGGTGAATCAAGACGCAAAGCAAGCAGTAGATATCAGTAGGGTGTTCTTTGCGCTTTGCCTTTTTGCTTCGCGTCTTTGCGTTGAAGAATTTATCCGCTCTGTTAAATCATCCATAGTTAAAATCGACTCGATATCCCGCCGGTCCGACTTGTTGATGATCACCGCCACGCCGACCAGGATCGCTCCGGCCTGCTCGATGATCTGCTCGATCGCCTTGCAGGTCGAGCCGGCGGCGAAGAAGTCGTCGACGAACAGCAGGCGCTCACGAGGTCCGAGCACCTCCTGCGAAACATACAGGGTGGTCGACTCCTGCTTGGTAAAGGAGTAGCTCGACGCGGCGTAGAACTCCTTCATCGTCAGGGGACGCTTCTTCTTGGCATAGATGAACGGCACACCGAAGTGTCCGGCGATCGCCTGGGCGATCATGATGCCGCTGCTCTCCGCGGTAATGATCTTGTCGATCTTGCGTTCGGCAAAGCGGCGGCAGAGCTCGGCGCCGAGTTTGTCGATCAGGACCGGGTCGACCATGTGGTTGAGGAACCGGTCGACCTTGATCACCTGGCCGTCGATCGCGCCCTCGCGCCGGATCCGTTGATAGAGTTCCTGGGCGACCGGGTTCATTTGCGATCCTCTCGATCATAGGGCTGGCCGAGATTCTCCGGCTGCTGCGACGCGCCTTTCTGCAGGCGGATGGTGGAGATCACCAGGACCAGGATGGTGAAGAAGTAGGGCAGCATCTGCAAAATGTGGGCGCTGACCGTGGTGCCCATCGCCTGGAAGCGCAGCTGCATGGCGGTGATGCCGCCGAACAGGTAGGCCCCGGCCAGCGCCCGGTAGCTCGACCAGGAGGCGAAGATCACCAGCGCCACGGCGATCCAGCCGCGCCCGGCCGACATGTTCTCGATCCACATCGGCGTCGTCGCCAGGCTTAGGTAGGCACCGCCGATGCCGACGATTCCGGAACCGATCGTCACCGCCAAAAAACGGGTCATAAGCACCGGTACGCCGCAGGTATCGGCCGCCGCCGGGTTCTCGCCGACCGTGCGCAGCGCCAGTCCCCAGCGGGTCCGGTAGAAGAAGAAGGCGATCGCAACCACCAGCAGGAAGCTGAAATAGATCAGCATATCCTGGTTGAAAAACGGCTTGCCGATCACCGGCAGCTGGCTCAATCCCGGAATCGCGATGCGTTCGAAGCCGGCGATGGTCAGGCCGACCATGCCGCGGCCGAACAGGGCGGTGATGCCGACGCCGAACATGGTCAGGGCCAGGCCGCTGACGATCTGGTTGCCGCGCAGCTGCACGGTGATGAAGGCGTGCACGCTTCCTGCCAGCATCGCGGCGACGAAAGCCGCCAGCACGCCGACCAGCAGCGAACCGCTCGCCTGGGTGCCGGCAAACCCGGCCAGGGCACCGATCAGCATCAACCCCTCGATGCCGAGGTTGATGATCCCGGCACGCTCGTTGATGATCGCACCGAGGGTGGCAAACAGGATCGGCGTGCCGGAACGGACCGTTGCGTCGAGCAGGATCTCAAGCATGGCGCTCCCCCCGGACCAGCTTCAGCCGGTTGTTGATAAAGAAGTCGGAGGCCAGCAGGAAGAACAGGATCAGCCCCTGGAAGGCATAGACGAATGCCACCGGCAGCTGCCAGGTCAGCTGCAGGCTGTCGCCGCCGACCAGCAGGACCCCCATCAGGAAAGAGACGATCACCACCCCCAGGGCGCTGCGCCTGGCCAGCCAGGCGATGATGATCGCCGTGTAACCGTAGCCGGGTGAAATGCCGTGCTGCAGGCGATGCTGCAGGCCGGCCACTTCGCCGAACCCGGCGATCCCGGCAATCGCGCCGCTTAAGAAGAGCACGAAGAAGATCGCCATGCCGGTGTTCATCCCGGCATACTTGGCGGCCTTCGGGTTGCTGCCGATCACCTTGATCTCGTAGCCCCAGACCGTGCGCTCCATGAACAGGTAGAGGAGCAGGGCGCAGAACAGGGCGAGGAAGAAGCCGCTGTGCAGGCGGGTATCGAAGTACTCGGTGAGGCGCGCCGCGTCACTGAACTGGGCGGTCAGTGGAAAGTTGAACCCTTTGGGATCTTTCCAGGGGCCGTAGATCAGGTAGTCGACGCCGAGGATCGCGATGTAGTTCATCAGCAGGGTGACGATGACCTCGTTGACCTGCCAGCGGGCCCGCAGCAGACCGGCGACACCGGCCCACAGCCCGCCGCTGAGAAAGGCGGCGAAGAACATCGCCGTGATCATCAACGCCGGGTTTTCGAGGCCTGAGAAGAGCGCCACCGCGGTGGCGCCGCATGCGCCCATGTAAATCTGTCCTTCGGCACCGATATTCCAGATCTGCATGCGGAAGGCGAGAGAGACGCCGAGGCTGGCAAAGATCAGCGGCGTGGTCTTGACCAGGGTTTCCGAGATGCCATACAGGGAGCCGAGCGACTCCTGAACGATTTCAAGGTAGGCCTGCAACGGGTTGACCCCGGCGGCCAGCAGCAGGAACCCGGCGACGAACAGTGCGACCAGAATCGAGACAATCGGTGCAAAGAAGCGAAACCACTTTGTCGTCAGCTCGCGCTTTTCGGTGATCAACTTCATGTTTGCACCTCGCCGCTCATCAACAAACCGATCTCTTCACGGGTCGCGGTTTCCGGGTCGACACTACCGGCCAGTCGGCCGCGGAACATGACGACGATTTCGTCGGAGAGTTTAAGCAGCTCGTCGAGATCTTCGGAGATCAGGATGGTGCTCATGCCTTTGCTGGCACCGTCGGCGATCACCTTGTGGACATATTCGGCGCTGCCGATATCGAGGCCGCGGGTCGGGTAGAGTGCGACCAGCACAGCAGGGTTCTCAGAGAGTTCGCGGGCAATGATGACCTTCTGAATGTTGCCGCCGGAGAGATAGCGAATCGGGTTGCCGGTCGGGCCGGCCTTGATCGCAAACTGGTCGATTTTTTCTGCGGCATTACGGCGAATCGCACCACGGTCCTGAAAAATGCCACGGCGGAAACTCGGGGAACTGAAGTTCTTCATGATCAGGTTGTCATCAACCGTCATATCCGGAGCGATGCCGATGCTCTTGCGATCTTCCGGAATATGGGCGATGCCGGCGATGTAGGAGCCGCGCGCCGAGCTGTTGGTAATGTCACGATCACCGGCCATGATTTTGCCGCTGCTGGCCTCCTTGAGGCCGGTCAGGACTTCCGCCAAGGCTTTCTGTCCGTTGCCGGCAACCCCGGCGATACCGAGAATCTGGCCGCGATGGATCTTCATGGTGAAGTTGTCGAGATCGGCCAGGCCGCGGTCGTTGCGTACCGAGAGGTTTTTGATCTCCAGGGCCAGCTCCTGGCTGGTCCGAAAACTTTTCTGCCACTCGGGGATCTGGTCTTCACCAATCATCAGTGAGGCCAGTTTGTTCTCATTGTATTCCCCACGGGAAAGGGTGATCAGGCTGCGGCCTTTCTTGAGGACCGTCACCCGGTCGGAGATCTCCATGACTTCTCGCATCTTGTGCGAGATGAAGAGAATCGACTTGCCCTCATCGCGCAATCGAATCAGCACCTCGAAGAGACGGGCGCTCTCCTGCGGGGTCAGCACGGCGGTCGGCTCATCGAGGATCAACAGACGGCAATCGCGGACCAGCAGCTTGATCAATTCGATCCATTGCTGGGCACCGATCGAGAGCTTCCAGACCGGGGTGTCGAGTTCGAAGTCCAGGTTGAATTGGTCGAGAATCTGCTGAACCTGCTGACGATATTTGCGCCGCGAGTAGAAGTTCGGCACCTTGTTGAGCGCCAACAGGATGTTTTCGAAGACGGTATGCGCAGAGACCAGCATAAAATGCTGATGGACCATACCTATGCCTAACTCAAGAGATTCACGGGGACTTCTGAACTGGACCGGGGTTCCGTCAAAGATGATTTCACCGCGTTCCGGCCGATAGAGTCCGGTGAGCACGTTCATCAGAGTGCTCTTGCCGGCGCCATTCTCGCCCAGCAGGGTGTGGATCTCTCCCGGGGCGATCGACAGGGAGATATCGTCCAGGGCGACAACCCCGGGGAAGGTCTTGCGGATATTCTTGATCTGCAGGAGATTAGTCATAACGCCAAGCAGGTTAACGCAAAGGCGCAAAGAGGTAAATCAAAACGCAAAGAAAGCATAACCGTTGTCAGCAGAAACCTTGCTTTGTCCCTTTGCGTCTTCGCGTTAAAAGGGTTTCGCCTAAACAAAAGGGGCACGCCCCGACAATTCCGGTGTGTGCCCCTTGATGGCTGTCGAATCGTATTACTTGGGAATCGTGCCCTGGACGCCCTTGACGAAGTAGCTCATGCCGAGCAGGTGAGCCGTCATCGGCAGTGCTGCCGGCGGCAACCTGGACCGTCGCCGTCCTGGTCGGTGACCGGTCCGGCAAAGGGATGCAGGGTGCCGGCCTTGATCGCGGCGGCCTGCTCCTCAACCAGGGCCTTGACGTCGGCGGGAACCCGGTCGCTGATCGGCGCCAGCTGCACCAGCTGCTTCTTTCATCCCCCACCAGATCGACTCCGATTTCCAGGTGCCGTCCTTGACTTCCTGGGCGATCTTCGAATAGAGCGGCCCCCAGTTCCATACCGGAGCGGTCAAAAAGGCGTTGGGGGCAAAATCGCGCATGTCCGAGTTGTAGCCGATGACGAAAGCATTGCGGGCCTCGGCGGCCTGCAGGGTGGCCGGAGCATCCTGGTGCATGGCCAGAACATCGGCGCCGACGTCGAGCAGGCTGTCGGCGGCGTCACGCTCGATCCCCGGATCGAACCAGGTCTGGGTCCAGACCACGCGAACCTGGGCCTTCGGGTTGACGCTCTGTACGCCGAGGGTAAAGGCGTTGATGCCCCGGATCACTTCGGGGATCGGGAAGGCGGCGACGTAGCCGATCACGTTGGCCTTGGTCATCTTGCCGGCGACGATGCCGGAGAGGTAGCGCGGTTCGTACATGCGGCCGAAATAATTGCCGACATTCTCCGCGGTCTTGTAGCCGGAACAGTGCATGAAGACCACGTCCTTGTTGCGCCTGGCGACGTCGAGGGTCGCGTCCATGTAGCCGAAGCTGGTGGTAAAGATCAGGTTGTGTCCCTTGCGCACCAGGCCGGTGATCACGCGGGCCGACTCGGCGCCCTCCGGGACCGATTCGATATAGGTGGACGGCTCGACGAAGGGCAGGGTTTCCATCGCCTTGCGCCCTTCATCATGAGCGTAGGTCCAGCCGGCGTCGCCGACCGGGCCGACGTAGATAAAGCCGGTCTTGATCTTCTTCTCTTCAGCGGTGGCCAGTTGGGGCAGTGCCAGCATCAGGGCAAGCAGCAGGAGAGCAAATTTTTTCATCTTCGTGTCCTTTCGACAGGTAGAGATGTGAGGTCCGTGGTTCAGTATAATTCCGTCACTTCTACCGTACGGGGGGGGGCTTGTCAAACAAAAGAGAAGAGAGAGGCGGAGCGAATCACGGGGACATGATATGTATGGTGTCCCCGTGATTCTCTGATCGGCCGAGAACAAAATCAAAAGTAAAACCGACGGGTCGCGTCCCGCCCGACGCCATACTTTTGTCCGGCAAGAAAAGGATGCAAAAGTGCCTTCTCCTTGCGGAGGGCATCTCCTTTGCCTGATTTCTGAGGGATCAAAACACGACACTGCTCAAGAAGCCGGCCCGTTACCGGGGGGCCTTTCTTTCAGTGTAATCTATAAGGGAAAAGCCAAAAACATAACTATCGTTGCAAGCCTCCACAAAGGGAGGCTCACAAGAGCCTCGGCTCCTGCGGGGGAAATGTAGAAACTTAGTCGCTAAGCCTGGTTTCAGTTGAGGTTGCCGCCCTGACGCGCCAGACATGCCCAGCGCAGCGGTGGCCGTTTTCTGCTTACTCTTTTAGGCCAGTAAAAGAGTAAGGCGCCGTCGGGGGGCGCAACCCCCTGATTTGACTTTGATATTTAAGCTTTCAACGGTCAAAACAAAAAGGGCCACAATACAATCAAGTAGTATGTCCCCATAATTAAAACCAGATTCGACGGGTTGCGCCCCGTCAGTCGCCTTAGTTTGTTTGTTTGCCCAAATAAAGTAAGCAAACAAAGGACACCCGAAGCCTTGCCCTGGATTGCAGGGTTGAGCTCGATCGGATTTTTTTAGCTTTTCCCCTGTAGATCAAACTGCAAGGGAGGCCCCCCAGTAACGGGCCGGCTTATTCAGCTTTGGCATTATTGGATGTCGCAGAAATCCGGCAGAGGAGATGCCCTCCGCAAGGAGCAGGCACTTTTGCATACTTTTGTTGCCGGACAAAAGTATGGCGTCGGGCGGGACGCGACCCGCCGGTTCTGGCTTTTAAGTTTTCGGCACTCAAAGCTAAAAATGCAATTAAGCATTGAGTGCGTTCGCATCCAAAAGCTCAACCCGGAAAGTGGCCCCACCACCGGGCGTATCTTCAACAGTGGCATGTCCACCATACAGGTGGCAGATCTTCTGCACCGTGGTCAGGCCGACACCGCTGCCGGCTTTCTGCTTGCCGATCGTGCCGCGATAAAAGGCATTGAAAACCTTCGCCTGTTCATCAAGCGGGATTCCCCTGCCGTGATCACGGACAAAGTAGCTGACCTTCTGACCCTCCCGTACCCCGCCGACTTCGATCGGGCCGGCGTTCGGGCCGGCATAGCGCAAGGCGTTGCCGATCAGGTTTGCAAAGATCTGGATCAGCAGCGACTCGGGAATCTGGACCGGCGGCAAGGGCTCGACCCGCACTTCGATCCCGGTTTTCTTAATCTGGTCAGCGAGCTCTGTGAGGATGAAGCGCAGGACTTCGTTTGTATCGATCGGTTGATTCGGCGGTTCGATGTTGCCGGTCGTCGCCAGGGCCAGCAGGTCATCGACAATCATCGCCATCTTTTCGCCCTGCTGTTCGATGATGCTCACCAGCTCCATGGCTTTCTCGCTGAGCTCTTCCCGGTGGACCTCCTTGAGCAGGTCGGAATACCCGATTACCGCCGAAATCGGTGAGCGCAGATCGTGGGACACGGTGTAGACGAAGGCATCCAGTTCCTCGTTGACCGCCTTCAGTTTCTGTTCGGCGAGCTTGCGTTCGGTGATATCAAGGAATGAAACCACCGCGCCGACGGTTTTCTTGCCCTTGTAAAGCGGGTGCGACCAGTACTCAACGGGAAGAGAAGTGCCGTCCTTGCGCCAGAGCACTTCGTCCTCGAGGTGGATCTTGCTGTCGTGCAGGTAGGCGTGGCAAATCTTGCATTCGTCGGCCGGATAGGGCGTGCCATCGGCGCGGGTGTGATGGGTGATCTCGTGCAGGTTCCTGCCCAGCAGTTCACTTTCGCTCTGGTAGCCGAGCAGCTTCAGGCCGGCCGGATTAAAGAAAGTGCAGTTGCCTTCGAGATCGAGGCCGTAAATCCCTTCTGCGGCCGAATTCAGGAGCATCCTGGTCTTGAGGTTGCTTTCGGTCAGGGTATTTTCGGTTTTTCGGCGCTTGACCAGAACGAATAGCAGATCGGCCACGAAGAGCAACATCAGGACCAAAAGCAGCCAGAGGATGCCGGCATCGAGCTGAGCGAGAAGTTGTGTCATGCTTCGGCCATTCGGGAGACGACATAAATTTCAGGACAAGACGATAGGCCAATATACCCCTTTTGTTACGGGAAAGAAAGAGACGGCTCCCGGCAGTCGTGATCCGGTCTGCTAGAGCTTTCCAGGTTCAAGGTGTCCCCTGCTGATTGACAACCAGAGCTTTGCCGTCGACAAGCGCACTGATCAACTTGTTGCGCCCGCAAGTCACCAGCCGCTGCACGGTGCCACGCGAGATACCCATGCGTTCGCCGGCTGCGGCCTGGCTCAGCCCCTCTCCGTCACACAGGCGCAGGGCCTCAAGCTCGTCAATCTCCAGGACGATCTTTTGCAGCTCTTTGGTGGGAACCCCGGCGGGCTTCATGACCATACCGGACGGCCGGTGCGGACAATCGCAGTGACGTGGTTTTTTCGGTCTGGGTGACATGTGAATCCTCTCAGGTGGTTTGCGCCCCGGCTTCGGCCGGACCAAAAAGGCGCGGGGTGAATCTCACGTACCAGGCCGCAGATTGTACCTGGATGACATAGGCCAGTGCGATCACCAGGGCGGCATCCGAGCCGGCCGGGCCAAAGGCATTGATCGCCACCGCCAGGGCGATCGACAGGTTGCGCATGACGGTGCCGTAGACCAGGGCGATGGCATCACCGCGCGGCAACGCCAGCCGGCCGACCGCCGTGCTCAACAGGAAATTGAAGCTATACAGCAGGGTCAGCGGCACCAGGATACGTACCAGCTGTTCCGGATGAGCGGCAATCGCCGGGGCTTTCAGGGCCATGGCGATAAACACGATGCCAAGTACGCCGAGCGTCGATAAGCCCGGAAAGCGCGGCGCCAGGCGTTGCTGGAAATCCTCCCGGCCATAGCGTTTGACCAGGAGCCTTTGCGTGGCGTAACCGGCGGCCATCGGCAGGAAGACGATCAGGATGATCTGCTGGAAGACCTTGCTCAGGCTGACCTCGACGCTGGCGCCCATCAGGGCCTTGACGTAGAAAGGCGTGGCCAGCGAACCAAGCACCAGTCCGACCACGGTCATTTTTACCGCTGCCGCCAGGTTGCCGCCAGCGAAGCCGGTCCAGGAGATGGTCATGCCGCTGGTCGGCACCAGCGCGGCCAGCAGCAGGCCGAGGGCCATGTAAGGGCTGTCACTGAAAAAATACTGACCGGCAGCAAATGCGACAAACGGGATCACGGCGAAGTTGATCGCCTGGGTCAGCAGCTGGGCTTTCATGTCGCCACCTTCGAGCACCTGGCGAATCTTCAGGGTCACCATCATCGGGTAAACCATCAAAAAGGTAAAGGGCAGGATCAGGCCTTTGAGGAAGGCCGCTTCGGTCGCCACACCAAAGCCGAACCCGGCCACCAGCATGACCGGGATCGCAATAATCAGCCGCTTGTTGATTCTGCCCAATAAAGACCACATGACTATCTGGCCTCCTCGATGACTTCGATGATCTCGGCAAAGCTTGCCGCCAGGGACTCCGGGAACTCGGCATCATCGATCAGGTCACGGACGATCTCGGGACGATAGTGCAGAAAACGGATCTGCGTCGATCCGCTGCCACTGAAGGTCATTACGAACTTCGGCATCAACACCGCACGTTCGGGGTTCTTGCTCAAACTTTTGCAGGCTTTGTCCGGCTTGCAGATCTGGATCATGTGCAGATCGAAGTCTTCTGCGACATGTGCGCCGTGGCGGCCGAAAGTGTGCGCCATCTCCATCGTCTCCTTGTTGTGGATCACGAATCCCCGGGCCCGGGCGGCCTGGTCGAGATCATCGACGAAGCGGTCAATCGGCTTGGGCGTCTGGCTATGATAAATTTCCATGATTTTCTCTCCAGGGCGATCTGCTCAGAAACCGCAGCCGGCTTCGATCTCGGTTTTACCATGGTGAGAACCGCAATGGTGCCGATGTTGTTCACCGCAGGTCTGTGCGGGCGTCAGTTCGACCAGCCCCTGCTTCAGGAAGCTGTCCAGGTTCTGCGCAATGGATCCGGCTTCAGCCCGGTAGACCTTGAAGCCCGGCCTGGTTGAGTCCGGACAGTGCGCCGGCACCGATGCCGCCGACCACAATGGCATCGACCTCCTGGCCGCCCAGGGCCCTGAGGGGGCGACAGGCGCCATGCTGGTGATTGACGTCGCGGTTGACCTCTTCGGCCACCGAACGCTGTTCGGCATCGACCAGCAGGAACATCGGTGCGGAGCCGAAGTGATTGTAGACCGGGCTGTCGAGGCCCTTGTTTTGCGAGACGGGGAAACAGATTTTCATGATGAGTCCTCCTTTGGCACAGCTTTACGTGTGCCGCTTTAGTTATGTGTATATGCACATTATAACAAAGACATTCAAATATCAATATAATTTTTCCACATAAATTACCGTTATTTATTTTTCGCTTTAATATCTGTGGTGTTGACTAATTATTTGTTGCGGTTAATATTTAAACTGCGGTAAAAAGCCGGGTTTTTTAGTTGTGCACACACAAGCTGGAGCAGATCATGTACCCTCTGTTTGAAATCCCCATCGTTGGTGGTCCGATCCTCATCGCAGCCATTGCAACCTTTCACATCATCCCCAGTCATGTTGCGACCGGCGCCTTCTGGATCACCTATTTTATCGAGCGCAAAGCCCTTCGGGAGAATCGCCCGGAGCTGCTCGAATTCCTGAAAAAACTCAGCCTGTCAATTCTGATCTTCTGCTTCGTCACCGGCTCGTTGACCGGCGTCGGCATCTGGTTCGCGGCGACCGTGCTGAGCCCGCGGGCCATCTCCGGATTGATTCATACCTATGTCTGGGGATGGGCCGCAGAATGGGTGTTCTTCGTCATCGAAATCGTCGCAATCTACGTTTATTACTACAGCTTCGACAAGATCAGTCCGAAAGTCCATCTGCGCATCGGGCTGATCTACGCGGTGGCCGCCTGGTTCAGCATGGTGATCATTACCGGCATTCTCGGTTTCATGATGACGCCGGGAGGCTGGCTCGAAACGGGCGGATTTTTCTCCGGCTTCTTTAACCAAACCTACTGGCCGCAGCTGTTGTTCCGAACTTCGATGATGTTCGCCATCGCCGGCTGCTACGCCGCCCTGGTCGCGTCAACCCTGCGCAACGGCGGCCGTGACACCGTGCGGCGGATCGCCGGGCGCTGGGGGCTGATCGGGTTACTGGCGTCCGGCGTGTTTGCTAGCCTGGTACTACCTGGTCCTGCCGGCCAACGCCTTGGAGAACCTCGCATCGATCGGTTACGTCGCCATCATGCTCAAGCTTGCGATCGTCGCAGCCGTACTGCTGGGCGGTTACTTTTTCCTGCTCGCTTCGGGCCGGGGCTGGTTCGTCAATGCCTGGATCGGCACAGCCATGATGGTTCTGCTGTTTGCCGGCATCATCGGTGGTGAAAGTGTTCGCGAGTTTATTCGCCGACCCTACCTGATCCCCGGCTACATGTATTCCAACCAGATTATCGGCCATGACATGGCCGCAAAAGGGATTGCGTCAGAAGCCGAACGCTTCAGTCGCCAGGGCCTGCTGCCCAATTACCCCTTTATTCCTGAACAACTTGCGACGGTCACCGAAGAGAATTTCCTGGCGGCCGGGGAAGTCCTGGTGAAAGTCGAATGTCTGGCCTGCCACACCCTGGCGAAGGGCGGGCGCAACGCCCTGCCGGACATTCTCGACGGGCTGGACGCAGAAAGCGCCGTCTACCTGCTGGACGATCTTTCCCGTTCCTACATGCCGCCTTTTGTCGGCAATGCCACGGAACAACGGGCGGCGGCCGCTTATCTTGCCAGCATCGCTGGCGGCGAGCTGCCGAGTGCCAGGTGGGTTGTAGAGGGTGACGAATAAAACAAATCGCGTTTTTCATTGTCAGACAAACGGAGTGATCGATGGACACCAATCTCATGATTCAAACGCTGCAGGATCCCATGGGCGTGCCTTTTTACCCGGTCGTTTTCCAGGGCTTGAGCATCCTGACCTTTGCCCTGCATATCTTCTTCGTTAACCTGGTCCTGGGCGGCGCCCTGATCGCCGCATGGGGACATTTCAGCAGCGATCAACGATGGCAGAAACTCAGTCGGATGTTGGCCAAGGTGACGACCATCAACATCTCGATCGCCATTGTCCTGGGCGTTGCCCCGCTGCTCTTCGTCCAGGTCATCTACGATCCCTTCTGGTACACCTCGAACCTGCTGAGCGCCTGGTGGACCATGCTTTTCCTCGCGGCGTTGATCACCGGCGCCCTGGCGATGTACGTCTTCTATCTGAAACGCAAGACCGGAAAACAACGCGCCGGCGGCTTTGGCCTGCTTGCTGTCGCCTGCATCCTGTTTGCCGCGCTGATCATCCATGTCCTGTCGATGCAGGCGCTGCATCCTGAGCAGTGGTTGGGCTGGTATGTCAGCGGCCTGAAGATGAACACCGCAGGCTGGGGGCTCAATTCGCTGCAGATCAGCCGGCTTCTGCACTTCCTGGTCCCGGCACTGCTGAACACCGGGATCTTTCTGATGCTCTATGCCTGGTACTTCAAGCCGCGGGAAGACCTCGACCAGGCGTATTTGGCCTGGGCAGCAAAGCTCGGCCTGAGCCTGGCACGCTATGCGGTGATCGCGACCGCTTTGATCGGTATCTGGTGGCTGATCGGCCTTCCGGCGGAGTTCCATTTCATGACCGAGCATAGCCTGATTGCCGGATACGTCCTGGCCATTCTGCTGATCGCCCTGCTGTTCAAGGCGCAACAGGACCCCTCCGGCTATGCGCCAAGTGCCGCAGTCCTGAGTCTTGTTACGCTGCTGGTGATGAGCGTCTCACGGGAATCGCTGCGCCTGAGCTACCTGAAGCCGTTCGGCTACTCGATCTACGACTATCCGACGACGGTCGACTGGGGCAGCACCAGCCTGTTTCTGGCAACCTTCGTGCTCGGTATTGCGGTGGTTGCCTACTTGTTGACGATCGCATTCAAGGCCGGGCGTGGTGAATACATGCAGGAGCTGAAAGCCTCAACAGAACCGTAAAAAATCACCAGCCCAGCACGATTCCGACCAGGCCGATCAGCAGACCGACCGCGAAATTGATCAATTTCACGCGCAGAAAATCACGCCTGGAATCCGCCAGCAACGGCAGCATGCCATGGCCATCCTGAACAATCGAGCTGGCGAGCAGCACGCTGAAGGGCAGTGCCCCCTCGATATAAAGGGTCAGAAACACCAGGTGTGGGCCCGATTCCGGAATCAGGCCGAGCAGGCAGGCGGAGAGCAGCAGCAGAAGCCTGTGCTCCTGCAGCCAGCCGGTAAGCTGGAACGTCTCGAGCAGCAGATGCATGACCAGCAGGGCACCGAAGGTCCAGGCCAGGATGCGCGGGATATGGGTCTTTACCACGTGTTCCCAGAGGTGGCTTTCAAGAAAATGGTCGGGCACGGTGGCAACGATGAACAGGCCGACCATGGTCGACAGGAGCAGCGTCCAGCGGATCCAGTTCCATTCTTCCGGACCGATTTCGCCAGTGGCCAGGCCGAGCGTGAAGAGGACCGTCGCCAACAGCAGGACGCCCCGGGACAGTGAACAGTTGCGCAATTGGCTGAGGATTTGGCCGCGGGGGAAACACTCACAATCCTCCTCGTCATGCAGGTGAAGATCGTGAGCGGCATGCGCCTGGGCGACCCAGCTTCTGGCGAACCGGTCTGTCAGTGCTCCGGCCACGATGGCGACCAGGAAGAGGATGCAAAAAACCATGCCGGCGGTCTTCGGTGCCATGGCCAGCATGACAAATGATTCATCGCCGCTGGTTGCAATCATCGCCGCAACAACCGCGCCGGGAGTGACCGTCCGGTGCATGTACAGCGAGACCACGGCAAAGGCACCAAGGCAGCCGGGACTCACGCCGAGCGCGGCGGCCAGCAGGTATTGCCGCCAGCGGCCTCCACGCAGGGCCTCCTGCCAGACGCCTCGACTGAGAACGTTGAGATATTCGATGACCAGCATCATCACGAAAACGAAGCCGGTAATCATCAGGGCGTGTTTCAGGCTGTAGAGGATCATGGCCCTCCCGAAAGATTAAAAGCGTATAACCATTTCTAACAATCGTACGCCGGAAGTCAAACGTCAGCGAAGTTCCATTTAAGTGATCCTGACCCTGTCTGACGCCTTTTTTTCACAGCCTGTGCCTGCGAAAAGTGCTCT
>CAVRQQ010000036.1:0-30689 GCA_963723355.1 uncultured delta proteobacterium
CTCCAGGTGAACTTCCGCCTGGCCCAGGGGAACGCCGGTGTTGCGGCGGTCGTGACTGACGTGGAAGATGTTGGCGCCGAGCTCTGCGACCAGATCGGCCAGGCGGGCCAAAGACCCGGGCGAGTCGTCCAGCTCGACCCGGATCATGAGGAAGCGGCCTTCGGCGAGCATTCCCCGTTCGACGACTCTGGAGATGGTCTGCACGTCGATATTGCCGCCGGACAGGACCACGACGGTCTTGCCGCCGGCCACTCCGGGTTTGCCGTAGAGCAGGGCCGCCAGTCCGACCGCGCCGGCGCCTTCCACGACCAGCTTGGATTTTTCCATCAGGCCGACGATCGCGTGGGCGATCTCCTCCTCTTCGACGGTGACGATCTCGTCGACCAATGCCTCGATGACCGGGAAGGTCAGTGTGCCGACCTGCTTGAGGGCAATCCCGTCGGCCAGGGAACGGGCCGCCGCCAGGGTGATGATGGCCCCGGCCTGGCGCGATAACAGGGCGGCCGGGGCACCGGCGGCCTCAACTCCGACCACGCGGATGTCCGGCTTGATCCCCTTGGCCGCGGTGGCGATCCCGGCAATCAGTCCGCCGCCGCCGATCGGTACCACCAGGGTGTCGGCATCGGCCAGATCGGCCATGATCTCCAGACCGACTGTGCCCTGTCCGGCCATGATCAGCTCATGATCGAAGGCCGGCACGTAGAGCATCTCCCGGTCCTTCTCCATCTGCCTGGCCAGGACTGCGGCCTCGTCGTAGTTGATGCCGTGCAGCCTGACCTCCGCGCCGTAATCGCGAGTGGCCAGGATCTTGGCAATCGGCGTGTTCTCCGGCATCACAACCAGTGACGAAATTCCAGCCTGGGTTGCGGCAAAAGCGACCCCCTGGGCATGGTTGCCGGCCGAGGCGGTTATCAGGCCGTTTTGCAGCAGTTCCGGAGGTTGGTTGACGAGGAAATTAAGGGCGCCGCGGATCTTGAAGGATCCGGTCCGCTGGAGGTTTTCGCATTTGAAGAACAGTGGGTAGCCCAGTCGCTCTGAAAAATGGTGGGAATAAATCAGCTCGGTGCGATGAAAGCGCCCCTGCAGGTTTGTTTCTGCTGCAAGAATGACATCGAGATCGAACATCTTTGCTCCTCCGGCGGGTTTTTACAAGGATAACCGCTGCAGGCGCTTTGACAACAGTCCTGTGATTTTAGGCCGGGGGGACTCAATCCAGCGCGCCCTGTCTCGAGGTGGTTGCAGTCCGGGCCCTGGACGCTAATTACTGAACGTCCTGGCAACGTTAACCCTTAGCAATCCGGAATCGGGAAGCCTACCGATGTTTTTGTCTGATTGACCAGGGCTATTCAGCGAAGCGCGGGATGCGCTGCACGGCCAGCAGGGAGATCAGGCTGAGCAGGGCTCCGGCGACAAACGGGATGCGGTAATCGATCATCCAGAGGGCACCGCCGATCGCCGGCATAACCACTGCGGCAATGTGGTTGATGGTGAATCCGACCGCCATGCTCGGTGCAATGTCGGCCGGGTCTGCGACCTTCTGGAAATAGGTGCGGATGGCGATGGCAAAGTTGAACAGGATGTGGTCGAGGATGTACATCGCGACCACCAGCAGCTTTGAGTCGGTAAAGGCATAGACCAGGAACACGCCGATCAGTCCGCCATATTCGATAGACAGGATCCAGCGCTCGCCGAAGCGGACGATCGCCCGGCCGATTGCCGGGCTTAGCACGAAATTGATGGCGTTGTTGACGACGAACAGCAGGGTGATTTCGGTGACCGTGAAGTGGAAGACCTTGACCAGCAGGTAGACGGAGAAAGCGATGAAAATCTGCCGCCTGGCCCCGGCCATGAAAGTCAGGAAGTAATACAGGGAGTACCTGCGCCGGAAGATCATCTTGCGGTGCTGCGGCGCCACCTGCCGGTGGGTCGGGTCCTGCAGCAGCCCCCAGATGCCGGCGACCACAACCAGGCCGCCGATCGTCAGGAACATGACCTTGTAACTGAACACCATCCCCATCAGGTACAGCAGCAGGCCGACGACGATGCTGGTCGCCGCGGCGAGGCTGCGCAGTCGGCCGAAGATCAGCGGAGAGGTCGCGGTGCTGAAATACTGCAGGGTCAGTGACTGGTTGGTGGTTTCGTAATAATGAAAGCCGAAGCTCATGATCAGCGTGGTGAAGATCAGGCCGGAAAAGCTCGGCAAGAGTCCCGTCAGCGCGGTGCCGATGCCGAGAAACACGATGGAGAGGGCCGAGAGCCGGTGCTCCCTGATAACCAGCATGACGAACACCGCCAGCAGGGCCAGGAACCCCGGGATTTCCCGTACCGAGCCGATGATCCCGACCTGCAGGCCGTCGAGGCCGGCGATCTCCACGGCGAAATTGTTGAACAGGATCATCCAGCACTGCAGCCCGACCACTGAGGCGGCCGTCTGAACAATCAGGAAACGCAGCATGGGGCGCTGTTCGCTTGTCACCATCCAGGGAGCCTTTGTCGATCTGGGGAGCACTTCCGCGGTTGTCCCTCGATGGCTATTTGCGTCGCTGTGGAGTTCGCGGCGTCTTGCCGCGAGGGCGCTTCGCTACAGGTCCTTCGGACTGTTTCGGTCGCGCCGCGGTGACGCTGATGCAGCGGTCAATCAGGTAGGTGCCGTCCAGTGAGAGCGCATCCTTGGCCTGGGCCGGGGTTGCCATGCGGATGAAGGCTGAGCCTTTGAAGAGTCCGGACTTCGGGTCCTTGACCATGTGCACCGAGTTCACCGTACCGAACAGGACGAACAGTTTGCGCAGATCCTCTTCTTCGGCGGAGTAGGAAATTTCCGAGATGTAGAGTTCTCTGCCACTAACCGGGGTCTTCATGGTCACAATCTTTCTCGGTGCAGGACGCCCGGCATCCGGGAGTCAGTAAGGGTCAAGCCGGAGGGACACTCTCGACCCGGTTCCGTCCGTTGCGCTTGGCGGTGTACATGGCGGCATCGGCCAGGCGGATCAGGTCTGTAATCGTGGTGATTTTTTCATGCGGCATCACTGCGACGCCAATACTTACGCTGATCCTCAGCTTGCTGAGCGCGCCGGTAAACTCGATATCCTGGATGCTCTGGCGCAGCCGTTCGGCGACCAGATTCGCTCCTTTGAGCGAGGTCTCGGGCAGGAGCAGAGCGAATTCCTCGCCGCCGAAACGGGCCGCTGAATCATACTGGCGCAGCGTCGCCTTTATTTCCCAGGCGGTGGATTGCAGGACCTTGTCGCCAAGCTGGTGTCCATAGGTGTCGTTGACCTGCTTGAAATGGTCGAGGTCGACCATCAGCAGGGCAAACGGACTGCCGACCCGGCTGCTGCGGTCGAACTCCGCCTCAAGGGTGGTCATCATGTGCCGGCGGTTGTGCAGTTCGGTCAGCGGGTCAGTCTGAGCCAGTTTCTGCAGCAGCTGGTTTTTCTCCTTGAGGTTGTCCTGCAGGGCCTTGATCTTCAGGTGAACCTTGACCCGGGCCAGTAATTCCTCAGGGCTGAACGGCTTGGTCAGATAGTCGCTGGCGCCCTGTTCGAGAGCCTTGACCTTGGTCTCCATCACGTCATGGCTGGTCAGCAGCAGGATCGGAATGTCTTGCAGCTCCTTGCGGGCGCTGACCATGGCCAGGAACTTGAAGCCATCCATGCCCGGCATTTCGACATCGCACAAAACGATGTCGACCTTTTTATTGAGCAGGATTTTCAGCCCCTCGAGACCGTTGCCGGCCTCAAAGTAGTCGCTGAACAGGTCGGTGCCGTGCAGGGTGTCGAGAATCTGCTGACGGACCGACTTGGTATCATCAATGATCAGGATCGCATTGCCCATCCAACCACCTCTCCGCAATAACGAAAGCAACCTTACTGATTCCAAGATAGCCGTGTTTGTCGTTCGCGTCCAGACTGATTAAACTTTTTGTTGAATTATCACCCGGGATTGCGCACACTTGATCGGTGACCGCTCGCCGGTTTCTGTTCTGAACCGGCCAGGAAGAAAACGGCAGACGAATTGATCCTCTTTAAAAGTTTAAGGGACCGCTTATGAAAATCGCCATATTGGGGCTTGCCCAGACGGGCAAGAAAACTCTCTTCACCCTGTTGACCGGTCGACCCGTGCCGGCAACCCGCAAAGCCGGAGAGTCGATCGAGGGCGTGGCCTCGATCCGCGACAGCCGGGTGGACGCCCTGAGCGACCTCTACCGACCGAAAAAAACCACCTATGCCGAAAACCAGTTCGTGCTCTGCCCCGATGTCAGCGACAGCGGCAGCACCTCGCGACTCTGGATGGATCCGGCGCGACGCTGCGATCTGCTCTGCGTTCTGATCCGGGCCTTCGATTCGCCGGATGTCTTCCACCCCTCCGGCTCGGTGGACCCGGAACGCGACCGGGCGTTGATTGAATCAGAACTGCTGCTGGCCGACATGCAGCTGGTGGAGACCCGCCTGCAGCGCCTTGCCAAGGAGAAGAAGGGCGGTCAGACCCAGGCCCAGGTCCTGGAGGAGGAGATTCTGAACCGCTTCAGCGCGGTCCTGGAGGAGGAGAAGTTCCTCTCCACGGTGAAGCTCGAGCCCAACGAGGAGCAGGTGATCAAGAGCCTCGACCTGGTGACCCGCACCCCGCTGATTTACGCCTACAACGTCTCCGAGGATGAGATCGGCAAGGATTTCGGTGCCGGCGTGTTCAGCATCTCCTGCGAGATCGAGAGTGAGATTGCCGGCATTGAAGACGAGGCGGAGCGCCTGGAATTCATGACCGAGTTGGGGATTACCGAGCCGAGCCTCGACCGCATCAATGCCGCCCTGTACGACGCGCTGGGCCTGATGAGCTTCTACACCACCGGCGCGGACGAGTGCCGCGCCTGGACGATCCGCAAGGGTTCCACCGCACCGGTGGCCGGCGGCAAGATCCACAGCGATATCGAGCGCGGCTTCATCCGGGTTGAAGTAATGAAATTCGACGACCTGGTGGCTGCCGGGTCCGAGCAGAAGGTCAAACAGGCGGGCAAGATGCAGCTCAACGGCAAGGATTATGTGATCGAAGACGGTGACATCTGCCACTTCCTGTTCAATGTCTGAAAAACTTCAAGGAGCTTGACGATGAAGATCACCAACCTGCAGCAGTGTGAAAGTGGTGTCGTGAATATGGACGGCGCATCGGGAGCGAGCCGCCAGGTGCCGATCGGCAAAGCCGATGGTGCGCCGAACTTCTCGATCCGGGTCTTTACCCTGGAGCCGGGCGGACACACGCCCCACCACCAGCATCAGAGCGAGCACCTCAACTACATCCTCGAAGGCAGCGGCGTGGCCCTGGAAGGGGACACCCCGAGACCAATCCAGGCTGGCGACTTCGTGCTGGTCAAACCAAACGAAAAGCACCAGTACCGCAACACCGGTGACCGCCCGCTGGTCTTCATGTGCATGGTCCCAAGCCAGTACGAATGAGGTCTTGCCGAGGTCGTATGTCGGGGCAGACTGAAAAAAGGGTTTTCCCCCAGCGGATCTTTAATCCGGTTTTTTCTCCATATCCAGAAACGGCTTGAGCAGGTCGATCGGCAACGGAAAGATGATCGTCGAGTTCTTCTCAGTGGCGATTTCGGTCAGCGTCTGTAAAAAGCGCAGCTGCAGGGCGCCGCTTTCCTTGTTGATGACGCCGGCAGCTTCGGCAAGTTTCTGCGATGCCTGGAATTCCCCTTCGGCATGGATCACCTTGGAGCGTCGTTCACGCTCGGCCTCGGCCTGGCGGGCCATGGCACGCTGCATCTCCTGCGGCAGGTCGACATGCTTGATCTCGACGTTGGAGACCTTGACTCCCCAGGGGTCGGTCTGCCGGTCGAGGATCTCCTGCAGGTGCTGGTTGATGCGGTCGCGATGCGAGAGCAGTTCGTCGAGTTCGGCCTGGCCGAGCACGCTGCGCAGCGAGGTCTGGGCCAGCTGGCTGGTGGCGTAGAGATAGTCCTCGACCTCGATCAGGGCCTTTTCCGGTTCGACGACGCGGAAGTAGAGCACTGCGTTAACCTTCACCGAAACGTTGTCCTTGGTGATCACGTCCTGCGGCGGTACATCCATCGCCACGGTGCGCAGACTGACCTTGACGATCTTGTCGATCACCGGGATGACGAAGCGCAGGCCAGGCCCCTTGACCATGGCGAAGCGGCCGAGACGGAAGACCACGCCGCGCTGGTACTCGTAAAGGACGCGGACCGCACTGCCGATGATGCTGAGTATCAGCACCAGGATGACTAGCCAGACAATCAGTTCAGTCGGAATCATGATATTCCTCCTCTGCTGCGGGAGCTGCTGCCGGCTCGACAGCCCGGACCAGCAGCTTCAGGTTCGGTTCGGCACGCACGACCTCAATCTCGCAGCCCTCGTCAATCGCGGTTTCGGCGCGAGCATCCCAGTATTCGCCATGCAGGTAAACCCGACCGCGCGGATTCAGTGCGGTGACGGCGGTGCCGTGTTCGCCAATCATTCCTTCGAGGCCCGAGAAGAAGCGGGTTTTCTGTACGCGCACCACGAAATACAGTACCAGGCTGATGAAGCCACCGCAGACTGCCACGGTTGCCGCAATCACCGCCCTGGAAATCTGCAGGTAGGGCTGCGGGCTCTCGATCAGGATCAGTGAGCCAAAGGTCAGGGCGATCAGGCCGCCGACCGTGAGCATGCCGAAGGAGACCACCTTGACCTCGAGGATGAAGAGAATGATGGCGAGCAGGATCAGCAGGGCACCGACGTAATTGACCGGCAGGGTCTGCAGCCCCAGGAAGGCGAGCAGCAGGGCGAGGGCGCCGATCGCGCCGGGAAGAATCACCCCGGGTTGGGAGATCTCGAAGAAAATCCCGAGGATGCCGAGCATCAGCAGCATGTAGGCGACATTCGGGCTGCCGATGGTATTGAGAATCTCCTGGCGCCAGGTCATCTCGGCGTAGCTCACGGTGGCGCCGGCAGTGTCGAGGGTCTGAGCCTGGCCGTTGCGCAGGTAGGTGCGGCCATCCAGCGCTGCGAGCAGGGCCGCCTGATCGGCGGCAACCAGGTCGATAACCTTGAGTTCAAGCGCCTCTCGGGCCGCGGTGGAGATCGACTCGCGGACGATCTGCTCCGCCCAGTCGCGGTTGCGACCGCGCTGGTCGGCGATGCTGCGGGCGTAGGCCACCGCGTCGTTGACCACCTTTTCCATCATCGTCTGGTCCTGCGCACTATCGCCCGAACCGCCGACACCGATCGCGACCGGGTGCGCAGCACCGATGTTGGTACCCGGGGCCATCGCGGCGAAATCCGCAGCGAGCGTGATCAGGGCGCCGGCCGATGCGGCCCGGGCGCCGGAGGGAGAGACATAGACAATCACCGGCAGGCGGGAGCCGAGGATCTGCTGGATGATGGTGCGCATTGCGCTGTCAAGTCCGCCGGGCGTGTCAAGTTCGATCATGAAGGCCCGCGCGTTGCCGGCGTTGGCGGCGTCCAGTTCGGCAGTGATGAAGTCGGCGACCACCGGGTTGATCACTCCGGCCACGCGCACCGCATGCACCTGTGCTGTGGGGCCGTCGGCGCAGTGCAGCACCCGCGGGCCGGACAGTAGCAGAACAAGCAAAACACTGAAGAACAAGTACCTGGTCATATTCCTATCATATCAAGGGTCAGCAACCTGTCAAAAAAGCTGGAAGCGTCCAACTGAACCCGGAGTTCCGACCCGATCGATTCAGGAGAGGCTGGACAGCCGGCACGTTTAACCGGTATCCTTGAAAAAGTTGCTTTCGCCCACTCCGTTTACCTCAACCAAAAGGCAAGCTTATGACTGAAATCGATCAAGCCCTCGAGGCCCTGCGGGCCAACCCCGACGACCACAAGGCCCAGTCCGGTTTCTATGACCTGTTCCTGAACATGAGTTTCTTTGTCCCCACCATCAACGAGACGGTTGATTCGGATGGCGAGGGTGGCAAGGAGCAGATCGAGGTGCCGTTGATCGTCGAAGCCGACGGCATCGACTACCTGGTCTTTTTTGATCAGCAGGAGCGACTCAACGAATGGGCCGAGGAAGAGGTCCCCTGCCTGCAGCTGCCGGGGCATGTTCTGGTGGAGATGACTCCAGACAAGCTGCATTGGGCGATGAATATCGGTACGCAATACAACAAGCAGTTTGCCCCGGACGAAATCGCCTGGCTCAAGGATGTGGTGACGCGGTGCAAGGCGGAAGAGCTGCATTAGGCGAGAGGGCAAAAAAATCAGGCGCCAGGTGTGAGCGCGAAAAAGCCAAAACATTTTTGGCCACAGATTCAATCTGATCAAATCTGATTATCAAAGACAAAAAAAACTGAATTAACAGGGATGAAGGGGATAAATAAAAAAGCGCCAGGACCTTGAAGTCCTGGCGCTTTAATTCTTACGCGTCCCTCGTACCGCGTACAGTCTCCTTAAAACAACAGTGACGAAACGGCCCCTGGGCGTCCCTGATTCGACTGCTCTACTCAACAGCCTGCCGCGTCTGCTCCCTGTTAAAGGAGTTCCGCTGCGTGATTCAGGTCCTGTTCGGGCCGTCTGGCTGTGTCCCTACACCATCGGTCACCCGCAGGTTTTTTACGCGCTCCATAGTGGCTTATTTCGTCACTGTTTGAATTCAAGCTTACCGGCTGGTCGGGCGCTGTCAATGCAACTAAAAAATTATAATTTCGGGTAATTTGCTAATTAAAAAATGCACAAAAACAGTTAGTTAGAGGTTTGTCCCGTAACTTGCCGGAAACACTCGAAAGCAGGCGTCGACCTTAGCGCCACCGCTGACCGTCCCATTGGCAAATCGTAAAAAGACCCGGACGGGTGCCGGTGATCGCTAAAGACTGCTCTGCGTCGCTGAGGTAGATGGCGCCCGGGCCCATGGCGCTGAAACCGTGCTGGTCGAACTTGATGCATGGGCGGTCGTTGCACGGGGGATAATCGGGGCTTGAAAAAGAGATGGCATCCCCCGGTGGCGTACTGATATTGCTGCAGGCCCGGCGATTGATCCCGGGGGCCCAACCGTAGGTCACCCCGGGCGGCAAACTGGTCTGCCACAGCCGGCCCGATTCGCCGTTCTCTGCAAAGCCATTACCGTTGTGGTCCCGCCAGCTGTAAGCGGCATAGCTCTGCGTCTCCTGTTCAAATACCAGAAAATGTCGCCGGGCCACCAGCGCCCCGTTGTTCATGGTCAGGTTGCCGGAGATCTCCGCCCGGGCCTGGAGTGACTTGAGATCTTCATAAAGTTGTTGACCGGCGCGTTTAAGGTGCCAGCCCCGGGCCAGTTTTCGACTCCCCCAGCTTACCGTGCATACAAGGATGCCGATCAGGGCGATCACCAGCAACAGCTCCAGCAGGGTGAAGCCATCGGCAGTTCGGATCGGGTTGCATGCCCCGTCGTACGGAGGTCTGGTCATAGTGGCTTCCACGACAGGATCCGGACCGATCCCATGGCCCCGCTCGGCCCGGTCAGGCGATTCGCTGTACCGAACTGAGTTGTCTGTCCCTTGATGTCCACCGACACGATTAGGCCGGGTGATGCGACAACCCGGCCAACGGTCGCCGCAGAGGTCTCCTTGCTTGAACTTTCCGTACCGTCCCTGTCGATTGCCACAAGTCTTCCGGCCGTCACTTGTTGGTTGATTTGGGCATGTGGCAGGTAGCTGGTCGCTGTAGCAAAAATTACGTTACCGAAAGCGTCGAGAAGCGGGGTTGCCCAGACCTTCTCGCCGGTCTGCAATGGATATCGCCAGCGCAGGCTGCCGCCGTCAGTTGAAATGTTCACCGCATAAAGAGCATATTGAACAAGATCGCTGGTTCCCGCGACACCCCCGGTGCCGAACACTGCCACTTTGCCTTGCACGGCGACACCGGCTCCGATCGGTTCCCCGGCGCCGCCAGGTACGGTGAAAACCGGGCCCTCGCCATAGGCCCGACCATCACCCAGATCGAGAGCCCAGAGCTGTCCAACCAGGTCACCGAATACCAGTGTGTCATGACGATTATCCCCGTCAAGATCCATCAGTGCCGGGACCGCTGGCGTCGCTTCGGCGACCGGCCCTGATGCGGCGTATGAAGTGCTGAACTGCCAGAGCAGCTGGCCGGTTGTCAGCGACACCGCCAGGGCGTGCAGTCCGGCAGAACCGGTCTGCGGTGTAAAGTCGGCAGTCAGGTAAAGACAGTCAGATGTGCCGTCCTCGCATCGGGCCAGGTTGACGCCACGGGTCCGGCCGACCCCGGAGCCGGGCAGCGGCATTTCCCATAACAGCCCGGGCTGGTAGGGGTCTGTGACATCAAGGACAAAAAGACAGCTGCGCCGACTTTGCAGGATGGTTCCGGTGGCGACCAGGAGGGTCCGCCAGTTGCGCTGGCCGTCACCATCAAGATCAACAAAGTGTTCACCGACGACGGGTGTGCCGTCGAGGTGGATGGCGACCTGTCCGGGGGCGCTGTCGAGAGGTTGAGCGGCAAGATAGGGGAGGAAGCTGCCGGGCAGGTATGCCCACAGCTCCAGGCCACCATCCGGGTCATCAATCAGATAGCTGCCGGTGTCATCATCCCAGTGACTGACAAAAAATGCGTGCAGCATGCCGTCTTCGGCACCGGCGTAGAGGACTCGTGGGCGTTGCCGGGCCTCCTGGTCGACCCGGCTGCTGCTGATCAGGACCGGTGACGAACGACTGATTCCCCAAAGGCGTTGCTGGTCCTCGGTGGTCCCGGCGACCAGTTCCGGTGTGCCGCCGCGCCGACCGCGCACCGCGTGCAGCAGGATTTCCGCTTCGGCAACCGACGCACTGCCCAGGATCGGCTGCAGGCGTTCCGCCTGGCCAGCCTCCAGGGATGGAAAGCGCCATCAAGGTTGGTGAAGATCGTGCGACAGGGGTTGTCGGGATGAACACTCTCAGGTTGTGTCCTGCTGGTTCCGGCCGGCGGTACGTGCTCGGCAGCATCCCAGAGAACCCGCGGAAACGTGTCGAGGATATCGATGGCCCGCAGGTGTCCGCGGTGACCCAAGGTTTCGGCGCTGGCGACGTATACCACTCCGTCTGCGTATGCCGGAGTGGTGGTCACGTTCTCTTGCTGCAGATCACTGGCCAGGCTTTGTGCGTGGCTGGCCAGCCAGAGACAAAGACAGATAAACAGATACAGCGGGCGGTGTCGTTTCATGTCTCCCTCGCTTTCATCAGTCAGATAACAGGCCTAGTCGGCGATATCATAGGTGCTGACCGGTTGCGCGGACAGGTCGATAAGCATATCCCCTGTTGCCTGGCCGGTTTCTGTTGTCCCAGTTGCAGACGGCTGTTCGAAACCGCACAGGCTTTCGACCATGGCTTCGATCTCTCCCGGTCCCCGGGCCCGTGCCAGGACAAAAATTTTCAGGTCGTTGTCGGTGCGCAGGTCGTCATCGCCGTCAGGATTGTCACGCAGAAAGATTTCGACAGGGAAGCCGTTGACCGTGCTGACCCAGGCCGGTGCGTCCGGATAAGCGGGGCCTGCACCGGACAGATAATCTCGCCAGCCCCGGCTGTCCGCATAGCTGGTTGCCAGTGTCTGCCGGGCGGCTTCTATCCCAGCCTGCGCCGCCCATAAAGCCTGTTCCTGTCTGTTTTCTGCGCCGACCCGGCGGGTCGACTGCCAGATCTTTTCCGCCAGGATATGAGACAGCGTCAGCAGCACTGCCAGCATCAGTACGACACTGACCAGGGCCATGCCGCGCTGGTTACAGGCCATGGTTCTTTACCTCGACCAGGCGTGTGACCAGCTGCCTGCGGAAGTGGTCATGAAACGGCCCGTAAACCTGGTTGGCCAGAGCTATAGATACCGGTGTCGATGTGGTCCCGATCCTGTCGCAAGCTGCGTACCAGCAGGCTGATCCGGATGCCGCGTACGTTTTTTGTGTCCGCCGGTTGATCGACCATGGCGCCGTCATCAAGCAGGTACTCAAACTGCAGACCATCCACGGCCTGATCGAGAATCTCTCGGCTGGTGAAGTCATCCCGGCGCAGGCGCTTGCTCCCGGCAAAGGATTCCGCCTCGTAGATACAGGCGCGCAGGCCAAGGACTTCGGTGTCGGCAGAAACAGTCTCCCGGAGGGGTTGCTCAAGCTCCACTTCGAGGTTTGCCTGTCGCAGCGGGTAGCAGGTGTGTTGGCTGGCAAAGACCAGGTGATTGATCGCCTCGGGCGCTGGCTGCAGCTCACGCGTTGAACCGGGGCTGCGATTGGGGCGACGATTCAGGACAACCGATGTCTCGCCAACTTGTGCGGTTTGGGCAAGCCGCAATGGCGGAGTGAAAGACACAGCTTTGACAAGCGTCAGTCGATCGTCGCCGTCGGCGAGGTCTTCGGCAACCAACGAAAAAGGTAAGGTTTCAATCGGATCGCCGGCCAGGCTGTCATGGGTCAGAATCAACGGCGCACCCTCAGCTGTCTGTGGCACGGGGCCGAGCAGAAAAGCAGCGTCGCGTATGTCGCTGGCCATGAACCGGATCAGTCGTTCGGCGCGGTCCTGAAGGTCGTTGCGGCTGATCTCGGCAAGAATGCGCGACTGGAAGTTGAGGATAACCTGCAGGATCATGATCCCGGCAATTGATGCGATGGTCATGGCGACCAGCAGCTCGACCAGCGTCATGCCGTTACAGCTGGCGACTCTGTTCATGGTGTCGAACGAACCGTCTGCAACTGGTAACGGTGCGGACGACCCTGGTGCAGCCAGTGTGCGGTTACGGTTATTCTGCTCTGTCCGTCTGGGAGCCCGTCTGAATCAATTCTCTGTCGGATTTCGACACCACCCTCCTGGAGCGGTATTTCAGTCAATGCTCCGAGGCGACCATAATCGATGACCTGCAGTTCAGCCATCACTTCGCCGGCCAGCCTGCGCGCCCTGGCATGCAGGTTAAGTCCCTGGTTTGCCTGCATGTGGGTTAACAACAGCGGTAGCAACCCCATGCTGGCAACCAGGAAAATGACCAGTGAAACCATGACTTCAACCAGCGTAAACCCCGTATCCCTCCTGACGGTAATCATTGTTTCTCCCTCCCTGTTCAATACAGATCCATTACATAACAAATAACCCTCTGCTCAATCGAGCAGTCCACGGTCGGCCAGACTCACGTAGCGGCCGTTGCCGATGATGATATGGTCCAGCACGCGCACCCCCATCAAAGCCCCGGCATCGCGCAAACGGCTTGTCAGCTCGAGATCCTCGCGACTTGGTGCAGGGTCTCCTGAAGGGTGGTTATGGACGAAAAGAACCGCGGCGGCAGACTCGCGGATGACCGGCTGGAATACTTCCCGGGGGTGTACGATGCTGGCATTAAGGCTCCCCTCGGAGACCTGGATCTCCCGCAGGACCCGGTTCTTGCTGTCGAGCAGCAGAGTGAAGAAAACTTCCTTCTTGCGGTCGCGCAGACGTTCGTGGAAATGGGCAAAAACCTCGCGGGAACTGGTGAAGCGGGTACCGGGCGAGAGAGGGGTTGCGGCGAAGCGACGGGACAGCTCGCCGAGAGCCAGAATTTCCGCGGCTTTGGCCGGGCCGATGCCGGGCACTTCACAGAGCTCGGCCGCGGCAGCAGACGCCATGGCGCGTAATGAGCCGAAACGGTTCAGTAGTTGGCGAGACAGGTCAAGCGCACTGCTGCCACTGCCCGAATGACCCGTTCGCAGGATCAAGGCCAGAAGCTCGGTGTCGCTGAGTGTTGCGGGACCTGTCGAAAGAAGTTTCTCCCGCGGCCGGTCGGCCACGGGCCAGTCCTTGATGCAGGACATCGTCCCCTCCCATGTTCAATTCATTACATCAGCAATCAATAAGAAACTTCAAAATACCATAAAGTTGCGAGGATGCAAGTCTCATTGCAGAGACAGTTTTCCAATCCGCCTTTGCAGATTTGATCTGTGGCCAAACAAAGAAAAAACCATGATGTTTTATACGAGCTTGAGCGGCACGACGTACCAGAGGATCGACAGGTAATGACAGAGGCTGCCGGCGACCACGAACAGGTGCCAGATGGCGTGGTTGTAGGGGATCCGGTCGATGGCGTAGAAGATGATGCCGACCGTGTAGCAGAGGCCTCCGGCGAACAGCCAGAGCACACCCTTGAGCGGCACCATGCTCAGCAGGCCTTCGAGGTCGACGACGATCAGCCAGCCGAGCGCGATATACAGGACCGGGGCGAGAAACGCCAGGCGGTGGGTCATGAACGTTTTGAAAACCACCCCGACCACAGCGAGCCCCCAGACCACGCCGAACAGAGCCCAGCCGTTGCCCTCGCGCATCGAGACCAGGGTAAACGGCGTATAGGACGCGGCGATCACCAGGAAGATGCCGGCGTGGTCGAGGATCCGGAAGATGTAGCGGACTCTTTGGTTGCGAAAGGAGTGGTAGAGCGTCGAGATAATGTAGAAAATGCTCAGAACGCTGCAAAACACCGCCGAGCTGACAATCCGGTAAGGGTCTCCGGTGCGGGAGGCTGCGACCAAAAGGATCACCAGACCGACGATGCTCAGCAGAGCGGCCACACAGTGAGTCAGGCGATTGGCCAGTTCTTCGGCTTCGCTGTAGGTGATCAGGTGATACTTGGACATGATCGGTCTCCACCACTTTGCATCATTGTTTCATGATAGCAGAAGCGAGAAGCCGATGAGGGGGGCACGTAAAATTTTTTGACTTTCCCTGTGCCGGTAGTCAATGCTATAGCTGCGCTGCGCAAAAGCCTCGGATTTCATCGCTGAGGATGCTTTTTACATGCTATTTTCTGGAGTAAAAATGGCCAAACCCTGGATAACGCTGGATCGTGTCGATACCGAGGAAGGCGAGCTCGAGCTGCGGCAACGCGGCGAGAAGGACTTCCTGATTACCGTCGGCGGCCTGGTGCTGATGAACAGCCTCTCCAACCGCTCCGAGGTCGTCCTTGGTCAGCTTGGCTGCCAGCATCTAGCGAATCATCCGGCGCCCCGGGTCCTGGTGGGTGGCCTCGGTATGGGCTACACGCTCAAGGCGGTTCTTGACTGCCTGCCGGCGACCGCGCAGGTGGTGGTCGCCGAGCTCAACCCGACGGTTGTCGAGTGGTGCCGTGGCCCCCTGGCCCTGTTGACCGATGCCGCTGTTGACGACCCCCGGGTTACGGTCGAAATCTGCGATGTTGCAAAGCTGGTGCGTCGTTGCGCGCAGGGTGATGCAACGGGCAGTTTCGATGCTGTGGTCTTCGATCTCTACAAGGGCCCGCACTACCGGACCGACAAAATTAATGATCCGCTCTACGGCAGCAAGGCGATCAACAACGTCTGCGCCTGTCTCAAGCCGGAGGGGCTGTTTACCGTGTGGGGGGAGAATTACGACGAGGGCTTCGATCAGCGCCTGGGTGCCGCAGGCTTCACCACCCGCAGCGAACGTCCGGGGCGTGGTGGCTACCGGCACGTGGTGTTCGTCGCGAAAAAGGCGGCCGACAAACGCCGGAAAGGTGCATGATGCGAATCTGGGTTGATGCCGATGCCTGTCCCCGGGTGATCAAGGAGATCCTGTTCCGGGCCGCCGAACGCAAGCAGGTGCAACTGACCCTGGTGGCCAACCAGCCGCTGCGCACACCGCCGTCGTCCTATATTGATACCATGGTTGTTGCTGCCGGCTTCGACGTCGCCGATGACAGGATCGTCGAGCTGCTCAGCCCCGGTGACCTGGTGGTCACCGCAGATATCCCCCTGGCTGCAGCGGCCATCGCAAGAGAGGGGCATGCTCTCAACCCGCGTGGCGAGCTCTACACCCAGGACAATATCCAGGAGCGCCTCGCCGTGCGCAACATGCTCGACGAACTGCGCGGCTGCGGCATCGATACCGGTGGCCCGTCAGCCCTGAACGCTTCTGACCGACAGGCCTTCGCCAATCAACTCGACAAATTCCTGGCCAGGATTTAAGGTGCTAGCGTCTCCCATGATTACAATGTCTGCCGAAACGATTGTCGTCCTCGACTTTGAAACCAGCGGTATCTCGCCCGATCACGGTGACCGGGCAATCGAGATCGGTGCCGTGAAGTTGCGGCAAGGTGAGGTCGTCGACCGTTTCCAGAGCCTGATGAACCCCGGCGTCCGGGTCAACAGTTTCATCGAATCTTACACCGGTATCACCAACCAGATGGTCGAGTCGGCGCCAAAGGCTGACAGGGTGATGCGAGATTTTTCCCGTTTCATCGGCGATCATCCACTGGTGGCGCACAATGCATCATTCGACCGCCGCTTTCTCGATGCCGAATTCCGGCGGATCGGCGCCCGGCGCAGCCAGGAGTTCGGCTGCTCGATGCTGACCGCGCGACGCATCTATCCTGACGCGCCCAACCACAAACTGGAAACCCTGGTGCGCTACAGGGGGCTGTACACCGACGGCATCTTCCACCGCGCCCTGGCTGATGCGGAGATGACCGCACACCTCTGGATGAAGATGACCGAGGACCTGTGCGAAAACTATGGGCTTGAGGAGGTTTCCTTCGCCCTGATGTGCGGCTTGATGAAGGTTTCAAAAAGCAGGGTTGCCGACTACCTGTGCCGGTGTTCCTGATGGCCGGGTGAGCAAGCCTGCCTTTGCTTCAACCGGGCTTTAGGTTAGAATGGTTTGACTTAGTGATCCGCTTTTTCAGATTTGATCCGTGGCAAAACAGGGGGCGATGATGAAAATCTTTGTTGTTCTGGGCAGTCTGAGTGCTTTTCTTGGTGTCGGGCTCGGCGCATTCGGTGCCCACGGGCTGAAGACCAAGGTGACACCGGAGATGCTGGCCGTCTGGCAGACCGGGGTCCTGTACCACCTGGTTCATGCCCTGGGCCTGTTGCTGATCGGGGTCCTCTGTCACCTGATGCCGGAGGCTGCCACGGTCCGCAACGCCGGTTGGGCGATCCTGCTCGGTACCGTGCTTTTCTCCGGTTCCCTGTATCTCCTGGTCCTGACCGGTGTCAAGCCGCTCGGCATGATCACCCCGTTTGGCGGGATTGCCTTCCTGGTCGGCTGGCTGTTGCTCGGTGTCGCGGCCTGGCAATATCCCGGCTAAAAACTACGGAACACGTTACGGGTTCTGTAACATCCCCCAATTCCATGACAGCAACGGTTTTTTACCGGACAAGGGTATGAAGCGCACCTCCATATCGGGCAGGGTGAGGATTGCGCAGGTGTGGTTGAAAAGGGTGCTGCCGGGATTAATCACCAGAACATCGCCCAATTGTTCGGCAAACACCTGGTGGGTATGGCCGACCACCAGGACATCATAGGGCTCTCCTTCCAGAGCGTCGCTCCAGTCGGCCGCTTGCTCGCTGATCAGAGCGCCTTCCTCATCGAGAAGCCTGATGCCGTTCAATAGCGAATCGGGCGGGCTGGCATGGACCATGTAGAGGGTTTTACTGGCGAAAACAGACTTCTCGGTTCGGTAAAGACTGCGCAGATATCCTTCGACTGGCCCGTTGAAATGATTTTCCTCCTCCAAATAGCTCAGGTGCCACAGGTCGTGGTTGCCGACGATGGCGCGACAGCCGCTTTTGATCAGCAAGGCCACGGTCTGCTCGAGGTGCCTGCCGTAGCCGGCGATATCGCCGGCGCAGAGAATCGCTTCGACCCGCTCTTCGCTGAAGATCCGCAGTGCCTCCTGCAGGGGGCCGGCGGCAGCATGAACATCACTGATCAGACCGATTTTGACTGTCATCAGAGACCTCGTTCAGGTGGGGATTTTTCCCACGGGAGCCAGGTAGATGGTGAATTCGTCTTGACCGTCGACCCTGAGCAGGGCATCCATCTGCTCCTGGTGATAGGCGGCAATCGCGCAGGTGCCGGAACCGATTGCGGCGCAGGCCAGGTAGAGATTCTGGCACAGGTGGCCGACGTCCATGGCAATCACCCGGTGTGCGGCTATGTCGTAGCGCCACTCCATGCGATAGGGGATCACCGTCCAGGCCAGGGTGACCGGCGCAGTCGCGACAAACCTCTGGCCAAGTGTCGCCCGGGTCAGCGTGGCAGGCAGATCGCCTGCCGGGTGCTCGAAGACCAGCGCATGCTCCACCGGCAGGTAGCGGTAGACGCCGACCTCAAGGGTTTCGACCTCGCTCGCCAGCAGGTAGGTTTCAAAGGCGTGGCGGCATCCGGCCGATGGCACCGTGCGCAGGGCGCAGCCGGGGGAAAGGATTTCGGTGATCCCCTGGGTGGCCCAGAGCAGCCAGGACAGTTCTGCCAGCGACAAGGGTTGGTCGTTAAAGCGACGGTGACTGCGACGTTGGCCGATCGCGTCAACCAGGTCCGTGCCGCGCAACGCGTCGAAGCTGTCCTGTCCGGGCAGCGGAATCGGTCGCTGATCCTTCCGGGGCGGTTTCTGCAGCGGTGGTGGCTGCACGCCCCGGTTCTGATCGGTTTGCGAAAAATCGATCTGCAGGCGCAAGCTGTCCTTGAGGAAGCCCCGGTGTCTGCTGCGTTCGCTATCGGTCATTATTACGCCTGTCGATGTGGGTTGGTGAGTGACTTCAATAGTTTACCAGAAAAATCGGAACGCGGAACGCGTGACGAGGGACGCGAAAACCTTAAGGGTCTATCGTCTTAAAGCGTTAGAGTCCGATTCTTTCCGTCCCGGATAATGAAGCGGTTGCAAAGTTTCCAGTTTCATTTATCCTATGGGCAGTGCCTTTAATGAAATGTTGAGCTGTTATGGACACTCTGAAAAATCATTTTGATACGATCGTTATCGGCAGCGGCCCGGGCGGCGAGGGGGCGGCAATCATGCTCGCCAAATCGGGCAAGTCGGTTGCCATTGTCGAGAACCGCTTTCTCGTCGGAGGTGGCTGCACCCATCTGGGCACCATTCCGAGCAAGGCACTGATTCACGTGGTTCAGCAGTACGCTGAAGACAAGAAGCACCGCCTTTTCAACCGCGGTCGTCATCCCGGCCGGGTGACCCGTGATGACCTGATGGATGCGATCAGCGACGTAGTCACACAGCAGGTTCGCGACCGCGAAGACTTTTATGAACGCAACCACATCGTGATCATCGCCGGTCATGCCCGTTTTACCGACCCGCACACTGTCGAGGTGCAGGACGATACCGGCAACCTGCGACAGATGACCGCCGATCATTTCGTCATAGCCAGCGGTTCGCATCCCTACCATCCCGAAGATGTGCCTTTCGACAACCCCCGCGTGGTGGACAGCGATACGATTCTGAAGATGGATGACCTGCCCGGAACCCTGACCGTGTATGGTGCCGGGGTGATCGGCTGCGAGTATGCCTCGGCCTTCAAGAATATCGGCATCAAGGTCAACCTGGTCAACACCCGCGAGCGCCTGCTCGAATATCTCGACGATGAGATCAGCAGTGCGCTGAGCTACTACATGCGCGATGAACAGGGGGTGTTGATCCGCCAGAACGAGGAATACGAGCGGGTCGAGGTCAACGACGACGGCGTCGTCCTGCACCTGAAGACCGGCAAGGTGATCAAGTCGGACATGCTGCTGTGGGCCAACGGCCGCACCGGAAACTCGCAAGGTATGGGCCTTGAGGCCCTCGGCATTGAGCCGGACCATCGCGGCAATCTTGCGGTCAACGAGACCTACCAGACAGTGCAACCGCACATCTACGCGGTCGGCGACATCGTCGGCTTCCCCAACCTGGCCAGCGCCGCCTACGACCAGGGCCGGTTTGCCGGAACCCATATCGCCGAAGGCACCTGTGACGAGCGCCTGGTGCGGGATATCCCGACCGGGATCTACACCCTGCCGGAGATCAGTTGTCTCGGCGGCACCGAGCGCGAACTGACCGAGCAGCGCATCCCCTACGAAGTCGGTCGGTCCTTTTTCCGTAACCTGGCCCGCGGCCAGATCACCGCACACAAGGCCGGCATGCTCAAGCTGCTCTTCCACCGCGAGACGCTGGAGATCCTCGGTATCCACTGCTTTGGTCACAGCGCCACGGAAATCCTGCATATCGGCCAGGCGATCATGGCCCAGCCCGCGCCGCACAACAACATCAAGTATTTCATCAACACGACCTTCAACTACCCCACCATGGCCGAGGCGTATCGGGTTGCGGCGTTAAACGGTTATAACCGGTTGTGAACTGGGGCTAGGGACTGGCCGCTGGCAAGGCCCGATTCCTTAAAGGATCAACCGGCTAACGTCTCCATCTCCAGCCTCGGATTCCCTTGCTTTTTGTCATCAATTTCCATACTATCCTGCCAGGTATTTCCAGCCTGACATTCCGCTGAATTCCAGGGAGATAACTTGATTTCAAATTGCGATCCTGCCGCATCCTGCGGTGGGGATTTTTCTGCCAATCTGCCATTGATCGAGGACTTTGCATGAGCCTGTCGGAGCTTAATCCTCAACAGCTTGAAGCCGTTCTGCATACCGAAGGGCCATTGCTGCTCCTTGCCGGTGCCGGTTCCGGCAAGACCAAGGTGGTCACCCACAGGGTCGCGCACCTGGTCGGAGAAAAAAAAGTTGATCCGGAGCAGGTTCTGGCGGTCACTTTTACCAACAAGGCCGCCCGCGAGATGCAGGAACGGGTCGCCGGCCTGGTCGGTAAAACCAGGGCCGGGCGCATCCAGGTCTCGACCTTTCATGCCCTTTGCTGCGGTATTTTGCGAGCCGATATCGAACACCTTGGCTACAAGCGCAACTTCAGTATTTACGGGGCCTCCGACCAGCAGCGCCTGATCAAGGACCTGATGAACGATATCGACCCGGAGCACGGCCTGAAGGCCGATACGATCCTGTGGAAGATCTCCGATGCGAAAAACCGGCTGCTGCCACCGGAGAAGTTCGGGCCGTTCATGAAGGGCGACCTGGTCGGCGAGATGGCAAAAGCCGTTTATCCGGAGTACCAGAAGAGCCTGAAGAGTTACAATGCCGTCGATTTCGACGATCTGATCATGCTCGTGGTGCGCCTTTTCGATACCTTCCCCGAAGTTCAGGCGCGTTACCAGGAGCGTTTCCGCTACATCATGGTCGACGAATACCAGGACACCAACGCCGCCCAGTTCACCCTGATGCGACGGCTGGCGGCCCGATGGAACAACTTCTGCGTGGTCGGCGACGACGACCAGTCGGTTTATGGCTGGCGCGGCGCCGAACCGGGCAATATCCTCGACTTCGAGCGCCACTTTGCCGGTGCACAGGTGATCAAGCTCGAGCAGAATTACCGCTCCACCGGCCACATCCTGAATGCCGCCAACACGGTGATCAAAAACAACCGCAAGCGCAAGGACAAGGCGCTCTGGACCGCCGGCGCAGAGGGGGAGAAAATCGGCGTGGTCAAGTGCGTCGATGCCGAGGATGAAGCCCGGGCGGTGATCGAGCGCATTCAGCACAACAAACGCGAGCGGCGCATGGCGTACCGGGACCACGCGATCCTGGTCCGCACCAACGCCCAGACCCTGGTCTTTGAGCATGAGCTGCGTTTCGCCGACATCCCCTACGTGCTGATCGGCGGCCAGCAGTTCTTCGATCGCAGGGAGGTCAAGGACGCCATCGCCTACCTGCGCTTCATCGTCAATCCGTTTGACGAGGTCAACCTGCTGCGGATTCTCAACTATCCGCGCCGCGGCATCGGGCGCACCACCGCCGACCTGCTGATCCGCACCTCGGTCACCAGCCGGGAGCCACTCTGGAAAGTGATTCGTCGTGCCAGCACAATTGGCGGCATCAACAGCACGGCGGCCGTAGCCCTGGAAAAATTCGTCACCCTGATCGAGGAACACAAGCGCAGCTTCCATGGCGGCGGCCGCCTTGCCGCGACGGCCAGGCAACTGTTTGCCGCAATCGGCTTCGAGGATGAACTGCGCCGCGAACCTGATGCACGCGAGAAGATTGAGCGTCGCATCGAGAACCTCCACGAGGTGATCAATGCGCTCGCCACCTACGAGGGGCGTAATGGCAAGCCGACTCTCTCCGGGTTCCTGGAAAAAGTCGCCCTGCTCGATCGTGACGAGCCGGGCTCGGACAGCAAGGAGAAAAAGCTGGCCCAGGACGCGGTGGTGCTGATGAGCCTGCATTCAAGCAAGGGGCTGGAGTTTCCCCACGTCTTCATGCCCGGCTTCGAAGAGGGGTTCCTGCCGCACAGAAAATCGGTCTCGGAGACCTTCGACGTCGATGAGGAGCGTCGGCTCTGCTATGTCGGCATCACCCGGGCCCGGGAGAAACTGACGATTTTGCATGCCGATGGACGCATGAAGTACGGCAAGACCGAACCGCGCGAACCGAGTCGCTTCCTGGGCGAAATTCCCGAAACGGTGCGCCAGGACGAAGCACGGGTCGGATTTCACCTCACCGAAGGTGACGAAAATGCCAGCCTGTCGGATATGCTTGCCAAACTGATGGGAGAAACTGCAGAATAGAGCCGTCGGCTTTGAGCTGTAAGGAACGACAAACTCTTAAAGTTGACGGTTTAAGCTGACAATCATCATTGCAAGGGGTTTTTTATGATTCTGACCAACGTCGGCAGCGTGCCCGGCAAGAAGATTGTTGAACACTTCGGCATCGTCCAGGGCAGCACTGTACGTGCCAAGCATCTTGGTCGCGATATGATGGCCGGGTTGAAGAACCTGGTCGGTGGCGAGTTGAAGGGTTACACCGAGCTGCTCCAGGAGTCGCGGCAGGAGGCGATGGACCGGATGGCCGAGCAGGCCCGGCAGCTTGGCGGCAACGCGGTCATCAACATCCGTTTTGCCACGTCCTCGGTGGCCCAGGGTGCCGCCGAACTCTTCGCTTACGGCACCGCGGTGCGGGTCGAATAGGCGCAGACCATGCTGGAGACCATTTTCAGATATCCCGACCTTTCGCTCTTCCTGGCCTTGATGGTGATCGGCTATAGCTGCGGCACCATTGCCGAGAAGCGTCACTACAAATCGATCATCAAACGCGAGCAAGAGCTGCTCAAGCTGATGGTCGTCAATGCCGAGGGACGCTTCGCCGAGGGTGCCGTCAGGACCTCCTTCCTGGTCAACGGCAGCACGGTGGTGTCCAACGACTACTTCAAGCGTCTGCTGGCGATCCTGCGCAACATCTTCGGCGGCCGGGTCAAGGCCTACGAGTCGTTGATCGACCGCGCCCGCCGGGAGGCGATTCTACGCATGAAGGAGGAAGCCCGCGCCAGGGGGGCGCACATGATTGTCAACCTGCGCCTGGAGACCTCGACGATCGGTCGTTCGGCAAATAAGAAGAACAGCGTCGGCAGCATTGAAACCCTTGCCTACGGCACCGCAGTGGTCATGAACCGACCGTGAAATTTACTCCGAAGCACATCGAAGGCAACGTCAACGTCTCAAAGACCCATCCTCTGGCGGAATTCGGCTGGCTGGTCGGCGGGTTGGCGCTGCTGGTCCTGATTTTTTACCTGTCGCTCGGCGTGAGCACCGATATCGCCGTGGCAAAGATCCCGGTGAGTGCGGAAGTCTGGCTCGGTGAGCATTTTATCGGCCGCATGGATGCGCTTGAAAATGAGTCTCTGCAGCGGCTCCTCCAACCTTTACTCGACAGCCTGCCTGCCGATTCCCCGCTTCACGAATACCGATTTCCAGGCACAGGTGGCCGAAGACGAGCAGATCAATGCCCTGGCCCTGCCGGGCGGGCACATCGTGGTTTTTTCCGGCCTGCTCAAACAGGCCGAATCGGAGAACGAGGTGGCGATGGTGCTGGCCCATGAGCTGGGTCACTTTGCCCATCGCGATCACCTGCGTCGCCTGGGTCGCGGACTCGGCCTGACCGTGGCGGCGATCATCCTGTTCGGTCAGGACAGCGCGGCCAGCGACCTGGCGAGTAAATTCTTCCTGGTCAGTGAAAGCCACTATTCCCGCGAGCAGGAGTCGGCTGCCGATCGCTTCGGTCTCGAGCTGCTGGTGGCCGGTTACGGTCACGCCGGCGGCGCCACCGACTTTTTCGCCCGGGTCGGCAAAGATGCCGGCAGCCGGATCCCTTACCTGCTGGCATCGCACCCGCATCCGGACGACCGGGTCAGGGAATTGCAGGAGCTGATTGCAGCGCGGGGCTACCGGGTTGATGCCGTCATCCCGCTCGGCAAGGACCTGCGCGAAAGATTTGCCGGTCAGGGAAGAGTCTTCGTGCGAAGAGCCTGCATCAGCGACAGACAGGCAAACTTCGCGGCTTTGACAGCACTGATCACTGACGCTTTAAAGTCGAGCTCGTGCTGCTTTTCAGTTGAAATCAGCGCCTGTTCTGGCAAAGTAAAGACATCATGCATGACTTCACAGACCAGTTGCCGCTCGGCAAGGCCACCGTTTACAAGTCGGAGTACGACCCCGGCCTGCTCTGTCCGGTGCCGCGCAAGCTCAAGCGCGACGAGCTCGGGCTGTCCAGATCCGCTGCCGTTTCACGGCGTCGATATCTGGAACGCCTACGAAATGTCATGGCTGACCAGGAAGGGCAAGCCGGTGGTGGCGATGGGTGAGTTCCGCATCCCCTGTGAATCACCTTTCCTGATCGAATCGAAATCCTTCAAGCTCTATCTCAACTCATTCAACCAGACTCGTTTCGATGATTTCGAGACGGTGCGCGCGCTGCTCAGCCAGGACCTGACCGGGGCTGCCAGTTGGCCGGTGGATGTCCGACTGATCGGTACGGAGGAGTTTGCCAACGAAGAATTTTCCCTCCTGCCCGGCGAGTGCCTCGATGATCTCGATATTGCGATAGAAAGCTATTCCCTGGAGGCCGGTCTGCTCGAAGGGGCTGCGGACCCGGGGCAACAGGTCAGTGAAGCCCTGTACAGTCACCTGCTGAAAAGCAACTGCCTGGTGACCGACCAGCCGGACTGGGGCAGCGTCCTGATTTACTACCAGGGGGGCAAGATCGATCGTGAAGCCCTGCTGCGCTACCTGGTCTCCTTCCGCCAGCACAACGAGTTCCACGAGCAGTGCGTCGAGCGCATTTACTGCGACCTGATGCGTTTTTGCCAGCCGCAGAAGCTCACCGTCTATGCCCGCTACACCCGGCGCGGTGGCCTCGATATCAACCCCTGGCGCAGCAACTTCGAGTTCGAAGTGGAGAACATCCGCCTGGCGAGGCAGTAGCGTCTTCTCGCCTGCCAGCCGCTCCGGCAAAAAAATGCTTTAGAAAACCACAGATAAAACTGATGAACACCGATAAGATCGACAGCAATAAAGAGCTTTTTGTTTTTAACCTTGTATGCGTTTTATGGTTTATCTGTGCCGGTCCGTGTTCATCCGTGGTTAACTGACCCGGTTCCAGTTATTTTTTGAAGATCAACCAGCTTTCCTGTAGAATACCCCGAAGTAAAAGCTGCCATTGTGAGATTCTGCCCGTATGGACAAAGACAATCAGACAAATTTGACGGCCGATGAAATAGCCAGGGCGCTGTTGTTTGCACAGCAGGTTATTCCGGGAGCGGGGAACATTGCCCTGCGGTATTTCCGCCAGCCCCTCGAGGTGGACAACAAGCTCGGTCAGGGTGGGTTCGATCCGGTGACCTGTGCCGACCGTGCTGTGGAAGCCTTCCTGCGCGAAGAGCTTGGCCGCCGGTTCCCCGACTTCGGAATCATCGGCGAAGAACAGGGTGTCACGCTCGGCAGCTCGGATGTCAACTGGGTGATCGATCCGATCGACGGCACCAAGGCGTTTATCAGCGGCTTCCCGACCTGGGGAATCCTGCTCGGTCTGCAACAGGGCGATCGTGCCCTGGCCGGGCTGATGTACCAGCCGGCGACCGGGGAACTCTTCTTCGGCAGTGCTGCCGGAGGTGTCCTGCGGCAACATGGCAAGACCGTCGCGCTGAAAACCCGGTCTACTGAACGTCTCGAGGATGCCACCCTGTACTGCACGCACGAGAGCATGTTTGTCGATCAAACCCACCTCGCCGCCTTCCGCCGTATTGCCGCCAAAGCGCGCCTGCAGCGCTTCGGCGGCGACTGCTATGCCTATTGCATGCTGGCGCTCGGCCAGGTCGACCTGGTGGTGGAGGATACCCTGCAGCCATACGATATCGTGCCCCTGATCCCGATCATCGAAGCGGCCGGCGGCGTGGTCACCGATGCCCGGGGCAAGAGCCCGGTGGCCGGCGGATTTGTGGTCGCCGCGGCCAGTCGTCAACTACATGAAGAAGCAATGTCGCTGCTCTAGACTCTGTGGAGGAAAAGAGATGACCATGGTCAAGACCGCCAGCTTTGAATCGCTGATCGAGCTGGCCAAGGAAAACCCGGAGGGCGGGTACACTTTCGTGCTCGACGGCGAATCGTACCAGATTAACGATGTCCTGGAAATTTCCAAGATCGCGACGGAGCATGGCTACATCGTGATCTACTGAAAGAAGACGTAGCAAAAAACAATCACAAAGGGCTGCCAATCGGCAGCCCTTTGTTTTCGCACTAAAAGCTGTAAATCCTCAAAAATTATAACCCGCTGGCATCCAGCGACGATTCGATCTCCAGTGAGCGGAGTTTGAGCACCATCTTGCGGCGCACGGCGGTGGGGATTTCGACGTGCAGGCACTGGGAGCCCGGGTTGAGTTTTTTCACGGCGATACGCTGCAGGGCGTTTGCTCCGGCACCGGGAATCCAGCGCAGGTTCTCTTTGGGCAGGAAGGCGCGTTCCTCTCCGTCAAGCAGGCTGTCGATATCGGTCTTCGGGTCGACCTGGAAGCCGAGTAGCTGCATGCGGCCGAGCAGCGCAAAATTGTAGCAGAGGTGGGCCCCGGCACAGAACTGCACGTACATTTCGTCGGAGAGCTCCCGGACCAGGTTCAATCCTTCACGCAGGAGATCGTTCGGCTGTAAAAACAGGACCCCTTCTTCCTTGAGGAAAGAGCCGACTTCGTTCGGGTCCAGAAAGGGGGGCAGACCGCCGAGGCCAACCACGACCCGCCGGTCTTCGCTGAAGGTGCCGACGCAACCGTGCACATCGATAACCAGGTCCGGCAGCTCCATGCCCAGTTCGGCGATGAAGTGCGGCAGCCCTTCTTCGAGTTTGTAGCAGCAGGGATGGCCATGTTCATCGATATACGGATAGATAACGTCGATGTTGCTCGGGTTGAGCGGGACGCCCCAGGCTTCGAGTTGCCTGAGGTTCTCGTCAGTCAGGGGCTCACGGCCGGCAAAGCCGAGATTGATGAGTGCCGAGCCGCCCTTGCCGGTGCGCAGAAAGTAGAGGGCCACTTCCAGGGTATGCGGATCGTAGGGGCCATGACTGGCTGTGATCAGTGGCGATTGACGACGGAGATCGTTTTGCCGGTGGCGCAGCAGCAATGCGCCGCCAGCCGCATCCGGCAGGTAACGCCCTTCGAACTCCGGCAGGGATTTCCCGCACGGGTGCCAGCCGCAGTCTTCGGTTGGTACGGCGGAGAAAAACTTCTCGAGAACCGCCTCTCGCCATGCCGCGACAAAGCGCAGGCAACGGTCCGGCAGGCGGTAATAGATGGCATAATGATCGGTGTCGAGATAGATGCGGGCACGCAGGCGCTTGAGAAGCTCCCGGTTGTAATTGTTCTGCGTCGACTTCAACAGGCGCTCGGTAATCTCGATCCATGGCCGCAAAATGTTCGTCACCCGGCATGTCGTCGAGCAGCTCAACCCGCTTGAGATGGCTGTAGTCCTCTTTGCCGATCTCTACCTCAAGTCGATTAAGGTGGCGCTTGAAGGGAACGGCCTCATCGACTTCAAACTGGCTGAGAAAAAGCGGGGATATGTCAGGGCGATCGGTTTTCATGACCTCTCCAGGGAAATTTCGCCGGTTTGGCTTTTAATCTTAACACGGCTTGCACGAATTTTCCTGAAGTCGCTGTGAGGAGCCTGCCGCGCGGATTTTATTTGCGAATCCGGCCGAGCGAGAAAAAAATACCGATACAGCACAGCGCCGAGAAAGTCAGCAGGGCGGTCCGCATGCTGTCGAGGAAGAGTCCCTGGGTTTGTGGCGTGACGGCCTGGCCGCCCATGAAGATGGAGAAGATGATGGTGATGACGGTCATGCTGGCCATCATGCCCAGGGTGCGCATGGTGCTGTTGAGTCCGGAGGCGACACCGAGGTAGCGGGTCGGGATGCTGCCCATGATGACACTGATATTCGGCGACGAGAAGAGCGCGAAACCGAGGCCGAGAGTCACCAGGGTCCCCAGGACCAGGGTAATCGGCGAGGCCGCGGTGATGGTCGCGGCAATGCCGAGACCGGTTGCGCAGAGGCCCATGCCGATGGTTGCAACCGCCGGTGCGGAAAAACGGTCGGCAAGTCGGCCGCAGAAGGGTGAAAAGACCGCCTGGATGATCGGCTGGAGAATCAGGATGGTGCCGGCTTCGCGCGGGTTAAGCCCCTTGACGTACTGCAGGTAGAGGCTCAGGAAAAAAGTGACGCCGAAGGTCGCCGCATAGTTGAGCAGGGCGGCCAGGTTGGAGAAGGCGAAGACGCGATTGTTGCGCAGCAGGTTGACATTGAGGACCGGGTACTCGGTGCGCGCTTCCAGAATCAGGAAGTGAACCAGGCCGGCCGTTCCTCCCGCCGTCAGGGCCCAGGCCCACCATCCCTGGTCGAGATTGGACGCTCCGGTGATCAGCATCAGGATGGCCGCGGCGTACACCAGGCTGCCACGCCAGTCGAAGGGCTCGCCGCGGGACTCCGCCCATTCGCCGCGCAGCTTGGCACAGCTGGTGGCAAAGGTGATCGCTCCGAGCGGTACGGCCAGGTAGAAGATCGACCGCCAACCGAACGCGGTGACCAGGGCGCCGCCGATGAAGGGGCCGCAGGAAATGCCGGCATAGACGCTGGCGACAGCAATGCCGAGGGCCTTGCCGCGTTCTTCCGGCGGGAACACCGAGACAACGATGGCGAAGGTGGTCGCCATGACCATCGAGCCACCCATCCCCTGCAGAAAGCGCATGACGATCATCGACTCGATCGACCAGGCCTGGGAGAGCAGCCCGCCGGCGACGGTAAAGGCGACGATGCCGTACTGGAAGACCTTGCGGCGGCCATGGATGTCGCCCATGCGGCCCATCGCCAGGAGGAAGATCGAGGCGGAGAGGACGTAGCTGGTTTCCACCAGGCCCAGCTGCATGGCGCTGGCATTGAAGTCGCGGCCGATTGCCGGCAGCGCTACCCCGACCGCCGACATCATGAAGGGCATCAGGAAGTGGGCGGTGCAGACGACCATCAGCGTCGCGGAGCGGGACACATGTTGGGACATTAGAACACCGAGGTGCGAGGTGCGAGGTGCGAAGTGCGAACCACGGGACGTGGGACACGGGACGCGAAAAAGTTTATTGAAAATTATCATAGACATTAGCCTTTGCCAGCCCCCAGCCCCCAGCCCCCAGCCCCCGCCTCTAAAGATATGTTCTGCCGCCAACGTAGGTCTTGGCGAAGAATTTATTCGAGAGTTTTTCGATGCGGACCTTCTTGCCGGTGCGCGGGGCGTGAATGAATTCGCCGTTGCCGGCATACATGCCGACGTGAGTGACCCGCTTGCCCCCCTTGGTGGCAAAGAAGACCAGGTCGCCGGGACGCAGTTTCGACTTGGCCACCCACCTGCCGGCCTTGTACTGGCTGCGTGACACCCGCGGCAGGTTGAGGCCGTTGAGGCGGTAGGAGACCATGGTCAGACCGCTGCAGTCAAAACCGTTTTCGGCCGTGGTGCCGCCCCAGCGGTAGGGAATGCCGATGAAGCGTTTGGCGGTCTTGACCAGTTCGCTGCGCAGATCGCCCTTGCCGGTCTTCTTGATCCGTGCCGCACTGTAGTCTTCCGGAAAGACAATAAAGAATGTGTCGATCAGCCCCTGTGCCTGCAGGCGCTCCGCCTCGCTGCGTGCCGGTTTGTAAGTCGCGTGGTTGCCGAAACGGACCTTGTAGAGGCCGGACTCATGACGGAAGTAGTAGGCATCGATGCCGCGGGATTCCAAAACCTGTTCCAGGCGTACGGCGTTGTCGAGGTTGCTGAAGGCTCCGACCTGGATCGAGTAACCCATCTTCTGCAGGGGGGCGTCTGGCTGTTGGTCGTCAGGGGTTTCGTCCAATAGTGCGCCGATCGGGTCGTCCGCGACAGGTCGCGGTGTTTGCTTCCTGATCGATGTCGATGGCGATGAGCAGGCCGAGAGAAGGAAAAGGAGCAGGAGCAGAGAGCAAATGTTTTTGATGAGAGGTGTCGGGCGGGGGATTTTATTCACCATCACTGGAAGCATCGTCCTTTTTCGAGATTCTAGGGTGCCCAGATTAACATAATCAATTGGGAAAGATAAGGTTAAGAAGAATGTGGTTTTGTGCACCAAACAAATACCAAAAGACAAAATCAAAACCGTCGGGGTTGCCCGACAGCAACTTCATTTTCTTTGTAGCGACAAACAAAGGAAGCAAGAAAGCTTTGCGCTACGCTGGGCATGTCTGGTTCGTTAAGGCAGCAACATCGATTCGGGTTGTTCTAATCGATCAAAAGTTCAGGTTCCCGCCGCAGGTGACGAGGCTCTTCAGAGTCTCTACTTTTCTGTAGGATTGCAGCGGTAGATGTTTTTTAGCTTTTCCCTTGTAAGTCAAAGTGAAAGGAAGTCCCGCTGTAAAGGGCCGGCTAATTAAACTCCGTCGTTATTGGAAGTCTCAGAAAACCGGCAAAGGAGATGCCCTCCGCAAGGAAGGCACTTTTGCATACTTTTGTTGCCGGACAAAAGTATGGCGTTGGGCGGGACGACCCGTCGGTTCTGTTTTTAAATGGGTATTTGGAATTTACTGTTGAATCTTAAATATCAGG
>CAVRQQ010000037.1:0-25444 GCA_963723355.1 uncultured delta proteobacterium
ACACATACAAAGACTGTCAAAATCAACCCGCACCATTTTTAAAGGAGCCACCTATGAGAACAATCCTGCCGTTACTCTGCCTTGCCCTGCTGGTTTTTGCCGTCACCACCGTGCCAGGCGCCAGCGACCACGCCGGCCAGTCGGTTTACGCCAAGAGTTGTGCCGCCTGTCACGATTCCGGCGTGATGGGTGCCCCGAAGTTGGTGACAAGGACGTCTGGGTACCGGTGGATTGCCAAAGGGGTAGATGTATTATCTCAAAACGCGATCAAAGGAATAGGGAAGATGCCGCCGAAGGGCGGCAACATGAAGCTGAGCGACGATGATGTGAAGGCAGCTGTGGCTTAATACGACGGACAAGAGCGAATAGGGTTTAGTTGTATAAGTTACTTCAAGCGAAGCCACTCCGTATTGAGTGGCTCCTTCGTGACTTCTACTGCCGACCACTTCGCTGCGCTTCCACCAAACGATACGCCAGGTAATACTTGTAAATATTACTGACGTATTGCACGGTCTCACGGCCGATCAGTTGCGCCGCAGCATGTTCGACATTATTGAACCAGACGTTCGGGTTCAGCCCCATCTCACCGGGCTTTTCCCTCATCCTTCTCATGTTGGACGGACCGGCATTGTAGGCGGTCAACCCCAGCAGCAACCGGTTGGTGGGATCCAGCTCAGGGTCAGACAGGTAGGTGTCGAGCAAAAAGCGCATGTACTTGGAGGCCGCGTGGATGTTTTGCTCCGGATCGCTGGCGACATCTTCGATCTGCACATGTTCATAGGCCGCGGTCGAAGGCAGGAGTTGCATGATGCCGACGGCCCCTGCCCGGCTCTTGACAGATTGATCGAGGCGGGACTCCTGGTAGCCCTGGGCCATCAGCAGCAGGTCATCCAGATCGTACAAATCAGCGTATTTTCTAAACAGCTCGCGCAGAGCGTCAAATTTTGCCAGCTCCTCGGCGTCGGTTGCCTTCTCCACCTGTCGCGTAGAGGCGAGATAACGCTTCAGCAGCATGTTGATCAGCCCCTTGTGGGAACCTTCGACCTTGCCAAACTCGTTCAACTCGGCAAGCAGCTTCGGGCTCTTCTTGCGAATCGCCCAGGCAATGCTGCCACCACGGTTGACCGCCAGGTCCTCGCGCAGAGTCAGATCAGTGAAAATCTGCGCCCAGAAGATCGCCTTGTGGCTGTCCACGATCGCCAACGGCAGAAGACCGGCATTGACCATCTCCAGCAGGTCTTCATCTTCCAAAGTCTCCTCGGCAGCGATGATCTCCAGACTCAGCTTTTGATCTGCAGCGAGTTTAACAAGGTGCTCGTAGTAGCTGCTCGAGGTCCGCACATAAACCGGGACTTTGGCAAGGTCGGCAAGGGTTTCGAGAGTGGTGAGCTCAGGCCCGGTGACGACGATTTCATCAACTTTTCCGGAAGCGGGGTTGGTAAAATCGACCAGCTTCTGGCGTTCGGGTGTGATCGTCAGGTTGCCGGCGGCGATATCACCCAGGCCATCGACAAGGTCCTGCAGCAGGTGTTGACGCGACGTGTTGATGAAGATCACCCGGATCGGCAAGGTCTTCGTGCCATGCTTGCGGTTCAGCCATTTCTGCAGCTCCATCCCCGCGTCATAGACAATCCCGCGTTCCTGGCCCTGATCGAGAAAATAGAGTGTCTTGCTGTAAGGCACCAGGATCCGCACCAGGCGGCGCTCAAGCATCTTATCCAGATCGTCTGACCATGGCCCGGGAAGTGGCAGGCTCATTTCAACCTGCTGGATGCGCTGCTGATCTGTCAAGTGCATAACCGGAGGCCCCTGGCTACCAAGCCAGAAGACCAGACCGACACAGCTCAGGAGCAGGACAAGTGCAGCGCCGAAGAATGTCTTGTTTAATTTCATGACTTAATATCGAAGTGCGAAAAACCTCTCACCACTCACCTCTCACTTGGCGTTTCTAATTTCTCACCCACACCGTGGATTCTCCAAAGCACAGGAGCAGCCTATAACCTCGAGTTTGATCTCTTCCTGTTCGCGACTGTCGCCAAAGCTCTCTATATCCTCTCCCATGTTCGCCAGGGTGCGTAAAAAATTTATCGTCAGGTCCGGGTTCAGCTGCTCACCGGCCAGCTTGAGCATGAGGCCGCTGGCCCGGGAAAAATCCCAGGAGTCATCGTACGCCCTGCGTGTTCTGAGCGCGTCAAAGGTATCCGAGATCATCGTCATCTGGCTGCAGATATTCAGTTTCCACCCCTCGGGCGGTTGCGGGTATCCCTTGAGATCGTATCGCATATGATGCTCGTAAGCACTGAACAGGGCCAACCGGGGGATCCCTTCCTGGTTCATCAGGTATTGGGCGCCCCGGGACGGATGCTGTTTGATCATCGCGAACTCCTCGTCATCCAGTTTGCCTGGTTTGTTGAGGATTTCCCGATCGACAAAAATCTTGCCGACGTCGTGGAGCAACCCGGCCATGCCAATGTCATGCAGCATCTGCCCTTCTATCCCCAAGGCCATCCCTTGGGCAATATTCAGGATGCCCACATCAACCGAGTGAGCGAAAGTATAATCGTCTTGCATCCTGATCGGGACCAGCGCCAGGAAGGGGTTGGCATTTTGCCGGAAAGCTTCGATAAAACCGGCGATGACGGAAGATATCTGCTCGACGTCCAGGCTTTGCTGATCGGCAACGTTGTCAAACTGATTTTGAATCCCCTGTTTCTGTTCGTCGGTCATCTTTTCGAACGACGAAATCGGCATCACATGCTCGTCAGAAGAGGCCTCCACACTACCGACCTGGATGTTGCTGGTCATCTGTTTTAGAGAATCAATCGATGCCTTGCCGAGCAGCAGCTTGATAAGCTGCTGTAACTCAACAGGGCTAAAGCCTTTGGAAAACCCGATATAACCAACCTTTTGGTCGATATAGTAGCGTAGCAAGCGCTCGACATTGACAGTTTTTACCAACGGTTTGCCCTGGTAGAGCAATTCGTTGTCCACCCGGGCCAGGAGCAACTCGGGTGTTATCTGTAGTAAACTGCGGAAAGAATCCATCAGCCGGGCGAAATGCTCCATGACCCGCGGATGGTCCGGCGAATAGAGCGCTGCCGTGGACAAGGCACTGGTGAGATCCCTGATAATTTCATGGATCGTTTCGAGTTTCGTTACTTGAGACACGTTCAAGACTCCATTCTTTTTTGCAGCATTCTTAGCCTGTCCTGGGTATCCGCGTTGACCGAAGGCGCATATTTTTCAATAGCGGGAATCAGCAGCTTAGGGTCATAGCGTTCGAAGACTTTCAGGATCTCTGCGATCAACTCCTTATGCTGGTTCGGATGCAGGGCGTTTTTCTTCGATAGCAGCTCGAAAAAAACCGGTAGAGCGCCTTTCGGTATTGTTTCAGCGAGCGTTTTGACAATCGCTTTCTTCTGGTCCAGCCGGTAATTGATCACAGGATTGCTCTGCAGTAAGGCAACCAGCCGGCCCGCCACGTTCGCGTCTTTAACCATCATGGCCATGGAAATGGCGATGTCGACCGTCTGGTTGTCCTTGTCATCCAGCATCTCGATAAGGTGTAAGGTTGCTTCGTCGCAGCCGTAATGGAGACACGTCCTGATCGCTTCGGTCCTGATTTTGAGATGAGGGTGGTCCATCAGGGGCCTGAGATAAGCAACCACCTCCGGTTCCTGGATGTTACGCAAAATCAAGATGATATTTCTGACAATAAACCAGCGCTTATCATTCAGGTATGTGACCGCCAGGGGGATAACTTCCCTGGCATCGAGCTGTTGCATCAGCTTCATGTAAAAGAGTCGGTTGCTGCGGTTCGACTCAGACGTCAGGGCCGTCAGCAAAGGCTCGACAAATGGTATACCGATGGTATGAACAAGGTTTTCTATGTCATTGAATTTGCTTTTTCCGTGCAGGCTGACCCCTCTGATCACCGCGTCGGTAAAGCTGGATGACGCAAGCACTTGCCTGAATTTGTCTAAATCCCCGACAAGGCAACTTTGGCGTTCCAACAATGCACACAGTTCATTGAGTTCCCGGTAGGAACCATCCTCCAGAAACATGTAGACGATATTGACCAGGTTCTCACCAAGGCCCTTCAGGTACTTTGCGTCGACAGACTCTTTGAGGATTCTCAAAATAACGTCGGCTGTGTGTTTTTCCTGCTGGCGCTCCTCAAGGGATTCCTTCAACACGAGAAGGTTCTCATCGACTTGTCTTGGAAGACTGTCAAACTGGATTATATTGAGCAGCGCATCGCGATATTTGTCCGGGACGTACTTTTCAAAATCATCTTTCTTGAACAGCTTGGCAATCTCATTTTTTTTGCCTGCAAGTTCCTGGTCGATCTGGTCGAGATGCTTTATGTTGAGCTTCTTATCCTGGGCGATTTTACCCAGGACCTTCATAATCAGAGGTGGAACGTAATTGTTGTCTTTGGCCGTCGCCGCGAGCAGCTCGACAATGATCTCATCGGAGAGTCCGGAGAAAAACTCTTCGGTGAAGGCGGGTTTCATATTGAGGTTAAAGATATTGCTGAATAAACGTTCCCTGATACCCGGTGAAATCCGGTTGATAAATTCGGTCAGTTTGGCCAGTGCACGGCTACGGTAACGGTTGATTTTTTCAGATTGTATCGAAACCAGGAAGTCGCTCAAGCCCTTGCTGAATTGCTGCTGGCTGGCGGTGGACATGTTGTCAAGAATCTGGTTGGTCAACTCTGCCAGCCGACCCGGGTTGTCTTCAGCATTACCGGAGTCCGGGTCGCTGGATTTCGTCAACCCTCGATGCACCGCAAAAGCGAAGCGTTCCCACAAAGGAGACTTCTCCTTAAGCAGCAGATCCCGGTCGGTTTCAGCGATCACGTCGATGTAGGCGATGTCGTTTTCGGACATTTCCCGCACAGAGATCCTGTCGATCCCACGTATGCGCAGCGCCGCTACGATACCTCCCTCCTCCCAGGTCTCCGCTGGCGGTCGACCGGTTAAAATAAGGAAGTCCTGGATGTCCCTGGGCGAGATATCCTGCTGAAAGATGATCGCGCTGATGCCATGCTGAAAAAGCATATAGGAAAAACCGATAAAGACGTTGTTCTGACGTTCGACAAAATCATCCTCATAGATGAAGCCATGCCTGGCAACTGTCAGAGGCAAGGTTTCCCGGTAAAGAAAATAGGCCTCCAGAAAGCCCTGCAGCCTTGATGTTGCCAGATCAACCTGTTTGTTCGCAGAGCCATACAGCTTGAGTTGCTTGGAGATCAGCGAGCAGGTGTTGATCACACTTTTAACAAGGGCAATCTCTTTCTGTTTGTCGTCGAGAAGCATGAAAACCTCGCTCAGGAGAGCAGCTTAATCGGGGAGACGTAACGCAATGTCACCAAAATACTTATCGGTACCGTGGTCTATACGGAAATTTCATTCGGCAGATCGTCTTCAGGGACAAACCACTCGTTTTGGGTAAAGTTCTTATCGGTAATCTGTTCCAGCCGTCGCTTCATGTACTTGCCCTCCGCTTCGACCGCAATCTCTCCGTTCGGCAGGTAGAGCTCTCCGGTCCCCTCGAAAAGCCGCCCGCGGTCCCTGGTAATGCGCCCGACGACCTTGAGTTCCGAATCAAGCGGCACCGGTTTTTTGTAGCGGACCACAAGTTCAACGGTGACCCCGAAGGTTTCGCTGTCGGTGGTCATCATGATCGCCCGGCCGATGACTTCATCGAGGATGGCAGCGGAGATTCCACCGTGGGTGACATTTGGGTAACTTTGATGTTCACTGACTGGCTTGAACACGGCGACCAGCTCGTTCTGTTCCGTTTCGTAGAATCGGGTTTTCAGACCGAAGGGATTCTCAACGCCGCAGACCAGGCAATTTTTGGAGATATGCTGACTGTTTCTGACTTTGTAATCCATGGTTCACCTTTTCATCGAGATTTTTGCAGTAGATGACAATCCCTGTAATGATTCACTTGCACTCCCTGTCGGCCGTCCGGATTCATCTGGGCCTGTCTGCAGACACGAGACTCGTGTCCAGCACATAGATAAATGCTTCAAGAAAGCTTTTATCGAGCAGTGTGACCATGGTTGTGACCCTGCGGTAACCTTCTCCTTCAAAATCATCGAGCATGGGCCAATGACCTGGCAGTGCATCGGAGATCAGATGAAAACCCTCGATGGCTTGCGCAGGGCCGGTCAGATCAACGACCGGATACCCTGCAGTCGGACCGATCCCGTTGGGATACAGATGCCCTGAGACGGTTCCCTTTTGCCAGGAGCCCTGAAGGTTCACCAACAGGTCGTGATTGGCTTGTCCGGGAGCCAGGGTGCCATAGACGAAGAGACGTTTTTCAACGTCGATATCTGCCGCAGCCACGATGCCCCCGGTTAATCACCGGCTTCGGATTTCCCGGCCCACTTGCTGCCGTAAAGCAGTTCATATTCGACATTAACGAAAGGCCGGTCCAGGTTCTTGACCTTATCGATATAGACCCGGCCAGCCTCGCTGGCGGTTTTCTTCTTTAATGGCTCCTTGTTGACTTTCAAGAGTTCCAGGATCATCTGGTGCTTTCTTAAGCCGAGGATCGGCACAACGATGGCAATTGCCAGAGCAAGACCGGCGACAAGATACAGAACGGGCTTGGCCACGGCCACCGGTAGGGGCGCCCACAGTGCCAGGTTGAAAACCACGATACCGATCCAGAAGACCGCCTTGCAAATCGTTACAGCGCGCTGACTGATGGCTCGTAGTTCGCGGATTTTTCTCACTTCGAGCGGTCTTCCTGCCTCGATTGCTTGCTTGGCGAGTTGGACAACAGGATTGATCTTACTGTTCATGTCTGCTCTTTGTCTCCACGTTTTTCAGGAAAGGCCTCATCCTTCGCAAGAGTCTTTTTGACACTTGTGCCCTGCTGTGCTTTGTTCTGCTGGCGGCGGCTGGCAAATCGCAGATAGCTGTTCAGAAACCAGCCGATGATCGCGCCCGCACCCAACATAATGAAAACCAGCAGGACAAGAGACATTTCAATCGACCAGAGGAGGACCCTGACCTGAACTGTTTCGGCATTCTGGGTGATAAAGACAAACGCCAGTAAGGCAAGAACCAGGCTGATTGCCAACTTGAATTTCATTTATCGGCCTCCATAGGTTAAATGAGAAGAGACTTGTCATTGCCCGAATTCAACGGTAATCTATCAGTAATTTTGCAACTCCTCCATTTTACACCGTTTCCGGGAGATCGCCATGAAGAAATCAATCGTTGCCATCAGCCTGCTGTTGATGACGGGGATCAGCGCCCAGGCCACGGAAGCACCGACATTGAGCCTTGGCAAGGCCCTCTTTGAATCCACTGAACTCGGCACCAAGGGCCGCGGTTGTGTCACTTGCCACGAGCAGGGCAAAGGGCTGGATATGATCGGGGACTTCAATGACAGCGAACTCAAGGACATCATCAACGCCTGCCTGCGTGACGCAATGGGCGGCCAATTGATGTCCACCGAATCCCAGGAGTTGGAAGCGCTGCTTGGTTATGTGAGGGGGTTTCAGAAAAACTGAGAGGTGCGAGGTGCGAGGTGCGAGGTGCGAGGTGACGAGGTGACGAAAAAGCTATAACATTTTAGCCACGGATCAAGTCTGAAATGAAAGGGGGACAGCAATCATGCTGTCCCCTTGTACTTGCTTTCGACTTCTCCAGACTCCAGCCCCCAGATGCCGCCCCTAACCAGCCCCCAGCCCCCGCCTCTAACCAGCCCCCGAATTTAACAGCCACAACCACAATTATGACAAACGACCTTGTTGGAACCTTCCGGTTCGATCATTTCTGGAGCGAAGGCGATTCGGGATACGCCGCGGCGAATATCCTCAAACAGATCACAGTTATCACTTTGGCCGATAATGTGACCAAGACAGAGATTACCGATGTGGTCCTTAGGTGAGCGCAGACGAATAATATTGAGCAGATCAGCGTACCCCTTTACCTCAAGTTCTTTATCAGATTCATCGATATAATTAACTGTAATTCCGAGTGAACTCAGATCTTCATGCAGGCTTTCGACAAACCCTTTCAAGGCATCCAGATCGGCTTTCGGCGCCCATTCACTGTTAACCAGACGGTAGCTGTAACGAACGACTGTAATCTCTTTCTTGATCATTTCTGCTTCTCACCATCATCCGGGACATTGTCCTGCACCGTCGGTGCCACAATAAGTTTCGGTGCAATTGCAGTACGCTCGATTGTCACCCGCTTTTCGCCAGCAACGCCAGGACGACGGTAAACCAGGTCGACTGAGGCACCGACCGGACCCCAGAGGTGCTCTGCGACAACCTTGCCGAAGTCGCTCCCTTTTAGAGGGAACCCGTTGACCTGGAAAATCATGTCACCAGGCATGATGCCTTTTTCCGCCGCCGGAGCATCTTTCAGCACATTCAAAACCACCAGGTCGCCATCAACCGTCGGCACAACCTGCAGACCGATGCCGCCAAACACGACGTCTTCAGCACACACAGGCACGGCAAATCCGATAAAACCGATCATCAGGATTGCGGAGACCAGGATCGTAATGAGTGAGGTACGGATCATGACTATTCGATCCAGGAGATATCGCCACAGCCTTCGCGCAGCACTTCAATCCGGTCGTCGATCAGGCTGATCACGGTCGAGGGGTCGCCATAGCGAATACCGCCATCAACCACCAGGTCAAGTGAACGCCCCATGGTTGCCTGAATCTCCTCGGGATCGTGCAGTGGGGATTCGCCTGTCAGGTTGGCACTGGTGGTCACCAGCGGGTGACCGAGTTCGTGGACGATCGCCAGGGCAATCGGGTCGTCAGGAATACGGATACCAACTGTTTTCTGCCGGGTGGTCAGGCTGTCGGGGACGATGCGTGTCGCATCAAGGACAAACGTATAAGGGCCTGGCAGATGGCGCTTCATGATCTTGAAAGCAAAGTTGCTGACGTGGGCATAATTGGCAGCGTCGGAGAGATCGGCACAGATAAAAGAAAAGGGCTTCTTGGCTTCGCGCTGCTTGATCTGGTAGATATTTTTCACGCCACGCCGGTTGAAAATGTCGCAACCGATACCATAAGTCGTATCGGTGGGATAAGCGATCACTCCACCCTGTTTAAGGGTTTCCACGACCCGGGCAATAAGCCTCATCTGAGGATTATCAGGATTGATGTGCAGCAACATAACCGAACCTCATCTTTTCACGTCTTACAGCTTACAGCTTATAGCGTTTTATAAAAGATATTTCAAGTCATCGATTTTTCGCAGAGCGGTATATACAGCGTCCAGCTGTGTTCGATTCTGCACGGTGACCAGGGCACTGACACACTGGTATTTGCCCGCGGAACTTGGCCGTGACTTCGTTGCCTGACGCGAGACCGGAACCACCGTGGAAATGGCATCCAGGACCTTGTTGAGGAACGTTTCGTCATCGTCACCAGGTCCAAAGGCCTTGAACTCGAAGTGGCAGGGAAATTCGAGCAGCTCCTTTTGTGACGATTCCGGGCTCATGACTTGTGACTGAGACCGGTGTGGCCGAAGCCACCAGAGTTGCGTCCGGTATCGTTCAAACCGTCCACCTCGACCAGTGCTGCCCGGGTGACCGGAGCAACAATCAGCTGGGCAACGCGGTCCCCGGGCATGATCTCAACAGCCTCACTGCCGTGATTGATAATAATAATGCCGATTTCACCACGATAGTCGGCGTCAATTGTACCCGGCGAGTTGACCAGGGCAATGCCTTTCTTCAGGGCCAGCCCGGAACGCGGCCGCACCTGACCTTCATAACCCGGGGGGATCTCCATGGCCAGCCCGGTCGGCAGCAGGGCTCGCTCACCGGGTGCCAGCACAACCGGCTCATCGGCCACCGTACAAAGGTCCATTCCGGCGGCATGTTCAGTCATGTAACGGGGGACAATAGCATTCGGATGGAGTTTTTTTACTTTTACTTCAATCATCTTGACCTCGACAAAGACAGCTTATCCAAGCAACATATCGGAATCAGGGAAATCCGCCGGATCAACTCTTCCGGACACTTGTATGTTAAGAGTTTCATTGACGAACAGTCTGGCCGCCAGGCTCTGGACCGACTCCGCGGTGACGGCGTCGATCATATCCCGACTCTCCTCGAGACTGGTCCCCAGATCTCTCAGGAAGAGTTCGTTTTTAGCCAGTCGGGTCATGCGGTTGTCAGTACTTTCCATGGACAGCAGCATGCTGCCTTTGAGAAAGTCCTTGGCACTCTGCAATTCTTCAGGAGTCACCATGGCATGACGCATGCGGGTCATTTCGTCGAGAATCGTGCGAGCCACCAGGGGGGCTTCTTCTGCAGCGACACCTGCATAGACAATGAACGCTCCACTGTCCGAATGATTATGGTGATAGCTGTAGACCGAGTAGGCCAGGCCAAGCTCTTCGCGAACCTTCTGGAACAGGCGGGAGCTCATATTGCCTCCCAGGATGGTATTCAACAGGTATGTTGCATAACGGTCCGGATGGTTCTGCGGCAAACCCTCGACCCCGAGGCAGACCTGAGCCTGTTCCAGTTCCCGGCGGGTCACTGCTACTTTTCTGGCTACAACAGGGGCGACATCATCCTGTTGCACGCCCGATGCGGGCCTGTCACCAAAGGACTCCTCGACCAGATCGACCAATTGTTCGTGGTCGACGCAACCGGCGGCAACAACGCAAAGGTTATGACCAACATAACGGTCCTCCATGAACGCCAGCAACTGCTGCCGATCAACGATCATCGACAGTGTCCCGGGTGCCGATCACCGGCATGCCGAGCGTGTGCCCGGCCCAGAAGGCATGGGTAAACTGGTCGTGGATCAGGTCTTCGGGGCTATCCTCGATCATGGCGATCTCCTGCAGGATAACCCGTCGCTCTTTTTCTATGTCATCAGGGCTGAACCTGGAGTGACAGATCATATCGCCGAGCAGGTCGACCGCCATCGGCAGTTTTTCAGCGAGAATCTTGACAAAATAACAGCTGAATTCACGGCTGGTAAAGCCATTGAGAAGGCCACCTACCGAATCAACTTCGCGGGCAACAGATTGCGCGGTGCGCCGTTCCGTGCCTTTGAAAAGCATGTGTTCGACAAAGTGGGAGATGCCGTTCAGAGCAACGGGTTCATGACGCGAGCCATTGTTAACCCATACCCCGAGGGAAACAGAATGGCATCCGGGCACATCTTCGGAAAGCACCCGGATGCCATTATCAAGCATCGTACGTTGAGTCATTAACGCCTAGTCTGTTAGTCTTCGGACAGGGTTTGGCCGAGAGCTTCTTTACGCGACAGCTTGATCTTGCCCTGCTTGTCGATGCCGATGCATTTGACCAGGACCTGGTCGCCCTCGTTCAGGACATCGGTGACCGCACGAACACGTTCCTTGTCCAACTCGGAGATATGGACCAGGCCGTCGGTGCCGGGGAAGATTTCGACAAAGGCGCCGAACTCCATGATCTTGCGGACCGTGCCGTTGTAGAGTTTGCCGACTTCAGCTTCCTGAATCAGGTCACGGATCATCTTGATAGCGAGCTTGGCGGCTTCCCCATCAGTCGATGCGATATGAATCGTACCATCATCCTGAATATCGATGGCACAGCCGGTCGCCTCGATCACACCACGAACATTCTTGCCGCCAGAGCCAATAACGGTCCGGACCTGGTCGGATTTGACCTTGATGCTGGTGATGCGCGGTGCGTATTTGGACAGTTCTTCGCGAGGCTTTTCAATGCACTTGGCCATCTCGCCAAGAATATGAATACGGCCTTCCTTGGCTTGATCCAGCGCCTGCGTCATAATCTCCCTGGTGACCCCGGAGATCTTGATATCCATCTGCAGCGCAGTGATGCCTGCAGCAGAGCCAGTCACCTTGAAGTCCATGTCACCGAGATGGTCCTCGTCGCCAAGGATGTCACTCAGGATTGCGACATCGTCGCCTTCCTTGATCAGGCCCATGGCGATTCCGGCAATTGCTTCCTTGACCGGCACGCCAGCATCCATCAGCGAGAGCGATGCGCCGCAGACAGAGGCCATTGAAGACGAACCATTCGATTCGAGGACGTCGGAGACGATGCGGATCGTGTAAGGGAAGTCTTCATGCGCGGGCAATATCTGCGCGGCACTGCGCTCTGCGAGCATTCCATGACCGATTTCACGACGACCGGGGAAAAGACGCATGCTGGTTTCACCGACACAGAACGGCGGGAAGTTGTAGTGCAGCATGAATTTCTTGAACTCCATACCCTGCACATTGTCCATACGCTGTTCGTCCATCTTGGTCCCCAGAGTCGCGGCGACCAGAGCCTGGGTTTCACCGCGGGTAAACAGAGCGCTACCGTGTGCACGGGGCAATATGCCTGTCTCGCAGGAGATCGGACGGATCGTGCTCATGTCACGACCGTCGATACGGACACGTTCTTTGGTGACCATCTGGCGAACCACGCGTTTCTCAATAGAGCCGAGAATGGAGCTGATTTCACCTTCACGTCCTTCGTACTCTTCGGCAAGTTGCTCCTTGACCGCGGTACGGTTTTCTGCCAGAGCAGCATAACGTTCCTGCTTGGTCCGAATCTTGACAGCTTCGGCAACTCCTGCCTCGGCCAGTTTAGTGACTTTGACTTCCAGTTCCGGATCGGTCTCGGCAACGATGAACTCACGTTTCTCGAGTCCAACCAGTCTGGCCAACTCGGATTGAGCATCGATAAGAGGCTGCAGTGACTGGTGGCCAAAGAAAATCGCATCGAGCATCTCTGCTTCGGAAAGGAAGTCCGATTCGCCCTCAACCATCATCACGGCATCTTTCGAACCGGAGACAACGATCTCGACATCACTCTGAGCCATTTGTTCAATGGTCGGGTTGGCAATCAGTTTGCCATCGACCCGGCCAACACGAACTGCAGCGATTGGACCTTCGAAAGGGATATCGGAGATGGCAACGGAGGCCGAAGCAGCGACCATCGCGAGCGTGTCCGGATCATTCACCATGTCCGCAGAGATAACCGTTGGCATGATCTGGGTTTCGAACATGTAGCCTTTGGGGAAGAGCGGCCGCATCGGCCGGTCGATCAACCGGCAGATCAACGTTTCGCGCTCAGTGGTGCCACGCTCGCGGCGGAAGAAAGAGCCAGGGATTTTGCCGCCGGCGTAGAATTTTTCCTGGTAATTAACGGTGAGAGGGAAGAAATCCTGCCCTTCACGCATTTTCCTGGCAGAAACAACGGTACAGAGCACCTTGGTTTCGCCGTAAGTAATGACGACAGCGCCGTCAGCCTGACGGGCCATCTTGCCCGTTTCCATGATCAACGGCTGGCCGTTGAATTCGATTTCGACTTTCTGATAAGCCATCTTTTCCTCTTTCTGACCGGACGTCCGGTCACCTGTAATTTACTGCTTCCTAAAATGGCAGAGGAGGATGGCCTGAGACAGCTCCTGATGCAAAGACGATCAGAACCTCTCTCCGGACAACCTCCCGGCCACGACACTTACAAATAAAAGGCAGCAGGCTCTGGACAATGGCGAGCTTGCTGCCTGATTTTAACGGCGAATACCCAGTTCCTTGATCACCGTGCGATAACGCTCGACATCCTTGCTTTTCAGGTAATCGAGCAGGCGACGGCGCTGGCCGACAATTTTCAGAAGACCACGTCGGGAATGGTGGTCCTTTTTGTGGGTACGGAAATGGTCCGTCAGGTACGTGATGCGCTCCGAAAGAAGAGCGATCTGAACTTCGGGGGAACCCGTATCACCGTCATGGGTTTTGAATTTTTCAATGATTTCCTGTTTGCGTTCTGTGGCCAGCACGGCGCCACCTCCTTAATCTTTTTCTATGAGTTATTGTTATCGTCAGCAACCAGCTGAGCTAAAGAAGCATTGTTTACCATAAATGCCCGGCAGAGTAAAGCATTTATGATTGATCATCGACAAGCGGAAAAACCTTTAAAAGCTCAAAATCTCCGGGCCTTTTACTCTTATCTCCGGGTGTGTAGCGAGCAACCGCGACCAGTTTATCTTCAGCGATGAACCGGACCTTGTCCCCGGCAACCGGCTCGTCACCTTCCAGGTCTGCCATGTGCGGTGCGACGCCGTTTTGTAACCGCTCTAGAATCACACCGTCAACCATCAGCGCTGTCCAGTCTGCAAGGACTTCTGCCAAAGACAGAAACGGCAGCGGCCTGCCCTGCTCGGACAACTCCTTAAATACCTGTAAAGGGTGACTGGCTGCAAGATCAAAGCGACCGCATGACAGGCGTCGCAGATCAGTCATGTGGGCACCGCAACCAAGAATTTGTCCTATATCGTGGCAAAGGGTCCTGACGTAGGTCCCTTTGCTGCAAGTTACAGTGAAGGTCATATATGGTGGGGAGAATTCATCGATGACCAGGCTTTTCACATGGACCCTGCGCGGCTCACGATCGACTTCAATCCCCTGGCGGGCCAGCTTGTAAAGAGGTTGTCCATCTTTTTTCAGGGCAGAATACATCGGCGGGAGTTGGTCAATCTCGCCGATAAAGTTTTCAACCGCAGCATTGACAGCCGCCCGTTCGACATCTTGCCAGGGTTTTTCTTCAAGCACCTGACCTTCCGAATCCTGCGTATCGGTCGCACTCCCCAGCTTCAGAATAGCACGGTAGGCCTTGTCGCCGGCCATCAGGTACTCAATCAGTCGTGTCGCGGTGCCGACGGCAACCGGCAAAACTCCGGTCGCCATAGGATCGAGCGTGCCGGCATGTCCGACCCGACGCGTTTTCGTCATACGGCGGACCTGGCGAACCACATCGAAGGAGGTGATACCGGCCGGTTTATCGATAATCAGGAGACCGTTCATTTAAGATCGGCAAGCAGCAGGGCAACCTTGTCGTAGACCCATTTCTGGACTGTCTCGAGATCCCCGTCGGCTGTTGCACCTGCAGCGTTGTGATGGCCACCGCCATGCATGGCCCTGGCCAGCGCGCCGACGTCGATATTGCCCTTGGAACGAAATCCGACTTTGAAGGTTTTCTGATCCAGCTGTCGGAAGAAAATCGCCACTTCTACCCCACGTATCGACCGGGGATAGTTAATAAACCGGTCTGTGTGTTCTTCGCTGGGCACCTGACTTGTCATACATGTCCAGAGTGACCGCGAGCGAAGCATACCTGCCACATGCAGAGATCTGCAGGCTTGGCAAGGCCATGGCGAGCAGACACAGTCGCTCCTTCTCCTGGCTTTCATAAAGGCCGGAAGCAATCGACCAGGGATCAACGCCTATTTCGATCATTTCACCAGCAACCCGGAAAGCTTCCGGATTGGCATTGGAGTAACGGAACGAGCCGGTATCGGCAAGAATTGCCGTATAGATGCAGGTGGCAACGTCCAACGAAAGCGTGTGCCGTGCTGCCTGCAGAATGCGATGAATCATAACACCCGTGGCACAGGCTTCGGTATCAACATAGTAGATATCACCAAAATCTTCTGAACAGGGGTGATGATCGATATTGACGAGTTTGCGGCAGCGTTCTTTAATCCAGCTCCCGGCCCGTTTCAATTCACCGGCGTCAAGAACAAAACCGACATCAAAGACCTGTGCATTGACCGGCTGATTGACGACCGAGGCATATCCGGGAAGAAAAGCATACTCCAGGGGCGCGCGGTCATGATTGTATGCAACCACGTCCTTACCCATCTCCCGCAACATGTTGGCCAGGGCCAAAGTCGAACCGATCGCATCACCATCGGGGTTTTCGTGGGAGGCGACCAGAAAGGTCTGGCTCTGTTGGATGAGTTGCAGAATCGGTTCAATCATCTTCTTGCAGGTCGGGTTTGACTTCGCTCAGGAGTTTTTCGATACGCTGGCCGTAATCAAAGGACGCATCATAGATGAAGTGAACTTCAGGGATATGCCGCAGGCGCAGGACTTTTCCAAGCTGTTGCCTGACGAAGGATGAACTGCTGTCCAGTCCTGACTGGGTCTGGTCACGGTCGTCCTGGCTACCCATCAGCGTATAGTAAATCTTGGCCTGGCGCAGGTCTGATGTGACATCGACCGAGGTGATCGTGACAAACCCGATGCGCGGGTCTTTGAGCCCCTTGATCAGCAGGTTCGATATCTCTTTGTGGATGGTTTCAGCCACCCTTTGTGCGCGTTGTGAAGCCACCTTCAACGATCCCTGTTTTCAGTAATGGATGAATTCCGTATCGGCATTAATCAGATCGACTTCGCTGTTATCCAGTATGTCATCTTCGATGCGCGCCAGGATCGGTGCGACAACCTGCTCCGAAGTATTGATGACAGCAAATCCCAACAAACTTCTCTGCCAGAGGTCCTGATGGCCGATCTCGGCACAGCTGGCCGGGAAACGATTTCGGCAGCGGGTCAGGATTTTCTGTATCATACCGCGCTTCTGCTTGAGACTCTGTGGTGCATGCAGGCGCAGATCAATTTGCAGGACGCCAATTACCATTGCGAGAACATCAGCAGATTAAAGGGATGTTTTCTCTTCCTTGATCTCGTATACCTCGATGATATCACCAGGCTTTATATCGTTGTAATTCTCGAGCCCGATGCCACACTCGTAGTTCGTGCCGACTTCCTTGACGTCATCCTTGAAACGGCGCAGAGACGACAGCTTGCCGGTCCAGACCACGACATCGTCGCGCAACAGTCGAGCGTGCGCATTGCGCTGGATTTTACCGGAAACCACGTAGCAACCGGCGATGGTGCCGACCTTGGTGACATTGAAGGCTTCACGAACTTCGGCGCGACCAAGATCAACTTCCTTGAGGGTCGGCGCGAGCAGACCTTCCATAGCATCCTTGATGTCATTGATGGCATCGTAGATGACATTGTAAAGACGGATGTCAACACCTTCGAGTTCGGCAAGGTTGGCGGCTTTCGGTGCAGGGCGTACATTGAAGCCGAGTACGATCGCATCGGATGCAGCAGCCAGGCTGATATCGGTCTCGGTAATGCCGCCGACGCCTGAGTGGATGACGATCAGTCGACAGGCGTCTGTAGACAGCTTGGTCAAAGTATCAGCCACGGCCTCGACAGATCCCTGAACGTCGGCTTTGACGACGACCTTGAGTTCTTTGACATCGCCCTCCTGGATACGGGCGTAAAGCTGCTCCAGCGAGATCTTGCTGTTCTTTGCCAGTTCGGCTTCACGGATCTTGTGATGTCGATGCTGCGCGATTTCCTTGGCAACCCTTTCATCTTCAACAGCATGGAACGATTCGCCGGCTTCCGGAACACCCGACAAACCGGTGACCTCGACCGGGAAGGACGGCCCGGCCTTGTCGACGGGCTTGCCACGATCATCAGCCATCGACCTGACGCGACCGAAATGCAGCCCGGCAACGATCGGGTCACCAACTTTCAAGGTCCCCTGCTGCACCAGCACTGTGGTAACAGGACCGCGGCCCTTGTCAAGGCGCGCCTCAACAACCGTGCCCTGGGCTCTTTTATCGGGATTGGCTTTGAGTTCGAGGACTTCTGACTGCAGCAGGATCATCTCCAGTAACTGGTCGATGTTGGTCTTTTCCTTGGCCGAGACGTTGACGTAGATCGTGTCGCCACCCCAGCTTTCCGGGAGCAGTTCCAGCTCCGAGAGTTCCTGCATGACCCGGTCAGGATTGGCGTCAGGCTTGTCGATTTTGTTGACCGCGACGATAATCGGCACACCGGCAGCCTTGGAGTGGTTGATCGCCTCTTTGGTCTGCGGCATGGCGCCATCATCAGCAGCGACCACCAGGACAACGATATCGGTGACCTGGGCGCCGCGAGAACGCATTGCGGTAAAAGCCTCGTGACCGGGGGTGTCGAGGAAAGTCATCTTGCGGCCATCCAGGTCAACATCGTAAGCACCGATGTGCTGGGTGATGCCGCCGGCTTCTCCTTCGGTCACCTTGGCTTGACGAATTGCGTCAAGCAGACTGGTCTTGCCATGATCGACATGGCCCATGATCGTAATAACCGGGGGACGGGCTACCAGCTTGCCATCATCATCACCTTGCTCAGCGATATCGGAATGGGACAGGATGGTTTCCTCGTCAAAGGCCACGTTTTCAACTTCATAGCCAAACTCGGAAGCCAGAATCGCCGCTGACTCGAAATCGAGGGGATGGTTAATCGTTACCATCTGGCCCTGACCCATCAGTTCCTTGATCAGATCGTTGGCTTTGACACCCATACGTTTGGCCAGTTCGCCAATCGTAATGACATCAGTGATCCTGATCTTTCTCTTGATCGCCTTGGACTGGGTAATTTCTGTCTTCTTGGCCGGCCGGTTCGATTTTCTGCCCTTGCGGTAACGCTCGTTACGGTCAGGCTCATAAACCTCCCTGCGACTCTTGCGCCGCGGCCCGTCAGTCTCTGTTCGACCGGTGTCGCGGCCCTTCTTTTTCTTTTTCGCTGAACGCCCTTCTTTCTCCGAAGGCATGTCCGGTTGAACGACCGGGATTCCAGGGGCTGCGGGACGTCCCGCTGGACGCGCAGCAGGGACGAGCGGCCGGGCGATCCTGCCGTTTACGTTCACCAGTCTCGGGCTTCTTGCCTCTTTCGGCAGCGGCACCCTGACGTCGCGGCCTCTCTGCCGGGGTCGGCAATTCAACCCGGCCGAGGATTTTGGCACGAACCGGTTCTTTCTTTGTTTTTTTCTTTGGCGCGGCCTGATCAGCTATTTCCAGCTGAGCCTCGGCTCCTTCAGTTGCTTCAGCTTTGGGCCCTGCCTGTACTTCTTCAGCGGCCTCGGCAGTTACTTCTTCGGCAACGGCTTGTTCCTCGACAGGGGCTTCAGCAACGGCTTGTTCTTCGACAGGGGCTTCAGCAGCGGCTTGTTCCTCGACAACCGGCTCTTCCTTGACGACAGTCTTGCGGCGTCGGCGTATCAAACCGGAGCTGATACGTTCTTCCTTGACCTTGACTTCGACGTTCTCCTCAGCCTCAGGAGCATCGACTATTCTGCCAGCCTGTTCAGCCTCGAACTTCTGCGCAACGTCTTCTTCAACTGCGCTCATATGGTTCTTGACCTCGATGCCGGCCTGTTGCAGCTTCTCGACAACGTCCTTGTTGTCCAGGCCCATTTTGGTCGCCAATTCATAAACACGAATTTTAGCCATCAAATTTCCCCTGAAATATCCTTATAACGGCGCAAATCACCAATGAATGCATCCGCCAACTTGCCATCGGGCAAACCAACAACACTTCTTTCCGCACGCCCGAGTATGCGGCCAAGTTCCATTTTGTCGAATAATTCCGTCGTCAATACATTCTGACGTTGAGCTTTCCGTCTGATCTTCTCGCCGATCTGCGGCGAGATGTCTTCTGCCAGGGCTATGATCGACAGCGACTTCCTGTGAGTCAGCGCATCGAGTACAGCATTGCTGCCGGCGACAAAGCTTGCCGATTTGCGCGCCATCCCAAGTAAATTCGCAAGGTGCTTAAGCAGTTCCTGGGCCACCTTGTCAGCCAGGCCTGATACATCTGCAGGCTGGCACTCGCTGCGGAAAGCCCGGCTGAACTGCTGCCTGCTTACGGCCGCTTCCATGCATTGGCGACTGTTGCAGAGATAGGCGCCACGGCCGGGTAAGCGGCCTTTCAAATCTGCCAGGATTTCACCATCGGGCGAGCGCACAAAGCGGATCAGTTCTGACTGATCCTTGACCTGGCGACACCCGAGACAGGTGCGCTGCGGCTGCTTGCGCCCTTCCGCCATCAGCTCTCCCGGCTCTCGTCGCCTGACAGCTCAGCCATTTTTGCTTCAAATGCGCGCGTGACCGTAACACGTTTTTCGCCAACTTCTTTACCGGCGATATCTTCAACGGCCTCTGCAGATTTGATCATGGCGACTGCGTCCTTGGCACTCATCGCCGAGAACAACCCTTCAGGTGTCTCGTCAGCTTCATCTTCGGCGCTGCGGCCGCCACCGGTCAATTCCTCGAGTTCAGCCTCTGCAGCACGCGTCTCACTGATGATATCTATCTTCCAGCCGGTCAGCTTGGCAGCCAACCGGACATTCTGACCCTTTTTACCGATTGCCAGTGACAGCTGATCGTCGGGAACAATAATTTCCAGCGACTCTTCGTCGTTGTCGACGTAGACCCTGGTGACTTCAGCGGGTGCCAGTGCCGAGCAGGCAAAACGTGCAATGTCCGGTGTCCAGTTGATAATGTCGATCTTTTCACCACGCAGTTCGGAGACCACATTCTGGACGCGTGCGCCGCGCATACCGACACAGGCGCCAATCGGATCAACGTCCGGGTCGTTGGAAAGTACGGCGATCTTGGCGCGACTGCCCGGCTCACGGGCAACGGATTGGATTTCGACAATCCCTTCGGCGACTTCCGGGACTTCAATGCGGAACAGTTCCGCCAACAGGCCCGGATGAGTCCGTGACAGGATAATCTGTGGGCCTTTGGTGGCCATGCGCACATCGGAGATGTAGGCACGAACCCGGTCACCCTGGCGGTAATTTTCACGCGGGACTTGCTCACGATGAGGCAATAAAGCCTCGGCGCGGCCCAGATCGACGATCAGGTCGCCACGCTCGTAGCGACGGACGATACCGTTGACCAGCTCACCGAGACGATCCTTGAATTCATTGTAAACACCTTCACGTTCTGCCTCACGAACCTTCTGAATGATAACCTGCTTGGCAGTTTGGGCAGCGATACGGCTGAAGCTGCTTGCATCCATCTTCATACCGAGCGAGTCGCCAACTTCGACGTCAGGGTCGATTTCGCGAGCCTCAGACAGGTCGATCTCCTGGTAGGAGTTCTCCACTTCATCAACCACAGTGACAAACTCGAAGACTTCCACTTCACCGGCTTCATCATTGTAGTGGGCTTCGAGCTCGCGGGTGTTGCGATACTTCTTGTTTGCTGCCGACAATACCGCGGCCTCCAGTGCTTCGACCAGAACGTCGCGATCAATTCCCTTGTCTTTGACCACCTGGTCGATAATGTGATTCAGGTTGATATTCATCCCTTCCCCCTGCATACCATCCACATCATTGCGGTGGCTGCTGTTGAAGTCTTTTTATAGTGTAAAATGTTAAAGGTTAATGTGTAAGTAATGTTTTTATAACTCTTCAATCAGGTTGGCTTTTTCCAGATCGCTCAGAGCAATCATCGCCAGGCCGCCGCGCTTGTCGTCCAACTCTATGCGAATCATGTCGCCTTCCAGGCCGAGCAGCTCGCCGGTAAAGGTTTTTCGGCTGTGACCTCGCCTGTCAGGATCGAGCATGCACAGCGTCTTGACTTTGATCTTCTGACCTGCGAAACGCTGAAAATCTGCCGGTTTCTTCAAAGGCCGGTCCAGCCCAGGCGATGAGACTTCAAGCCGATAAGCCGCCTTGATCGGATCCTCGATTTCGAGGATCGCACCGACTTCCCGACTGACCGTGACACAATCATCGAGAGTTATGCCGCCAGGCTTGTCAATGAAGACACACAGGGCCATACCGCTGCCCTCCTTCTTGTACTGAAGGTCAACAAGCTCATAACCGAAATCATCGAGGATCGGAATAATTAATTCTTCTACCTGTGCCTGAATCTCTTGCCGCATCTTTTTTCCAAAACGAAAAAAAGCGAGCCGCGAAGCTCACTTTTCAGATGAAAAGTTAATTGAATGTCTTCTATCAAAAATAGACATGGTATTGCAAGGAAAAACGTTGATGTGCAGGAAAGGCTTTAAGTCTGACCGCTGACCGCTGACCGTCTCTCCAACAAAGTCATACTTTCTATATGCCAGGTTTGCGGGAAGTGGTCGAAGGGTCTGCTTGAGACGACCCGGTATCCGTCATGCACCAGGGGATGCAGATCACGGGCCAGGGTTGCCGGATCGCAGGAGATGTAGAGGACCCGTTGCGGTCTGGCCTGCAAAATCTCCCGACTGGCATGGTAGCTGCCGCTGCGAGGAGGGTCGAGCACAACCAGATCTAAACCATCATAATTGCCGCAACTCATGGCCGTCGATGCATCTGCGACGCTAAACTCGACATTTTTCAGGTTATTTGCGTGGGCGTTTTTAATTGCGGCCGCCACGGAGGGGGCATGATCCTCGATCCCGGTCACCCGGCCCGCCCGACGGGCAATCGGCAGGCTGAAATTGCCCATACCGCAGAACAGGTCCAGGACATGCTCAGTACCCTGCAGATCGAGAATTGTGAGCATTTCGGCGATCAAGTTGCGATTCTGCGCCGGGTTCACCTGGGCGAAGCCTCCGGGACCATAACCCAAGGCTATCGACGGTTGATCGACAACCACTGACAGATCTGCCACGCCATGCACAAGCTCAATGGTATCTTTATGGCCTGATTGCAGGCATGCGTTGATCTGATGACGCTCCGCAAAGGCCTGCAGCCACACGTGCAGTTGACGACGGCCTTTCGTCAAGCAATGCAGGAGCAACCTGAGGGCGCCGTCATCACCGCAAGCCACGTCGACCTGGGGGATACACTCAGGGCAAGGTGCACCTGGCAGATCTGCGTGTAAAAGATCAAGCACATGTTGAATTTGTGGCGGTAGCAGCAGGCACCGTTTTATCTCTACGACGGAATGGGAGCCGGGACGATAAAAGCCAATAACCAGCCCTTTTCCAGTCATATGACACTTGAACTGGACCCGGTTACGATAATGCCACTCATCAGGCGCCGGGACAATCGGCGCCAGACATTCCTCCGCGGCAACCTTGCCGCGAAGCAGTTGATCGAAAAAAATCTTTTCTTTCCAGTGGCTTTGGCTTGGGTAAGAGAGGTGTTGCCACTGGCAGCCACCACAGCTGCCGAAATAAGGACATGGCGGCTCACGCCGGTGTTCCGAAGGATCAACCACATCCACCAGCTCAGCTTCGTTATAGCTGGATTTCGACCTGACGACCCTGCAGACGACCCGGTCGCCGGGCGCTGTCATCGGAACAAAGACGGCCTTGCCGTCGCAACGCCCGATACCTCGGCCACCGTGGACCAGCCCGGTAATCTCCAGGTCCTTGATCAATTCAGGCATAGAATCGACCTGAACGCTGTTTGCTCAACTCGGCTGCAATCAGCAGGCGCGGATAATCAGGACGGGACAGGTAAATGGTCGCCTGCCGCATGAAATCATCGACCAGAGCATTACGGACTTGTTCAACCTCAGCTGAAGGCACACCCATACGCTCAAGACGCTTTTCCAGCTTGATTTGCTCACCATAAACAGCGATTGCCCGAAATCGCAGGTCATCATCAGCGAGTTGGTCGAGAGTATAACTGATCGTCGCGACCACGCAGACGCGATGATAGTCGCCAAAATAGCGATTACTCTCGTCGCTGAAACTGATCTCAAGACCGTTGTCCAGGCATTCATGTTTGATCATTGTCGTCGACCTCTCCGGCAAGTAGACGACGCTCATCCTCAATTCGGTCGATTTCACTCATAAGACCACGCAGAATGCGGACGTCACGTTCATCCATCCCTGCCCTGCCAAGCATCTGCCGATAGGAGCGCATGATGTGTTCAGGATTCTGTGGATTGAGGTACTTGATCCTGAGAAGCGACTTCTGCATATGGGAGAAAAGGATCTCCAGCTGTTCGTTGGTCGCAAGTTTTCTGCTCCCCTGCACCTTGCCTTGTGACTCGCCATGCTGCAGGCAGACTTCATAGAGACAGATCACCACAGACTGGGCCAGGTTCATTGACTGTATCGTACCGCAGGTCGGAATCGTGATCAGGCGTTGGCAGAGGTCAAGCTCTTCGGTCTTCAAGCCCTTGTCTTCACGTCCGAAAACCATTGCAACCTTGCCCGCATCAAGACGGGGCAGGAGATCGTCTGCAGCATTTTCGGGGTGCAAAAAGTCGGCCCGGTACTTGCCGAAACGACGCGTGGTCGCATAGGCATAATGGCAATCCTTTAGAGCACTCTCCAGATCATAATAGACAGTTGCCTGCTCAAGCAGCACACTTGCCTTGACAGCCATTTTACGGGCTTCATCATCGAGGTGGTCAACTTTCGGCGCGACCAGGCGCAGGTCACTCACCCCGAAGTTTGCCATCGCACTCGCTACCGACCCTATATTCCGCTCGCCACGGGATTCGACGAGAACAACTGTCAGGTTATCCAAAATCATATTAAAACCAAAGCTGTAAGCTGTAAGCGTAAACTTAATAACCAAGCAACTCATGGAGCAGAACTTTTAGCTGAAAGCTGACAGCTGAAAGCTTTTCTAGCCCAAATCCCCCAAATAACTCTGCACGATGGCCGAGGCGACAATCGCAGCAGTTTCGGTGCGCAGAATCCGCGGACCAAGACTGACCGGCAAGAAACCGACGGCCTGTGCCCGTTCGACTTCCTTCCGGGAGAAGCCCCCCTCGGGACCGATCATCAGGGCGACACTGCAGGGCTTAAATGAACCAAAACTCTCCGTGAGTGTCCAGGTGGCAGCCCCTTCGTAAAGCATCAGCTTCAACTCCGCTGATTCAGCGGCAAGCAGTGCTTCGGCGAAAGAGTGAACCGACATGAGCTGCGGCAGCATGGCGCGCCGACACTGTCTGGAAGCTTTACTGATCAGGTCCGGCCAGCGATGTGATTTTTTTTGTCCTGCATCACGTTCTTCAAGGGTTGACGAGTGTTCAGACTCCATCGGCACAATGCGGGCGACACCCAGCTCGGTGAGTTTCTGCAGGACCAGCTCAAAACGTTCCCGTTCGGGCAAGGACTGGTAGACTTCGATAGCCAGGGGACTTTCGACGGGACCGGGCAGACGCTCAAAGGGCATGCAGCTCGGTTGTTCGGGGTCCAGACTGATGATACGTGCTCGATAAGCCGTCTTTTCCGGGTCAACCAGGGTCATCACTTCACCAGGCCTGGCTTGCCAGATGGAAAGAGCCTGCAAAGCATCGGCAGAAAGTCGTGTCTCCTGATCAAGCCGCGGAACATGGTCGAGCCGGATCAGGCTTTCTGGCCCACCGTTATTTACGCATGACAGGGTTGAATCCAAGTTCCCGATAACTCCTGAAGCGCTCACGGGACTCTTCCAGGCGCTTCTCGTCATAAGTTTCAGCAAAGTCGACGACCTGACGGAACTGGCGGATAAACTCGACACTGCAGGGGACGCCCATGATCAGAACACCTGCAGCATTCGGGTTTGCTTCTTCCGATACGATCACTACCGGCTCGTCATGGCCCTCAACAGAGCCGTTATCATAGACGTGCGGCACAAAAGTGCCTTTTTTCCAGGTCCACATGAAACGATCAAGGGTTACCCCCTGGTTGTCATCCTGGGTCATAACCAGCACACGTTGCCCGTCCAGATAAAATTCTTCCGTGAGGTCACAGAGCACCCTGGCTCTTTCCGGCCGGTTCAACTTGATAAATTCCACCTTGGTCAAAAAAATCTCCCGCCGTCATGCAGTAAAGTGTTGTGTGCGGCACTCTAGCAAATACGCAATTTCCAGGTCAACAAAAGCGACAGGTTAATCATGCATTTCA
>CAVRQQ010000038.1:0-30411 GCA_963723355.1 uncultured delta proteobacterium
CCCGGTGCTGAGATCAAACCTGAAGAAGATGCTGTCCGTTGTCTCCTCGAAGACTGAAAAGTCTACTCCTTGCAAATCACCACTGCCAAGACGAAAACCTGAGTTTGATTGATCGCTATAAACCGGATGTCCGGTAGTGTGCCTTTGCACAGTCAATTTTCGTTAATCAGTGACGCAATTTTTACGAGACAGCACGTATATTTTTCCTGAAAAACCGGATATCTTAACAACCATCGAAGACTTGCTGTGGCAGGCGGGTCCGAGATAATCTTCTTCAAAACCTCCTAAAAATAGAAAAGCTTGCCCCACCGTTACTACCTCCTGACGGTGGGGCTTTTTTTAATGTTTCGTGGCGATTTGTAAAGTTGGGAGGGTTAATCTGTTGCCCGTATCACCTCTGTTTCAGGCCATTATTTATCGCATTTCAGCTTCCGCTGTTGTCAAGACCAACTTCCCATGTTTGACACCCTTGGTGCCAATCAGCTCATCCGCAAGGCGTTTGACCTGGGCCGCTGTGCCACGCACTACGACAACTTCCAGGCAGTGATGGACGTCGAGGTGGACATGCAGTGTGGAAACGATGGCGTCGTGGTGCGAGTGCTGATGCCCGGTGAGTTTGTCGGACAGATCCCTGGTGTGATGGTCGTAAACCAACGTCACGGTACCGACCGTTGGCGTGTCATCGCAGCGGTTCACCTGCGTTTCCACCAGGGCATTGCGAATCATGTCGCGAATCGCCTCGGAGCGGTTGTCATAACCTTTATCGGTAATCATCTGATCAAAGCTGTCCAGCAGGCGCTGGTCGATGGATATGCCGAAGCGTGCGAGTTCGGTCATGTTGTCCTCACAGGGTGATATTTTCTGCGAATTTTTGCACGGCTGCTTTAACCGGTCAAGAATCTTGCCCGGTTAGCGATGGATGTCCCCATGTCATCCACAGGATGTCCACGAGTTTTTGCACAATATGTTGTGTAAAACATAGGGTTTTTTGTCTATATGTTGTGCTTTTCTCTTTGTTATCCAGTTGTTCTGTGATAATTTCCAAAAATGTTTTCTATTTGGGGGAGGATCTGGTGCTGGAATTTATTCGCAAGAGAGATGGGCGGCTTGTAGCATTTGAAGAAGAGAAAATCGTCTCGGCTGTACAGAAATCAGTCCAGGCGGTCGGTGGCACCGACATGGAGCAGGCCGCCGGAATCGGTCGGCAGGTTGTCGGAATCCTGGAGGTTATTTACAAAGACGGGCGAATCCCGACCGTTGAGAATGTCCAGGACCTGGTCGAAAAAATCCTCATTGAGAACGGTCACGCCAAAACCGCCAAGGCCTTCATCCTCTATCGCCAGCAGCACGCCGCGTTGCGCGAGACCAGGGCGTTCATCAAGGAATCGATCGAGTCGATGGATTCCTACCTCACCCAGGAAGACTGGCGGGTCAACGAGAACGCCAACATGGGTTACTCTCTGCAGGGTCTCAATAACCACATCGCTGCCAACATCACCAGCAACTACTGGCTGAACAAGATCTATCCGCATTACGTCGCCGACGCCCACCGCGATGGCGATTTTCACATCCATGACCTCGGCATGCTCTCGGTCTATTGCTGTGGATGGGACCTGAAGGATCTGCTGCTGAAGGGTTTCACCGGGGCCTACGGCAAGATCCAGAGCGCTCCGCCAAAGCATTTCCGTACTGCCTTGGGGCAGATTGTCAACTTCTTCTATACCCTGCAGGGCGAGGCGGCTGGCGCCCAGGCCTTTGCCAATTTCGACACCCTGCTGGCTCCTTTCATCCGCTACGACGGGCTCTCATACAACGAGGTCCGCCAGTCGATGCAGGAGTTCATTTTCAATATGAACGTGCCGACCCGGGTCGGCTTCCAGACACCCTTCACCAACATAACGCTTGATCTTTCACCGCCACGTGACCTTGCTGAAGAGGCGGTTATTATCGGCGGCAATCTGATGGAGAACACCTACGGGGACTTCCAGGACGAGATGGATCTCTTCAACCGTGCCTTCTGCGAAGTGATGATGGACGGTGACGCTTCCGGGCGGATCTTCTCTTTCCCGATCCCGACAGTCAATATCACCAAGGAGCTCGATTGGGATAGCCCGCGTTTCCGGCCGGTCTGGGAAATGACTGCCAAATACGGGATCCCCTACTTCAGTAATTTCATCAACTCCGATATGGACCCGGAAGATGCCCGCTCCATGTGTTGCCGTCTGCGACTCGACAACCGCGAACTGCGTCGCCGGGGCGGGGGGTTGTTCGGCTCCAACCCGTTGACCGGCTCGATCGGCGTGGTCACCCTCAACCTGCCTCGCGCCGCGTATCTGGCGGAAGATGTTGACGGCTTTTTCAGCCGGATTTCCGAACTGATGCGAATGGCCTACGAGTCCCTCGAGATCAAGCGCAAGCAACTGGAGAGGCTGACCGAAGAAGGCCTGTATCCTTACAGCCGCTACTATCTGCAAGGAATTCGCGAACGCAGCGGCCGCTTCTGGGATAACCATTTCTCCACCATCGGCCTGCTCGGTATGAACGAGGCGATGCTCAACCTGATCGGGTCTGGTATTGATACCACCGAAGGCAAAAGCATGGCGGTGCGCACCCTGCAGTTCATGCGCAGCCAACTCGAGGCTTACCAGGAAGAAACCGGCCACCTTTTCAATCTCGAGGCGACTCCGGCTGAGGGGACCAGCTTCCGGCTGGCACGAGCCGACCGGGCACTTTATGCAGATATCATCACTGCGGGAGATTCCGAGCCTTACTACACCAATTCGACCCAACTCCCGGTCGGGACCACCGATGATATTTTCGAAGCTCTGACGCATCAGGACTCGCTGCAGACCCTTTACACCGGCGGCACCGTTTTTCACGGTTTTCTCGGTGAGAGGCTGGATGACTGGCAGAGCGCCCGACTTATGGTGCGGCGGATCGCCGAGAATTTCCACCTGCCATATTTCACGATCAGCCCGACTTTTACGATCTGCCCGGAGCATGGCTACATTCCGGGTGAACATTTTGCCTGTCCGCATACGCATGAGGGTCAGGCCGCATAAGTTGCTTCCGTACTGGAACAGTTTTTTTGTTGAGTAACAAATTGGAGGAGGAGCAGCATGTCAACCAAGTGCAATGCCAGAACCGAAGTCTATTCCCGTGTCTGTGGTTTTTTTCGTCCTGTTCAGCAATGGAACAAGGGCAAGAAAGAGGAGTTCAAGGATCGTCAGGAATACGTGGTCGAAGAAGGTCGAGGCTAAGGGGCTGCCCCCGCTTGGGGGTCGGTCTATTGCAGTGATGTCCAAATTATGGGTATAAAAGGGTTCCAGGGTACAAGTCTGCTCGATTTCCCCGGGCGGATTGCTTCCCTGGTCTTCTGGGGCGGGTGCAATCTGACCTGCCCTTTTTGTCATAATCCCGCCCTGGTTCTGAATCCGGATACTTTTCCGGACCTCGACACAGCTGAAATCCTCTCTGATCTTGATAAACGCAAGGCCTTTATCGATGGTGTTGTCGTCTCGGGTGGTGAACCGACCCTGGACAGTCGGCTGTCTGCATTTCTCAAAGGCGTCAAGATGTTGGGCCTGGTTGTCAAGCTCGACACGAACGGGCTGGCCCCGCAGGTGATTTCCGGATTGATTGACCGGGGCCTTGTCGATTACCTGGCCATTGACCTGAAAACCACGCCCGAACGTTACCGTGAACTCCACCCTGGCAACGTATTCCCTGAGCACCTGCTTGAGACTCTCCGTGCCTGTGTTGGCGCTCCCGTCGAACTGGAGTACAGAACCACCTGTGTTCCCGGCTGGGTCGATGAAGACGTCATCGCCCGACTCGGTGAATTGATCGCTGGTGCTCCGCTTTGGGCGCTACAGCAGTATCATCCGGAACATGCGCTGTGTGAAACAGCCAGGGATACGGGTTCTTATCCTCCGGAACGGATTCAGTCATTTGCTGAAATTGCTGGGCGGTTTGTGCAGCGGGTGGTTGTGCGGGGGGTGTGACTCATGAACAATTCGGGGACACATTAAGTATCGGTCCCCGAAATTGTTTTCCAAACTTAACACCAATAATCAAAAGCAAAACTGTACGAGTCGAGAACATAGTTACCTATGTTTATGAACCGTACCGGAGAAGGCCTTTTTGCATACTTTTGTTGCCGGACAAAAGTATGGCGTCGGGTGGCGCGACCCCCGGGTCGTGGTTTTGCTCTTCTGGTTTTAATATTTTTAAATAACGGGGACACAACGAAATGAATGTTGTGTCCCCGCTAAAAAATAAAAAGCCCGGTCAATCGACCGGGCCTTGTTTCACAAAATATGTTCTGCTCTCCTAAAATTGCAACCAGAGCAAAAAAGAGACGCTGATGATCGTCATGGAGCCTCCCGCCAACAGGTAAAGTAGGGCATCCAGTACGTTGATCGGTCCACTTTGTTTCCTGTTCTCCAGTAAATTTGGCATAAACTCTCCCCGTTTCACTTTTTCCGGTATCATCCCGTTCGGTTGAGGCTGATTAAAACTACAGCAATGCCTGTGCCAAAATAACATGAAACATTGATTGTCCTTTTTAACTATCTGTAATCACATATAAAAGTAAAAATTCCATAGCCACTGCTGGTGAAGCAAAGTCTGGGGCCCTTGGTTAAATGGCGGGACGATTGTGAGGGTTTTGCCGGTTGGCTGTTTAGGGACGTTCCATCTTGTGGCAGAAGAGGCAGCGATATTTAGCCGGATGACCTTCAGGGAAGGGAATCGCGTCCTTGTTGTGGCACTCTTCACAGAACTTCTCTGCGGCCTTCTTCCCCTCGGTCTTGACGATATCAAAGAAGCGCTGATGGTCATCATCGTATGGCACGCGACTGGTCGATTCCGGTGGCGCCTGCCAGAGAAATGCCAGGATGACAACGGCAATTCCGATCAGTAGAAAATCACGTTTTTTGAGCGCAAGAGCCATTGAAACCTCTGGTGTTGAAACGTTTCTTTGGGTTAATGCAGGTACACTGCTATAAGAATACTCGCTCAAAGATAGCATTAGTTTCGGATCACTGCAATATCAAGAGAGAATTGATTTTGAGTTGTGATAAATGCTAGTCGTTGCGGATGAACAGGAGATAGATTGCCAGGAAAACAATAAAAGAGCCGCCGCCGACCAGAACCAGCAGGGACTCGGTCGGCATGCCGCTCTCCAGAGAGACTCCCTTTGAGAGGGTATAGCCGAGCAGGTAAATGAAGCCGGTGATTGTCATAACGACAACCAGCAGCAGGCGCCAGCGCATCAGGTAAGAAATTATGGCGGTAACGCCCACACCCGCAAGGAAGTAGGGGTGCTCCATGATGGTCTTGAGGTCCATAGACTCAATGTAGGTCATGACCTTGGTGGTTTCGAACTGTTTTATGAATCCAACGACAGAGCTGAAATCCATCCGGCCCTCCAGAAACTGTTGTGCGGCATCAATATTTCTGATCGCCATAGTACCATTTTCTGAGAAAGTGGCAATGGCAAAAAGGCGCCATAATTCTTGACTTTTTACGACGTGCTCAATAGAGTAACCCCCTGCGAAACCAAGTGAAGAGAGGGCTTGAAAAGTGCCGGAACGTGCCATCGGTGTGTTTGATTCAGGGGTTGGCGGATTGACCGTTCTGAGGGCTCTGCGCCAGCATGTCCCCAACGAGTCACTCGTATACCTCGGTGATACGGCGCGGGTGCCGTACGGGACAAAGAGTTCCCCGACCGTTATGCGATACGCACATGAGGCCGCACGCTTCCTGCTCGCCCAACGGGTCAAGCTGATGGTGATAGCCTGCAATACAGCTTCGGCAGTCGCCATCGACGAGCTGGTTGAGAGGTATCAGGTGCCGGTCATCGGTGTTATTCAGCCGGGGGCAAAACGCGCCCTCGAGATGACCCGCAATGGTCGCATCGGAGTCGTCGGGACTGAAGGAACGATTCGTTCCGGGGCCTATGAACGGGCCCTGCAGGAATTTCGTCCGGATATCGTTGTCCACACGGCGGCCTGCCCACTTTTCGTGCCGATCGCTGAAGAAGGCTGGTCCTGCCACGAAGTTGCCCGTCTCGCTGCCCGTGAGTACCTGGCCCCTTTGCTCGACAAAGGCGTCGATACACTGGTGCTTGGCTGCACCCATTACCCGTTGCTGAAAAATACCCTGCAGGAGGTTGTCGGTCCCGACGTGCAACTGGTCGACTCGGCACAGGAGACGGCGAAGGCCGTCAAGCTTCGACTTGAACAGGACCAGCTGCTGCAATCGCCATCCGCCACGCAACCACCATGCTATTTCGTGACTGACATTCCTGATCGTTTCATAAGGGTCGGTGGAGCCTTTCTCGGAGAGCAACTGAGGGATGTCAAAACCGTCGTTCTGGATTGAATTATGGCTATTAAAAATCGTCAGGTAGAGAAGCAAAAGCCACTGGGAAGGCGACTGGTCCCATGGCTCATTCTGGTCGTCATTCTGTTTGTCATCGGCCTGGTGGTCGGTACTTTGCAAATCGGCAAAGCTCCTGAAAAAGCCGCCCCCGTTGCCGATGTCCCGTCACAATCGGCCAGGGAGGTCGTCCTTTATTTTGCATCGGATGACGGCCAGACACTGGTCGCGGAATCGCGTCAGATCGCTGGCTGTGAGCTTGATGAAGATTGCCTGAGAGAAACGGTCCAGGCGCTTATCTCAGGGCCTTCGGGGGATATGGTGCCGATCCTGCCATCTCGAACGACGCTGCAAAACCTGACTGTTGTCGACAGTCTCGTACAGGTCGATTTCAGTCGGGAACTGATTGATGCCCATCCCGGAGGGACCCAGAGTGAACTGCTCACAGTCTATGGCCTGACTGACACCCTGGCTGTTAACTTCCCCCACCTCCGGCAGGTTCAGATCCTCGTCGAAGGCACTCCTGTCGCGACTCTCAAGGGACATGTCGACCTGCGGCAGCCCGTCTATCCCGATTTCAGCCTCGTCGAAGAGGGGGCGGCCCCGATCGGCAGGATGAACAGCCTTCCTGCCGGAGGCGAAGAGTGACCGACTTCCTCAAGGCGATTACCGAAAGGGTCCTGGTCCTGGATGGCGCCATGGGGACCTTGCTCCAGGAGCGGGGCCTTTCGCCGGGGGGCTGCCCTGAGGAAATGAACCGGAGTGCACCCGACGCGGTCATCGGCATTCATGCCGAGTACGCCGAGGCAGGAGCAGATATCCTGATCGCCAACAGCTTTGGCGGCAACCGGGTCAAGTTGGCCAACTACAACCTGGACAATGCAGTCGATGAGCTGAATCGGCGCGCCGTGGCGCTGGCGAGGAAGGCTGCTCCCGCAGGAGTCTTCGTCGGTGGCTCTGTAGGCCCGACAGGACGATTTGTTGAACCGGTCGGTGATGCCGGCTTCGATGAAATGATTGACATTTTTGCCGAGCAGATATCCTCTCTCGTCGGTGCCGGCGCCGATCTGATCTCTTTTGAAACCTTTCTCGATATCCGCGAACTGCGTGCCGGAGTGATTGCCTGTCGCGATGTCTGTGATTTGCCGATCATCGCCCAGATGACCTTCGAAGATGCGGGACGTACCGTGCTCGGGACTCCCCCCACTGCCGCTGCCGTCACCCTGGATGCCTTGGGGGTCGATGTCATCGGTGCCAACTGCGGTCTCGGTATCGATGGTATCCATGACGTTCTTGCTGAGATGCGCCAGGTTACGCCCAGGCCCCTGATCGCCCAGGCCAATGCGGGCTTGCCGATCCTCAGAAACGGCCAGACAATTTTCCCGGCTACGCCGGAGGAGATGACGGCCTACCACGAGCGATTAATTGCTCTCGGCGTGCGTGTCGTCGGTGGTTGCTGTGGCACCACCCCGACCCATATCCGGGTGATGCGAGACGCGCTCAATAACCACCCTCAGGACTGGTGCCCACCACCGCGTCGTGGGTTCCTCTCCAGTCGTAGCGATGTCGCAGAGTTCGGTGGCGAAACCCCTTGTGCGTTGATCGGTGAGCGAATCAACCCGACCGGAAAGAAAGGGTATACCGAAGAGTTGCGGGCTGGGAAAAACTGCATATATCCGTCGTGAGGCAGCCGCCCAAGTTGCCGCCGGCGCTGATTTGCTCGATCTCAATTGCGGCGCCCCGGGGGTCGATGAAGCCGCGGCGCTGGAGCGGGCGGTCTATGCTGCATCGGGCGCCAGCCCGGCCCCCCTGGTTATCGACACTTCCGATCCGGTCGCCCTGGAGAAGGCTCTCAAGGCTGCCGATGGCAAAGTCCTGATCAATTCGGTCAACGGCGAAGCAAAGAGCCTGGCGCGGGTTTTGCCGCTTGCCCGGCGTTATGGCGCCGCGTTGATCGGCCTGACCCTCGATGAAGACGGTATCCCTGAAACGGCGGAAGGCCGCGTTGCAGTAGCGAGGCGGATTCGCGATGCAGTGCTCGCTGCGGGGTTGCACGAGCAGGACCTGGCGATCGATTGCCTGACCCTGACTGTGTCCGCTGAACAGACACGGGCACTTGAGACCCTGCGTACATTGCGCCTGGTGCGGGATCAGCTCGGCCTGGCTACAGCACTTGGCGTCAGCAATATCTCCTTCGGGCTGCCGTCCCGCCCAATCCTTTCCTCGGTGTTTTTTGCCATGGCCCTCGAAGCCGGTCTCAAGGTGGCAATTATCAACCCCAGGGAAAAGCGAATGATGGATGCGTACCGTTCGGCCATGGTTCTGCTCGGTCATGATCTGCGGGCCGAAAACTACATCGCCGATTATGCCGACCAGGCAATGCCCGCACAACCAGTCGCCGGGTAGGACGGCAGTACACAGGACATTTGCCTGAAGCTCGCAACGGCAATCATTGGCGGTGGCAGCAAAGGAGTTGTGGCGCTCGTCGAACAGGCCCTGCGGAACGGTATGGACGCCATGACCATCTGCAATCAGGGCCTGCTGCCGGGACTTGAGGAGGTCGGGCGCCGATATCTATGCCCGTGACGCTCTAGAGGCTGTGGTCAAAGTCAGGCAGTTGCTGCAAGACAGGAACCAGGAGTGATGGAAAACAGCAAACAACTTTCCGATTAAAATAAGGTTTATTGCGGACTTGCGCTGATTTTTAGCCTGTGCAAGAATGCGGAATTGATATGACGCTGTTTTGCCCTTAAGGGCGAGTTGTCCGGGTATTAAGGGTGACTGGTTAAAACCTTCATCATATCTAAATGGACTCTCGGAGAAAAACGCAGATGGTTGTCGGCTTCAACCACAATTTCCGCTATCAGGGCGAGGTTTACCACATCCAGACCGAGGACAGCGGAATGCTCAGTCCCAATATCGTCACCCTGCTGTATCAGGGGGGGACGATCCTTGCCTCGAAAAAAACCTCTTACGCCGACATTGCCAAGGATCGATAACCTTGAGCAGGTCGTCGAAGAGTTAATGAAAGAACAACACAAGAACATGCTGCGTGGGCTCAAGTCCGGTGAGTTCGACGAGGTGATTGAACGCTTCAAGGCGGGCAAAAAAATAACCCCGCAGGTCTCGGCGGCGGCCGGGAGCAATCCAGGCCCGCTCGAAAAACCGGTTGTTCAGAATCCGACACCGGCGCTGGCACGTCCGGTCACTACACCCGTTGCTTCACCTCAAGCACAAAACGGGGAAACGTCACGCAAGCCTTCCTCTCCTCGGGCATCTGAAAAGGGCCCGACCCCGGCAGTCGAGGTCAGTCTTGACGAAGTGATCCTCTCCTACCTGATCGGAGACAAGGAATAGCCACGGGCGAAACACGTGACGAGAGAAGCTGGTCAAAAAGACGAAAGTCTGGAAATAATTTTAGATAAGAAGGCTCACTGGCAATACTTGTGATTTGTAAGCCGGCAAATGACAACCAACGCGGCGCGATCCTGCTGCTGCTTCTGGTTATGGTCGTGGTCGTGGGACTCGCGGCTGGTATGGCAGGGCAATCTTGGCGCAGTACCGTGCAGAGGGCTCGGGAAGCCGAATTGCTCTGGCGGGGGCAACAGTACCAGAAGGCGATTACCAGCTACTATGCCGTCAGACATGGTCAGCAGAGTTTTCCGGCAAAACTGGAAGACCTGTTACGAGATCCGCGTTTCCCGCATGTGGTGCGGCACTTGCGTAAGCTCTATAACGATCCGATAACCGGAGAAGACTGGGAGCTGGTAAAAGATCCGGCAGGGCGTGTCATCGGTGTACGCAGCAGCAGCGAGCTGGAACCTTTCCGCAAGGACGGCTTCCCGAAATCCCTCGATAAACTGAAGGGAAAAGAAGCTTACAACGAATGGGAGTTTGTGTTTGAGCTGCCCAAAAAACAACCGGCGCAGAAACGCAGTATTAAAACATCTGCGCAACAGTAGCTGAATTTTCAGAACAGGACACGATGTTCATCAGAAGCCTGATCGGTCGAATCGTAATCCTTTCATTCCTGCTCTTCCTCATTGCGATCGGCAGTGTGACCCTGTTCCATATCCGCCGTGAACATTCCCATATCACCGAAACCAGCCTGTATACTGCGAACCTGATGATGTCAGTCATCGAGAGGGCCATCAGCAGTTCGATGAGTACCGGCAACACGCGCGATGTCCAGAAGATCCTGGAAATGGTCGGAAGCGACCCGCGACTTGCCGGAGTGCGGATTTTTCACCCCGATGGCCGGATTCTGAAATCGTCAGAGCCGAATGAAATCGGCCGACGGGTTGATCCTCACAGTCTCGGCACCTTCCTCCAGGGACAACAGCATGATATCTTCCGCGGTCCGGCCGGTGGAGATGTTATGGGTGTCGTCAAGCCGATTTATACCGAGCAGCGCTGTGCGCCTTGCCACGGCCCCGGACGACGGGTGGTCGGGGTCTTGAACCTTGACCTCTCCCTGGTAGAGATGGAAGACCAGTTGCTGGAGAGCACACAGTTCTTCGGTTTGACCATGCTGGCCATGGTGCTGCTTCTGACCGGCGGGGTCTCGCTGATCTTCCATCGCTTTGTCCGCCAGCCATTGAAAACCATATCGGCAAGAATGGCACAGGTCGAAGAGGGTGATCTCACCGTCCGTTTGAAACCGCAAAGCGCGAGTGAAGTCAGCAGCCTGGTGGTCAGTTTCAACTCGATGGTCGACCGTCTGCGTGAAGCCAATGATGAACTCCAGCAATGTCACTATCAGCAGATGGAACGTGTCGATCGCCTTGCCTCGGTCGGCGAGATGTCTGCCGGCATCGCCCACGAGATAAAAAACCCCCTCGCTGCGATCAGCGGAGCCATCTCGGTTCTTTATGAGGATTTTGACGAAGGAGACCCCCGTCGAGAGGTTGTCAATAAGGTTCTTGAACAGATTGCCCGACTCGACAAGGCGGCCACCGACCTGCTATTTTTCGGGCGGCCCGGCAAGCCGAGTTTCGAGTTTGTCGACACCAACGATCTGCTTAATAAGACGATGTTTTTCGTCAGTCAGCATCCGGAGGCGAAGAATGTTCACCAAAATAAGGAATTTACTCGCAATTTGCCTCCGGTTTGGGTTGACGCGAAGCAGCTGCAACAGGTATTTTTCAATATAATCATAAACGCCATACAGGCAATGAAAGATGGCGGTACCCTGCTCATGCAGACCGACCTGATTGAAGACCGGGAAAAGCAGGTTGTCAGGGTCATGATTGGTGACTCCGGTCCGGGGATCAAGCCGGAGGTCCTGGATAAGATTTTTACACCATTTTTTACCACCAAGACCCAGGGGACCGGACTTGGCCTGGCCATATGTCGACAGCTCATCGAGCAGCAGGGTGGCACGATCGACATCAAGAGCCGTGTCGGGGAGGGAACCCGCGTTTTGATTAATTTGCCGGTCAGCTCGGACGCTGTTTCGGTTAAGAGCGAGGACGAACGTGCGTAATACAAGAATACTTGTTGTCGATGATGAACACTTGATCCGCTGGTCGCTGGAGCAGTCGCTGCTCAAGCAGGGCTACGATGTAGGCACCGCCGCCAGTGGCGAGGAAGCTATCAAGCAGGTCCAGGAGGAGACCCCGGAACTGGTTCTGCTCGATATACAGCTGCCTGGCATGGATGGCCTCGAGGTTCTGCAGAAGGTCAAGGAAATCGACAGCGAGATTATAGTCGTTATGGTCACGGCCCTCGGTGTTCTCGAGACTGCCGTCAAAGCGATGCGCCTCGGCGCCCACGATTACATCAACAAGCCGTTCAACCTTGATGAGCTGTCGATTATCGTCAAGAAGGCCCTCGAAACCCGCCAACTGAGAAAGGAAGTCGCCCATTTGCGCTCCGCCCAGGAGAGCAAGTTCGGTATCGACAATATCATCGGTGACAGCCGCCACATGAAGCAGGTCCTCGATATGGTGCGCAAGGTGGCGAAGAGCGATGCCAGCACGGTCCTTATTCAGGGTGAGAGCGGCACTGGCAAGGAGTTGATCGCCAGGGCCATCCACATGGAAAGTGCCAGAAAAGACAAACCGTTCATGGCGATCAACTGTGCCGCTGTGCCGGAGACCTTGCTGGAAAGCGAATTGATGGGCCACGAAAAAGGGGCCTTCACCGATGCCAAGATCCAGAAGCGCGGTCTCTTCGAAATGTCCGATGGCGGCACTATCTTCCTCGATGAAATAGGCGACATGGAGATGGGCATGCAGGCCAAGTTGCTGCGCATCCTCGAGGAGCGTACTTTTCGCCGGGTCGGCGGTACCAAGGAGATCCCGGTCGATGTGCGTATCGTTTCAGCAACCAACCAGGAGCTGCTGAAGAAGATTGAGGAAAAGACTTTTCGCAACGACCTCTACTACCGGCTGCAGGTGATTCCGATTTACTTGCCGCCTCTGCGTGAGCGGCGTGAAGATATCATGCCCCTGGTCGATTTTTTCATCCAGTATTACAACAAGGAATTCGGTAAAACCGTTGCCGGCGTATCCAAGATGGCGCGCAAATTCCTCGAGGAGTACGAATGGCCCGGCAATGTCCGCGAATTGCGTAACATTATCGAGCGAGCGATCATTCTCGAGAACGAAGATACGCTCATGCTGGAGCATCTGCCTCGGGAGCTGATTTCCAAGACCGGCGATATCGCCTCCGGGCCGATGAGCCTGCGCATCCCGCCGGAGGGGATCGATATTGAGGATGTCGAGCGGGAGTTGATACGCCAGGCTCTCGAAGTCTCCGATGGCAACCAGTCAAAGGCCGCCCAGAAGCTCAGCCTTGGTATCGACGCTTTCCGTTACAGGATGAAGAAGTTCGGTTTTCTAAGTTAAGTGTCAGGCCTGACACTTAACGTGAACGGGGACGAGCTGCGTGAAGAGTGATTAGGACAGGGGTCTGTTTTAGAGGGAATCGGGAATAGATCCCGTCTTAGAGCTTGATTAAGGGGAAGTCCACGTTCTGCCCTACCTGATCTCGATGTCGTCAAACATCAGGCTGTTGAGGTCGTGGGTGCCGTCACGGAACAGCACGAGATGAACCATCCGCGTCTCCGGGCCGGTGGTGAAGGCAAAGGCCTGAATACCGTGCCCCTTGCCGGTCAGGCGACGACCTTCATGACCTCCCAGAAAGTGCTCGATGTAGGTCTCCTCGGTATATTGCTCGCCAGTCCAGAGAAACTCATCAAACTCCAGAATACCCATGCCAGCCGAGGCTCCTTCAGGTAGGTCTGCGATCAATTTGAACGAGACCTGATAGATCTTGTTCGGCTCAACGGCGACTGGCGAAAAGTACCCGAGTGAATCAACTGATTTGATGCTGCGGAACACCCAGCCACGACTGCCGTCCGCCGCATTCTCGGCAACTCCGGTGACTTTCACCAGGTGGTCAATGAAACTGCGCCAATCGAGGTGGTGTTCACTGCCAGGTGGGGGCTGAAAGTCCCCAACCCGGGGAAAGAGGGGGAGCTTCGGTTCTCCCTGGAAGTCCTCCCTGAGCGGCGGCCGTGGCGGCTGCTTGTCGACCGGTTCGGTCCCCGCCGATACCTGTGATGGTTCAGGGGCTTTTTCCGCAACCACCGGCGTGGGGTCTTGTTCACGGCTGCTTGTCGCCGGCGGAGAGATTTCCTCCTGGCAACCGGCCAGAAAAGCCAGCACGGCGAAACAAGCGAATAAGATTCGTATCTTTGTGGGCGTCATGGTTCTTACAGGGAAAGGGTTGCAGTCAGGCTTCCATTATAAAGGAAGAGATGGATACACACCAGAAGTTAGGCATCGGATAACGAGACGCCTGCGCAACTTTAGCACATGCTCGGCATTTTTCTGTTAGAATCTGGTGACCTTTGTCTCACTCATGCTCCTTCCGGAGACAGAGGCAACTGTCTTCCAATTTACCATGAGAGGGCGCAACGATGGTCATGAACATTCTGGCATACGATGAGCAGGGAGTGGGCCTGCCGGTGGTGTTGATCCATGGCTTTCCACTGAACCGCAGGATGTGGCAGCCTCAGATCGATGTGCTGGCAAGCTCCGGGTGTCGAGTGATCTGCCCCGATCTGGCAGGGTTCGGCGAGAGCCCGCTTTCTGGTCAGCCGGTGACCATGTCTGGGTACGCCGATGCGTTGATCAGACTGCTTGATCGTCTCGATATCGACAAGGCCGTGGTTGGTGGCATGTCTATGGGAGGATATGTGTTGCTCAACCTGGTTGAACGGTACCCGCGACGACTGTTGGGTGCGATGTACCTGGTGACCCGTGCTGCAGCCGATGATTACGCCGGCAGGGAGAAGCGGACCATGCTGGCGACAGAGGTCGAGAATGGCAACCTGCTGGCCGTGCCGGATGCGTTTGTCCAGGTGCTGTTTGCGCCGCAGACGGCCCAGGATAAACCATGGTTGGTGAATGATGTGCGGCAGTGGATGGAATCAACGCCTGCAGAGGGGATCGTCGGTGGTTTGCTTGCCATGCGCGACCGCGATGACTACGTCGATCGCCTGTCCAAGCTGGATGTCCCCTCCCTGGTGGTCGGCGCCGAGCTGGATATGGCGATACCTCCGGACCATGCCCGTGCCCTGGCCGAAGGTCTGCCGAACGCGGAATTGCACATCATCCCCGGTGCCGGTCACATGGCCAACCTGGAAAAACCGGAAATCTTCAACCAGATATTGCTGAGGTTCCTCGCCAAATTTTTTAATGGGGCGGGGGGCACATAACACCAAATATCTTTTCTCGCAGAGTCGCAGAGTCAGAGCAAATCATAATTGTATGGGGTCTAATAACTGCATGCTATGTTTTTCTCTGAGCTCTCCGAGTCTCAAGCAAGTGATAACGGGCGTGAAATAAGCCCCTTTTTCCGTGTGTTTATATAAGTTTTATTCGGAACCACGAACCACGAACCACGAACCACATCTCTTACTTATACTTTTCCAGGTACCGCGATAATTTCACCTTCCTTCGTGTATTGTCCGAGCTCATGTAGCGTACTTTGCCGAAGATCTCCCGTTCGGGCCCCCAGGCCCGGTCGTAGCGTCCCAGGCACCAGAAGATCCCGCTGTACGAGTTCGGGTCGCGGCCGTCGAGGGCGTAGCGGTCATTCAGCTCAATCATGATCTCCAGGGCCTGTTCCGGACTTGCTGACCATTCGATGATCTTTTTCCCCCAGAGCATGCGCAGGTAGTTGTGCATGATGCCTTCGCGACGCAGCTGGTTCTGGGCGGCGTTCCAGAGCGGGTCGTGGGTCTGTGCGTCGGCAAACTGATGCAGCATGTAGCAATAAAGCCTGGAGTCGTGACGGTGGTCATCAAGGGTTTTGCGGGCCCAGTCCGGCAGGCTGCCGTAGTCCCGGTAACGGTCCGGTTCAAAACAGCACATGTTGAAGCCGAGCTCCCGCCAGGTGATCAGCTGGTCGAGGAAGGCCTCGGCATCAGCGGACATGCGCCACCAGCCGCTGCGCTTGCCGTCACTGCGCAACGACAGGTCGTGGGGTGTCCAGCCTTCCCTGCTGACGATGGCTGAGAAGATTTCATGGCTGCTGATGTGGCCAAAGTGCAGGTAGGGGGAGAGCCCGCTGGTGGCTTCCCGGTCGGGATGATTGCGATCCTCGCTGTAACGGTCCAGCTGTTCGTCGAGGAACTCGGTCAACCTCTGCCGTGCGGCGTCCTGTCCCCCTCTGATCTGCGCCGGTGTAACGTGATGATCAACAGGGAGCTTGTCCAGTTGGAATTCCCCGGCGCTTTGCAGAGCCGCGGCCGCGGACGGCCAGCGCTCAATGATTGCTCCCGGCAGGGCCAGTGTTGACGAATCTTTCAAACCCTCAAGGGGGTCATCCTCAGGCCATTCCATCAGGTGCTGCGGCAGGTTCTTTTGCAGGAAGCGCCGGAACGCATAGGCAGTGGGGAAGGCGCGGTCGGCAATCCGCATCGGCAGTAGCCCATTGCCATCGACTGCTTCCAGTCGCATCGGCAGGTGCTCCCCGGCTGACCTCGTCAGGCGGGAGAAAAACAACGACGGGAAGTCGTCGGTGACCACCAGGCAGGCCTGGACGGAAAGGGCGGCGAGGAGCCCTTTGCCTGCCCCCGGTGCAGGCTCGACATACGGATAGTAAGTCAGTGCCTTGCCGGTAAGAGCTCGCAGATTGTCGGCCATCCCCTGCAGGATGAAGCGGTGCAGCCGGTCGCTGGCGTAGGGGTAATCAGAGTCGAGCGGTTCCAGAATAAGCAGCGGTTTACCTAGCTCGACAGACACTTCAGCGGCCCGCTGCAGGGCGAAATTCCAGCGGGTGCGCCGGCAGGCAAGCATCCAGTAGAGAACATATTGCCCGTCCGGATTGAGCTTTTTGCTGTTGATGCGGCGTATGCGTTGGACCGGAACATTCACGGAGTCGTCCTTGGCAAGGGCTGTTGGCTTGGTAAACTATACCAGAATTAATAGTGTGGGAAACTTGGTACGTCCCCTCGATAACCAACCCAAAGACTGTCATTGACAGGGCGAGGGGACGATCCAAAGCCTCTCGCGAACCACGCCCTCTATCCAAAAATCTGGTAATCCGTCGATTGCAGCTGGTGATCGGCTGAGGGTTGCCCCATTGTTTTAGTCTCCATCTGATGTCGTATTGCTGTTGCTGTAAAAATCACAGAACATTTTTTGTCTTGTACCACACGCCACTCGCCACGCGCCCCGGTTTTCTGCTATGATGCGCGCCATGAAATGGCTGATTCTCCTCGCATATCTGATTGTCATGACGTTCCGCTTGTGGCTGCGGCGCTTGAACCTCAACTACCTCGCACAACACGGCCACCAAGTCCCACGGGCCTTTGAAGGGTTCGTTGACCAGAATCTCTTGAGAAAAACCACTGATTACACTCTGGCCAACAGCCGCATGGGCTTAATCGAATCCCTCCTCTCCGGCGCGGTCCTGGTGGTCTTCCTGTTCGGTGGCCTGCTCAGTTGGTATGACGGCTGGATCAGCACTCTGACTGATTCCTTCATTGGCCACGGGGTGCTTTTCGTTCTCGGGTTGACCATTGCCCAGACGGTTCTGGATATTCCCTTCAGCCTCTATCGCACTTTCGTGCTCGAAGAAAGATTCCAGTTCAATACCTCGACGCCAAAAATCTGGTTCACCGATCTGGTGAAATCCCTGTTCATCGGCGCCGTACTGCTGGCCCTGGTGACGACCGGAGCTCTGTCGCTGGTGCAGGCCAGCCCCGACTTCTGGTGGCTCTGGGTCTGGGCGTTTCTGGCCCTGATCACGCTGCTCCTGATGTACCTCTCACCGGTGCTGATCGAGCCGTTGTTCTTCAAGTTCCAACCGTTGCAGAACGAAGCACTGGCTGAACGGGTCAAGCGCGTGATGGGCCAGGCCGGCCTGCAAATCGAGCGGGTGCAACAGGTCGATGCCTCACGGCGCAGCAAACACTCCAATGCCTATTTTACCGGGATCGGCAGGGTCAAACGCATTGTCCTGTTTGATACCCTGCTGGAACAGATGGATGATGATGAAATCATCGGCGTACTGGCTCACGAGGCCGGCCACTGGAAGCTTGGCCATATCTGGAAGCGTCTGTTGGCAATGGAGCTGGTCTCCCTCGCCGGCTGCTGGCTGGCGTGGTATATCCTGGGCCGGGGCGGCCTGCCGGGCTGGTTCGGGCTCGACCACCTCAGTTTCGTCGGCCAGGTTGTGCTGCTGGGGTTCCTGGCCAGCCTGGCCGGCTTCCCTCTGACGCCCTTGTCGAGCTGGTTGTCCCGCCGCCATGAGTGGCAGGCCGACCGTTTTGCCGTCGATCTGACCGGCGAGTCGCGACCTCTCTCTAACGCGCTGGTCAAGTTGTCCTGTGAGAACCTGAGCAACCTGCATCCGCACCCGCACTATGCCTGGTTTTACTATTCGCATCCCCCGGTCACGGCGAGAATTGCCAGGCTGGCCGGGATGGTGTCCACGTTCATGAACTCCTTGACGATCATCCTCATCTCGACGGTTTTGACTATTTCGGCCCTTTACGTGCCGCAGCCGTTGCTGCCGGTCCTTGCTGAACAGTTTTCGGTCAGCCGGGAAATGGCCGCCCTGCTGACCACGATCGTTTTTATCCCTTTAAGCCTCGCCCCGCTGGTTTACGGTTATCTGCTCGAAGCGGTCCCGGCCAAGCGCATCCTGCGGATCGCCATGCTGCTGCTGGGGCTCTCTTCTCTGGCCCTCGCTTTTATTGACAGCTACAGCTGGATGCTCGGCTGGAGGCTTTTTCAAGGCTTGTTGATCCCTGCTCTCCTGACTGCACTAATGACCTACACTTCGCAGAGTGCGGCGCAAGGAGATATGCAACGGGCGATGGCCTGGTATATCGGTGCGACCATTGTCGGGGGATTCGCCGGCCGGGCCCTGTCCGGGATGATTGCCAGCCTGTTCCATTGGCGCGGCAGCTTCCTGGTTCTCGGAGTCAGTATCCTGGTCGCCTGGGTCTGGCTGGCAAGGCTCCCTGATACAGGCGCTATGCGCATGCAGCGTCCGCGTCTCGGGCTGATCCGTGAGATTTTGGCCAAACCGGTTTTCCGTCGATGCTACCTGATGATCTTCTGTTTTTTCCTGGCCTTTGCCGCGATTATGAACTTCCTGCCGTTTCGCCTCACCGAATTGACTGCGGAGGCGGATGAATTGCGGATCGGGCTGGCTTATTCCGGCTACATGATGGGGCTGCTGGCCTCGCTGAATGCCGTGACCCTGCAGCGATGGTGTGGTGGCGTTGAACGGACCATGGTCATAGCTCTGGTCCTTTACCTGCTGGCCCTGGCCCTGCTGGGTGTGCCTTCCGTCGCCTTGCTGTTGGCAACCATGTTTCTCTTCTGTGGCACCATGTTCCTGACCCATGCCACTGCGACCGGGCTGTTGAACCGACTGGCCGACGAACATAAGGGGATGGTCAACGGTCTCTATGTCGCTTTTTATTATGGCGGCGGGGCGATCGGATCATTCCTGCCCGGTTACGTCTACCGGGGGTTTGGCTGGGTTGGTTTCATCTCGGTTCTGCTTGCCGTTGTGACGGTTGCCCTGTTGCTGGCGGTCAGTCTGGCCCGCACGAGTCACGCTGAAACCACAAACCGCTGATCTGTTGCAAATCCCGTTGTTTAGGTTGACAGAAGACAGAGCCGTGGGTATCTTTGGTGCTTCATTCTATTATTAGCGTCTACTGAAAGGATTACCCATGTACCTCAGATTGTTTGCCGTCATGATCATGCTGACATATCTCACCGGATGCGCCCCGGAAGAGGCCAGCTCCGCTGCCGAATTAAAACTCGATACTCCAAAGAACCGGATCAGTTACACGATTGGTGTGAATATCGGTCAAGACTTCAAATCACAGAATATGGATGTCGATCCTGATCTCCTGCTGATGGGGCTTAAAGACACCCTGTCAGGCAAGGAGCTGCAACTCACCGAAGAGGAGATGGTACAGGAGATCCAGAATTTCCAGCAGGAGATGCAGGCCAAGATGGCTGCTGAAATGGAAGAAAAGGCCGCCGAGAACAAGGCTTCCGGAGAGGCTTTCCTGGCCGAGAATGCCAAGCAGGAAGGTGTCGTTGTGACCGAGAGCGGTCTCCAGTATAAAATCATCGAGCCGGGTCAAGGCGATTCGCCGGGACCGGCAGACGTTGCGACGGTCCACTATCGCGGGACACTGATCGACGGAACCCAGTTCGACAGCTCCTACGACCGTGGTCAGCCGGCGAGCTTCCCGGTGGGCGGCGTCATCGCAGGATGGTCCGAAGCCCTGCAGCTGATGAAGCCTGGCGCGAAATGGCAACTGTCTATCCCTGCCGAACTGGCGTATGGCGAACGTGGCGCCGGACAGGACATCGGCCCCAATTCTACCCTGTTATTCGATGTCGAACTGATCAGCGTGGAACAGGGAGCAAACTGATGAGTGATCAGAAGGAACGCACCGTTGTTGACGGTGACCAGGTGCGTGTTAATTACATCGGCCGCTTTGCTGACGGTTCGGTCTTCGACTCTTCGGAAGGTCATGAGCCCCTGGAATTCACTGTTGGCGCTGGTCAGGTGATCGTCGGTTTTGACCAGGCGGTCATCGGACTGAGGCCGGGCGAGAGTTGCAAGGTGGTGGTCTCTCATGAAGATGGCTACGGTGCCCATCTCCCGGAAATGGTTGCCGAGGTTGAAAGACACCTGATCCCGGATCATGACAAGCTGGTCCTCGGCAGCATGCTGGAGGTCAGTCTTGAGGATGGCCAGTCTCTGGAGGTGCAGGTGGTCGAGATCTCCGATGATTCGGTGGTCCTTGATGGTAACCACCCACTGGCTGGCAAGGAATTGCACTTCGAAATAGCGTTGCTCGAGTTTGCTTGAGCGGATCGTTAAATGACAGGGCCGCCTTCTGAGGCGGCCTTTTTTTGTTACTTTTGACGCTTGACGCAGTCTTTTCGTCATTCTTGATTAAGCGGGTAAGTCTTTGCAAGTGCCTGTTTTTAAGATGAAATTTTAGGGAGTCTTAACCTCTTGCGTTAGAACCAGTCAGGTCGGCACGAACCGTGCAAAACGCTTTTGACGATATGGAATATCCTGCGGGGGGAGTGATCAGTATGCCAACGAAAAAAATTGTCCTTTCACATGATGCGACCTTGCTGGCGATTCTCAAAAATTCCTATTTCCAGAGGGAATGCTTTGAAATGATCGTGGTCAAGGATGGTCAGACCGGTTTCCAGGCTGTCGAGGCCGAGGCCCCGAGGCTGGCAATTTTCGATATTGCTCTAATGGGAGAGCAGGCCCTTGAGTGTTGCCGGTCAATCAAGAACGATCCTTTACTGACCAAAACTCCGGTGCTCCTGATCCTGCCGGAAAACGTTGATGAAGATATGGCTGATGTCTGTTGGAATGCCGGTACCGATGCTGTGGTTCACCGTCCCCTGGAGGCGAAACGATTCCTCGACGCGGCTTTTGGACTGATCGGAATCTCTTGCCGGCTGGCTATGCGTTTCCCGGTCAGTTTCAAGCTCAAGTTTCTCGACAGCAAACATAAGCAGCATGTCGGCATCTGCACGAATATCAATGTCGAGGGGATGTACCTCGCAACCGAGGCGCTCTTCCCGGTCGACACACAGTTGTCAATTGAGTTTACCCTGCCCGGTTTCCAGAGCCCGATCTCAGTCACTGTCCGGGTTGCCTGGGTGAATCACCCGGAATGGCTGAAAAAGAACACCCTGCCATGCGGCATGGGGCTGGAATTCATCAATAGCAGTTCAGCGTTAAAAAAGATCCTGCAGGAATATGTAAATGACCTGGCAAGCCAGGAGTGACACCAACCTAAACATCTCGTCCCGCGTTCAAATTGGCACCGCAATATTTACAGAATATGGCATCGTAGCTATGTTTTTCACCACCGCAATCGGGGCACGCCTGGGTTGATACCTTCCCCCTGATCGGTGAGACCAGTTCCGCAGTGACTATTCCGGTCGGCACCGCAATCACTCCATATCCCATCACCATGATGACGCTGGCCACGGCTCGACCCAGTGGAGATTGTGGCGAGATGTCCCCGTAGCCCACGGTCGTCAGAGTCGTGATGGCCCAGTAGCATGAAACTCCGATCGACGTGAAGCCGCTTTCATCACCCTCAATAAGATAAAGCAGTGAACCGAAAATCAGCACCATGCTCATAACCGCAAAGAGGAAGATCGATATCTTGCGTGCGCTGGCCCGCATCGCTTTCAGCAGGGTCTCCGCCTCATTGAGGTATTGTGCCAGTTTCAGGATTCTGAAAATTCTCAGGAGACGCAGAACCCTGATGACCATCAGGTACTGAGAGCCGGGGAGCAGCAGGCTGAGGTAGGTTGGCAGGATGGCGACAAGATCGACCAGGCCGTAGAAGCTAAGGATGTAGCGGACCGGGTTGCCGAGGGAGATGATCCTGGCAAGATATTCTGCGGTAAACAGCAGGGTGAAAAACCACTCGATGATGTAGAGCGCTTTGCCGTGCTCGGCACGAACCTCGGCGACACTGTCGAACATCACCGCGATGATGCTCAGGATGATGGCAATGATCAGGGCAATGTCGAAGAGCTTGCCTGTCGGGGTATCTGCTTCGAAGATGATTTCGTGCAGTTTGATTCGCCAGCCGGCCGGGCTCTTTTCACCCCTGGTTTGAGGCCTTGGGAATCTGTCGGGACGGGATGTTTCGCTCATTATGCCGCCTCTGCAAAGGTGGTGGTGTGTCCAGGCATTCTGCCAGTTGCTGAAATAACGGTCAACCTGCGAACTGCTTGAGCGGTTTTCCAGAAGCGGTTGCGCTTGTGCCGGGCTTCCTTGGGAAATAAGAAAGGCCTTCGAATGAAGGCCTTTCTCTCTTAACATGCCTGGTCAGCTTTTTGCTGTCCAGTGCCCATGCAGGTTGCAGTACTCGCGAGCCGTTACTTTCTGGGCGATAAGCGGGAAGGTCGCTTGCGGAGCACTGCCCGGCTGCAGGTTCTGGCGATAGACCTTGCCGTCGGCGATCAGTTCAATCCACTCGATGTAATGTTCATCGGCCATTGGGTGTGCGACACTGCCAACCTTTACGGTAATGCTGTCGGCGCCGATCTCGATCACCGGCACATGCTTTTCCTGGGCGGCATCGACGGTGTTCTCAGTCTGAAGGACCATCTTTTGATTGCAGCAGGTCAGTGCGCCAGGCCCGCCGTGCAGCATTTCAACGATATTTCCGCAGAGTTCACACTTGTAGACTTCATTTAGCTGGGGCATTGTTTTTCTCCTTGTCGTTTAGTAGTTCTCGGGTTTCAGTTCAAAGTGGGCCTGCGGATGGTTGCAGGCGGGGCATTCATCGGGTGCTTCCGTACCTTCATGCTGATAGCCGCAGTTCTGGCAGCGCCAGGTCCTGGCCTGTTCACGTTTGAAGACCTGGCCGTTTTTGATGTTGTTAAGAAGCTTCAGATAGCGTTCCTCGTGGTATTGCTCGGCAACGGCGATTGACATAAAAATGTCAGCAATCTCCGAAAAACCTTCCTCGCGGGCGGTCGCCGCAAATTCCGGGTACATGGTGCTATACTCGTAATTCTCACCGCCGGCGGCTTCCTTTAGGTTTTCCATCGTCGAACCGATAACGCCGGCAGGGAAGCTGGCCGTCACCTCAACGTCTCCGCCTTCGAGAAGCTTGAACAGACGCTTGGCATGTTCCCGCTCATGATTGGCCGTTTCTTCGAAGATGTTCGATATCTGCACATAGCCCTCTTTCCTGGCTTGAGACGAGAAGTAGGTGTAGCGATTGCGGGCCTGACTTTCGCCGCAAAACGCGGTGAGAATGTTTTTTTCTGTCCGGGTGCCTTTCAGTGCCATAGAAACCTCCATAGGAAATTGTTCATGTTTGTTGCTTGAGACGGGATTATATCATAATCGTAAGACCCTGCAATTTATGACTAAATGGGTCATTTAGTCAAGAAGTAATCAGACTCTTTAACAGAAGAGATCAAACTGCGTGTCACGGGTTGATGGTCAGAAATAAAAAAGCCTCCCCTGGGAGAGGGAGGCTTTTTTATTAAATTGGATGTGGGTTACTTCTTGTGGCAGTCGTTACACTTGGTGGGGCCGCCTTTTTCCTTGTGACAGTCCTTGCATGCTGCCCCATGAGCAGCGTTCTTGTCGACTTCAATCTTCGCCGGAGTCCCTTCGTGACAGGCGTCACAGCCCATCTTGTCAGAATGACCTTTGTGATCGAAGGTCACGGCGCCTTTTTTGCTGTCGTAGGTTACGGAGTCAGCAGCATAGGCTACAGTGAAGGCAAAAGCGACCAGCATTACGGCAATAATCAGTTTTTTCATGGTTCTCTCCTTTTAAGGGTGGTTGATATATAAATAAACAGGGGCTAATTTACCTATTCTAATCCGGGGGGTCAAGTGTTTTTTCAAGTTCCTGTAGCAGATGCTGCTATGAATTGGCGATGAGAATGTTATAATGCGAATAGGTATATTTTAAGGTGGGAGTCCGATATGATGCGTTGGTTTTTGATCGGTTTATTGTTTCTGCTCCTGGCTGGTTGTGCGTCTCGTTGGCAGCATGGGACCAAACAGCCCTCGGAGTTTTATGCTGATGACAGGGATTGCCAGGCCGCGACCGGCGGAGTTTCGATGGGGATCGAGCCGGGGACGGAACGCGTAAGCTACGAGAGCTGCATGTGGGAGAAGGGGTGGCACAAGAAAAAAACTATCTGGTTCTTTGATCCGACACCGCAATAGCCCACTCCCGGTTGTGTTTGATATGTATTAAAAGACAGACGAGAGTCTGTCGTCAGGCTGCTGGTAAAGTTCAGCCAGTCTTCATGAAAGAGAGGGCAACAGATCAATCATCTGTTTCCCTAAGTTTCATAGAAACTCCACCTGCCAGGGAAAAAGACAAACCTCGCATCACGTGCGGGGTTTGTTGACAAACTGAGCAGGCAGATGAAGGTCTGACCTTTTTTATTTGGCTTTAGCTGTTGGACATAGTAGAGATATTTAGGTGCGACGCAAATGATGACTCTCGCTCGAGAGAACGATGTGTCAGGACCAGGGTGATAGGGACATAGAGAAACAGTGATTTTATGAGACTTCTTGCCATATTTTTTGTTGTCTCGGCTTTTGTGTATTACGTGACCGGCAGGTCTCCAAAATATTCACGTAGGCAGAGATTTGTCTTTGCGTTGATTACGTATGTGACCTTATATGCTGTTTTGCTTGCAACGATATTATTGTCCGGGAACAAACCTTCATAGGCCCCTATTCACCACGGCCTTGGTATGGAGCGGATGAAATGTCTGCACACCCTGGCGCTTAGGACATTTTTCCAATATCGTCTCGCAAGTTTTTCCACGTAGCAACTCCTCGAAGTCATAAGGAAATTCGAGCCCTTCCTGTGTCAGCACAGTTGTCGCCTCTACCTGAACCCAATAAGGTCGGCGTCAGTATCCCCTAAAATCAACGCGAGATGAAGTCGAGCCGATAGTGTTCGCGAATGATGCGCAGGAGGAGGTTGACTCCCCGTAAGGCCTCTCGCAGCTGGTTCCTGGTTTTTTCCGGCATGCGCTGTGGATCGATGGCGTTGCTTGGTTTATTGCCAGCAGCCAGGTCGCGCAGTTGGCGTTGCAGTCGAAAATTGACCAGTTGGCTGAACGCCTCGCTGATCGTTTCACTGTCTTTTTTCGAAAGGACACTCAACTGCCCCAGTTTCTCGAGCTTGTCCCAGGTTGTTCCGCTGTCTACATTGTTCTCCAGGGCAAGCAGGCTGGCCCCTTCGGTTATCGCAAAGATGCCGGCTTTTTTTAGCTCGACTTTGCCGCGGTTCGGCCCGGTTCGATCAACCTTGATCCGGCCGAACATGCCAAGGGGTGCCGGAAACCGGACAATGTTCTTGGCAACGTGAGGGAAAAACAGCTTGTGTCTCTGAACTGTGGTGTGGATGAATTCGTGGAGATGCTTTTCGAGGGACTTGTCGCCATGGATCGTGCGGAAGTCCTGAAACATGCCAAAGTTGACCATGTTTTCCCCGTCCGGAACGGTGATCCACTTCTCCAGCCTTTCCTGCCATCCGCTCAGGCTGTGGCGCCACTGCGGATTGCTGGCCATGGTGTTGCCAGGGCAGCGTGGGATGCCGACAAATTCAAGGACCTCCACCAGCCGGTCGGCAAACCGGGCACACTCCTCAAGTTCAGAGGCCGATAGGTCGTCTGCATAAACCATGGCACTGTCCTGATCGGTGCGCAGGGTTTGCTCACCGCGGCCTTCACTGCCAAGCGCGAGGTAGGCGGCTTTCCCGGGAAGCCTAATTCCTTCTGTCGATTCCATGAGCTCAATGATGCGTTCTGTGAAACCGTCGTTGAAGTGGGCTATCAGGTGTACCAGGCTCCTGGTGTCCGCACCGGCGTCCATGGCACTGTGAACCATATCGATAATGCTGCTGCTGATGTTCTGCAGGTCAGTGAAGGTTTCGGCTGTTTGAATCTCCTGGGTCAGGTAGAGCGGGCTACGGGTCTGCTGGCTGAGCAGGTCAGTCGCATTAATGATGCCGATCAGCTCCTGGTTTTCATTGATGACCGCAAGCCGATGAATATTGTTTTTTGCCATTTTGAAAATGGCTTCGAATACATATGCAGAATGTCTGACAGTGATGACGCCGGTATGCATGACGTCGCGGACCTTGTGAGCCGTGAGGTTCGCTCCGTCTTCAGCCATGATGTCGCGCAGGTCCCGTACCGAAAGGATGCCGATCGGGGCGTTGTCGTCGACGACAATCAGGCCGGCAATGTTCTGGTCACGCATCAGGCGTGCCGCTTCAATCACGCCGATATCGGGCGAACAGGTGACCGCTGGGCTGCGGCAGACATTGTTTACATGCAGGAAGAAAAAACTCTCTTCGTTAAAATTGCTGCCGGGCATAATGGTTCCCTTGAGATAGGGTGGAATCGAAAACATTGTCTATGGATTCGGCATATTATGCAACAAATGGATGACATCATTGGATAATAAATAAACACGATTTGATAAACAAAACAGGGCATTTGAAATGGACTACCAAACTTGTGTTTTGCTGCTATACTTGTGACGCGTCAAAACAAGCCTTCTGAAAGCTATCGATTCTGCGTAATTTTATATGAGCTTTTGACAAAAACGAAACAACGTTATATTTTTTTATTGACTCAACGCCGAGTCTCAAGCTATCTTCTGTCCAACCTCATATTTATTGGGGTTTTTGCCCCTTAACGAAAAAAAACGATGGTTAAAATCTGATTTTTTTGGTCTTTTTAAAAGTTTTTTTATGACCGGTTTTAGCCGGGTTTACCGGCCCTGATATCAAACGTTGTAACTGGAAATTAAAACCTTGTCTCCCTCAAGCTGCCCAACAGTCGTAACAGGGGAGACCAAACGGCATCGGATCAGTATTCGGAAGTTTTCCGAGCAGAATTTAAGGAGGTGGTCGGCGAAATAATTCTTTTTTGCAGCATCGTAAGTATTTTTAACTAACCTGAAGGAGGTTTTTATGAGTGAAGATGCAGGAAAAGCTTATTGGTTTGCGACACTGAAGCTCATTGCAGGTGTTCTCTGTGTATGGTTCATCGTGTCCTATGGATTTGGTATCCTCTTTGCCCAATCACTTAACAGCATCAAGTTAGGCGGTTACCCGTTGGGTTTCTGGTGGGCACAGCAGGGTTCCATGTATGTCTTTGTTGCCTTGATTTTCATCTACGCCAAGTTGATGGGCAATCTCGACAAAAAATTCGACGTTCACGAAGAGTAAGGGAGGATAACTGATGAGTCTTCAAGCTACTATTTATCTCGTTGTCGGCCTTACCTTTGCTCTGTACATTGGTATCGCCATCTGGGCTCGTGCTGGTAGCACGAGTGAATTCTACGTTGCAGGCAGTGGTGTCCACCCTGTTCTGAACGGTATGGCAACCGGCGCTGACTGGATGTCCGCAGCGTCCTTTATCTCCATGGCCGGCCTGATCGCCGGTATGGGTTACGGTGGTGGCACTGTTCCTGATGGGCTGGACCGGTGGCTACGTTCTCCTGGCGATGCTGCTGGCACCTTACCTGCGTAAGTTCGGTAAGTTTACCGTGCCCCAGTTCGTCGGTGACCGCTACTACTCCAAGGGCGCCAGCTCGGTGGCCGTTATCTGCCTGATCATTGCTTCGACAACCTACATCATCGGCCAGATGACTGGTGTCGGTGTTGCATTCTCCCGTTTCCTGGGCGTTTCCAACCACGTTGGTATCTTCGTTGGTATGGGTATCGTTTTCATGTACGCGGTTTTCGGCGGCATGAAGGGCATCACCTACACCCAGGTTGCTCAGTACTGCGTTCTGATCGTTGCCTACACGATTCCGGCAATCTTCATTTCGATGGCACTGACCGGCAATCCTCTGCCGCAGCTCGGCCTCGGCGGTGACTTCGTCGGTACCGACATGTCTCTGTTGGCCAAAGTCGACCAGGTCGCAATGGACCTCGGCTTCCCGCAGTACACCACCTCGACCCGTATCAGCACCCTGAACATGTTCGTCTACACCTTCTCCCTGATGATCGGTACTGCGGGTCTGCCGCACGTTATTATCCGCTTCTTCACGGTTCCCAAGGTTAAGGACGCACGTGCTTCCGCTGGTTGGGCGCTGGTGTTTATCGCCATCCTGTACACCACGGCTCCTGGCGTTGCCGCCATGGCTAAACTGAACCTGCACGCGACCGTCAACAAAGCTGTCAAAGGCGGCGGCGATCTGTTCGCAACTGAAAACAGCATCAAGTACGATGAGCGTCCCGACTGGATGAAGCGTTGGGAAGTCACCGGCCTGCTCAAGTTCGAAGACAAGAACGGCGACGGCCGCATCCAGTACTACAATGACAAGAATCCGCCTGCGGGCGCTGTTGCTGCCGGTTGGACTGGTAACGAGTTGAGTGTTAACCGCGACATCATCGTTTTGGCCAACCCCGAAATCGCCAGGCTGCCCAACTGGGTTATCGCTCTGGTTGCTGCCGGTGGTCTGGCTGCTGCACTCTCGACTGCGGCCGGTCTGTTGCTGGCCATCTCGTCAGCGATTTCCCATGACCTGCTGAAGGACATGTGGATGCCTGATCTCTCCGAGAAGGGCGAGCTGCTGGCTGGTAAGATCGCTATGGCATGTTCCATCGTTGTGGCCGGCTACCTTGGCCTCAACCCGCCTGACTTTGCAGCCGGTACCGTGGCGATCGCCTTCGGTCTCGCTGCAAGCTCGATTTTCCCCGCTCTGATGATGGGTATCTTCAACAAGAAGATGAACAAGGAAGGCGCCATCTGCCGGCATGCTCGCAGGCATCGGTTTCACGATGATCTACGTGTTCGCTCACAAAGGCCTCTTCTTCATCAAGGGCACCGAGTTCCTCGGCCTCTTCGGCGGCAAAGCGAACTTCTTCCTCGGCATCGAGCCGAACGCTATCGGTGGTATCGGTGCACTTGTGAACTTTGGTGTCGCTTACGTGGTCAGCAAGGTCACTCCTGATCCGCCCGAGCATATTCAGCATCTGGTGGAAAGCGTGCGTATCCCGCGCGGCGCCAAGGCTGTTGACGGCTCTCACGTGCACTAAGTTTCAGTGCAAATGCTCTGATTGGGCTTTTGTCTGATCATTTGACCCCGCCAGCCAGTCTGGCGGGGTTTTTTTCAAGATTTTCATTGATCGACCCGCCAACCTCGGGTAAAAAGATGACAAATTTATCCCAATCATTATTTTGGGACCTCTGGAGTAAAGAATGTTAATGTTTGACATCAGTTCAGTGATTACATGGATACTCTTTTTGGCCCTGTTCCCGATGGCGTTTATCTGGTTGCGCCGGGCCTACCGCATCTTTGTTAAAAAGAATTATTCCGAGGTCGCGCTGAAACGCGGCGAAGCGCCAGCAGATCCTGCAAAATGGGCACCGGCGACCGGTATGGTCAACCTTCTGGCAGGCGGTACCGCGCTCGTGACGATCATCGGCGTCCTGCTCTATCCTGCTACCGGTATCTCAACCGTCTTCAAAGATTACAAAAACTGGAGTGCGGTTGCCGGTGTGACGATCTGGTTCAAGGTTTTTGCCGATTACATTGTCAGCCGCCAGGCCCACCCGTTTATTATCAAGAAAAACAAGGACCAGCCCGGTAAAGAAAAAGGCTGATCCCTTGCCCGGATAAAAACACCCCGGGCTATATCGATGATCTGTTATAATTCCAGATAAATCAGATAACCAACAACCGAAGGAGGATGCTTATGACTTATCGAATGATACACTCCTGCATCCGGGTTATGAATCTGGAGAGATCAGAGAAGTTTTATACTGAGGCCCTTGGTTTTACAGTGGCTCGTCGCAAGGATTACTCAGAACACAAGTTCACCTTGAGCTATCTGCGCTCGCCGGGCAGTGACTTCGAACTCGAACTGACCTGGAACCACGATCAGGCCGAACCCTACGAGCTGGGCAACGGTTACTCCCACCTTGCCGTTGCCGTCGCCGACCTTGAAGCTTCACACCAGCGCCAC
>CAVRQQ010000039.1:0-51073 GCA_963723355.1 uncultured delta proteobacterium
TCCTGCCGTTGTCTCGTCGATATGAAAAGAATGTCTCTTTGTGGCAGCAGGTGCACTCGGCAACCGTATCGACAGCTGCGCGATCGATGCCGGCGGCGTCCAGCTGCAGGGCAATGCTTTTCTGCAGGTCAAGCTGCCAGTGGCCGAGGCTGACTTCCCTGGCAATGCGCTGCCACTGGCCTGTGCCCTGGCGGAACTGATCGCGGACCGGTCGATCGACTTCATAGCTGTGCGCCGCAATGCCCGGGCCGATTGCAGCTTTGATGTCAGCGACATGGCAACCGAGGAGTTCTCGCATTGCAGTAACGGTTCGCTCCAGCAGGCCGACCGCAGTCCCGCGCCAACCGAGATGGATGACTGCGGCAACATGCCTGCCCCGGTCGTAGAGGATAACGGGGAAGCAGTCCGCGACAAGGATGCCGATCAAGATATTGCGTTGATTGGTGATGATCGCATCACTTTCGACCCGCTGGAAATGAGAGACTTCAGGGTTGGGCTGGTCGATCACCAGGATTTCACTACCGTGCACCTGTTTAACGGTCAGGAACAGGTGCGGCTCCAGACCAAAGCTCCTGGCCACGACAGCACGGTTGGCTTCGACCTGGGATTGCTGGTCACCGGAGCCGAACCCCAGGTTGAGGGAGTTGAACGGCGGTCGGCTGCTGCCACCATTGCGGGTGCTAAAACCGGCGACCAGATTTTCCTGGTCAGCCCAGGCCGGTTGCATGAATTGAACTTTGCCCTGCTTAACTGTTTTCATCAGGTATCATTTCAACCGGACCTGAGCGAGGCGGAACCTCGAGGTCCGTCAGAGAGTAGTGATATTTGCCTTCCAGGTAACAGAGAATTTCCTGCAGTTCTGACGGGACGTCCGCCTGAAAAACCATCTGCAACCCATTCGGGTGTTCAAAGCCGAGTTGCCAGGCATGCAGGAACTGTCGCTGCAGGGCCGCAACCATCTGGCGCAGCTTCTGGTCGGCGATCGCCTTGATCCGGCTGGCACCCCCATAGAGGGGATCGCCGACGACCGGGCAGTTCATCCCGGCCATATGGACCCGGATCTGATGGGTCCTGCCGGTTTCCAGGCTCAGATCGAGAAGTGTCATCCGGTCTGCTTCGTAACGCCTCAGCACCTGCCAGCGGGTGACCGCCCGGCGACTGCTGCGGGCTACCGTCGACATCTTCTTGCGGTGCACCGGGTGTCTTCCGATCGGCTGGTCTATTGTCCCCATCGTTTCTGCAACCAGACCGTGAACCAGCGCCCGGTAACGTCGCTGTATCGAGTGGGCCTTGAACTGCCGGGCCAGGTATCGGTGAGTGCGGTCATCCTTGGTTGCGACCATCACCCCGGAAGTGTCCTTGTCGAGTCGATGCACAATGCCGGGCCGCAGTTCGCCGCCGACCCCCGAGAGGTCCTTGCAATGATGCAGCAGGGCATTGACCAGGGTGCCGCTCTGGTGGCCCGGAGCAGGATGAACCACAAGGTGAGCCGGCTTGTTGACGACAACGAGCGCCGGGTCTTCATAAAGAATATGCAATGGAATCGGTTCGGCTTCGGCGGTGGCAGCAAGCGGATCCGGCAGAACCACGCAAATCTCTTCTCCGCCTCTCAATTTGAAGCCGGGCTTACTCGTTGCGCCGTTCAGGGTGACAGCTCCTTCGTCGATCAGGCGCTTGATCTGGGAACGGCTCAGTTCCGGCAGGCTGTCATCCAGAAAGCGATCCAGGCGCATCGCCACGTGCTCTGCGGTGACCTGAAGGGACTGGGACGCAGACATGCAGTTACCAGATTGAACTCTCTATTTTGCCCGCCTGCTTGATCATCACGTCGACAATCGCACGGTCGTAGAGGTGGTCGCGATCATCCAGGTCGGGAGATACCCGGCCATAAAAATGTTCCCGGCCCTCTTCCAGTTCCTCGGACAGAACATCAAAAACCGAATCGTTTTTGATGCCATCCTTGACCTTCTCCTGGTTGTAGAGGGCAATGTCCGAGACAATGGCGCGGGCCAGTCGGAATGCAAGTTTGGGGTTGTCTACCAGTTTGGCCATGAGACCTCCACATTGGAGTAACATTATATTGTTCGGACGTAGGCGCCCGAGATCCTTAATCTTCGGCCGGCAGCGCAATATAAAGGTGCGCTTCGCCCCGCTGCAGCAACAACAGGACACTCTCCTTGACCCGGATGCGCTGGCGGGCCCTGGTTATATCTGTCAGGGTTTCGGTTGGATGACGGTTGACCGCCATAACCCTGTCTCCGGGTTGCACACCAGCATTCGCTGCGACACTTCCCGGGGCGACCTCGGTGACCAGGACCCCGTCGCCTGACTCTGCAAAGCTCATCCCGAGCCACGGCATCGCATCAGTTTCCGGAACCTGCGCGACCGGCACCGTGTTTTCCTCACGTGCGACGATGATCACTTCAAGGGTCAGGCGCGTGCCTTCACGCAATACCTCAACGGGAATCTTCTCCGCAAGCGCTGAACTCGCAACCAGCAGCTGCAACTCCTTGACACTGCGGACCGGCTTGCCGTTAAAGCTGAGCAGTACATCGCCGCGCTTTATCCCGGCACGTTCCGCCGGGGTGCCGGGCAGAACCTGGGTGACCAGTGCTCCCGTGACCCGATCAAGACCAAAGGATTTTGCCAGCTCGGCATCCAGCGGCTGGATACTGACTCCCAGCCAACCGCGCGTCACCTCTCCTGTACTGATCAGCTGATCGGCGATCTGCCTGGCCAGGTTGATCGGGATGGCAAAACCGATCCCCTGTCCGCTGGCAACGATGGCCGTATTCACACCGACTACTTCCCCATAGATATTCAATAGCGGACCGCCCGAATTCCCCGGGTTGATCGAAGCATCAGTCTGGACAAAATTCTCGTAGTCCTCGATCCCCACGTCGGTGCGTCCCGTAGCCGAGATGACACCGACCGTCAAGGTGCTGTCGAGGCCGAAAGGATTGCCGATTGCCAGGGCCCATTGTCCCACCTTGAGGAGGTCTGAATCGCCAAGCACCACAGCCGGCAGCGGCTCCTCGGTTTCGATTTTGACCACTGCGATGTCCGTCTTCGGGTCGACCCCGACGACTTTGCCGGGGAAGACCCTCTGATCCGTCAGGCGGACCTTGACCTCTTCCGCACCGGAGACAACATGCTCGTTGGTCAGGATATAACCATCCGCGCTCAGGATGAAACCGGACCCGAGGCTGCGCTCACGTTGCTCGGAACGTGGGCCCCGGAACAAATCGCCAAAAAATTCTTCAAAGAGAGGGTTAACCCGACCAACTTCACGCACCCGCTCTGCGCGGATGTTCACAACCGTCGGGGTTACTTTTTCTGAAACCTCGATGAAAGCCCGCTGTGAAAGCAGCAACTCGGAGGCCGGCTCCTCCACGGGAGGAGAAGACTCTGCCTGACGAACAGTCGTTGTCAACCGGGTTTCCTGCTGCTCAGTGCATCCGGCACACAACAGCCAGGGCAGACTCAGCAACAGGGCAACAAATAATCTTGAAAAGAGCTTGTACATCAAAAACAAAACCTCTCAGCTACAACTCTGCAGAGTAGCGAAAACAAGACTTTATGTCAATCTGGACGGCCCCCGAGGTTGCCAAGAGCAGATCTATGCCTCGATCAGGGCCAGAAGTTCTTCATGCCGGCCCTGCCAATCGGGACGGAAACCCTCCCCGGGGCGTTTGATACACCAGGGCGTCAGCAGACAGGTCTGCATCCCGACCTGGCCGGCGGACAGGTCGTGCAGCGTGTCATTTCCGACCATCAGGCAACGCTCTGCTTCGACCTGCAGCAACGCCAGGTTTTCTCTGAAAAAGTCCGGGTTCGGTTTGCAGAAATGTTCTGTTTCATAGGCCGTCACATGGTGGAACATGTCGCCGTCCAGTTCTCCCCACCTGATCCGCGCATCAACCACGGCCCGGGGAAAGATCGGATTGGTTGCCAGAACGACCTGCCACCCCCTGGCTCGTGCGGCACCAATCAACCGGGATGACAAGGCATGTCCGGCCACCAGCGAACGCAACTCTTCGAGATCGTCGCGCATGAATTGTTCCAGGCACTCCCGATACTGTTCCGGTGAGATGGCCAATTCATCACTGAGGACCTCGAACAACACCGTTTCCAGAGTCTTACCGGCATCCGGGTTGGCAAACATGGCGGCAACCGCATGATGCATCGCCCTGGTCGCCCGTGCAGGCTCAACCAGCGCTTCGAAATTCAGACCGGCTGACAATCACATCCACTTCAACAACAGATTCGGAGCCGCCTCATTGCTGAAGACGCAAAGACCCTATTTCAGGAGGACGAATCCCATCTGCCGACCGGTCCTGCCGTTGTCTCGTCGATATGAAAAAAATGTCTCTTTGTGGCAACAGGTACACTCGGCAACCGTATCGATCGCGCCGCGATCAATGCCAGCGGCGTCCAGCTGCAGAGCAATGCTTTTCTGCAGGTCAAGCTGCCAGTGGCCGAGGCTGACTTCCCTGGCAATTCGCTGCCACTGGCCTGTGCCCTGGCGGAACTGATCGCGGACCGGTCGATCGACTTCATAGTTGTGCGCCGCAATGCCCGGGCCGATCGCAGCTTTGATGTCGGCGACATGGCAACCGAGCAGTTCTCGCATTGCAGTAACGGTTCGCTCCAGCAGGCCGACCGCAGTCCCGCGCCAACCGAGATGGATCACAGCGGCAACATGCCTGCCCCGGTCGTAGAGGATAACGGGGAAGCAGTCCGCGACAAGGATGCCGATCAGGATATTGCGTTGATTGGTAATGATCGCATCACTTTCGACACGCTGGAAATGAGAGACTTCAGGGTTGGGCTGGTCGATCACCAGGATTTCACTACCGTGCACCTGTTTAACAGTCAGGAACAGGTGCGGCTCCAGACCAAAGCTCCTGGCCACGACAGCACGGTTGGCTTCGACCTGGGATTGCTGGTCACCGGAGCCGAACCCCAGGTTGAGGGAGTTGAACGGCGGTCGGCTGCTGCCCCCATTTCGGGTGCTAAAACCGGCGACCAGATTTTCCTGGTCAGCCCAGGCCGGTTGCATGAATTGAACTTTGCCCTGCTTAACTGTTTTCATCAGGTGTCATTTCAACCGGACCTGAGCGAGGCGGAACCTCGAGGTCCGTCGGAGAGTAGTGATATTTGCCTTCCAGGTAGCAGAGGATCTCGCGCAGTTCGGACGGGACGTCCGCCTGAAATACCATCGGCAATCCATTCGGGTGTTCAAAGCCTAGTTGCCAGGCATGCAGGAACTGTCGCTGCAGGGCTGCAACCATCTGGCGCAGTGTCTGGTCGGCGATCGCCTTGATCCGGCTGGCACCACCATAGAGGGGATCGCCGACGACCGGGCAGTTCATCCCGGCCATATGGACCCGGATCTGATGGGTCCTGCCTGTTTCCAGGCTTAAGTCGACAAGTGTCATCCGGTCTGCTTCGTAACGCCTCAGCACCTGCCAGCGGGTGACCGCCCGGCGACTGCTGCGGGCTATCGTCGACATCTTCTTGCGGTGCACCGGGTGTCTTCCGATCGGCTGGTCTATTGTCCCCACCGTTTCTGCAACCAGACCATGAACCAGCGCCCGATAACGTCGCCGTATCGAGTGGGCCTTGAACTGCCGGGCCAGGTACCGGTGAGTGTGATCATCCTTGGTTGCGACCATCACCCCGGAAGTGTCCTTGTCGAGTCGATGCACAATGCCGGGCCGCAGTTCGCCGCCGACCCCCGAGAGGTCCTTGCAATGATGCAGCAGTGCATTGACCAGGGTGCCGCTCTGATGACCCGGAGCAGGATGGACCACAAGGTGAGCCGGCTTGTTGACGACAACGAGCGCCGGGTCTTCATAAAGAATATGCAATGGAATCGGTTCGGCTTCGGCTGTGGCAGCAAGCGGTTCCGGCAGAACCACGCGAATCTCTTCTCCGCCTCTCAATTTGAAGCCGGGCTTACTCGTTCCGCCGTTCAGGGTGACAGCTCCTTCGTCGATCAGGCGCTTGATCTGTGAACGGCTCAGTTCCGGCAGACTGTCATCCAGAAAACGATCCAGGCGCATCGCCACGTGCTCTGCGGTGACCTGAAGGGACTGTGACGCAGACATGCAGTTACCAGATTGAACTCTCTATTTTGCCCGCCTGCTTGATCATCACGTCGACAATCGCGCGGTCGTAGAGGTGGCCGCGATCATCCAGGTCGGGAGATACCCGGCCATAAAAATGTTCCCGGCCCTCTTCCAGCTCCTCGGACAGAACGTCAAAAACCGAATCGTTCTTGATGCCATCCCTGACTTTCTCCTGGTTGTAGAGAGCAATATCCGAGACAATGGCGCGGGCCAGTCGGAATGCAAGTTTGGGGTTGTCTACCAGTTTGGCCATGAGACCTCCACATATGGAGTAACATTATATTGTACGGGCGAACGCGCCCGGGACCCTTAATCTTCGGCCGGCAGCGCAATGTAAAGGTGCGCTTCTCCCCGCTGCAGCAACAACAGGACACTCTCCTTGACCCTGATGCGCTGGCGGGCCCTGTTTATATCTGTCAGGGTCTCGGTTGGATGGCGGTTGATCGCCATGACCCTGTCGCCGGGCTGCACACCAGCATTCGCTGCGACACTTCCCGGGGCGACCTCGGTGACCAGAACCCCGTCGCCTGACTCTGCAAAGCTCATCCCGAGCCACGGCGTCGCATCAGACTCCGGAGCCTGCGCGACCGGCATCGTGTTTTCCTTGCGTGCGACGATGATCACTTCAAGGGTCAGGCGCGTGCCTTCACGCAATACCTCTACGGGCACCTTCTCTGCAAGCGCCGAACTCGCAACCAGCAGCTGCAACTCCTTGACGCTACGAACCGGCTTGCCATTAAAGCTGAGCAGTACATCGCCGCGCTTTATCCCGGCACGTTCCGCCGGGGTTTCGGGCAGGATTTGGGTGACCAGTGCTCCCGTGACCCGATCAAGACCAAAGGATTTTGCCAGTTCGGCATCCAGTGGCTGGATACTGACTCCCAGCCAGCCGCGCGTCACCTCTCCTGTACTGATCAGCTGATCGGCGATCTGCCTGGCCAGGTTGATCGGGATGGCAAAACCGATCCCCTGTCCACTGGCAACAATGGCCGTATTCACACCGACCACTTCGCCATAAATATTCAGTAACGGGCCGCCCGAGTTCCCCGGGTTGATCGAAGCATCGGTCTGGACAAAATTCTCATAGTCCTCGATCCCCACGTCGGTGCGTCCCGTAGCCGAGATGACACCGACCGTCAAGGTGCTGTCGAGGCCAAAGGGGTTGCCGATTGCCAGGGCCCATTGCCCCACCTTGAGGTGGTCTGAATCGCCAAGCACCACAGTCGGCAGCGACTCCTCGGTTTCGATTTTGACCACTGCGACGTCCGTCTTCGGGTCGACCCCGACAACTTTGCCGGGGAATACCCTCTGATCCGTCAGGCGAACCCTGACCTCTTCCGCACCGGAGACAACATGTTCGTTGGTCAGGATATAACCATCCGCGCTCAGGATGAAACCGGACCCGAGGCTACGCTCACGTTGCTCGGAGCGTGGGCCCCGGAACAAATCGCCAAAAAACTCTTCAAAGAGCGGGTTAACCCGGCCAACTTCACGCACCCGCTCTGCGCGGATGTTCACAACCGTCGGAGTTACTTTCTCTGAAACCTCGATGAACGCCCGCTGTGAAAGCAGCAGCTCGGAAGCTGGCTCCCCCACGGGTGGAGGAGCCTCTGCCTGACGAACAGTCGTTGTCAACCGGGTTTCCTGCTGCTCATCGCATCCGGCACACAACAGCCAGGGCAGAGTCAGCAACAGGGCAACAAACAATCTTGAAAAGAGCTTGTACATCAAAAACATAACCTCTCAGCTACAACTCCGCAGAGTAGCGAAAACAAGACCTTATGTCAATCTGGACGGGCCCTGGGGTTGCCAAGAGCAGATCTATGCCTCGATCAGCGCCAGAAGTTCTTCATGCCGGCCCTGCCAATCGGGACGGAAACCCGCCCCGGGGCGTTTGATACACCAGGGCGTCAGCAAGCAGGTCTGCATTCCGACCTGGCCTGCGGACAGGTCGTGCAGCGTGTCATTTCCGACCATCAGGCAACGCTCTGCTTCGACCTGCAGCAACGCCAGGTTTTCTCTGAAGAAGGCCAGGTTCGGTTTGCAGAAATGTTCTGTTTCATAGGCCGTTACATGCTGGAACGTGTCGCCGTCCAGTTCCCCCCACCTGATCCGCGCATCAACCACGGCCCGGGGAAAGATCGGATTGGTTGCCAGAACGACCTGCCACCCCCTGGCTCGTGCTGCACCAATCAAGCGGGAGGACAAGGCATGTCCGGCCACTAGCGGACGTAACTCTTCGAGATCGTCGCGCAAGAATTGCTCCAGACACTCCCGGTATTGTTCCGGGGAGATGGCCAATTCATCGCTGAGCACCTCGAACAACACTGTTTCCAGAGTTTTACCGGCATCCGGGTTGGCAAACATGGCGGCAACTGCATGATGCATCGCCCTGGTCGCCCGTGCAGGCTCAACCAGCGCTTTCATCTTCTCGGTCAGGCGGTTCAGATAAACCGGCACGAAGCGGTGCATGTCGACATCGATCAGCGTGCCGTCAAGATCAAAGAAGACCGCCTGAACATTATCGAGGTTAATGGAGCGTTTAACTCGTTTACGGAGAAATGACTGGAACATGGATAACACGATACCACGATCGTCGGGATTACCGCCAGATGACTGTTCCCTTCACCTTGACATGCCGGAATTTTTCTTTAATCTTGACAGACCCGCGATGCACGCCAGCGATTCATTTAAGACATAACAAGCTAAGGAGGAGAAACCATGGCAAAAAAAATAGGCGTAATCTTGTCCGGTTGTGGCGTATACGACGGCAGCGAGATTCACGAAGCGGTTATCACCCTGCTCGCCATCGACCGGGCCGGAGCAGAAGCTGTCTGCATGGCCCCGAACATCGACCAGATGCATGTCATCAATCACCTGGCCGGGGAGCCGGCCGAAGGTGAAACACGCAACGTTCTGGTCGAATCGGCCCGCATCGCCAGGGGCAACATCAAGGATACTGCAACGGTCACAGTTGCCGACTTCGACGCCCTGATCCTTCCCGGAGGATTCGGCGCGGCGAAGAACCTCTGTGACTTCGCCGTCAATGGCCCTGACTGTAGCGTCAATCCGGACGTGGCCCGCCTGGTCAAGGAGACGGTCGCGGCGAAGAAGCCTCTGGCCGCAGTCTGCATCGCTCCGGCGCTGCTGGCGAAAGTTCTCGGCCCGATCAACTCTCCGGCGTTGACCATCGGCACCGACCAAGGAACAGCGGGGGCCCTGAATAAAATGGGGGCCAAACACGTTGACTGTCCAGTCAAGGAAGCGGTTGTCGACAGGGAGAACCGGATTGTCTCTTCACCGGCCTATATGCTGGCCGGCTCGATCAGCGAAGCTGCAGCCGGTATTGAAAAGACGGTCCAGGAACTGATCGGCATGATCGAGTAAAACTGATTGCAGCAAATTATTATTCTCGACTTGCACTGGCGGGCTATTATAACTAAAATAGTCCGAATATTTTCCGGCAGATGACCGGATGAACTTACCCTACCCAAGGAGTGAACCATGACCAAGTACCGCTGCGTAATCTGTGACTACATCTATGACCCCGCTGAGGGCGATCCGGGCAACGGCATCGACCCCGGCACGGCTTTTGAGGACATTCCTGATGATTGGGTCTGCCCACTCTGCGGTGCTGACAAGAGCAATTTCGAACCGGCGTGAGCCAACCACTTGCGACAACCGGCTCTGGTAGCACCCGCTGACCGAGCCGAACGGGTTCAGGGTCTGGCGTCCCGGAAGGGTTAATTACCGGGACGCCCAGGCCAGCCAGGTCGACCTGGTTGACCGGCGCCTTCACTGGACCCACGACCTGCTGATCCTCCTTGAGCACCCTCCGGTCATCACACTCGGACGAAATACAAACCAAAACAATCTTCTCTGGGACCAGGGGACTTTGCAAGCGGCGGGGATTGATTGTGTTCCCAGCCACCGCGGTGGCGATATCACCCTGCACGGCCCCGGGCAGTTGGTCGGTTACCCGATTGTCGACCTGAACCATTACCGCAAAGACCTGCACCGATATCTGCGCAGACTGGAAGAAGTGCTTGATCCGTACACTTGCCGATTTCGATTTGGCCGGTAGAGGCCTTGCCGGGCAAAACCGGAGTATGGATCGAGGGACGCAAAATTGCTTCAATAGGCATAGCCGTACGGCGCTGGATAAGCTATCATGGCTTTGCTCTGAACATCGACAATGACCTCTCGGCTTTTAACGCGATCATCCCCTGCGGACTGCCTGACGTGACCATGACATCGATGATCCAGGGAGCTCGACAGACCGGTCGACAAGGACCGGGTTGCCGGGTCCCTGATCAGCCACTTCGGCACTGTGATGCAACGACCTTTACTTGGTGACTTTGATGACAGCACAACCTCCACGCAAACCTGATTGGCTCAAGGTACGCTTCCCCGCAGGGCCGAACTATGTTCGCATCGACCGGCTGCATCGCGAACAGGGACTGCACTCGGTCTGTCGCAGTGCTGCCTGCCCGAACCAGGGCGAATGTTGGGAACAGGGGACCGCCACGTTCATGATCCTCGGCAATCACTGCACCCGTGATTGTCGCTTCTGCAACGTCGCCCATGCCACTCCGCTGGACGTCGACCCGCAGGAGGCACTCAAGGTTGCTGATGCAATTGCCGAGCTGGGGCTACGCCATGCCGTCATCACGTCGGTCACCCGCGATGATCTCGACGATGGCGGCGCCGGTCATTTCGCCGCCGTGACCCGGGCAATCCATGAACGCTGTCCGGACTGCCGCGTTGAATTGCTGATCCCCGATCTGCAGGGCAATGAACAGGCCTTGCAAACGATCCTCGCAGCAAGCCCCGAGGTTCTCGGGCACAACCTGGAAACCGTTCCGAGACTCTACCAGATGGCCCGTTCGGGAGCCGGCTACCAACGCTCGCTGGATTTGCTCTCCGCGGCGCACAGAATTGCACCGGAGATCCCCACCAAGTCCGGCCTGATGCTGGGGATGGGCGAAACCGTCGAGGAAATACTTGATGTCATGCAGGACCTGCGTCGATCTGGGTGCGCCATGTTGACTCTGGGGCAGTATCTGCAACCGACCCGGGATCACCTGCCGATCGACCGCTATGTGGAACCGGCAGAATTCGAACAACTGCGCCAATCCGGCCTGGAACTCGGATTTGAGCATGTCGAGGCCGGGCCCCTGGTGCGCTCTTCATATCATGCCGCAGAGCAATTTGAGGGAGATCAATGATGACGAATCCTGACGTGATCTATGAAACGATCATTCTCGGCTCCGGGCCGGCCGGTCTGACTGCAGCGATCTATGCCGGACGCAGCCGCTGCTGCCCGTTGTTGATTCATGGCATTCAACCGGGGGGCCAACTGACGACCACTACAGCAGTCGACAACTTTCCCGGCTTTCCGGAAGGAATCGATGGCCCGGACCTGATGGAAAATATGCGTCGGCAGGCGGAACGTTTTGGTGCCCAGTTCGTTGAGGGGGAGGTCACCAGGGTCGACCTGCAGGAACGCCCCTTCCGGATCTGGACCGGAGAAGAGATGTACCGCTGTCTGACCCTGATTATTACCACCGGGGCCTCACCAAAACTGCTCGACCTGGGCAACGAAAAGGCACTGTATGGCCGCGGGGTATCGGTCTGTGCCACCTGCGACGGATTTTTCTATCGCGACCGTGAAGTAGTCGTGGTCGGTGGCGGTGACACTGCCATGGAGGAGGCCGTTTTCCTGACCCGCTTTGCGAGCAAGGTGACGGTGGTCCATCGTCGCGACTCTTTGCGGGCAACGCCGGTCCTTGCCGATCGTGCCCTGACCCACAAGGCGATCAATTTTATCTGGGATTCGGTACTGACGGAAATCCTCGAGGATTCCGCCGGGGTCACCGGCATCCGCACCAGGAATCTGAAGACAGGTGACGAAACCGAGCTGGCCTGCGACGGTGTGTTTATCGCTATCGGACACCGGCCGAACACCGAACTTTTCCTCAACCAGCTGGAGATGGACGATGATGGCTATATCCTCACCCGCAACGGCACCGAGACCAATATTTCGGGAGTTTTTGCCGCAGGGGATGTTCAGGACCATCAATTTCGACAGGCCGTGACAGCAGCCGGCACCGGCTGCATGGCGGCCATCCAGGCGGAGCGTTTTCTCGACAATCTCCCCTATGACTCGACCCTTTCCTGCAAGAAAGGGATCTGCATGCCGAAAGGCTAGGGACTGGATGCGTCAGCCACGCTTCCAGCACATTTGCCGGGGGGAAACCCCCTTGATATAATTCACGGAGTTTCGATCCGCTATCGACTGTAATCACAGGGGCATCAATGAGCATATCCAGTAATGTCAGCCCGGAGTGGTTGGAAGAACACTACCAGCTCTGGAAATCCGATCCCGGCCAGGTGTCACCCGACTGGCAGGCGTTTTTTCAAGGGTTTGATCTCGCCCAGCAGGCGCCGGCCACCGATCGCGACCTTGCCGCCAAGAATTCCGCCGTCGACTCCCTGATCTACCGTTACCGGGACCTCGGCCACCTGCAGGCCGCCACGGACCCCCTCACGCCGGAGCGCACCGATCATCCCGAACTCACCCTCGCCGCATTCGGCCTGACGGAAGCCGACCTGAAACGGACTTTTTACCCTCTGCGCTTTCCCCGCCAGAGTGCCACACTGCAAGAGATCATCGAACTGCTCGAGGAAACCTACTGTGGTGTCATCGGGGTTGAGTTCATGCACATCCAGGACCCGCACAAACGGGACTGGCTGAAACAGCGCATGGAGGAGAAACGTAATCGAGCGGATTTTTCCCGCGATGAACAACTCCACATCCTGAAAAAACTCCAGGAAGCGACCCTGTTCGAGGCCTTCCTGCATCGCAAGTTCCTCGGCCAGAAACGCTTCTCGCTTGAAGGCGGCGAGGTCATCATCCCCCTGCTCGACAGCCTGTTGAACCAGGCGGCACAGAGAGGTGTCAGTGACCTGCTGATGGGCATGGCCCACCGCGGCAGGCTCAACGTCCTGGCCAACATTTTCAACAAGCCCCTGGAGAATCTTTTCGCCGAGTTCAAGGACAACCTGGAGCTGGCGTTCGTCGGCGACGGCGACGTCAAATACCACAAGGGCTATTCCTGTGACCTCCCGCTGGAAACCGGGGGGTCCATCCACTTGAGCCTGGCCGCCAACCCCAGCCATCTCGAGGCCGTCGACCCGGTGGTGATCGGCAAGTGCCGCGCACGCCATGTCAGTTATGGCCCCGGCGGCAAAAAACGGGTCCTGCCGGTACTGATCCATGGTGATGCAGCCTTCGCCGGACAGGGACTGGTCGCGGAAGTGCTGAACCTTTCGCAGATTGACGGTTACCAGTCGGGCGGTACCTTCCACCTGGTCCTGAACAACCAGATCGGTTTTACCACATCCCCGGTCCATGCGCGCTCAACCCTTTATGCCACCGACGTGGCGAAAATGCTCATGGTCCCGATCTTCCACGTCAACGGCGAAGACCCGGAAGCGGTTGTCTACGCGACCAGCCTGGCCCTGGAATATCGCCAGGAGTTCGGTGAGGACGTGGTGGTCGAAGTCATCTGCTATCGCCGGCATGGCCATAACGAGGGTGACGAGCCGTTTTTCACCCAGCCGCTGATGTACGGCAAGATCCGCAAGCGGCCGCCGCTGCACGAGATTTACGCCGAGCGCCTGACGGCCGCCGGGATAGCCCGTGAAACCATCGATGAAAGCGCCGGCCAGATCACCAGGCGTCTGGACGAGGCACTCGAACAGGGGCCCAAGGAACAGACCGATGTCGGCTTCCAGGCCAAGTGGACAGGTGTCCAGCGCGACTATTCACCGGAAGAACCCGAGACAAGGGTGCCCGCAGAGACCCTGAAAAAGCTGGCCGCCCGCCTGGCGCACCTTCCGGAGACCTTTAACGCCCACCAGAAGATCGCCCGCATGCTCAAACGCCGCGAGGAATGTGTTATGCAGGGCGACGGGATCGACTGGGCCAACGCCGAGACCCTCGCCTTCGCCTCGCTGCTGACTGAGAAAACTCCGGTGCGGCTGTCGGGCCAGGACTCACGACGCGGCACCTTCAACCAGCGCCATTCAACCCTGGTCGACCAGAAAACCGGACAGCTCTACGTCCCTCTGGCCTTCCTGGAAAAGGGGCAGGAGGCGATTCAGATCTACAACAGCATGCTCTCCGAAGCCGCGGTCCTCGGACTGGAATACGGCTACTCCCTGGAGAGCCCGAACGGGCTGACCATATGGGAAGCCCAGTTCGGCGACTTCGCCAACGGCGCCCAGGTCATCATAGACCAGTTTATCGGCACCAGCGGCACCAAGTGGGACCGGTCAAGCGGGTTGGTCATGTTCCTTCCCCATGGCTACGAAGGCCAGGGACCGGAACACTCCAGCGCCCGCATCGAGCGCTACATGAACCTGTGCGCGGGCAACAACATGCACGTCGTCTACCCGAGCACCCCGGCACAGCTCTTCCACCTCCTGCGCCGTCAGTGCAAGCTGCCTTACCGGCGGCCGCTGATCGTCTTCACCCCGAAGAGCCTCCTGCGCCTGCCAGCCTGTTCCAGCACGCTGGAGGAGCTGAGCGATGGGGCTTTCCAGGCGTTCATCCCTTGCGCCATTCCCGACGATGCGGTGAAAACCCTGCTGCTCTGCAGCGGCAAGATATTCTATGAAATCCAGGCCGCCATCGAGGAGACAGGTCGTAGCGACGTCGGTGTCATGCGCGTTGAGCAACTCTACCCGTTGCATGAGGAGAAACTGCAGGAGATGCTGTCCCGTTACAGCAAGGCCAGCCGCGTTGCCTGGGTCCAGGAAGAGCCAAAAAACATGGGACCGTGGCCGCATCTGCACACCAGCCTGATAAGGGCCCTGGGAAGAGAACCGGACTACTGTGGTCGTCGGCCTGCATCTGCCCCTGCGGTCGGCTCCCATCGCCGCCATCGCGAAGAGCAGCAGCAGATCATTGACAGCGCACTGAACAACAAGGACTGAAAAAATGGAGATAAAAATCCCTGAAGTCGGCGAATCGATCCTCGAGGCCCTGGTTGCCAACTGGTTGAAAGACGATGGCGCCACGGTCGCCAAGGACGAGATTATCTGCGAGCTGGAAACCGACAAGGTTAACGTCGAGCTGAACGCCGAGGCCTCCGGCATCCTGCACATCGTCGTCCCGGTCGGCGAGACGGTGCCGATCGGCACCGTGATTGCCACCATTGAAGAGGGCGAGGTCGCCGAAACGCCCGCGGCCGAGCCGGCGGCAGAACCGCCTCCCGCAAAGCCTGCGACAGAACCGGCTGCGGCAAGCCCGGAGCAGACGAGCACAGCCCCGGTCAATCCGGCGGCACGCCTGAAGGCTGAAGAACGTGGCATCGATCTCGACCAGGTGGCCGGCAGCGGTCGTCAGGGCAGAGTGGTCCTTGACGATGTCCTCGCCCACGCAGAGCCCGCCAAGCCACTGCAGAAGGCCCAGGGAGAACCGGGCGATAAACAGGCATCGAAGGGCGAGCCTGCTGCCACTGTAGCAGCAGATGACGGCCGTCCGGTAACCCGCCAGGCCATGACGCCGATTCGTCAGCGAATCGCCGCGCGCCTGCTGCAGGCCCGTCAACAGACCGCCATGCTGACGACTTTCAACGAAGCGGACATGTCGTGGGTGAAGAAGCTGCGTGTTCGCCACCAGGAGAATTTTACCAAGAGGCACGGCATCAAACTCGGCATGATGTCGTTTTTCGTCAAGGCCAGCATCGAAGCCCTCAAGGAATATCCGGCGGTCAATGCCCGCATCGACGGCACCGATGTTGTCTATCAGCACTATTACGATATTGGCATAGCCGTCGGCACCGACCGCGGCCTGGTGGTCCCGGTCCTGCGCGATGCAGACCAGCTGACCTTCGCCGAGATCGAGCAGCAGATTGCCGACCTTGCCGCCAAGGCCAATGCCCGCAAGCTGACCCTTGCCGATCTCGAGGGCGGCACATTCACTATCACCAACGGCGGCATTTACGGCTCATTGCTGAGTACGCCGATCATCAATCCCCCGCAATGCGGGGTGCTCGGCATGCACTCGATCCAGGACCGGCCGGTGGTCGAGGACGGTGAGATCGTCATCCGTCCGATCATGAACCTGGCCTTGAGTTACGATCATCGCCTGATCGACGGCCGCGAAGCGGTCGGATTCCTCAAGCTGATCAAGGAATATATCGAGGACCCTTCAGAGTTGTTTCTTGAGCTTTAATTAATTTTCCGCGTTTCGCACTTCGCGTTTCGCGCTTCTAATTTGCGGAGCAAATTATGAGTAATGTTTATGACCTGATCGTTATCGGCGGCGGCCCCGGTGGCTATGTTGCGGCAATCCGTGCCGCACAGCTTGGCTCTAGCGTCGCCGTCATCGAAAAGCGCAATGCCCTCGGCGGCACCTGCCTCAACGAGGGATGCATCCCGAGCAAGGCACTGCTCGATTCCAGCGAACTCTTTGTCCAGGCCCGCGACAAGTTCGCCGGACATGGCATCCTGGTGAACCCGCCGTCTCTGGACCTGGGCAAGATGATGCAGCGCAAGGAAGAGATCATCACCCGCCTGACCCGCGGCATCGCCAGCCTGTTCAAAAAGAACAAGATCACCCTGGTCACCGGTACCGGCCGACTTGGCACCCCTTCGGCCGACGGCCCTCTGCAAGTCATTGCGACAACTGATGAGGGGGAACAGACCCTGCAGGGCAAGCGCGTCCTGCTGGCGACCGGCAGTGTGGCTGTCGACATCCCCAGCCTGCCCCAGGACGGCAAGCAGGTCGGCCAGGCCCGGGATGCCCTTGGCTACGACGCGGTCCCGGAGCATCTGGTGGTGATCGGTGGCGGTTATATCGGCCTGGAGCTCGGTTCGGTCTGGCTGCGACTGGGCGCGAAGGTCACCGTGGTGGAAATGCTCGAGACGATGCTGCCGGGCACCGATCAGGAAGTCACCGAAGCCCTGCTGAAGAGCCTGCAGAAACAGGGGATGGTCATTCATGCCGGCACCAGGGTCGCCAGCATGGAAACAGGCGACAGCGGCGTTACCCTCAAGCTGGAGGGCAAGGTTGAGCAGACCCTTGCCTGCGACAAGGTGCTGGTCGCGGCCGGACGCAAACCGTGCACGGATGGTCTGGCCCTCGACGAAGCGGGCGTCAAGCTTGATGAAACCGGACGCATCATCGTCGATGACAACTACCAGACCAGCGCAGCGAATATCTACGCTATCGGCGACCTGATCCACGGCCCGATGCTTGCCCACAAGGCGATGGACGAAGGGGTTGTCCTCGCCGAGCGGTTCGCCGGAGAAAACCCTGTCGTCGACTACAACCTGATCCCGGGCGTTGTCTATACCCACCCCGAGGCAGCGTCGATCGGTCCCACTGAAGCGCAACTCAAAGATCAGGGGACAGCTTACAAGGTCGGTCGCTTTCCGTTCATGGCCAGCGGTCGCGCCCGCGCCATGGATAATGTCGACGGCTTCGTCAAGGTCCTGGCCAACCCGGACAGCGGCCGGATACTCGGCGTACACATCATCGGCCCATGTGCTTCGGAACTGATCAGTGAAGCGGTCACTGTTATGTCGTTTGGCGGCAGTATCGAGGATGTGGCGCTGACCATGCATGCCCACCCGACCCTGAGCGAGGCCTTCAAGGAGGCAGCACTCGGTGCATTCGGCAAGGCCGTCCATGGATAAGCGATCAGTTGCCACTGGTTGACCCATGCTTGGCGAGCTGATTTTTTCAAAAACTGATGGCCATCCGGTTTATTGCCGGGTGGCCATTTCTGTTTGCACGGTTATCGAGAAGGTGTGGTTACTTGTTGGAGGGGTTACGTCTTCAGTTCGGGCATGGCCATCGCAACCACCAGGGTCGCCAGGATCATGGCAGAATCATCTCGGTTGGACAGAACCAGCAGACGTCATATGTACTCAGGCACTTGTGTTTTTTGTTGCATTTTTTTTACAAGGCACATAATGTCGACATTCGACAATCTACAATTCTTGGGGCCAGAGGAGCTTATGGCAATAGAACGTTCAACCTACAAAGACCACGTCATAAAATACCTTTACGATGGCATGCGGGAGAACCGTTACCGGGCGGGCGAAAAAATCCTTGAAAGCCACCTGGCCAAAGAGCTTGGCATCAGCCGCGCACCGATTCGCGAGGCCCTTGCGGACATGGTCAGTTCCGGCTTGCTCGTCTATCGTCCCCAGGTCGGTAATTTCGTTGCCGCCCTCACCGCTAAAGAGATTACCGACAGCTACGTCGCCCGCGGCGTCCTGGAAGGATTCTCTGTCGCCCAGGGCATCAATAATTTTACAGCCAAAGACCTCGCTCGTCTTGAGGAGATGGCGCACAAAATGGAGACCTATGCCCGCCAGGGAAAACACAAGGCGCTGATCGACATTGGCCAGCAATTTCACGAGGAGCTTTTTTCTCATTGCACCAACGCCCAGATTGTCCTCTTCACCAGACAACTCAGCCTGAAACTTCACCTGCTCTTCTATAAACACTGGTCGCGAGTCTATTCCCCAGAAGAAATCCGTGATCGGCATCTGGATATTATCAACGCGCTCCACCAGAAAGATGCTGTGAAAATCGAAATGATGATTCGACAGCACTATATCGAAACAGGGCAGAAAATCGTCGAGCGGGAAGCCAGACTTTAACACTTCAACAAGGGATTCTCACCTGGAGGTCAAATGAATCAACAGAACTACTTTGAAAAACATCTCAACCTGAATGTCCGCGGGCTGCCGGTCTCAGCAACCCTTGGCATTAACGAACTCAGCAACACGCTGATAGCCGAAGGCCGACAGGTCTACAAAATGGGCCTGGGTCAATCACCCTTCCCGGTGCCTCTCCCGGTCGTTGAGGAACTTCAGGCCAACGCCCATCAGAAGGATTATCTCCCGGTACGAGGACTTCCTGCCTTGCAGCGTGCCGTCGTTGAGTATTACCAACGGACCCAGAACCTCAATTTTCGTCCGGATAATATTCTGGTCGGTCCCGGGTCGAAAGAACTGATGTTCATTTTGCAACTGGCCTATTACGGCGACCTGGTCATTCCAACCCCGAGTTGGGTCTCCTACGCACCGCAGGCTCATATCATCGGCAGACATGTCTACTGGCTGCCGACCCATCGTGACAACCGCTGGCTGTTGACCCCGGAGGAGTTGGATAAATTGTGTCGAAAGGATCCGACCAAGCCACGCATCGTCATCCTCAACTACCCCAACAACCCGACCGGTTGCAGCTATACCGACGATGAGTTAAAGGCCCTGGCAGAGATCGCCAGAAAGTATAAAATCATCCTTCTTTCCGACGAGATTTACGGTGAACTTAACTTCGAAGGCACGCATACCTCTATCGCCAGGCACTACCCGGAAGGGACCATTATCAGCAGCGGCCTGAGCAAGTGGTGTGGCGCCGGCGGCTGGCGACTCGGCACATTCGCTTTCCCGGCGGCGCTGCACTGGCTCCTCGAAGGCATGGCTGCCGTTTCGAGTGAAACCTTCACCGCGACCAGCGCGCCGATACAGTATGCTGCAGTCAGGGCTTTTCGGGGAGGCCCCCGCATTGAGGAGTACCTGAGCCACTCGAGGCGTATCCTCAAGGCCCTGTCTGACCACGTCTGCGTCCAGTTAGCCGCCAAAGGTGCGATGGTCGCACCGCCGCAGGGGGCGTTTTACATCTTCCCGGATTTCACGCCGCTCAAGGACAAGCTCGCGGCCCGCGGTATCAGCACCTCGACCGAGATGTGCGAAAAAATCCTCGAGCAGACCGGAGTGGCGCTCCTGCCCGGGACCTCCTTCGGCCGCCCAGACCACGAGTTGACAACCAGGCTCGCGCTGGTCGACTTTGACGGCGCAAAAGCACTCTCCACCTCTGAGCGCTACCCGCTGAGCGAACCGCTGCCGGATGATTTTTTGGGGAACTGCTGCTTCAAGGTTGTCGAGGGGATCGACAGGCTCTGTGACTGGGTCAATGGCAATTGACGAGACAAGGTTGGGGTTAACAATAGGGAGCCAAAAGGCGCCCCTTTTTCAAAAGCTTATTTTTGGGTCGCCGAAGCGAGGAACACGCCCGAGCCGACGAACGCCCCGCCGAACAGCTTACTCATGACTCCGGGCAACCTGATATGTGCTGAACGGTTTTTCGTCTCGGCGGCCATGACCGCGTAGGCGAACAGGCAGGCAAACGACAGCGACATGAAGGTTATGATCAGGATGGTGAACTGAAGGGCAACCGGCTGCTCCGGCAGGATGAACTGCGGGAACAGCGCGGTGGTGAAGGCGATCGCTTTCGGGTTGCTCAGGGCGACAAACAAACCGTTGGCATAGAGCTTTGTGATCCGCGGTCTCGGCGGTACCGCTTCACTTTGAATAGAGCGCAATTCTTCGAAGCCGAAGCCGTGCCGCCAGAGCTTGATGCCGAGATAAACCAGGTATAATGCGCCAGCCATCTTCACCAGGAAGAAGATCGGTGCGGAGTGCAGGATCACCGCGCTCAACCCCATCACCGACAGCAGCGACATGATGAACAGGCCTGAGACATTGCCGAGCATTGTGGCAATCGAGCGCCTGATGCCGAAGGTCACACTGTGAGTCGTCACCAGCAGGATTGCCGGCCCCGGAGTGATGGTGGCAAGAAAGGCAATCGAAGCAAACAGAATCCAGCTGTCGTAGTTCATGAGAAATGTTCCGTAACATCAGGAGCCCGCCAGTGTCAGGGCACCGGCGGGCTCTCGAGAATCCTGTTCAGGTCGTGGTTCAATGACCCACACCGGGTGGAACGATAACCACGGTGCGGTGGGTCTTGCGCAGGATCTTCTCGGCGACACTGCCGAGAAAAGCATAATGCAGCTTGCCCTTGGTATGGCTGCCGAGGATAATCATATCGGCATCGAGACGATCAGCCACGTCCAGGATCAGCGGGGCCGCCTCGCCATGATGCACCTCGATTTGCGGTGGCGTGCTGAGTTGCACGTCTCCCCGCCGGGTTTCTTCCTCGAGGATCACATTCAACTGCCGGCGGGTCTGCTCGCCCAGATCCTTCTCGTTCATGGCGTTCAGTTCGGCCAGCTTGTCCGGCCCCATGGAAATCGCCACCATGTTGAGCACCGCATGATCGACTGTCGGCATCACGTGCAGGACGTGAATCTCGGCGTCAAACTTGCTGCCCAACTCCAGGGCGTAACGAATCACGTTTGAAGATTCCTTGCTCAGGTCTTTAGCGACCAGAATCCGTCTTTAACTGAATACTCATCTTTTCCTCCCTTGGTGCACGACCACTCGCAATTTGCAACAGCAGGGTTCTATTAACACAATACCAGGGGCGACATTCCATTCTCAAGTCGCCTGCCGAAGGAGCGGCTGCAGTCGCTTTCTTCCTGCGCCGGAACTGGATGAACCTTATAAACCCGTACAAGTAGCACCGCCGGGATATACATGATCTCCATCGGCGGACGACTGGTCGGAATCTGGATATTCAGAATCTCCTGGTCAAAATCGAGGCCGGCCTTTTCTGCCGCACTCGAGAAACACCACGTTGTCGATCCAGACCTTGCCGTCCTCTTCGCGCGTTTCGATGCCGACTCCGGCCAGGCGTTCTTCGGGCGGTGGCCTCGTTACCGACCGTCAGCATGACCGTCTTGGTGAACTCCTTGCCGCGCATGTTTTCCCCCTTGACGGTCAGACGCAGGGATGAGCCCGGGTCCATGTCCGAGACCCACGATTCAAGCTGGGCCGGCGGCTCCTCGATCAGCGGCGGGAAGATTTCATCCCAGACGAGTCCCGGGCGGAACAGAATCAGTGCGATCAGCAAGCATGGCGCTGCGGTTTCCCAGATGCGGGACTTGGTCAGGAAATATCCCTGCGTCCCGGCTGCAAAGGCCAGCATCGCCAGAATCGCTCCGGCAATCACAATCAGCAGATGATACCAGTGATCGATGCCAATCATCAGCAACTGGGTATTGAAGATGAACATGAAAGGCAGCACGGCTGTTCGGATATCGTAGATAAACCCCTGGATACCGGTTTTGATCGGATCTCCGCCCGAGATCCCGGCCGCAGCAAACGCCGCCAACCCGACCGGTGGCGTATCATCAGCAAGGATGCCAAAATAGAAGACAAACAGATGGACCGCAATCAGCGGTACGATCAGGCCATTCTGGGCGCCAAGGTCAACAATGACCGGCGCCATCAGGGTGGAGACGACGATGTAATTGGCCGTAGTCGGCAGGCCCATGCCGAGGATCAGGCTGATTATGGCGGTAAAAAGCAGGATCAGCATCAGGTTGCCGCCGGAGATAAACTCAACGAACTCGGTCATCACCAGACCGATGCCGGTGAGCGTCACTGTCCCGACCACGATGCCGGCCGCAGACAGTCGCGACGCCGATACCGATCATGTTGCGGGCACCGGCAACCATACCCGCAATCAGGTCATCGAACCCGCTTCTGAAGGCAAAGTCTTCTCCCTGCATCTTGCGGAAGAAACCTTTTAAAGGTCTCTGGGTCAACAGGAAAACGATCATCAGGACCGTCGCCCAATACGCGGAAAGTCCGGGTGAGAGTCGTTCGACCACCAGACACCACATCAGCACCACGATCGGCAGGAGGTAATAGAGGCCGGCGCGAAAGGTCTCCCCGAAATCCGGCAGTTCCGTGATTTCATGGCTTTGCTCAAGTTCCGGTACGTAGCAGGCGATCCTGAGCAGGAAAAGATAAGCCGCAGCCAGCAGAACGACCACGATATAGATGGTTGCAGCACCTGCGACGCCTTTGATCCAGCCCAGGCCGTAATAGGTTACGCCCGCCATGACGATCATGAACAGAATGGTTGCGACGAATGAAATCAGACGCTGGAGAATCGTCCTGGTCACTTTTTTCTCCATCCCTTCCAGACCCATTTTACAGGCCTCGAGATGGACAATGTAAACCAGGGCGATATAAGAGATGACTGCCGGCAGAAATGCATGCTTGATAACTTCGATATAGGAGATCCCAACATATTCGACCATCAGGAACGCCGCCGCACCCATAACCGGCGGCATGAGCTGGCCATTGGTCGAACAGGCAACCTCAATCGCCCCGGCTTTTTCCGCTTTGAAGCCGACCTTTTTCATCAGCGGGATCGTAAAGGTGCCGGTGGTGACAACGTTGGCGATCGACGAACCGGAGACCAGGCCGGTCAGCCCCGACGAAACGACCGCAGCCTTGGCTGGGCCACCTTTGAAGTGGCCAAGGGCAGCAAACGAGGCGCGGATAAAGTAATTGCCCGCTCCACCGGATTCAAGCAGGGCGCCAAACAGGACGAACATGAAGACCATGCTTGTGGATACACCGAGCGCCACCCCGAAAACGCCTTCCGTACCGAGCCAGTAATGTGACATCCCTTTGGCCAGGCTTGCCCCCTTGTGGGCAATCACATCAGGCATGAACTGGCCGCCGAAGGTATAGATGATAAAGATCGTTGCAACGACCATGAGTGGCGGGCCCAATGCACGGCGGGTGGCTTCGAGAAGCAGGATCAGTCCAAGCACCGAGACCACCAGATCCATCTGCGTCGGCATCCCCGGCCGATCTGCCAACTGGTTGTAGAACAGGAACAGGTAGCCTGAGCAGAATGCGCCGACAAGACCGAGTATCCAGTCCTGGATCGGTACATAAGTTGTCGGTGAGGACTTGAGTGTCGGGAAGGCGGTAAACGCCAAAAAAATTGCAAAAGCCAGATGAATCGCCCGTGCTTCGGTGCTGTTGAACACGAAAAAGTTAAAGATGTAGGGCAGTGGCGAAGCATCCAAAGCTGAAACAGCGTCCAGGCCAGAGGCACGAGAAACAGAATCTTCTTCGGCACCGCCCCGGTCGGATTTCGGGCGCCCGATTCCGATTCGACAATTTTTTTGGCGTCTGGGCTGTGTCTCGTCAGGTTATTCCGGTGGTTGCATTTGTCTCTGTCATGGCAGCAAGCCCCTTTTATTTGGTAAAAACCGCGAGACAGGGTACGAACAAAAAATGCACCGCTCTCACGGTGCATTTTTCGTTGTTAATCAGCCATACACCATAATGGTTACATCAGGCCGGCTTCTTTGTAGTACTTGACAGCCCCATTGTGCAGCGGTGCGGACAAGCCGTCCTTGATCATCTCTTCCTGCTTGAGATTGGCAAATGCAGGATGCAGCTTCTTGAACTCGTCAAAATTCTCAAAAACCGCCTTGACAACCTGGTAGATCACCTCGTCGGGAACCTTCGCCGAAGAGACAAAGGTCGCACCGACACCGAAGGTCTGGGTGTCTTCATCGGTACCGCGATACATGCCACCGGGGATGGTTGCCTTACGGTAGTAGGCATTGTCGGCAACCAGCTTGTCAACTGCCGGACCGGTCACATTGACGATCACCGAGTCGCAGGAGGTCGTCGCTTCCTTGATCGAACCACTGGGATGGCCGACGGTAAAAACCATGGCGTCAACTTTGTTGTCGCACAGGGCCTGGGACTGCTCGGCCGACTTCAGCTCGGAGGCAAGCTTGAAATCATCGTTGGTCCATCCCAGAGCCCCCATCAACACTTCCATGGTGCCACGCTGACCGGAACCGGGGTTGCCGATATTGACCCGCTTGCCTTTCAGCTCCATGAAATCTCTTGATGCCGGAATCGGCACGGGCAACGACGGTAAAGGGCTCAGGATGAACCGAGAACACCGCGCGCAGGTCCTTGTTGGGGCCCTGGTCCTCGAATTTGCTGGTGCCGTTATAGGCGTGGTACTGCCAGTCGGACTGGGCAACGCCCATGTCAAGTTCACCGGCCCTGATGGTGTTCAGGTTGTAAACCGAGCCACCGGTGCTCTCGACGGAACAGCGGATGCCATGCTCCTTGCGGGTTTTATTGACCAGCCGGCAAATTGCACCACCGGTTGGGTAGTACACACCGGTAACACCACCCGTACCGATCGTTACGTACTGGGTCGCCAGGGCATCTGCCAGGCCGATGAAAACAAAAACGGCGGTCAACATCATCACTGCAAATCTTTTCATAAACTTCCTCCCTCAGGTTCCGGTGGAACAAAACCGGATGGTTTGTGGCCAGTTCAGGCCAGAATGGCTCCTGGCTGCAAGCAACCAGAATATGAAAAAAACCAACAATTTCGGTATGATAAAAACAGTGTTTTATTATAACCGCAAAAAAAGAAATTGCAACCCGGCTTTCTGCGACAGGGAAAAACGAGAGACAGGCTATTGAAGGCCATGAACAACCTTCGTCTGCGAGCATGCCCTGTCGCCAGAGTGGCCGCCGGCGAAAAAGGTCAACAGGAAACGCATTCATAACGTTCGGGCCTGTCTACCGAAAGCGCCATTCTCTAAAAGGAATTCAGCCTGCGCAGGAACGCCTTGAGCAGGCCGTAATTACGCCGATTGAACTGGAAGACCAGGCGCGGCAGGTCAACAAGGTCGGGCTGGTCCTGTTCTTCCGGCAGGGCCATGGTCATCTGAAGGTGACTTCCGGGCTCGATGATTTCGCTGAATTCCTCTTCAAGCACGGCCAGGTTCTCCGCGCTCAAAGGCTTGTTAAGGCGGATGACGTAGGTTGACCCCACCCACCTGCTGGAATGATAGTTCCGGTAAAAATCATCGATAATCTGTGCCGCCTCGAATGGATCGCGGGTGATCGTGAAGAGGCTGAAGTCCTCACCGGAGATCACACCGCGCTTCAGCATGACCTCCTTGATAAAATCAAGCCAGGGTTCCCAGTAGCTGCCGTCATCGTCATCGATCAGGACCAGGGGGATAGGCGGGTTCTTGCCGGTCTGCACCAGGGTCAGCGTTTCCATGGCCTCATCCAGCGTGCCAAAACCACCAGGGAAGAGGGCCACCGCGTCAGCTTCCTTCAAAAAAGCCACTTTCCGGTTGAAAAAATACTGGTAGGTGATGGTATGGCCACTGTTTTCCATGACCGGGTTGGTCCCCTGTTCAAAGGGTAGCCGGATGTTAACTGCGAAGGAATTTTCGGCCCCTGCACCTTCATTGCCCGCCTGCATGATGCCGGGGCCGCCACCGGTGATGACCATATAGCCGAGACGAACGAGCTGCCGGGAGAAAGTCACGCACTTCTTATAGCTCTCCTCGTTCGGCTCGGTGCGAGCCGAACCGAAGATCGTCACCTTCTTGCGCTCGCGATAGGGTCCGAACATCTTGCTGGTGTAGCGCATCTCCTTCATGGTCGCACGCAGCATCTTCAGGTCAGCCAGGTAATCATTCTCCTGACCGGTCTTCAGGGCACTGATCACCATCTCGCGGATGATTTTCGGATGATGCACATCGGCCATTGCAAGGATTTCTTCAATAAGCTCATCCAGTCGACCGTTGGTCTTTTTAAAACTGATATCCATGGCGGTTCCTTCGATAGTATTGGTGGTCATTCTACCACGACTTCCGGCATCGGGTTCACTGTTTCGTGGACAGGATCTCACCATCGCCGATTCGTTCGAGGGCGATCCAGATGCCGCGCAGACTGGCGGCAGGATAGCGCTCTGCAAGAGCCTGGTATTCCCGACGTAGCTGCTGGTCCATAAAACGCAGCTGCTGCCGGCTTTGCTCGGAGAGGTTTTCCTCCAACTGTTCGCAGAAGAAGGTAATGCAGTTGTATGGACGGCGGGAGACCGGCAGGCGGCAGCCTTGCTCACCGAGGTAAGGGCAGGTCTTGCCGAGATCGGGGGCAGGGGGGTCATCATCATTCAGCAGATAGGCTAGCAGATTGGTCAAGGTTACGTGATGTCGGCCACAGCCGCAACAGGCGCCATCACATTCGGCACACACCCGCACGCCGCCGGCCAGACGAAAGAGGTCGTCCAGGTTCAACTGGATTGCAGCAATCGAGTCGAGCCTGTCTCTGAGCCATTGCCGGTCCGTCTCGTCGATGTGCAACAAGCTCATCCCTGAGTTTTTGCAGCAGCGCGGGCCAATCGGCGAGGATGATCTTTTGTTCTCTGGTCATAGCTGGACTCAATCGGAGGAAAAAGCGCTATTGGCCAAGAAAGAAGCGGCACCGGGATACCCAGGTGCCGCCGGATCCTGCGCGAAGAGGCAGGTAAATAAAGTGGTCGGAGAGAACCGTAAGCCGGGTTCTGTACCCCGCAGCAGTTGCCCGCGGCGGGGTGACGATCATTCCTCTAGGACCACCGTTGCCGATGGCCTCAAGCAGCCTGACCCGGGAGTCTCGAACGGGCCGTCCTCAAACACTCCCCTATTTGGCCTTGCTCCGGATGGGGTTTACCGAGCTGCCGACGTCACCGCCGGCACTGGTGAGCTCTTGCCTCACCCTTTCACCCTTACCACGCCACGGCCAGGCCTTGGCGGGCGGTCTACTCTCTGTGGCACTTTCCCTGGGGTCGCCCCCGGTCCCCGTTAAGGACCATCCTGCCCTGTGGAGCCCGGACTTTCCTCCCCCTGCTTTCGCAAAAGCTACGGCAGGCGGCGATCGCCTGGTTCTCTCCAACCACCTTACAGTGTTCTGTTATCAGTCCGGTGCGGTCACGAAAAGCAGCCGGTTGCAGTGTGGACAGGTCTGAATCTCCTTGACCACAAACAGGCTGTTGAACAGCTGCGGCGGGAGGTGCATATGGCAACCCAGGCAGGCGCCACCGCGCGCCTCGACAACGGCCACACCGCCGCGCCTCGACATCAGGAGTTCGTACCGCTTACGCAGCTTCGTCGGCAGGTCCTTGAGGAGAGCTTTTCGTTGGCGCTCCATCTCATCGAGTTGTTCGATCACCGAGACCAGCGAGGCATCGATTTCGGCACAACGCCCGTTCGCCTGTTCATTGGCCTGGGCAAACTCGTCATCTTTTTCAGCCTTTTCCGAACTGAGCGATGTGAGCGCCTCATTCTTTGCGTCAATCTGATCCTGCAGCTCCTTGGCAAGCTTTTTCGCCGTATCCACTTCCTTGAGCACCGCAATATATTCTTTCTGCGTTTTGATCTGGGGAAGACGCCCTTCGGAACGCTCTATATTCTGCTGTTCCAGGGCCATGGCATTGGCCAGCTCACTCTTCTCGATTTCCAGCGCACCAATCTCGTCGGCGAGGCTGTCGACCATTTCCTGCAGGCGCTCGAGCTCGGCATTGAGTGCCTGCTGCTCATCGAGACCGGTCTGCCGTTCGACCTCAATAACCTTCTTTTCAGTATCCAACTCCTGCAAGTCACGCAGTAACTGCAACTGCTTCTGCACGATAAACGCCTCCCTTATCAGTAATCTCTTTGTATCGACTGCCCACGGACGGTCGAGGTTGTTTAATAAAACCGGAATGGATCCTGTTCACCGGTGTATGTTACAAACTCTATCTCCCAGTGCCGCTTTCCAGCGGCGTTTCGCAATGCGTCTGCGACCAGGTCAATCATCAGTTTTTCCGTGGCAAAGTGACCGGCATCAATCAGGGCGATGCCGAGTTCCTCGGCCTGTCGGGCCTCGTGATATTTAACATCGCCAGTGACCAGCACATCCGCTCCCTGGCGATGGGCGGTCTGCAGCAGGCCGGCGCCGGCACCCCCGCAGAGAGCGACTTTGTGCACCGGCAAATCGTGGGCTCCGGCCAGGCGCAGGTGATCACAACCGAGGGCATCCTTGACTCTGGCGGCAAACGCAGCAAGCGTCGTCGCATCTTCCAACTTGCCAATCCGACCCAATCCGGCGCCGGGCACCTGGTTCTGCAAAGGGAAGAGGTCATAGGCCACCTCTTCGTAAGGGTGCACTTTCAGCATCTTCTCCAGGACTCGCGCCAGTTTGCGTTGCGGAACGATTGTCTCGAGCCGGATTTCCTCAACCTGTTCCAGTTTCCCCGGTTCGCCGACAAAAGGGTTCGACTCCGCGCCAGGACGGAAGGTCCCCTCTCCCCGGCTGCGGAAGGAGCATTGATCGTAAGCACCGATCTTGCCTGCACCACCAGCGAAAAGGGCTTCGGCTACCTGCGATTCGTGTCCGGCGGGGACGAACACCACCAGCTTGAGATATTCTCCTGTAACCGGCTGCAACGGCACAGTCGTCTGCACGTCAAGTTGCCGGGCCAGCCAGCTGTTGAGCCCATCCTCGGCACAGTCGAGATTGGTGTGGGCGCTGATTACCGAGACACCTGAACGCACAGCAGTCCAGAGGACCTGGCCGACGGCGTCATCAGGGGTCAGACGCTTGATCGGGCGGAACAGCAGGGGATGATGCGTGACCAGGGCCTGGGCTCCGGCATCGCTGGCAGCCTGAACGGCACCGAGCGAGGGATCCAGTGCCACCATGACGCGGGCCAGGGGTGCGGCGGGGTCACCGACCTGCAACCCGACATTATCCCAATCTTCCGCCAGGCCGGGATCGTACAGCGTGTGAATCAGGCCGAGCAGATCCTGTATGCGTTGTCCTTTGTTTGCCATCATCCCTACGTAAAAAGAGTGCAGCCTGGTCTTCGGCTGCACTCTCCTTACATCTCTTGAAATCTATCTGAACCAGTAAACATCGATCATGGTGTTGAGGCGGGTGGTGGGCCCACCAGGGTTCGAACCTGGGACCGACCGGTTATGAGCCGGTGGCTCTTCCAACTGAGCTATGGGCCCGCTAAAGTTCAGGCCGAAAGTGTAAGTTGCGTATTCTTCTCTGTCAATCACTTTCCAGTGCCCGGTCTCTCTAAAGGATCAAACAATACATCAGCATCTCTTTTCAACAAATGGACAACATAAACATAACCTAGTTGTTACCACCGGTTTCCATAAAACTCTTCAGTCGCTTGGCGCGGCTCGGATGCCGCAACTTGCGCAGCGCCTTGGCTTCGATCTGGCGAATCCGCTCACGGGTAACAGCAAAATCCTGGCCGACTTCTTCAAGGGTATGGTCCGACTTCTCGCCGATCCCGAAACGCATGCGCAGGACCCTCTCCTCACGCGGCGTAAGGGTCGCGAGAACCTTGGCCGTCTGGTCGGAGAGGTTGCCCTTGATGACTGCTTCGAGGGGGGAGACAACACCCTTGTCCTCGATGAAGTCACCCAGTGAGGAGTCTTCTTCCTCACCAATCGGGGTTTCCAGGCTGATCGGCTCCTTGGCGATTTTCAATACCCGGCGCACCTTCTCAAGCGGCAACTCCATACGCTCGGCGATCTCTTCGGGGGTTGGCTCCCGGCCAATCTCCTGGACCAGCTGACGGCTGGTACGGATCAACTTGTTGATCGTTTCAATCATATGCACCGGGATGCGGATGGTGCGGGCCTGGTCGGCGATGGCGCGGGTAATCGCCTGGCGGATCCACCAGGTCGCGTAGGTTGAAAACTTGTAGCCACGCTGGTACTCGAACTTGTCGACCGCCTTCATCAGGCCGATATTGCCTTCCTGGATCAGGTCGAGGAACTGCAGGCCGCGATTCGTATATTTCTTGGCGATAGAGACAACCAGGCGCAGGTTGGCTTCGACCAGTTCGGTCTTGGCCTGCTTGGCACGCCACTCACCCTTGTTCACTTCCTTGAGGGATTCGAGCAGTTCCTCCGGGGCAAAGCCTGATTCCTCTTCGACCTTGGCGAACTTGCGATCAGCCCCCTTCAGGCGTTTTTCGACCACCAGGAGGGTATCCATCGGGCGGCTGAGCTCTTCGGCAACGCTCCGGGCCTCGTTTTCGCTTTTGCGCATCTTGCGCAGCAGCTTGCTGATGTCCACGTAAGGACGGCCCAGGGACTCTTCACAGGCCTTGACTTCCTGCTTGGCCTTTTTGACCTGCTTGGCCAGCTCCTTGAGCCGGTCAACAATTTTGGCAATCTGGTAATCCTTGAGACGGATCTGGTTCATCAGATCACCCATTTCCGCCTTCAGGTTTTCCATTTCCTTGTCGAGAGGCTTGCGCTTGGTTTTGTTCGCAGCGGCAGCCTCGTCGCGCAGGGCCATAAAACGTTCGTAGCGGGTCTTGATCTCCTCGATCAGTGCGACCACGCGCTCACGGTGTCTTTCCTCCGCTTCGCTGCCTTCTTCTTCGTCATAATCCTTGGTGATCTCGGCAACGCTGATCTGGCCTTTCTGGTGACGTTCACCAAGAGTAACGACCTCCTTGAAGGCAATCGGCGTCTTGACAATCACCCTGGCGACCAGGGCTTCCCCCTCTTCGATGCGCTTGGCGATTTCGACTTCGCCTTCCCGCGTCAGCAGTGAAACCTGGCCCATCTCACGCAGGTACATGCGGACCGGGTCGCTGGTGCGGCCCATGACATCGGCGTCAAACTCAGTCTCTTCCTCGCTGTCGTCGCTGCTGGAAGAGCCCTGCGATTGTTGCTTGCTTGACGTGGATTTCTGCTCAGCGTCAACCACCTCGATATCCATCTCGCCAAACATGCTCATGACATCGTCAAGCTGTTCGGAAGATATCATATCGGCTGGCAGGATATCATTGACCTCATCGTAGGTGAGATAACCCTTTTCCTTGCCGAGGTCAATCAGCTGCTGGACTTCTTCAATACTGGTCTTTTTGGCCATTAATACGCCCCTCAAAGATACTTATCCTGATCACAGAATAGCATTTTTTGGACAAGCTTTGGATTATATGGAAAAAGCTTTATATTTCAAAGCTTTTTTTTGAGTTTCTGGCTGATCTCTGTGTATTCCCGCAAGTGCTGTACTTCGGCCGCCTCGTCGCCGCTGTGGCGCGCTTCTTCAAGGAGGCTACTGACCTCCTGCAAACGCTGCTTCAACCTGGTGTTGGCTGCGGCCCGGCGACAATCCTCGAAAATCTTTTCCGGGTTGTCCGCCCAGCCCTGGTCCTCCTGCATGACCAGACCGGCCAGAAGCGATTGACTGGCCTCATCCAGTGCTGAGTTTATCAGGTTTTCCGGCAGCTTGCCTGCGGCATCCTCGCTGGCGAGAAGATGTTCCGCAAGACCCCGATACTGATCGTCAAGGAAGAGCTCTACGGTCCCTGCCTCGCGAACGCTTTTTCGCAACTGTTCATCAACCAGCATCAAGCGTAACAGGTATTTCTGCGCCTGTCCCGTTGCCGTCACCGGTTTATATGACGGAGCCGACTGAGTCGTCGTACGACGCACCGGAGGGGCTGTCGGGCGACTGCCACGCAATTTTGACTGCAGGTCTTCGACATTCAGGCCGATCAGCTTCGCCAGCCGCTGCAGGTACAGGCTGCGCTCCAGCTCTTCCGGAAGCCGCCGAATCCGCTCAAGGGCCTGGTTGGCCGCTCGCGCACGCCCCTCGACAGTGTCATCGTTACTGCGCAGCTGGTCATCGATGAAGACTTCCAGAACCGGGCGTGCCGCATCCAGGCAGTGACGGAAACCTTCTTCGCCGCGGGCCTTGAGCAGGGAATCCGGGTCCTCCCCGGCCGGCATGGCCACCACGCTGACGGCAAGACCGGATGGCAGCAGGGCATCCATGGCCCGGAAAGTCGCCTGGCGGCCGGCGGCATCCTCGTCGAAGATCAGCAATATCTTGTCGGCGTAACGCTTCAGCAGACGGGCATGGTCCGGAGTCAGCGCCGTACCGCAGGTCGCGACCGCATTGGAAAACCCGGCCCGGTGCAGGGCCAGCACATCAAAATAGCCTTCGACGACGAGCACCGTATCGCTGTGCCGTATGGCATCGCGCGCCTGGTACAGGCCGTAAAGGATCTGGCCCTTGTGATAAACATCAGTCTCCGGGGAATTGATGTATTTCGGCAGACTGTCGTCAAGCACCCGGCCACCAAAAGCCACCATGCGGCCCTGCAGATCGTGAATCGGAAAGAGCAGCCGATTGCGGAACAGGTCATAATCGCCGCGGTCCTGTTTGCCGGGGCGCACCAGGCCGGTGTTGCGAATATCCTCGGCAGAGAAGTTCTTCCCGGCCAGATGGCTCGCCAGGGTCTCCCATCCTTCCGGCGCAAAACCAAGCTGGAAGGCGCGTACCGTCTCCCCTTCGTATCCACGCTGGCGCAGGTAACGACGACCGGGAGCGCCGGCGGCGTCATCGAGCAGCAGTTGATGGTAGAAGCTGCCGGCGACCTCGTTGATTCGCGCCAGTCTCTCCCGGGCCTCACGACGGCGCACCTCGGCCGGAGAGGCCTCTTCCTCTTCGACTTCGATACCGACCTTTTCGCCGAGGCGCCTGACAGCATCGGGGAAGCTCAGTCCATCCATGCGCATAATGAAAGAGAACACGTTGCCGCCCACACCACAACCGAAGCAGTGGAATATCTGGCGAGCTGAATTGACATTGAACGAAGGGGTCTTTTCCTGGTGGAAAGGACAGAGACCCTGGTGGTTGACTCCCGACCGCTTGAGTGGCAGATAGCCCGAGACCACCTCGACAATATCGACTCGATCGCGGATCTCCTGGATCTTTTCTTCAGCTATGCGTCCCATCAGTGTCGCAGCTCCACTACTGTCACATTGTCACCACCCTGCTCCGGCCCTGCAGCATGAAACACGCTGACCTCGCCGCGCGCCGCCAGGAATTCCCTGACCGCTTTGCGTAGAATCCCCTGACCTGCACCATGGACGATCTCCAGCTCCTGCTCACCGTGCAGCAGTGCCTCATCGAGAAATCTCGCCGAGCAGCCCCTGGGCATCCTCGACCCGCTTGCCGACCAGGACCAGGCGCGGCAGAAAAGCCTTGCGCTCAACCCGGTCTCGGACCTTCGGTGCGGACTTCCTCTGTTCGACAAACCGTCGGGGCTCGAACTGTCTCAGCGCCTTGCGGGGCTGGCGCAGCTTCTTGCCACCGGCCTGCAGTTCGATCCGGTCACCATCAACATGGGTCACCTCAGCTTCCACGCCAAGGGCCGGCAGATAGAGGAGCTCCCTGAGCGCAACCTCTTCCGGGACCCGCTGGGGGCCTTGCACTAATGGTTCGGGCAAAGTTTCGCGCAGCGTGCGCACGGTGCGGGTCAATTCAGCACGCTCCTTCGGCGCGACAGCCTCTTTTGGCACTTTGCGGAAAATCTCCTGCAGCTTCTCTTCGGCGGCCGCGAGAATCTTTATCCCCTGCTGCCGCGCATCCTCGAGGATCTCCCGGCGCCGGACCTCGAGAGCTTTGCGATCATCATGGATGCGGTGCTTCTCAGCCTCCGCCGAGGACCTCAGGCTCCTGGCCCTATGCAATTCTTCGTCGAGGGTCGCCCGTACAGCCTGCAGTCTTTCGATAATCGCACCGCCTTCACGCTCGTCCTGGCCAAGATAGCGATCTGCGGCGGCAAGAAGATCTGCCGGCAGACCGATCCGTTGCGCGATAGTGAAAGCATGGCTGGCCCCGGGAAAACCATAATGCAGCCGGTAGGTTGGCTGCAGCGTTTCCGTGTCGAATTCTACCGCGGCATTTTCGACCAGTTCCTCGAGCTGGGCATAGCCCTTGACCACGTGCAGATGCGTGGTCGCCATGACGCGAGCGCCGAGAGCCCGCAGGAAGTCAACCGTGGCCAGGGCAAGGGCCGACCCCTCGCCGGGATCGGTGCCGGTGCCGAGTTCATCCATCAGGACCAGGGTTTCGCTGTCGGCCCGAGCCAGGATATTACGCCAGCGCATCAGGTGTCCGGAATAGGTCGACAGGCTCGCTTCAATGCTCTGTTCATCGCCGATGTCGGTCATCACCGGAGCAAATGGAAAAACCCTGCTGCCTGGCTGGCAGGGGACCGGCAGGCCGGCGCGCACCATGAGGACCAGCAGACCGGCGGTTTTCAGCGTCACGGTTTTGCCGCCGGTATTCGGGCCACTGATGATCAGGGCCTGGCAATCGGCCGGCAGGCGCAGATCGATCGGCACCACTGTCGGCGCCTGCTGGTTGGTCTGCATTGCTGTGACCAGCAGCGGGTGACGGGCACCACGCAAGTCCATGCAGGGCAACTCCGCCAGTTCGGGAACAACGCCATCCATGTCAACGGTCAGCCTGGCGATTGCCTGACGCAGATCAAGCCGGGCCAGGATCGCCTGGTTTTCGGCCAATTCCCGGCGCACCTTGCGCACACTGGCGGTCAATCGCGCCAGGATTCGCTCTTCTTCGCGGCCGATCTGATGAATCAGGGTCTGCACGCGATTGTTGCTTTCCAGGGTTGCCGCCGGCTCAAGGTAGAGGGTCTGTCCGCTGGCCGAGACATCGTGGACGAAGCCTTTCAAATGCCCGCTGTGATCGGCCCGCACCGGTACGACGTAACGTCCGTTGCGGTCAGTGATCAGAGCCTCCTGGAATACTCCCTGAAGGCGTTCATCCTGCAACAGTTTTTCCAGCTGGCGTTTGACCCGTCCCCGCTCGCTTTGCAAGCTGTCGCGCAGCTCTGCCAACTCAAAGGACGCCGTGTCGAGAATCTCGGCACGCGGACCGATACTGCGCCTGATTTCTGCCGCCAGCTCCGGAACCGGAGTCAAGCGGAGAGCAAAAGACTGCAGACGGGGGCAGACTTCACTGGCCAGCAGCTGTTGCCGACACGCAGCAGCAGCTTCAAGAGCGGCCTGAACGTCACGCAGCACATCGGCTTCCAGGCGCAGGCCCTCGGTCTGCAGAGGAGCAAGATGCGGCAGCAGGTCGGCGCCGGAGCCAAGGGAAAGGGGTCCGTCCTCCCTGAGCAACGTCCCGGCTTCTTCGGCCTCCTGCAAAGCCTCGAGGATAGGCTCACGGTCGTGCAACGGCAACAGCGCTGCGGCCAGAGCCCGACCGTAGGGCGTCTGGGTCCTGCCGACGACCAGATTGACGACCTTGGCGAATTCAAGCTGCACCAGGCTGTCCGCCGATAATCCGTGATGAGCCCCCTGATTCTCAGATATCATTTCAAAACACGCTGGCTCCCTTGCAGAACGGCATCTCCCAGGTCAACAAACGGCGGGGCCAGGTAGGCCTTTTTCATGACTTTATCCATACCCCAGGGCAGTGGTCGCAGAGAGAGCGCGAAGAGCAACACTGCCAGCAGCAGCACCCCCTGAGACAGGCCGAAGAAGCCGCCGATCAACCGATTGAAGCCGCCGAGAAACAGCAGCTTGATAATCCGGGACAGAAGGAACCCGAGGACCAGGAAGAAAATCATGGTCGCCAAGAAAAGCACGGTAAAGGTAATCGCCACGGCAATCTCGGCAGGCAGGTCGACCTGTTTGAGCAGGGCTTCCGCCAGTGGCCCATGGTAACGGAAGGCCAGAAAGGCCCCGACAAAAAGGCCTGCCAGGGAACAGACTTCCTTGAGCAGGCCACGCAACAACCCCTTCAGCAAAAAGCCGCAGAGGATGACAAGGATGGCAATATCGATGCCGTTCATGATCTGATTCAGACCCTCTCGAAGCTTACCCCGCCAGTTGTTTACGGACTATTTCGCTAACCAGTTTGCCATCGGCACGACCGGTGGTCTGGGGCGTGACCAGTTTCATGACTGCGCCCATATCGCGCATGGAGCTGGCACCGGATGCAGTGATCGCCTTGGCAATCATCTCTTCGAGCTCGGCTTCGCTCAACTGGGCAGGGAGAAACTCCTGCAAGACGACCAGCTCCTGTTCTTCCTTGTCCGCCAGCTCCGGGCGGGTCGCCCGGTAGGCTTCTGCCGCCTCGCGCCGCTGCTTGACCAGGGTAGAGAGGACCTTGATCGCCGCGGCATCATCCAGCGCCTGGCGAGCTTCTATCTCAGCATTTTTCAGGGCTGTGCGAGCCATGCGGATGGTCCCCAGGCGCAGACTGTCCCTGGCCCTCATCGCGACCTTCATTTCCTCACTCAATCGATCCTGAATACTCATAATAGTTCATATCCCCCGCCGGATCAGCTGACCCGACCGGCCTTTTCCTCCAGGCCGGACGTGCCGAAACGGCGCTCAAGTTCTGCGTAAATTTGTTCCGGAGGCAGATCGTAATAACTCAGCAGTACCAGGGTGTGGAACCAGAGGTCTGCAACCTCACTGACCACCTCATCGGTCTTGCCGCCTTTGCCGGCTACGGCCACCTCGGTTGCCTCTTCACCGATCTTGCCAAGAATCTTGTCCAGGCCCTTGGCGTAGAGTGAGGCAACGTAAGACTTCGCCGATGGGTTGTTTTTGCGTTCCTGGATCACCAGATAAACAGCATCCAGAATATTTTTGTCATTTTTCATCTGTTCAACCTTAACTGAAGGACCGAAAGCTCCAGAGTGCCATCACGCCACTAAGACACAAAGCCGATCAATGGTTCGTGCGTCTTTGAGCCTTTGTGACCAAAAACCTGTTTCCAGATGGATCAAACCCGCACAGGCACACCGTGCTCGCGCAGATATTCCTTGCATTCACCTATCGTATATTCGCGGAAGTGAAAGATACTCGCCGCCAATGCCGCACTGGCGCCTCCTTCAACGAGACCCTCGCGGATGTGCTCGAGGTTGCCGACGCCGCCCGAGGCGATAACCGGGATATCAACCCGGTCACTGACCGCACGGGTCAGGAGAATATCATAACCGTCCTTGGTGCCATCGCAATCCATCGAGGTCAAAAGGATCTCACCGGCGCCGTAACTTTCCATCCGTTCAGCCCATTCCAGGGCATCGATCCCGGTCGGATTCCGTCCGCCGTGGGTATAAACTTCCCAGGCTAATGGATCACTGTCCGGCACCCGCCTGGCATCAATGGCGACGACGATGCACTGGGAACCGAAACGCTCCGCGGCCTCGCGGACGAATTCGGGACGATGTACCGCCGCGGTGTTGATTGACACCTTGTCGGCACCGGCGTTGAGCAGGTTGCGGATATCGGCAATCTCGCGGACTCCGCCGCCAACCGTCAGCGGCATGAAAACCCGCTCGGCCGTGCGGGCCACCACGTCGAGGATAATGTTGCGCTTGTCACTGGAGGCCGTAATGTCAAGAAAAGTCAACTCGTCGGCACCCTGGAGATCATAGGCTTCGGCTGCCTCGACCGGGTCACCGGCATCACGCAAACCGACAAAATTGACTCCTTTGACAACCCGGCCGTCCTTGACATCGAGACAGGGGATGATTCGTTTTGCCAACATGCTACTCAATCTCCCCTTTGGTCAAAGCCACCGCTTCTCGCAGGTCAATGGCTCCCGGAATAGATCGCCTTGCCGGTGATCACCCCGGTCACACCGGACGACTCGATCGCCATCAACCGTCGGATATCATCCAGGGTCGAGAGACCGCCGGATGCAATCACCGGGATATTGATCGACTCGGCCAGAGCTCTGGTCGCCTCGATATTCGGCCCTTGCATCATGCCGTCACGAGCGATATCGGTGTAGATAATTGCCTCGACACCAAAGCCTTCCATCTCCTTGGCCATCTCGGTCGCCTGCTTCTCGGTCACATCGGCCCAGCCACGCACAGCCACCAGGCCATCTCTTGGCGTCAATACCAACCACGATCTTCCCCGGATATTTCTTGCAGGCCTCTTCGACCAGTGCCGGATTCTCCTTGGCGACAGTACCGAGAATCACCCGGTCGATACCGAGCTCCAGGTAGGCCTCAATGGTCTGCATATCACGAATACCACCACCCAGTTCAGAGGGGATGTCGATGGCATCAATAATTGCCTTGATCGCTTCCCGGTTTTTCGGCACTCCGGCAAAAGCCCCGTCGAGATCGACAATGTGCAGCAGTTCACCACCTTGCTCCTGCCAGATGCGCGCCTGCGCGCCCGGGTTTTCATTGTAGACCGTGTCCCGATCCATCAGGCCCTGCTCGAGACGCACGCATTTGCCTTCTTTCAAATCAATTGCGGGGAGAATAATCATCTTATACCTTCTGCCTTTATTTTATTCGCGCTTCGCATCTCGCACTTCACGCTTTTTACAGTTCGCCAAAATTCCTGAAAATATTCAGGCCGACATCCTGGCTCTTCTCCGGGTGGAACTGGGTGGCCATGAGGTTGTCTCGCCAGATTGCCGCAGTGAACACTATGTCTCCGTAGCGGCAGCTCGCCGCGACATGGTCCGGATTGTCGGCAGCACAGTAATAGGAGTGCACGAAATAAACATAGCTTCCCTCTGCAGTGTCCTTGAAGAGTGGCGCCGGCCGCTTGATCTGGATAGTATTCCAGCCCATATGGGGCACCTTGAGACGCTCCCCGCGCTCTTCCATCCCTGCCGGGAAACGGGTCACTTTGCCGGGAATCAAACCGAGGCCTTCGTGACGACCGAACTCTTCACTTTCATCAAACAGCATCTGCATGCCGACGCAGATGCCGAGCAACGGCTTGCCGGCCTCAACGTGCTGCAACAACGGCCCAACAAAGCCCCCGTCACGCAGGTTGGTGATGCAATCCTTGAAGGCACCGACACCTGGCAGAACGACCTTGTCTGTGGTCAGCAGGTCATCGGGGTTGTTGCTGACCCGCGCATCGAAACCGAGTTTCTCAAAAGCCTTCTCAACACTGCGCAGGTTGCCCATTTCATAATCGATGATGGTAATCACGTCTTTAAGTATTCCGTATTCAGAATCAGGGATTCAGAAGAAGGGCATCACAATTCGGGATGCTGGATACTGAATTCTGGATTCTCTTGGCAAATGTTTACTCTAACGTCCCCTTGGACGAGAGGACTCCTTCGACCCTGGGGTCCAGCTGGGTTGCTTCATCCAGTGCCCGGGCGAACGCTTTGAAAACCGCCTCGACGATGTGGTGCAGGTTGTCGCCATAGGCCAGGTTGACGTGCACATTGGCGCCGGCGTGGTTACAGAACGCCGTGAAGAACTCCTCGACCAGTTCCAGTTCGAAGTTGCCGACCTGGGCTTTCGGCAGGGGGACGTTATAGACGAGAAACGGCCGGCCGGAGAAATCGAGAACCACTGCGGCCAGCGCTTCGTGCATCGGCATGCTGCCACGGCCATAACGGCGAACCCCCGACTTGTCGCCAAGCGCCTGTTTAAACGCTTCACCAAGACAAATCCCGAGGTCTTCAACCGTGTGGTGGGCATCAATCTCCAGGTCGCCCCTGGCACTGACCTGCAGGTCGAAGAATCCGTGCCGGGCGATCTGGGTCAGCATGTGATCGAGAAAGGGCACACCGGATTCAATCTCGTGCGCACCGCGACCATCCAGGTCGAGGGTCACACTGATCTCGGTTTCCTTGGTCTTACGGCTGATCGTGGCGGTCCGTGCCATGGTCTCCTCCAGAGAGTTAGTCCTGTTTATTCCTTGCCCAGCCTGATCGATACCGATTTGGCATGGGCTTCCAGTCCCTCGAGCTCGGCAATCCTGACAATGCTCTTTCCGAGCCGTTCCAGCCCTTCTTTACTGAAGGAGATCAGGCTCGACTTCTTGACGAAGTCTTCGGTGCCAAGCGGCGAGAAGAAACGCGCCGTCCCTCCGGTCGGTAACGTATGGTTCGGCCCGGCCAGATAATCACCGGCGGCCTCCGGGGTGTTGTGGCCAAGGAAAATCGCGCCAGCGTGTCGGATCTGCGGCAAGAGATCGAAAGGCTCAGCAACAGCCAGTTCGAGATGTTCGGGGGCGATCCGGTTGCTGAATTCTGCCGCTTCGGCGAGGTCGCGGGCAACAATCACCGCCCCGTAGTTGTCTATCGACTGGCGGGCAATCGCAGCGCGTGACAGCAATGCAAGCTGGCTTTCAAGTTCATCGACCACCCGGCGGCCAAAGGCTTCGTCGGTGGTGATCAGGATCGAGGCGGCAAGCTCATCGTGTTCGGCCTGGGATAGCAGGTCGGCAGCGATATGTGCCGGCTCGCCGCTGCCGTCGTTGATCACCAGGATTTCACTCGGGCCGGCGATCATATCAATATCGACCGTGCCGAAGACCAGGCGTTTGGCCGTGGCCACATAGATGTTTCCCGGCCCGGTGATCTTGTCGACTTTCGGTATGCTTGCCGTGCCGTAAGCCAGGGCCGCAATCGCCTGGGCGCCACCGATCTTGAAAATCCGGTCGACACCGGCGATGTGGGCTGCAGCCAGGACATATGGGTTGACCACACCGTCGGGCATTGGCACAACCATGATAATTTCGCCCACTCCGGCTACCTTGGCCGGCACGGCATTCATCAGCACTGAAGAGGGGTATGCCGCCTTGCCGCCGGGCACGTAAATACCGACCCGGTCCAGGGGCGTGACCATCTGGCCAAGCCGGATATCTGGCTCATCGTCTGTCAGCCAGGTCTCTTCCTTCTGCCGGCGATGGAAAGTGGCAATCCGGTCGGCAGCCAGCTGCAATGTCGCCAGGGTTTCCTGGTCAACTGCGGCCAGCGCCTGTTCAATTTCAGCTGTGGAGACTTCAAGGGCCGTGGCGTCAAGCTTGAGGCGATCGAAGCGTTCCGTATATTCGCAAAGGGCCGCATCGCCGCGCTCGCGGACATCGGCCAGGATCTCCTCGACCGTCTGCAATATCCCGGCGGGAGTCGTCTCGCCACGCTCACTGATCGTGCGAAAAGCCTCTTCAAAACCGGCATCTGAAAATTGCAGAAAACGAATCATGATCTCTCCTTCTGCGTCCGCTCCTAATCTGAAATCCGCGGGCCATCCTCGATGACTTTTTCCAGCTCTTCAATCAATTTGGAGATACGGCGGTGCTTGGTCTTGAGACTGGCACGGTTGACAATCAGTCGACTGGTCACCTCGGCAATCGTCTCCACTTCGACCAGGCCGTTTTCGCGCATGGTCCCACCGGTCGAGACCAGGTCGACGATCCGCTCGGCCAGACCGACCAGCGGCGAAAGCTCAATCGATCCGTACAGCTTGATAACTTCTACCTGGACGCCTTTGGCGGCGAAGAATTTTTCCGTGACATTCGGATACTTGGTGGCCACCCGGATATTCGACCAGCCGGCCGGGTCATCATCCTGACAGAGCTCTTTCGGCTCGGCGACGACCAGGCGACAGTAACCGAACTGCAGATCGAGCGGCTCGTAGAGGTCCCGGTCCTGCTCCAGAAGGGTATCCTTGCCGACCACACCGATGTCGGCACAGCCATGTTCCACATAGGTCGGCACATCCTGGGCGCGAACCGCCATAAACCGCAGTTTGTCATCATGGTTTTCGAAGACCAGCTTGCGACCGGGATCATCCATCTCCGGACAGGTGATGCCGATCCTGGCGAACAGGTCCATGGAGTCCTGCATGATGCGCCCCTTGGGCAGGGCGAAGGTCAGATAGTCACTCATTATAAGTCCATGGCTGGAGGCTGGAGGCTAGGGGCTTGCCAAGCTGTCAGATAATTTGGCAGTTTAACCAGTCCCCTGTCCTCAGTCACTAAGTTTTTATGCCGGGACACGTTCGATATCCGCGCCCAGACCGCGGAATTTCTCTTCGAGTCTCTCGTAGCCCCGATCCAGGTGATAAATACGACTGATTTCGGTGGTGTTGTCCGCCGCCAGTCCGGCAAGGACCAGACAGGCGCTGGCACGCAGGTCGGTCGCCATCACCGGGGCACCCAGCAGCCCATTGACGCCCTTTACGGTTGCCGTGTGACCTTCGATCGAGATATCGGCACCCATCCTCTGCAACTCACAGACATGCATGAAACGGTTCTCGAAGACGGCCTCGGTAATCATGCTGGTACCGTTGGCAAGGCTCATCATCGCCATGAACTGGGCCTGCATATCAGTCGGGAAACCCGGATGCGGTTGGGTCTTGATGTTCACCGACCTGAGCTCTTCCGGGCCCTGGACCCAGAGGGCATCCTCGTCCGCCTCGATCGTCGCACCGACTTCCTCGAGTTTGCTCAGCAACGCCTCCAGGTGGTCCGGGCGACCGCCCTTGACCCCGATCCGACCACCGGTCATGGCCGCCGCAACGAGGAAAGTTCCCGCCTCGATCCGGTCCGGCATGACCCGGTAATCCATCGGTTTCAGCTCGTCGACACCCTCGATGGTAATCGTGTCGGCTCCGGCGCCTTCGATTTTCGCCCCCATGCCCCGCAGGGCGTTGGCCAGGTCGACAATCTCCGGTTCCCTGGCTGCATTCTCCAGGATCGTCGTACCCTTGGCCAGGGACGCGGCCATCATCAGGTTTTCCGTCCCGCCAACCGTCGGCACATCAAAATAAATCCGGGCCCCTTTAAGCTGCGTCGCATTCGCCTCGACGTAACCGTGATCGAGACGGATCTTCGCACCCATTGCTTCCAGCCCCTTCAGATGCAGGTTGATCGGCCGGGCGCCGATGGCACATCCTCCGGGGAGGCTGACGCGGGCACGACCGTAACGGGCCAGCAGCGGGCCGAGCACCAGGACCGATGCACGCATGGTCCGCACCAGGTCATAGGGCGCCTCCATGCTATTGATCTGTCCGGTTGAGATCTTCAGCGTGCCGTTGCTGCTGTCTACTTCAGCCCCGAGTTCAGCCAGCAGCCGCTCTGCCGTGGTGATGTCGCGAAGCCGCGGCAAATTACCGATCCGGTGCGGTCCCGGGGCCAGCAGCGTAGCAAAGAGCAGCGGCAGGGCAGCGTTCTTGGCACCGCTGATCGACGACTTCACCTTCAAGCCGGCGACCACCATGTATAATCAATTTATCCAATGTATTATCCTCTTCACATGCTTATACAGCTTGTCTTGACCCATCACGACTCTCGGGATCCCGGCATAATCATCACGCTGCGCCACATCTGTCAGGCCGGCGGCCTTGAACAGCGCGCTGACGACGGCAGCCTGGCCAATCCCAACCTCTACCAGCAGCCATCCACCCGGCGAGAGAACCTTTAAAGCCTGTACGGCGATCCGGCGGTAGGCCTCCAGCCCGTCATCACCACCATCGAGAGCCAGGCGCGGTTCATGATCGCGCACCTCGGGCATCAACTGCTCCCAGTCCCGGGTCGGGATATAGGGAGGATTGCTGACGATCATGTCAAACGGCCCCGGCGGTAAACTGTTCAGATCACCCGCCAGGCAGTCGACGCGTTCCAAAACTCCATTCCGCCGGGCGTTGCCACGGGCAACTTCGAGGGCCTCCTCGCTGCAATCGAGGGCCGTCACCCGAAGCTCCGGCTGGTCGTGGGCCAGTGCGACGGCAATAGCACCGCTGCCGGTTCCGACATCCAGGACACTGGAACACCCATCGATTCTTTTCAGGGCTTCCTCGACCAGCACTTCAGTGTCTGCCCGCGGAATCAGGACAAAGGGATTGACAGAGAATGGCAGAGACCAGAACTCTGTCTCACCCAGGATATACTGGAGCGGTTCACGATCGGCACGGCGACGCACCTTCTCCCGGTAGCGTGCCAATTCGTCGGCAATCAGCGGGCGCTCGAAATTCACATACAGGGCAACCCGGTCCATCTCCAGCGTTGCTGACAGCAGCAGCTCAGCGTCCAGGCGGGGCGATTCGATCCCCTTGTCCCGGAAATAATCTGCCGTCCATTGCAGGAGCTTAAGAACCGTCCAGCGCTCGGTCACGCTAGTTATCCTGCCCAGCCATCAGTTCGGCCTGGTAGTGGGTCGTCAAGGTCTCGATCACTTCGTCCAGATCCCCCTGCATGATTGCTTCGAGCTTGTAAAGCGTCAGTCCGACCCGGTGGTCCGTACAACGCCCCTGCGGGAAGTTATAGGTCCTGATGCGCTCGGAGCGGTCACCGCTGCCGACCTGGCTTTTGCGATCGGCGGCCATCTTTGCCTGCTGTTCAGCCTGCATGGCATCAAGCAGGCGCGACTGCAGGACCTTCATCGCCTTGGCCTTGTTTTTGTGCTGCGATTTTTCATCCTGGCAGGAGACCACGACACCGGTAGGGATGTGGGTAATGCGCACGGCCGATTCGGTCTTGTTGACATGCTGGCCGCCGGCACCGGAAGCCCGGAAAAGGTCGATACGCAGGTCCGTCGGATCGATGTCAATCTCAACATCTTCGGCCTCGGGCAACACGGCGACCGTACAGGCCGAGGTATGGATGCGCCCCTGGGCTTCAGTCTCCGGAACCCGCTGTACGCGATGCGTGCCGCTTTCGTACTTGAACCGCGAATAAGCACCCTTGCCGGTGATCATGGCGATGACTTCCTTGAAACCTCCCGCTTCCGACTCGGCACTGCTGAGCAGTTCAACCTTCCAACCCTGGTTTTCCGCGTAGCGGGTGTACATGCGAAACAGGTCGCCGGCAAACAGGGCGGCCTCATCGCCGCCGGTTCCTGCACGCACCTCCAGGATGACATTGCGCGCGTCGTTCGGATCCTTTGGCAGAAGCATGAGCTTGAGCTGTGCTTCGAGAGCATTTTTTTCCGATTCCAGGTCGGCGACCTCGGCATTGGCCATCTCGCGCACATCCGGATCCGGATCCTTGAGCAGCTCCTGGCTGCCGGTGATCTCTTGCCGAATCTGGCAATAGCGCTGGTAACTGCCGACCACATCGACCAGTTCGGCATGCTCCTTGGTCAGGGCACGGTACCGGTTCTGGTCGTTGACCACGGTCGGGTCGGACAACAACCCTTCGACTTCACGGAACCGGTCAGCAACTTCTTCGAGTTTATTCAGCATGGCGACTCTATACGTTCTGCAACGCAGGTTAAAGTTTGGCATATTCTTCTCGGACTTCCCTGATTGCCCCGCAGGTCATGGAGCCCTCCGGGCAAGAAGCATGCAGGCATCCCGGCCCGGCCCTGGTAAAGAGCCGGGGTGCAGCCTGTCTGGCCAGGCGCAGCATCTCCCTGGCCATGGCCTGGATCTCCCACTGGGAACGGCGACAACAGCGCAAGCCGAAGAAGTGGTGCAGTTCCCTGGCATTCATTGTCATGACGAGCTTCGTCGCCGCTGCGTTGGGCAGTACGAATCTCGCGTCTTCGGCCGGGACACCGGCGTTCATCAGGTCACGGTACAGCTCATGGGTGCCCTGCATGTGCGCGTTAAAACGCGCCAGAAGTTCCTGGTCTTCACCGATGGTTGCCGGGGTGACCACGGAGAAGGGCTGATCATGCGACACGTAACGCTGGCTCTGCTGGGAAAAAGAGGCAATCCGATGGCGCACCAGTTGATGGGAACAGGATCGGCTGATACCTTCAATGCCGAAGGTAAACGAAGCATGTTCCAGAACCGAAAAGTGGCCGAGATCCATAATCTTGGCCAACAACCTGTCAGCCTGCTCCGGCGCCTGGCCAAGCAGCTCGGCAATCGACGCATCGGAATAACAGAGTCGCGCAGCGGCTGCCACAACCTGTTCAGGATCTGGAGTGCTGGTCAGAAGTTGGACGAGCATGGCCTTTGTTTCCAAATTGGACCGCGCCGTCCGGGGAACCGGGCCGTGTCCCGGAACGGGACGCGGGAGATTTTTCTAAGGTATGGTCACCGGGAAAACCGGCATCAAAAAAGGGACGGTCCAGCAGGGCCGCCCCCAGGGCTCTACTCTTTCTTTTCGTATCTCTTGCGGAAGCGCTCGATCCGTCCGGCGGTATCCATCAGCTTCTGCTTGCCGGTATAAAACGGATGGCAGGCAGAACAGATTTCTGTGCTGATATCGCCTGCTTTGGTCGATTTGGTCTCAAAGCTGTTACCACAATGACAGGTGACCGTGGCGGCCTCGTACTTTGGATGGATTCCTTCTTTCATTATTCAACTCCTGTTGACCTGGCTATGTACAGGTCGCGGATTTAGTCTGCCTTAAGGCTCAAAAGAGTGTTTAAATAGCACCATTTAAAAGCAATTGCAACCTTTTAACGATTCATGCTGTCGAGGAATTCCTGGTTGGTTTTCGCGTCGCCGAGCTTATCGAGCAGGAACTCCATGCTGTCGACCACGTTCATCGACGAAAGCACCTTGCGCAACAGCCAGATGCGTTGCAGGCTGGTCGCATCGATAAGCAGCTCTTCACGGCGGGTCCCTGACTTGTTGATGTCGATTGCCGGGAAGGTCCGCTTGTCAACCAGTTTGCGATCGAGCACCAGTTCCATGTTGCCGGTACCCTTGAATTCCTCGAAAATCACTTCATCCATTTTGCTGCCGGTATCGATCAGGGCGGTCGCGATAATTGTCAGGCTGCCACCCTCCTCGATATTGCGCGCCGCACCGAAGAACCGTTTCGGCTTGTGCAGGGCATTGGAATCGACACCACCGGAGAGAATCTTGCCCGAAGGCGGCACCACGGTATTATAGGCGCGGGCCAGGCGGGTAATGGAGTCAAGCAGGATCACCACGTCGCGCTTGTGTTCAACCAGGCGCTTGGCTTTCTCGATGACCATCTCGGCAACCTGGACGTGCCGCGTGGCCGGCTCGTCGAAGGTCGAGGAGATGACTTCGCCATTGACTGTTCGCTGCATGTCGGTCACCTCTTCGGGCCGTTCGTCGATCAGCAGCACGATCAGGTAGACTTCGGGATGGTTAGCGGTAATCGAATTGGCGATATTCTGCAGCAGGATCGTCTTGCCGGTCCGCGGCGGGGCGACGATCAGGGCGCGTTGTCCCTTGCCAACCGGAGCCGCCAGGTCAATGACGCGCGTCGAAAGGTTCTTCGGATCGCTCTCGAGGATCAGGCGCTCATCGGGATAGAGCGGCGTCAGGTTATCGAACAGAGTCTTGTCGCGGGCCACGGCCGGGCTTTCGAAGTTGACCTCTGCGACCTTGAGCAGAGCGAAATAGCGCTCGCCTTCTTTCGGGGGGCGGATCTGGCCGGAAACGGTATCACCGGTCTTCAGGTTGAACCGCCGGATCTGCGAAGGAGAGACATAGATATCATCCGGCCCGGGCAGGTAATTGGCATCAGGTGCCCGCAAAAAGCCAAAACCATCCGGCAGGATTTCGAGGACCCCTTCACCGAAAATTGCGCCGTTCTTGGCGGATGTCGTGTTGAGAATGGCGAAGATCAGGTCTTGCTTGCGCATTCCCGATGCCCCCTCGACGCCGAGTTCCTTGGCAATCGTCGAAAGGTCGGTAATCTTCTTTTCTTTCAACTCCTTCAGATTCATCTGTTCTCCTCGTAGTTCAACTGATTCATTGCTCATGGGCATCACACCTTATGTACGCTATCACCATCTATCACCATGGGTACTCCATAAATTCATTTATGAATTCAGGGCTTTTCTCCGGATACCGGTTATGTGAAATGATATTTTTTGGGCAGGTTTATGTTGCAAGGCAGAGATGCATGCCTTCGCTCGTTAATTCCTGAATGTCAAAAGATCTTAGGGTCAGTCCGTACTAGTTAGTTGGATACTATCTGAAAGGAAAAATTAGTATGTTCAGGTCACTCAGGCAGGTACTGCTCACTTTCAATGAAACCTATTTACCGGCTTTTCACCCCCCTGTCAATGGGGTTATCGCATTTTTCCGCAATTAAACCGGGAAATCATTGAACACCAGGTCCAGATCGCCTGCCGGGATGCGCCGCCGGTCAATGTTCTGGCTGGCCCATTCGAGAATCTCATTCGGTGGTGATTCGTTGATCTTTTCCGGCACGTCCTGGCCGAGGAGTTCTAATGCTCGCACTATCAGGGCCGAGGAGTTAACCGTCGGCTCAAAACCGATCGCACCATGGCGCTTACTGATCTTTTTGCCTTGCCGGTCTGTCAACAGGGGCAGATGAATGTACTCTGGGATCGGGTTTCCCAGACAGGCATGGAGAAAAATCTGTCTCGGCGTCGACGAAAGCAGGTCAGACCCGCGCACGACCTGGTTGACGCCACTAGCGGCATCATCAACCACGACGGCCAGTTGATAGGCATACATCCCGTCAGCACGATGCAGGACGAAATCACCGACAGCTTCAGAGAGGACTTGCTGCATGGGCCCAAACACACCATCGGTGAAACAGACCCGTCGATCAGGGACGATGATCCGCAGAGCGCGCGGCTTGCGCCCAGCAGCAAGCCCGGGACGACAGGTACCAGGATAGACGGGGCCTTCCTCGCCCGGATGAGGAGCGCTTGCAAGAATTTCCTTACGCGAACAGGCACAGTCAAAGATCAGCCCCTTGTTGCGCAACATTTCGACTGCGGCCTGGTAAGCATCGCTGCGCCGGCTCTGCCAGATGATCTCACCATCCCAATGCAGCCCGAGCTTGTCCAGCGTGAACAGGATGTCATCTGCAGCACCGGGCACAACCCTGGGTGCATCCAGGTCTTCCATGCGCAGCAGCCAGCGGCCACCAGCCTGACGTGCCAGGCAGAAGCTGCCGACTGCGGCGATGAGGGAGCCGAAATGCAAAGGCCCGGTAGGACTCGGGGCGAAACGACCGACCACTTGTTCTGCAGACATGCAGCAAACTGCTCCTTTCATGAGATCTGAATGAATCTACGCAACGTGCATCATGCCCTTGACCTAAAGATGCTGTCAATCTGCAGGATGAACTTCGCACGCATGATCGGGCGACCCTGGCTCGGCAGAGGATTAATGATTGACATAAACAGCCAAAACCATTACTTTATTACAAAAATTGTCAAGAATCCCGGCAAAGGAATTTCACTTGATTATTACCCGCGCAACAGAATATGCCATTCGTGCCATTCTCTACATGTCCCGCCAACCGGCCGGTGAAATCGTCTACAAAAAAGATATCTGCAAGGCGCAGGATATTACCCCGGCATTTCTGACCAAGATCCTGCAGCCGCTGATCAAGGACGGGATTGTCGGCTCACAGCGTGGTGTCGGCGGAGGTTTTTACCTGGCCAAGGAACCGGCGGAGATCACCCTGTTGGACATCATCAAATCCCAGGAAGGCCCGGTCTATCTCAACCAGTGCCTGATCGAAGAGGGCGCCTGCGAGCGTGAATTCTTTTGTCCCGTTCATGGCGCCTGGGCGGAGATTCGTGGCGACTTCATGAAAACCTTGTCACGCTATGACTTTGCCGGCCTTGCCGCCAGGCAGGTGCAGCCCCCACCCGTCTCCAACCGCCCCCCCTCCTAGCCACGGACCCAACCGGACCCGCCAGACACAATGCGGCTGGCCTGAACAGCGCCAGTGACCGGCGGAGCGCGACAATGACAATACTATCCTCCCAAAACCCGTAAGCTGCCCTTCGAATCAAGCACACCCACCACGTTCGACTGACGTTTTTAGTCATCGCGCATTCCCATTTTAGTCACCGTTACCCTATAGACACGTCCGTGCAGGCACTTTTTTATCAGGCGAAGCTCTTATGTGCTTTGTTGCATTTAATGACTTGACTTTTAATTTAATTTACATATAATTTGCGCTAATTTATATATAATTAAGCTTAAGATGCTATCAAAAACTTCGAAATATGATCTTAAACTTTAAAGATATGCAAATCGAAGAGGTAGCAACTCGTAACCGGGCAATCAGCCAATTACAAGCGTTTCTGTTCTCTTGCTCTACAGAAACCGACCTCCCCTCTTTGCCATTCGATCAAGCAGCTCAAAAGCCCCTATATTCTAGGATAAGCTCGTCATCGATGATTATCGAGGCGCCTTTAAATCCAGCAAGCTCAAGCACAAAATATTTGATTGCGTCAATGAAGCTCTTCTTACGGGAACGCTTATTGCACAGATTATTGCGGACTTACGCATTCTAATGTACTGGCTGGAGGAGAAGTCTTTCTCCGGACAACTTTTTTGAAAACGGTTTCTTCTTTATTTCAGGAGGTATGGCTTTGCGATATCGAATTCCGATTCTTATTGTCCTGGCAAGTATTCTTATCGTTGCATGCACCGATCTTGCCACCCTGCGCACTTCACAACCGATAGCACCCGTCAGGGATTACGAGACCATCCTGGTGGGCAACCTCGAAGCCAATTACATCGGCGACGACAACTGCCTGGCCAAGTGCCACATTCACGACAGGATCGCCAGCGACTTCAAGCACTCGATCCACGGCGACCAGATCTCCGAGGAAACCGGTCTGCCGCTGGTGAACTGCGAATCGTGTCACGGCCCCGGCAGCATGGCCGTCGAGAACATAACACAGAGCAGCCCTGCGACTTCAAAACCCTGCTGCCGATTACCGAGTTCCCGGCCCAGGCCCAGTCGATGCTCTGCCTGCGCTGCCATTCGGCGGCCTCGACGCCAAACCTGCACAGCTGGAATTCCAGCGTGCATGCCCTGAACGAGGTCAGTTGCTTCGATTGCCACAAGCTGCACAAGGGGCCCGAGCAGAAAGTC